>JBEKXD010000039.1:0-53314 GCA_049512415.1 Polyangiaceae bacterium
GCGGATGGGTGCAGTCATCCAGGCTATGGGTCCACGATCCAAGCGGATGGGTGCACTCCTCCCCTGGTATGCGTCCACGATCCAAGCGGATGGGTGCAGTCATCCAGGCTATGGGTCCACGATCCAAGCGGATGGGTGCACTCCTCCCCTGGTATGCGTCCACGATCCAAGCGGATGGGTGCAGTCATCCAGGCTATGGGCAGTGCGACGTACGTCCGCGACCGGGTGATGACCCCTATGAGGACCGCTCAAAGATCGAGTGCACCACGGACGTCTCGTGGTCGCCGAGCCCACCGTGTTGCCCGTGGGCGCGGTCACGAACTGGAAGTTGACGCGCCCCAGTCGCGTTCGTCATGCGCTCGCTGCCGCTCGCCTAAAGACATTTGATCCGGATCGTGCTTGCCTATCCGGTGTGCCTGACGAGGCAGCCGTTACGAACGGACAAATGCAGCAACGGCGCGCGCCTCGGGCGCAAAGGCGTTCTGCACTGGCCCCGCGTGCGCGAGCCACACGAGCCGCCGCGAAGTCGGACCGCCGGGTGAGGGCGCTCACTTCGGCCCTGGTCCTGGGCGTTCATGCCGGATGCCACAGCCCGCTCTATCTTGGCTCGGACCTCATCTGGACGGCGGATCAAGAAACCGGGGACCTCTCGCAGTGGTCCGAGCCCAACGGCGCCGGCGGAAGCTACGTGGAGGCCACTGGGGATGCGTCGGTCGCCGTGACGACGGAGCAGGCCCACACCGGGCAGTACTCCATCAAGCTGTCCACCGTGGCGGATTCGCTGACCGCTGATCCCAACGATCCCGGCGGCTGCGGGGTATATCGCGAAGAGACGTTCCCGACGGAAGCCTACTACAGCGTTTGGTACTATGTGCCCCAGCTTTATCAAACGATCACCTCGTGGGCGATTCTCAAGTTTCGGTACCGGGAATCCACGGACGCGGGGAGTGACCTCTCCGAGCTCATCGACCTGCGCCTCGAGTCCCAGCCGTCCGGGGACTTCACTCTCGTCTTGTACGACCACAGGCAGCAGTACCTGCGGTCTCCGCTGCCCGATCCGCCTCCGACCGTGCCGGTCGGCCAATGGTTTCAGCTTGAAGCCTTCTACCGAAACGTCGACGACCCGACCGGCCGATTGACGATATGGCTCGACGGCAGTCTCGTCTACGATGTAGCCCGACCGATGAGCCGGCAGCCCGCCGTCTACTTCACACCCTGCAGCCTGGTCAACGACCTCGCGCCGCCGAGAGCCTCGATCTACGTCGACGACGTGGCCGTGAGCTGGACGCGTATAGGACCTGCCGGAATCATCGAGGTGCCGCAGTGAGGCGGGTGCGCGCCCTGGTGCGATTCGCCAGCTTCGCGGTCCTTATCGGGCTCGCGTGCGCGGTCGTCGTCGCCTGTTCAAACGACGACACGTCGTTGTCGTCCGAGGACGCATCCTCGCAACCGTGCTCGGAGCCAGAAGCCGGGGCGCCGAACTACGTCTTGTCCTTCGACGGTTTGGACGATTACGCCTCGACGGGCACTGCAGGATTCCCAGCGGGGAACACGCCGCAGACCCTCTCGCTCTGGGTTATGTACGCGTCGGCGAGCGGAACCCAGGCCTTCGTCACGCTGCGCAGCGATTTCGCGAGCGGAGTCATGCTCGGCATTCGCGACGGCGTTCTGGGCGCGTTCCCGGTCTATACGCTCAGCAGCAAGGCACTGGTGGCAGCTCCGACGCCGCCGCCGCCTCTCACATGGTTTCACCTCGCGTACGTCTACGACGGGACGACCGCGTTTCTCTACATCGACGGAACTGCCGTTGCGACGAATGCGGCATCGCCGAACATTCAGATTCCGACGACTTCGTGGCTCGGATCGATCGACGGATACAGTGAGTTTTTCGCGGGCGAGATGGACGAGATTCGGATCTGGAGCGTGGCGCGAAAAGCCGCCGACGTTCTCGCGGACATGCAAGGCAGCGTCCCAGACGGCGCGCCGGGGCTCGTCGCGTATTTCGACTGCAATGAAGTGTGCGGGACACGAATGCCGGACGAGTCGGGCAACGGCAATGACGCGACGCTGGGCGGGGGCGATCCGACGCTCATGCCCCAGCTCGTCGCGGCCAGCATTCCGCCGGATTCGTGAATCCCTCGGCCCTACGCGACCAGAGTTCGATATGCGTGGGTCACGCGAGCGAACTCTACCTCGAGGTCCCTTCGCGCCATGCCGGTCACGTCCGGATGGAGATCCGGGTGCAGGGACCTAGCCAATCGCCGGTAGGCCCGCTTGATCTCGTGGACGTCGCTCCCGGGGTCGATTCCAAGCACCGTCCAAGCTCCGTCCGTCGCTCGGTGCGGCGGTTGCGACCTGTCGCGATCGCGCGCGCGCCGCCTGCCGTGGAGAAACGCCCCGGCTCCGAGTGGCACGCCTTCGACCACCTCGCGAGGCCGCCGAACAGCGACGCGGAACGAGAGCCGCGCGTCTTCGAGGCAATCAAGAAATGCGAGGCGCTCCTGGACCTGTCGGCGCAACGCCTCCGCGACGAGGCTAGGATTCAAGCGGAAGTCCTCGACGAGGACCTGCCCATGAAGGCGGTGGGACGTCATCGATCGCAGGAGGGAACGCGCGATCGTATCGTCGTCGGCAGCGCGGTCGCTGCGCAGGATCTCTGCGAGAGACCGGCTCGCGCCGTCGATTTCGGCGCCCACCACGCATCCGTCCACCAGGTGAACACGGTGACAGCGTCCCCGGGCCTCCACGAGCTCCAGCGTTCCATTGGCGCTCGCGCGGTAGAGCATCCCGAGAACGTCACCCAGCGTGGTGGATCGGAGTCGGCCCGGCAGCTGCATCGTATGGCCGACTATTGGAACGACGATCGAGCTCGGGCCAAGTTTCGGGCGGAGTGCTGCTCGTGGTATGAGCGAAGTCATCATGCTCCGCGGCGTTCCCCTGGGCGCGATCCTATGCGCGCTGTCGTCGTGCAACAAAATGGGGCCCCTGTCCGACCTCGAGGCGGGCTCCGCGTCCTCGCCGTGGCTCGGCGTGTCTTCCATACCGACCGCTGCACCGCCGGCGGCCGAGTCGCAGCCCGCGGCGTCAGCCGCCGTCCAGGCCATGCCGCCTCGCCCGGTGCCGAAGTCGAGCCCGACGGTGACCGTGACCATGCCGCTCGAGGTCCAGCTCAAGGCCATCCAGTACATGGCCTCGATGCAGGCGCCTCGGCCGGACGATAGCCCGGCCGACGAAGCCTACGCGCAATCCATCGCCGCCCAGCTGCGAGCCGTTGGGCGCACGGATGTCGTCTCGGGTGGACGACAGATCGACATCCAGACCGACAAGGGCTGCACCGCGGTGCTTCCGCGGGAGGCCGTCGCCCATCACACGGGGGCGTCGTCGCTCGCCACGCTCCTCGCCCACGGCGTGCTCGTGGTGCGCTGTTGGGATCGGGCGCTCCAGTGCCTCCAGAGCACCCGAGAAGCCGACGACGTCTTGTGCACGCGCAGGTAGACGAGCCTGGAGCCTACTTCCCATTTCCCGCGAGGGAAGACACCGGCCTTCTCAGGGCCACGCCC
Source organism: Polyangiaceae bacterium (assembly GCA_049512415.1). Lineage (GTDB taxonomy): Bacteria > Myxococcota_A > Polyangia > Polyangiales > Polyangiaceae > Palsa-1150. The sequence continues at coordinate 3,561 of JBEKXD010000039.1, forward strand.
CGACCCAGACCTTGCCGTTTTGAATGCAAGCCACATACACCTGGTCGTTGCTCACGGTGCAGTCCTGCTGGTCTTCATACGACCCCTCGAGTTCCGGCGCGCGCAGCACTCGATCGCGTCCGCCCGCGCGGACAACGAGCCCGGAACTCGTCGCCACGACCAACGCGCTGCCGTCGGGCGAGCGAGGCGTCCCCCGCCGAGCCGGCCCATCTAGGAACGCATTGAGCACCGAAGCGCCGCCGAGGTTCGAAGCCACGAGCACGGGCACGCCGTCGACGAGCGCCTGGAGGCCCGCCTGGTCCCAGGCGATCGGCACGACGCGAATGTCGGTCCTGCGACCCATGGAGCACCCCGGTCCGAGCTGGGAAGCTACGGGCAGCACGACGTCGATGCCCTCCTCGCGAGGCCCCGACGCGAATCGCGCGTGAAGGCCCGAGCCATCGCACGGGTCGGTGACGTCGGTCCAACGCAAGGTCAGGTCGGGGGACGTGACCGCCGAAGGCCACACGGCCACATCCCCCGCAGCGGCCTCGTCCCCAGTTTCCGGGTTGACGATCGCGGCACCCGCTTTCGTGCAGACGAGAAGCTTTCCGCTGGGCACGAACGCCAGAGGACCGAGCGCCGGGGCGCGCCACGACGGGACGTTCGGGACGGCTGCGACCGCGCGCACCGAACGCGCTAGGACGACAGGCACGGCCTTGGCCATCCAAGCTCCGGCCTCGGCCACGCGCGACGCCGTGCGCGTAGCGGGCGGACGCTCCGCTCTATCGAGCGCGAGGGCCGCCCTGAGCCCGTCGCCCATCGTCGCGAACGAACGGACCTCCGCGAGGCCGGCCTCCTCGAGGGCACGCCCCGCCCCACATCCGATCGTTCCCGCACCGGCCACTGCGGTCAGCCGTGGCGACCCGCCCTCGGCGCAGAGGGCTCGATACAGCGACCGAATCTGCGCAACGTACGCCGGCACCGCAGACGCATCCCTCGAACGCCCGGCCCGCGCCAGCGCCGATGCCGCAAGGCTCGAGAAGGAAGCCTCAGTCGCCGCGACGTTCTGGCTGAGGCCGGCGGGGCGGTCCAGCCACGCCAACGACGCAGCGAGCGGCAGCCCGGACCGAGACAACGGGCCACCGTCGTCGAGCGCCACACGAAGCGATACGTCCTCTAAGCCGTCGCCATCTTGATCCACCACCTCGCCGTCCACACGAAGCTCGGGAGCGTCCGCCGCCATGGCTACGGCGAGCCACACCTCGGGGCGCGGACCGCGTACAGATACGATGGCAATCCATCTTCGGGCTCCGCGTCCGAGCATCGGGCGCGGGCATCGGGTGCCGAGGTCCACGAGCACACTGCGCGGGCCCACGCCGATGAGCCGCCCGACGAGCGTGCAGTCCGGTTCGGCCGCCACGAGATCAGGTGGCGAAAGCACGGCCACGGCCGCGCGCGGCGCCGCTCCTTCCGACGCGCGGTAGTATGCGAGCTTTCCGAAATCGTGGCCCGCCGGCAGCCTCACGATGGCGAACGCTTCCTTCGATCCGTCGTGCTCGAAGTCGCCCACGATAGCGGATACGAACACATGGCCTTCCGGAGCCGCGAGGGACATGTCCTCGAGCGACCATTGCGCCTGGCCGCCGGGAGCGCTGGTCGCCGGCACTGGGGCGTAGTGTTCGACCCCAGCGCTCGAAGCGTCCAGCGGGACAGACCCAGACGCGTCCGGCAGGACCTGCGCCGTCGCGTCGACATCGATCGAGTAGGGGACATAGGGATGGTCCTCCCGACAGCCACGGCATGCCCCGGACGCGACAGCCAGGGCCACGGCCAGGGCTCGAAACGGGCGCATCATGCGGCCATCCTACCGCGGCGCGATATGCTCAGGGTGCGTTCCACGAACACCCAAGGAACACCGGCTCCGGTTCGAGCTCCACGCCGAAGCGCGAGCGCACTCCATCCCGAATCTGGCGGGCCACTGCGACGATTTCGCTCGCCGTCGCGCCACCCCTGTTGACGAGGGCCAGACTGTGCTTGCGCGAGACGCCCACGCGGCCCTTCTGCCAGCCTTTGGCAAACCCGGACCGCTCGACGAGCCAGGCTGCAGCCAGTTTGTATCGCCCGCCGTCGACCTTGAAGTAGGAAGGCGCTTCACCGGCCCGGGCGGCGACCCGCGAGAGCGTCGCACCGTCGACGACTGGGTTCATGAAAAACGATCCAGCGCTCGCGCTCTCAGGGTCTGACGGATCGACCAGCATGCCCTTTTCTCGCCGTAGCCCTAGGACAGCGGCTCGGACCCCTGCGACCGGAGCGCTGCCCCCCTGGGCCACCCCAAGCGCCCGGGCGAGCTCCGCGTACCGGACACTGCTCTGGGTGCCTGCGTCGAGCACGAAGCTGACGCGCGTGACGATGTAGCGGTCCGTCTGTTTAAAGAGGCTTGCGCGGTAACCGAAGTGACAGTCTTGCGCTGGAATGTCGATCAGTACCTTTTCGATGCGATCGAACGCGCGGACCGTGGCGATCGTCTCTCCGACCTCCCAACCGTACGCGCCGACGTTTTGAATCGGCGTGGCTCCGGTGCGGCCGGGAATCCCGCTCAGGCTCTCGATGCCGCGCCACCGCTCGCCCACGACGAACTCGACGAATCCGTCCCAGGGCTCTCCCGCCCCGACGTCCACGAGCACGCGGTCCCCGTCACGCTGCACGTCGACGCCACGTATATCGACTCGGAGGACGGTGCCCGAGAGCCCGCCATCTCCCACGATGACGTTGGTCCCATCGCCGAGCACGACGAGCGTGCCAGCCCCCTCGGCGGACGTCCGGACCGCGTCGCCAACCTCGTCCTCGCGATCGACGGCCACGACCCGAGCCGCCGAACCGCCCACGCGCAGGGACGTCCACGAAGCCAGCGGCACGTTTTCGTAGACGCGCATGTCGACGATGGCTTATCGCAGGCGACGCGGGCGCCTGGCAAGTCTCGGGCCCCAACACGTGGCCACACCACGAATCGAATGCTCCCTCTGCCCATCGACCCCTCTCTTGCCGAGATCGTCGCTTCCCTGCGCGAGACTCCGACGCTCGTAATCGATGCACCGCCGGGAGCCGGCAAGACGACGCGCGTGCCGAGAGCCCTGCTAGAAGGAGGCTTTGCCGCGCGTGGACAGATCCTCGTCGTGGAGCCGCGTCGCCTCGCGGCCCGGCTCGGTGCCCGGCGCGTGGCTGAAGAGCTCGGAGAAGCGGTCGGAGGGACGGTCGGATACAGCGTTCATCTCGAGGAAGTCTCGAGCGAACGCACGCGCATTCGGTTCGTCACCGAGGGCGTAGTCGAGCGCACTTTTCTCGCATCTCCACGACTCGAGAGCGTCGCCGTCATCGTTTTCGACGAAGTCCACGAGCGGCACGTTCAAGGCGACGTGGCTCTCGCCATCGCCCAACGAATTCGACAGCGGGAGCGACCGGACCTGCGCATCGTCGCGATGAGCGCCACGCTCGCGACCGAGCCGCTCGCGGCTTTTCTCGGCGCCCCGGTCATTCGTACGGTAGGCCGACGGTTTGACGTGGCCATGGAACATCTCCCGAGCCCCGACGATCGCCCACTGTCGTCTCAAGTCGCCTCGGCGGTTCGGCGCCTCGTCATCGACGGACTGAGCGGCGACGTGCTGATCTTTTTGCCCGGGGCCGCCGAGATCCGACAGTCGGCGGCGAGTTGCGAGAAGATCGCGACTGAGGCGGGCCTGCGCGTCGTCGTACTGCACGGGGATCTGTCGTCCGAAGAACAGGACGCCGCCGTCTGTCCGCAGGCTCAGCGCAAGCTTATCGTGTCGACCAATGTCGCTGAATCGTCCATCACCATAGATGGGGTCGTCGCGGTCATCGACTCCGGGCTCGCCCGGGTCGCATCGCATGCGTCCTGGTCGGGCCTCCCGAGGCTGCGCGTGGAAAAGGTCAGCCAGGCATCCGCGACCCAGCGGGCCGGCCGTGCAGGGCGCACCAGGCCGGGCCGATGTCTGCGTCTCTACACACGAGCGGACTTCGAGTCGCGACCCAAGTTCGACGTACCCGAGATCCTTCGCGCCGATCTCGCGCAATCCCGCCTGCTTCTCACGGCGCTGTCGGCACGGGACGTCGATTGGCTGGATCCACCGCCCGAGGCTAGCGTTCGGGCGAGCGAAGAGCTCCTGCTTCGCCTCGGCGCGGCGGACGCCGACGGAAATCTCACCCGGACTGGCCGCGAGATGCTCCGCTTCGCTCTCCATCCGCGGCTGGCACGCGTCTGCGTCGAAGGGGAGAAAAGGGGCATCGTAGACGACGCGTGCCTCGCGGCCGCCATCCTGTCGGAGGGGGAGATCCGCCTGGCAAATAGGGCACGCTTCGGCGACGCGCGCGCGGCCGACGTCGCGGCCGAACGCTCGGACCTCGAGGCGACAATCGATCTCTTTCGCGAGGTCGAGGACAGGGGCTTCACCCCGAGCGCGCTACGCGCCGCCGGCCTCGACCCCGGGGCGACGCAGGCAGTGAAGCGCGGCGCATCGCACCTGACACGGACCTGCCGCCACGGACTCGGCGCAGGCCAGCGAGCCGATGCACAGACGTCGCTCGGCATGGCGCTTCTCGCGGGGTACCCCGATCGCGTGGCGCGGCGCGTGCGCCCGGGCAGTCGGCAACTCGCGCTAGCGACCGGCGGGCTCGCAGAGCTGTCCGAGCTGAGCGCAGTCCGCCACGCAGAGTGGCTCATCGCGATCGATGCCGAGGAGAGGCCGAGCGGCGCCCGCAGCGGCGTCGTCGTCCGGATCGCAAGCGCTATCGAGCCAGAATGGCTCATCGACGTGAGCGCGCACGGAGTCAGAGAGCAGCGCCAGGTCGTCTGGAACGCGCAAGCCGAGCGTGTGGAAGCGCGCGAGGTCGTGATGTGGGAAAATCTCATCCTTTACACATCCGAGCGCGCGAACGCGCCGCCCGAAGAGACGACGCCGGTTCTGCGTGAGGCTGCGCTGGCCGCCGGCCCGAGTGCGTTCGCAGCTCCTGACGTTCTCGAGCGCTGGCTCGCGCGCACACGATTCGCGGCGTCGGTCGACCCGTCCGTCTCCGCTCCGACCGACGAGAACGTCCGCGAGACGCTCGCCAGCCTGTGCGAGGGTCGGACGAGCTTCGCCGAGCTCCGCGCGGCTGGCCTTCTCGACGCCCTTCAGCGCGCCTCAGGCGTGCTCGCGTCGTCGCTCGATCGGCTGGCCCCGGAGCGCACCACGCTCGCAGCCGGCCGCTCGGTCGTCATTCGATACGAGTCCGGCCGACCGCCGAGCATCGCATCGCGAATTCAGGACTTCTTCGGCATGTCCGACGGTCCGCGCGTCGGCCGGGCCACGCCGCTCGTCCTGGAGCTTCTCGCACCGAATCGCCGAGCCGTCCAAGTCACCACCGATTTGGCCGGATTCTGGCAGCGTCACTATCCGGCCATACGCAAGGAACTCATGAGGAAATACCCAAAGCACAAGTGGCCGGAGAAACCCTGAGCGAAGCAAGGGCGATGCGCTGCGAAACCCGTCGTCAGCCGCCCTTGACCGGCCCTTTGGCCTTCGCTCCGGCCGTGGAAGCGGATCGCAAACAGCGACGACACATTCCGTAGAGCTCGTGCTTGTGCGACCTCAATTCAAAGCCGTGGCGCCGGGCGACCACGTCTTGAAGCTCTTCGATTCGAGGCTCCGAAAACTCGGTGATCTCTGCGCATTGGACGCAGATGAGATGGTCGTGGTGGCTCACGCCATCGGCGAGTTCGTAACGAGCAAGACCATCGCCGAACCGGCGTTCGCTGGCGACGCCGCATTCCGTCAGCAGCTTGAGCGTCCGATAGACCGTCGCGTATCCGACGCGCGGCTCTCTTGCGCGCACCTGCGCGAGAAGCTCCTCGATGCTCACGTGGCTGTTCGCCTCGAAGAACGTGTCGACGATGAGCGACCGCTGGTCGGTGGAGCGCAGCCCTTTGCTCGCCATGTAGGTAGCCAGCATGGCTCGGAAGTGTTCGAGACCGCCGGGCGTCGGTTTCATGCCTGCGTTTTACCCCTTGTGGCGAAATCCGGGGAGTGCGTCTGCATGCGCGCGCGAGAATGGCGCTGTCGGCCGTGGTAGGCTCGTTGCAAATGCGCTGGGAACGCGCGGGGGTGATACACTGGCGCGACGAACACCCCATGATCGCCGGCGTATGGAACCTACTGTTCGGACTCGTGGCGGTCGCGGCGGGTGCAAGCGGCCGGTTCGAGCTGCTTTTCGTCGGCGGCTCGACCGCGCTCGAAGTCGCAGGTTCTCTGGTCACGCTGCTCGGCGTCACTCAGGTCGTGCGCGCCTACCGCCGACAGCGGATGCGGTGAGGCGCGCGTCGGGCATCGGCCAGGATGCCTGAGAGGGCCCCGCTGCGAGGGACGTCGATGGGTCGAATCCGCCGCCTACCAAGCGATCTCGCCAACCAGATTGCGGCCGGAGAGGTGGTTGAACGACCTGCGAGCATCGTCAAGGAGCTCGTCGAGAACGCGCTCGACGCGAGCGCGACACGCATCCACGTGGACCTCGAGCAGGGGGGAGTCGGGCTTGTGCGCGTGAGCGATGACGGATCGGGCATGGATGCCGACGATGCCCAGCTGGCCATGGAGAGGCACGCGACAAGCAAGATTCAATCGAGCGAAGACCTTTTTCGACTCCAATCCTACGGTTTCCGAGGTGAGGCCCTGCCGAGCATCGCCTCGGTCGCCAAACTGCGCCTTGTCACGCGCGTGCCGGCGCAGAACGAAGGGACCGAAGTGCTCGTCGAAGGGGGCGGCCCTCTGACGACGCGGCCGGTGGGCACGCGCCCGGGCACGAGCGTCGAGGTTCGCGAGCTCTTCTTCAACGTGCCCGCTCGGCGCAAGTTCATGAAATCCATTGGAACCGAAACGGCTCACGTCACAGATGCCCTGCTCGTGGCAGCGCTCGCTCGCCCCGACGTGAGTTTCTTCCTGAGCCGAGACGGACGCAGCGCCAAGGAGTGGCTTCGCGTCGGGAGCCGACGGGAACGTGCCGCTCAGGCGTTCTACGGTGAGGCGCTCGCATCCGTCCATGGCGAACGCGGTCCGCTGCTCATCGAGGCGCACCTAAGTCCGCCCGAGCGAGCGCGTGCCGGAGCCGCTGGGCTCTACCTTCTGGTCAACGGACGGCCGGTCCGCGACCGAGCTCTGGCCCGTGCGATCGCACAGGCCTACGGCTCGGTGCTCGAGGCGGGCAGGTACCCTGTCGGCGTCGTCTACGTGGAGTTGCCCCCCGACCAGATTGACGTCAATGTTCACCCGCAGAAGTCGGAGGTTCGGTTCGCCGAAGCGCGCGCCGTCTTCGATGCAACCACGCGCGAGCTTCGCGCCGGTCTGGCGCGAGCCTTCGGGACACCGCCGCTGCCGAGCCGCCCGCCGGGGAGCGCCGCGCCCCTGTCGCTGTCGCCAAGCCTCACCAATGGCAACGACCCATGGAGAGAGTTCGCGCGATGCGCCCCCGCCCAAGCGGACACGTTGGCCGAGCCCGTCCTCGGCTCGCTTCTGGAGCTGGAGCCCTCCGCCGCGCCGCCAGCCCCCGCCCAGGCGCCCACGCTGTTCGAAACCCCCGGTTTCTTCTCTTCGCTGGAATTTCTCGCCCAAGTGCGAGCCACATTCTTGGTGTGCGCAGGACCGGACGGCCTCTACATTCTCGACCAGCATGCAGCGGCCGAGCGCGTCACCTTCGATCGCCTGTCGCGAGCGCGCGCTTCCCGATCCATTCCGATGCAGCGGGTGCTAATTCCCGAGATCGTCGAACTCTCGTCCACCGAAGTCTCCACATTGGATGAGCAGGCGGACAACGTCACTCTCCTCGGTATCGAGCTGCGCGCTGTCGGTCCTACCGCCGTGGCCGTTCACGGCATTCCGGCTCTTCTGACTCGTACGACACCTGACCGGCTCGTACGCGATCTGGTTGCCGAACTTGCACGAGAGGCCAAGCGGCCGTTCGGCGACTCCGTCGATCTCGTTCTCGCGACGATGGCCTGCCACGGTAGCGTGCGCGCGGGAGACCCCGTATCGCGCGAGGAGGCCATCGCTCTGCTGCAGGCGCTCGACGACGTAGACTTCCGCGGACACTGTCCTCATGGCCGTCCGGTGGTGACACGAATTGGATACGATGATCTCGAGCGGCGCGTCGGTCGTTGAGCGGGTCCTGGGGCAGTGGAGGCCCGATTGCCTCCTGACGGTCGTCGGACCGACAGCCAGCGGCAAGACAGCGCTCGCCGTCGCCCTCAGCGAACGCATTGGTGGCGAGATCGTGAGCGCCGACAGCATCCAGGTGTACCGACATTTCGACATCGGTTCCGGCAAGCCCAGTCGAGAGGAGCTCGCCCGCGCTCCGCACCACCTGGTCAGCGCGATGGCCCCCCTCGAGCCCATCGATGCCGCGGGATGGTCGGCGCTCGCGACGCGCGCCATCGCCGACGTGAGAGCGAGGGGGCGGATTCCCGTCGTGTGCGGGGGGACGTTCTTATGGATCAAGGCGCTGCTCTTCGGCTTGGCTGACGCCCCAGCCGGCAACGCGGCGATGCGCGAGAACTTCCGCCGAATCGCGGAGATCGAGGGCCGGGCCGCTCTGCACGCCCGCCTTCGGGCGGTGGACCCAGCGAGCGCCGAGCGGCTGCATCCAAACGACTTCGTTCGCGTCAGTCGAGCGCTCGAGGTCTACGAGCTCACGTCCAAACCGATGAGCGACTGGCAGAGGGAGCACGGATTCGCCTCACCTAGGTACGCGTCGCAACTCTTTGGCCTGGCCTGGCAGCCGGCGATCCTCGCCGAGCGAATTCGCGCGCGCACCGCCGGATGGCTCGCCAGCGGATGGATCGAGGAAGTCGAAACCCTGCGCGAGCGCGGCTTCGACGACGCGAGGGCGATGCGAAGCGTAGGCTACGCCGAGGTGCGCGCGATGCTCGCAGGCGAGCTCCCGCGCCACGACCTGGAGACAGCGATCGTGCGGGCGACGCGCGTTTTCGCCCGCAGACAGGCCACGTGGCTCAATCACGTACCGGTCACGTGGATGGATGCGAGCCGGGACGCTCAGGACCACCCGTCGTAGCGGGGGCGCTGCCGCGTCCATCTCTGCCAGCGCGCATACCGGTCCACCCGCTCGCGACCAGCCATGAAACTTCGGAGCAAAATCGCGCCCCCGACGAAACCTCCGACGTGCGCCATGAAGGCGACCCCTCCCTGCCCGCCCGAGACAAGCGCATCGCCCAAGTTCACGACGAAATACAATCCGATGACGAGCCACGCCGGAAAGTAGAAGAACGGACCCCAGAAAAACCATAAGGGGATAATGGCGTGGAAAACTGCGATGGGCGATCTTGGGTAGAGAATCGCGTACGCGGCGAGCACCGCAGAAATGGCGCCCGACGCGCCGACCATTGGGACCGTCGACAGCGGATCGGGAATCGCCTGCGCGACGGCAGCGCAGACGCCCCCTGCGAGGTAGAACGCCAAATAGCGAAAATGGCCTATGGCGTCTTCGACGTTGTCCCCGAAGATCCATAGAAAGAGCATGTTGCCCCCCAAATGTTGGAAGTTGGCGTGCATGAACATGCTGGTGAACACGGTGAGCACGGCGGCGAGAGGGTCGACGAACACGCTGGCCGGCACGAACTCCCACGGCCTGACGAGCAGACCCGACCTGTCCCCCGAGTCGCCGAACGGCGCCGCGATCGTGAAGAAGACCACCCCATTTGCCAGTATGAGCGCGTAGTTGACGAAGGGAACCGAGCGGCTCGGGAGATAGTCACGGACGGGTAGGAACACGTCGCCGAATCTGCCACGAATCGACGAACGCCGCTGGTGAGAACCGCCCTGCCGCCCGAGGACTCAGCGCATAGCCGACGGGCGCCTGCTCAAAACGCCCAACCCACGCGTGCCACGAGTCGGGGGTAGGGCTCGCTGGAGCCCGCCATGTGAGCGACCGCCAGACCGCCCCCCGCGACGAGGGTCAAACCCGCGGGCAAGATCTCCTCCCATCCGACATCCAATGCCCCCCCCCAATAGCCCTGCCAACCGCTGCTATCGCCCGCCGTGGCCTGGGTCGTAGTGCCGAGGAGAAGGGACGGGCCGAGGTAGGGACCCGCAAGGCTGCGACGCGCGTCGAACCAGTAATGATAGCCGACCTCAAAGCCAACGCTGCTCGACGTGGCGCTCGCAAAGCCGAAACCAGCAGAGAGCATGGTCCCGGATCCTCCTCTATCGGCCTGGAAGACCAGCGCGCTGAGTGCTCCGACCAGCGCGTGGTGTCGGGCGACCTCCAGTTCGGCTTCGAGCCCTAGACGGCCCCAGGCGAGCGGAAGAGGACTGAAGGAGACTGTAGCAGTCCGCCGCGCGGGCTCGTCCGACAAGACGTCTACGCGCGCTCGAGAGTGCGCCGGATGCGAAGGTGCCGACGGCGCCGCCGCTCGTCGAGGCGGTGGGGGTGCTGGAGGAGAAGGCGGGGAAGGGGCGGGAGGTGCCGAAGTCGCGGCGCGCCGAGGCGGGGGCGGCGAGGACTCGACCGGAACGCCTGCCTGGAGCGGCGGCGGCGGCGGCGGCGGCAGGTTAGGCTGTGCGAGCCCGGTGGCCGCGTGGAGCGTGATCGCGGCGGCGAGGATCGGCACGGACAAACCGAGAGTGCGCATTGACAGGTAGCCTAGGGGGCCGTCGGGCATTTTGCGTCGGCAAACGTCTGGGCAGGACATGTCCTTGCGAGAAGAACCCCTCCGCTTGCACACCGGTCGCCTCCTCACCGCACTCTGGGTGCTTCTCGGCTTCGTCGGCTGCCGCGGTAGGCAATGTGCATCGAGACCTAGAGACGCGGGCGCGAAGACCGCGGAAACCGCGCAACCGACCGCCGTGAGTGGGCCCGTGGCAGGCTCCGCACCCTGCGCCCCTCTCCACTCGGAGTTTCCCCGCCGGGTCCCCGCCGACGTTTCCGGGCCAGCCGTCGAGATCGAGAACCCCGACGGCGCCCTCTCACGATACTTCCAACACACGTCTCTTCTCTTGCGCGGCCGACGGACGCCCCCTGTGCGCATCGCGGTCTACGGCGACTCGAACGGCACGATGGACGTCCTCAGTGGCCAGATGCGTCGCACGCTCCAATCGATTCTCGGAGACGCGGGCCACGGCTTCCACGCCCTGGCACGACCCTGGCCGTGGTACCAACACCAGGACGTTGCGTTCGGAGTCCAGACCGACGCGTGGGAAGCCTACACGGTCTCCACGCACCCAACTCCAAGGTCCGACCTTTGGTACGGCACGGGGCTCATTGCCGCGGAGAGTCGCCGGCCTGGAGCGACGTCCTGGATTGGCACGGCCCCCGAGGACTCCCTCGTGGGAACGCGTGCGAGCCGGTTCGAGGTCTACTACCTTGCCCGGCCCAAGGGCGGCTCCTTCGAGGTGCGCGTCGACGGGGAGTCCAGGGCAACTGTATCCACCGACGACCGGGAAACCGCGCACTTTGCCTTCGTAGGGGTGGACGTTCCCGAGGGTCCCCACAAGATGAAGATTGTGGTCCGATCGGCGAGATCCGTCCGGCTCCTCGGCGCGGTGATCGAACGCGAGGGCCCGGGCGTTCAGGTCGACGGATTGGGCGTCGGATCACTCAACTGCGCGTGCCTGCTCCGCGAAAGCGAGGAGCTCGACCGCGAAATACTCGAACACCGACCCTACGACCTAGTGGTATTTCACATCGGCACGAACGCGTGGGGTCCATCCGACGTCGACCGCGTGACCTGCATGTCCAGCGTCATCGCTCGATGGAGACGGTCCATTCCGGACGTGAGCACCTTGATCATGACCCCACCGGATTGGGGCGCAGACGGAGCGCTCAAGACCCCTGGGTGGCTCCTGCGCGTCGGGTCCGACCTTCACTCGGCGGCCGAGCAGACGAAGAGCGCGTTCTTCGACTTCCGTCTTGCGATGGGAGGCGATGGCTCGATGGCGCATTGGGAGCACCTCCGAATGACCCAAGGCGACGGGGTGCACCTCAACGCGAAAGGTGGGGCACTGGCGTCGGACCTGGTTACCGACGCGTTGGGGCGAGCCTTCGAGAATTGGGCTCTGCAACATCCCGACGCGGGGTGCGAGTAAGCCGGCGAAAAAACGCTCCTTGCCCCCGTTCACACCCGCGGCTTCGGGCCGGACGGCGGCTCGTCCGCGGGATGGGAAGGTGTTTCCTCGCGGCCCGCCGGGTGGCTCCCCCCCCTGACTTCGCGCTCGATCGTCGCAGCGACGTTGCGCACGGCACGGCCCACCTCGCGCGCGCTCGTTCGAACGACCTCTTCCACGCTGTCGGTCGGCAGCTTGTTCACAGCCCACTTGGCCGCACGGAAAAGCAGCCCCACCCCGTCTCGAACGTCTTTCAGCGGATTGGAGTTCTCGTCGCTCATCGTCAACGCAAGGTGGCCACGGACCGGCTCCGTGTCGAGTCCGAAACCATCGAACGTCGCCCGGAAGCGTAGCGGCTCCCTCCCCACCTAACGCGATCGTCCGCTTCGGTCGTATCCTCCCTTTGCAATGATGCTAGCTTGGACGTCGAGGGACATGTTCGAAAGCACGCTGCAGCAGATCGTCGATAGGACCGAAGGGGGCGTTGCCGGTCTCATCATGGACTCGGAGGGGATCGCAGTCGAAACGTACGCGCGCGAAGGGGCTCCATTCGACATCACGACGATCGGCATCGAATTTGGTGTCGTCCTTGGGTCGATCAAACGCGCCGCCGAGTCGCTCGAAGCCGGCAAGGCGAACGAAGTGGCGATAGGCACGGACAAGCTCCTGACGCTCATCCGAACGCTCGGAGACTCCTACTTCCTGGCCTTGGCGCTGCGGCCCGATGGCAACATGGGAAAGGCCCGCTTCTTGATGCGATCCGCGGCCGCGCGACTCATCGCTGAACTGCGGTGACGGTATGCGCATTCTGTGCATTTCAGGTCCGAATCTGCAGCGGCTCGGAGTTCGGGAGCCTGAGGTCTACGGGCACATCACGTTGAAGGAGATCCACGACCGACTCGAGCGCCGCGCCCGCGAGCTCGACGCGGAGGTGGAGGCGAGGCAGACCAATCACGAGGGCACCATCGTGGATTGGATTGGATCGGCCTCGGACGATGGGTTCGCTGGATTGATCCTCAATCCGGGGGCGTACACGCACACATCCATCGCAATTCTCGACGCGCTGCGCTCCGGGTCGCCGCCGTGCGTTGAAGTTCACCTCTCGAATCCCGACGCCCGAGAATCCTTCCGGCGCCGGTCATTCGCGGCTCGCGCGTGCGTCGCTCGCGTCGCAGGGTTTGGCGCCGTGAGCTACGAACTTGCGCTCGAGGGTTTGATATCGATCGTCCGCAGCGCTCCGTACGTGTAGAGGCAGCTGCGACGCGCGAACACTTCCCAGGCGGCGCCAACCAGCCTAAGGTGCGCGCCGACGTGTCGTTCGACCATTGCTCGCCCGGCGAGCCAAGGACTGCGCCATCTCCCCGATTATGAGCCTGGATCTCGACAAGCTACGAGCCCTCTTCGATCTTCTCGCAGAAAAAGAGATCGCAGAGTTCGAACACGAAGAAGAAGGCGTTCGCGTGCGCGTGTCCCGGGCCGGAGGCAACGCACCGAGCTCGCTTTTCGTTCCGCCCTACCCGTCGCCGGTGGCCCACTCGATCGTGCCCCCGGCCGCCGGCCCAGTGGACGCCCCTGCGACGGCCAGCAAGGTCGTCGACGACGATACGGTCGACGTGACCAGTCCGTTCGTCGGGAGTTTTTTCCGCGCGCCGTCTCCGGAAGCCCCTCCCTTCGTCGAGGTGGGCTCGGTCGTTCGCACGGGTCAGACCCTCTGCATCATCGAGGCGATGAAGCTGATGAACGAAATCGAAGCGGAATGCGCCGGCACCGTGGTCGAGATTTTCGCTCAAAACGGGAAGAGCATCGAGTACGGGCAGAAGCTCTTTCGCATCAAGAAGGCCTAGCCCGCGCGCGGCATGTTCAAGAAGGTCCTCATCGCGAACCGCGGCGAGATCGCGCTGCGAATCCAGCGCGCCTGCAGGGATCTTGGCATCCGAACGGTCGCCGTTCACTCGGAAGCCGACGCCCGCGCGGCGCACGTTCGCTTCGCGGACGAGGCCGTCTGCATCGGCCCGGCTCCGGCAGCCAAGAGTTACCTGAACGTTCCAGCGATCATCAGCGCGGCCGAGATCACAGCCGCCGACGCGATCCATCCGGGCTACGGGTTTCTGTCCGAGAACGCAGAATTTGCCCGCATCTGTGCCAAGTGCAACATCGCGTTCATCGGTCCTTCCCCCGACGCGATGCGAGCCTGGGGAGACAAGGTGCGCGCGCGCCATAATGCTGCTCAGTTTGGACTTCCGCTCCTGCCTGGGAGCGGGGTACTCGAGAACGCCGACCACGCCAAGCACGAGGCCGGCCGTATCGGATATCCGGTGATCCTCAAGGCGAGCGGCGGCGGCGGGGGACGCGGAATGCGGGTTGTTCGTAGCGATGCCGAAGTGCCTGACGCCTTCGCGTCCGCCCGTCGCGAGGCGGAGAGCGGATTCAAGAATCCCGACATCTTCTGCGAGAGGTATGTCGAGCGCCCGCGTCACATCGAGTTTCAGGCGCTGGCCGACCACCATGGCGGCGTCTGGACTATCGGCGAACGGGAGTGCTCGCTTCAGCGGCGCCACCAGAAGGTGATCGAAGAAGCCCCCAGCCAGGCTCTGTCGGACGAGAAGCGCAAAGACATGGCGGCGATCATCGCCCGCGCCCTTCGCGAAACCGGTTATTCGTCCCTCGGAACGCTCGAGTTTCTCATGGACGAGGGACACGAGCTCTACTTTCTCGAGATGAATACCCGCCTGCAGGTCGAACATCCCGTCACGGAGATGGTCACGGGATTGGATCTCGTAGTCCTTCAGATTCGAGCGGCTGCCGGCGAGGTGCTCGACCTGCCGACGGCAAGCCCTTTCCCGATGCGTGGCCATGCGATCGAGTGTCGCATCAACGCGGAAGATCCCAAGACCTTCGCGCCTTGGCCCGGCCTCATCACGGAATGGGGCCCGCCCGGCGGAACGAATGTGCGCGTCGATTCCGGTGTCTACGGTGGGTGGCGGGTTCCGTCGGCGTATGATTCGCTCCTAGCCAAGCTAATCGTCCATGCGCCGACGCGCCCGAGCGCGATCGCCCTGATGCGACGCGCTCTGGATGAGTTCATCGTATCCGGCATCCGGACAAACATCGACTTACACAAGGCATTGCTCGTCGACAGAGAGGTTCAAGACGGGACTATGACGACGCGAACGATCGAGCGCATCATCGGCAAGGCTCGTTGATGGGAGGCGCGTTTCAGCGTAAGGCAGGCGCCGTGAGTCCCCGTTCTGGCAGGCGATGGACGTGGGCTCTTGGGCTGGCGGCCGCGACATCGAGCTCGCTGCTCGGATGCCCGAACACGGGAGGGGGGACCGCGTACACGCCGATCACGGGCTTGGTGTTTCGCGCCACCAGCGTGACCGCCGGGTACGGGTGCGGCGAAGGCGACGGTCAGGTGTATCGGTATGCGGTCTACGTCTGGCCAGACCAGGACGCGGGTCCGGACGCTTCGGATGAGGGCGCCGACTCCGGTTCACCGGCCGCTGGCGGCGCGATGTCCTGCCCGGCAGACGCCGGACAGGCATGTGCGAACGCCGGCTCGGTGGCATCGCTCTCGGACGCCGGGAGCGTCACGGGGCCACCGTGGGTGGGGGTCTACGACTGCTTCGCCGACGCCATCTTCGCGAATCTGCCGACGAACGACGCGGGATTCTACACGTACTCCGCGGCGCTCTTCGCATTCGACAAGAAGACTTACGACTACCTTACCAGTGACGCTGCCGCTCCGCTGCCTGCCTGCGATCCTGCCCATCTCGACAACAGCGTGTGCCTGCCTTTCGTGACCGCCGTGGCCCCCTCGGCCAATTGGGCAAACACGTGCACGGCCACCCAAGTGCTGGGCGTCCCCGCGATCGCCGACTGCTGTCCGCTCGCAGTGTGCAACGCGCCTCCCGAGAGCGGACTCGACGCCGCGGCGGGAGACGACGGCGCCGACGATGGCGCCGGGGAGACTGGCTTCGCTGGCGATGCCGAGGCGGACACCACGCTCGAAGCCGCGCTGGGACAGGACGGGGGGAGTGATGCAACGGTCGATGCCACGGCGAACGGCCAAAGCGGCGACGCCGACACGGAGGCCTCGTTCAGCCCCGGCGAAGGCGGAGACACCGGGCCCGACGCCACCGTCGACGCCGCGACCGATGCGGAGGGCGGCGCGGATGCAACCCCAGGCGACGCCGCAGACGGCTCGAACGAATAGATCCGCACGCGGAACGCGCCTCGCGCGGTCGCAACGCCCGGGCTAAGCTCGTCTTGACTGATGAGGCCCACGGACGTGACTCGCGTCGTCTTCCCCAAGCCGGGCCACGTGCTTTGGTCCGTGCTCGCGGTGACAGCGGTGCTCGGCCTCGTCACCGCCGGCTCGCGCCCGGCCGCGAACGCGCTGTTCGACGTTCTGGCGTGCGAGATGAGCCGTGCGTTGACGCAGCCGTGGCGCCTGGTGAGCGCAGACATGCTCGCAGCGCCCCCTGAGCGCTGGAGCTTTCTGGTCTTCTCCATCCTCGGTCTCTACCTTCTTGGAGCGCCGCTCGAGGAGCGCTGGGGGCCGGGCCGGTTCCTTCGGTTCATGATTCTGGCGGCAGGCTTGGGCAATCTGGCTGCCGTCGCGGCCGATCGCCTCATGGGTGACGTCGGGCAGGTCCGCTTCCATCCGGGGTTCGTGCACGGTCCGGCCGCAGTCATCGCGGCCATGTCGGTCGCATGGGCACGCGAATTCGCGGATCTCAAGGTTAGCGCATTCTTTATCCTGCCGATGAAGGCGAAGCACTTCGTGTGGCTGACCTTGCTTCTCTGCGCACTCAATTTTGCCTTCCCCGAAGGGTTGCCCGAAGGGGCCATCGCCCCCTTGGGCGGCATGGCTGCGGGCTACGCGCTCGGAGGGAGCCCCTCGCCCGCAAGGCGACTATGGCTGCGCGTTCGCCTCGCATGGCTCAAACGGGGCACCGCAGCAGATGCTGCATCGCGGCGCCGGCGGGGCGCGCCTCGCGGGCGCAAGTCGTGGCCTCCGCTGAGCGTCATTCCTGGGGGGTTGGAAGACATCTTCGAGAACCGAACTCCACCGAAGGACAAGCGAGACCTAAACTAGTGTGACGGCGAACTCTCGAGTCGCCGAATGTCCGCGCGTCGCAACCGCCATTTATGTGGACCCATCGTCATTTGCTCGGGATTGCCCAGCTCTCGCGAGACGACGTTCTCGAAGTCTTCGAGCGAGCCGACGGGTGGCTTGCTGCGGCGTGCGGCGGTGCACAGCGCGTGCGTCCGCTCCACGGCCGAACGGTCGTCAATCTGTTCTTCGACGCGTGCGCCAGGACATGCGCGTCGTTCGAGGTCGCCTGCAAACGCCTGGGCGCCGATGTGATCAGCATGAGTCCGCAGGCGTCGAGCATTGCTCGGGGAGAGTCGCTCCTCGACACAGTCAAGAGCCTCGATGCCCTCGGCGCCGACGCCATCGTCATCCGGCATCCGGCTTCGGGCGCTCCGGAATTCGTCGCCGCGCACATCCGGGCATCGATCGTCAACGGGGGCGACGGGGCGCACGAACACCCGACGCAGGCGCTCGTCGACGCCCTGACTATCCGGCGCCACGGTAAGAAGTTCGAGGGACTGGTTGTCCTTCTGTGTGGGGATGTTCTCCACTCGTCGCTCGCCCGATCCCATGCCCTTCTTCTTGGAGGTCTGGGCGCAGAGGTTCGCTTCTGCAGTCCGCGCACACTGATGCCCCGCGCGGTCGAGTCGCTCGGCCCGACGGTGCGCGGCTACACGCGCTTGGTCGACGCCATCGCCGATGCCGACGTCGTCGTCACGTTGGGAATCCAGAACGACCGGCAGCGCGGAGTGATGATCCCCAGCGCCCGCGAGTACGCGCGCACGTTCGGGCTGAACGCGCGGGTGCTGGCCCGAGCCAAGTCCGATGCTTTGGTCATGCGCTCCGGCCCGATCGATCGCGGCGTCGAGATGGACCCGCGCGTGGCTGACGGCAGCCAAAGCGTGGTTGTCGAACAGGTCGAGGCCGGCGTCGCCGTGCGGATGGCCGTGCTCGAGTCCGTCGTCCGTGCAGCCGATCGCGCGAGGTCGAGCGGATGACGGGGGCGACCTCGCCAGCCGTGGACCGCGACGCGCCTCTTGGAGTCTTCGATTCTGGACTCGGCGGACTGACTGTCGTACGCGCGTTGCGTGATGCGCTGCCCGCCGAACGTATCGTGTACCTGGGTGACACGGCGCGCGTCCCCTACGGAACCAAGGCGCCCGCCACCGTCATCAAGTACGCGCTTTCATGTGCCAAGCATCTCGTGGCGCGCGATGTGAAGGCGCTCGTGGTCGCGTGCAACACGGCGAGCGCGGTGGCCCCGGAGCGCCTGCGTGTGGAGCTCGACATTCCCGTCCTCGCCGTCATCGAACCGGGTGCGAAGGCCGCGGTGGAGGCTACGCGCACGGGTCGCGTCGGCGTTCTTGCCACCGCGGGAACGATCGCATCGGGCGCGTACTTGCGCGCGATTGCCCAGTCATCTACGCGCGCAGAGTGCTTCGGTCACGCCGCGCCCCTTCTGGTCCCGCTGGCCGAGGAAGGATGGACGGAGGGCGAGGTCCCGAGACTCGTCGTGCGGCGCTACCTTGAGCCCCTTGCCCAAGCCGATGTGGACGTCGTCTTGTTAGGATGTACGCACTACCCACTGTTGCGACCGGTCATCGAAGATGAAGTGCGGAGCCGCATTGGACGGCACGTCACCGTCGTCGACAGCGCGGCGGCAATTGCCACAAGCGTTCGTTCGTTCCTTCTGGAGCGCAACCTCGACCGGCGCTGCGCCGAGGAGAGCGGCGACGTGCACCTGATCGCCACCGACGTCACTCGGTCATTTCGCGAGGTGGCCACGCGATTCCTAGGGGCTCCCTTCGGGGACGTCGAGCTGGTCGACCTCTAGGTCGATCACGCGAGCGCCGCTCGGCAAGGAACCGGCGCATCCGCGCCGATTTCTGCTGTCCACAGCGATGAGCCGCCCCGTCTCAGAACTCCCCGCGCACGGCGATCCCGCCGCCCTCGCGCCCAGCGCTCGGCAGGACCATTACGCCCCCAGGTGCGGGTCGCTCCGAGCCATGGCCCCCCGTGAAGAAGAGGGCTGCGCCTCCGGCCAAGAGGGCCCCCCCGGCGACGAACCCGACCGTCGACACGGTGGAGTCCGTCAGGCCCGTCGAATGGTCGTTGAAGGCCTGCTGGCGCTCCACGCATTTGTTCGAGTTGGGGCAATCGCTCA
The DNA here is from genome assembly GCA_049512415.1 of Polyangiaceae bacterium. Classification (GTDB taxonomy): domain Bacteria; phylum Myxococcota_A; class Polyangia; order Polyangiales; family Polyangiaceae; genus Palsa-1150. The sequence continues at coordinate 22,963 of JBEKXD010000039.1, forward strand.
CCTGTTGGTTTTTTTCAGAGATGGCCATCAGGCCAAAGACCCCTCCTAAGACCACACCGACAACCCCAACACCCGCTGCGGCGATGCCGAGAAGCCGCTGCGTGCCCATTCCCCCACCTGCGGGAGGAGGAGGCGAGACGGTCGAACGTGCCGACGGCGCGGAGAGCGCTGTGACGCTCGTGGAGGGCAGTGGCGCAGGGGCCGGCGGGGCCGCGGCAGATGGGGCGACCTCGGGGGCAGGCATCACGGCCGGCGGCAGCGCAGTCGTCGAGCCAATCACGATGCGCTCGCGCCGTCCTTTCTCGCCCTCCGTGATCACGAGACTTTTCGACACGGCGGCCTGACCCGCGACCTCGAATGTGAAGACGTGCTCTCCAATGTCCACCGGAAGCGCGGTACCGACCAGTCTGTCCGCGAGCAAATGGCCATCGACCGACACGCGCACAGCCGTGAGATCCGCGCCCGCCGCGTCCTTGACCTCGAAGGCTATTGTCGGTTGTGCCTGCTCGAGGTCGTCGAGGCGCTTGGTGCAGTCATCGCGAACGATCGAGGGACACGACGCGGCCGCGCACATGACGAGCTGTTCTTTCGCCGCCGCCAGCCGGCCATCACGCCGGAGCTCCTGCGCCTTGGCATTGGTCTCGATGCACTGGTCCTTGGTCACGTCGGCGTAAGCAGGCACCGACCCCAGAGCTCCCGCGGCGAATGCCATAGAGACAACCGAGCCAAGAAAGAGGCGAGTCGCGAATGGGGTTATGGGCATCCTGCGAGGATCGTCCTTCCAAGAGGCACGCCGAGTCAAGGGCGGTCCGAACAACGAGAAGTCCGCAGCCGCCCGCTGTTTCCTTCAGAGCGCCCGACCACGAGCTCGGTCAAACCCTCCGCCAACCGTAACGAGAGACGCGGAAACCGCCCACGGCTCGCGCCTCCACGCGATATTGCCAGCGACCGAAGCTCGCGCCACCTGCGCTGGCATCGTCGGCGCGCAGGTGGTCTGCAGGCCGAGGCCGTGAGCGAGCTCCCCGATGACCGTCGCTGCCGACACTCCGGCCTCGCGCAGCTCGCGGATGGAAATCCCTCGCGTACGCTTTTCCAGTCGAGATCCGTCGGGGGCGACCACGAGAGGGACGTGCATATAGCGCGGCGGATCGCAGCCGAGGGAGCGCGCGAGCCAGATCTGCCGCGGCGTCGAACCGAGGAGGTCCATGCCCCGGACCACGTCCGTGACGCGAGTCGCGAGGTCATCGACGACCACGGCGAGCTGATACGCGAAGACGCCGTCGCCCCGCTTGAGTACGAAGTCGCCCACTTCGCGGGCCACGTTCTGGGAGATCCGGCCGACCAAGCCGTCATGAAACCAGACCTCTCCCTCAGGGACGCGGGCACGCAGTGCGGGGGGCCGCCGCATGGGGCGTGCCGGATCACGGTCGCGGCAGCAGCCTGGATAGACGACCTCTTCGCCCGGATGCGGGGCGCTCGCAATCCGCGAGATCTCGGACCGAGAACAGTCGCACGGGTAGACGAGGCCCTGGGCCGCCAGGCGCGCCACAGCTCGTTCGTAGTGCGAGATGCGCTCGCTCTGCCGTAAAGCTTCCTCGTCCCAGTCGAGGCCCAGCCAGCGCAGATCCTCCTCGATGGCGGCCTGCGAACCCGCGACGACCCGAGGCGAATCCAGATCCTCGATTCGCAGCAAGCACGAGCCTCCCGCACGGCGCGCCACGACCCACGATGCGAGAGCAGTCCAAGCTCCTCCCAGGTGCAGGCTACCCGTCGGCGACGGCGCGAATCTCGTGCACGTCCTACCCCCCGCGGCGTACGCGCTGCGGCCCGCAGCCATCGCGAACACAGCGAGGGTTCAGTTGGTCGCCGGCGCCGCTTGCGCGGTCTTGTCGTCGGCCTTTGGCTTCGGCATCTCCTCCAGCGTCGCCTCCAGCACCTGGTCCATCTTGCTGACGAACACGAACTCCAAGTCCCCCTTCACTTCGGCCGGAACCTCGTCGAGATCCGCCTTGTTTCGCTCCGGGACGAGTACGCGTTTGATGCCCGCGCGATGTGCCGCAAGGACCTTTTCCTTAAGACCGCCGATGGGAAGCACACGGCCGCGCAGTGTGATCTCGCCGGTCATGGCGACATCGTGACGCACCCGGATTCCCGTCAGCATGGACACGAGCGCAGTGAACAGCGTGACCCCAGCGCTCGGACCGTCCTTGGGCATGCCGCCCGCGGGAATGTGGATGTGGATGTCGCTCTTCTCGAAAAAATCCTTGGGGATCCCGTATCGCTCCGCATTGGTGCGGACGTAGGAAAGTGCCGCCTGCGCGGATTCCTTCATGACGTCGCCGAGTTGACCTGTCAGCTGCAACTTGCCCGTCCCGAACATGCGGGTCGCTTCGATGAACAGAATCTCCCCGCCGACACTCGTCCACGCGAGTCCAGTCGCCACGCCAGCCTCTTCGGTACGTTCGGCAACCTCGCTCGTAAACTTTTGGGGCCCGAGGAAGTCTCTGACTTGATCTTCGTCGTCCACCTTTCGCGGGGTCGTATCGCCCTCCGCGATCTTCACGGCCACTCCGCGAATGATGCTCGCCGCTTGTCGCTCGAGCGTTCGAACTCCTGCTTCACGAGTATAGTAGTCGATGACCAGGTCCACTGCCTTGTCGGTAATCTCGAGCTGCTCCTTCGTGATGCCGTGTTCTTCCAGCTGTTTTGGAATGAGGTGGCGTCTCGCGATCGCCAACTTCTCGCGTCGCGTGTATCCGGGGATCTCCAGAGTCTCCATGCGGTCGCGCAGCGGCGCTGGGATCGTGTCGGCGACGTTCGCCGTCGCGATGAACATCACGTTGGAGAGGTCGTACGGGACTTCCAAGTAGTGATCCGCGAACGTGTTATTCTGTTCGGGATCCAGCACCTCGAGAAGCGCGGCCGCGGGATCGCCACGGAAATCGTGACCGATCTTGTCGACTTCATCCATCATGAAAACGGGGTTGACCGTTCCCGCCTTCTTCATTCCCTGGATGATCTGACCTGGAAGGGCGCCCACGTAAGTGCGTCGGTGGCCGCGAATCGCAGCCTCATCGTGAACGCCGCCGAGCGAAATGCGGACGAACTTCCGGCCTAGCGCTCGTGAGATGCTTCTGCCGAGCGAAGTCTTTCCGACGCCGGGCGGCCCGATAAGGCACAAGATCGGCCCCTTCTTGTCCTTCTTGAGCTTGCGGACGGCCAGGTATTCCAAGATCCGCTTCTTGACCTTCTCGAGGCCGTAGTGGTCTTCGTCGAGCACCTTGCGAACCGCCGCGATATCCATGTTGTCTGGCGTTTGCGTGTGCCACGGAAGATCGAGGATCCAGTCAAGATAGGTCCTGACGACCGTGTATTCCGCGCTCCCCACCTGCATGTTACGAAGGCGCTTGAGCTGCTTCTTCGCGACCTGCTCGGCTTCCTGGGGCAGCGAGGCCTTGGCTATCTTTTCCTCGAGACCGTCCAGATCGCCCTGGTCTCCTTCGTCCTCGCCGAGCTCCTCCTTGATAGCCTTGAGCTGTTGCCGCAGGACGTATTCGCGCTGGTTCTTTCCCATCTCTTCTTTGATTTGGGAGTTGATACGCTCACGCATCTTGAGGATCTCGAGCTGGCGCGTCAGGAGCTTCAGGACCTTGCGTATTCGGTCCTTGACGTCCACCGTTTCGAGCAAGCCCGCCTTCTCGTCGACCGGCGCGTCGAGATTGCCAGCCACCAGATCCGCGAGCGCGCCTGGAGCTTGGATCGAGTCGATGAGAGAGCCCGCCTCCCGCGGAAGCTCCGGCATGAGCTGGATCACCTGTTTTGCAATATCCCGCAGGCTCATGCTGAGCGCCTCAGCCTCGTCGTCGGTCGTGTTCTGCTCGACGAGTCGCCCGACCTTCGCCTTCACGTACGGGGCGCTCTGCGTGATCTCGTCCAGCCGAATGCGCGTCAGACCCTGAAGGATGAGCGAATAGTTCCCTGAGCTATGCTTCAGGGCTTTGAGCACCCGCGCCGCGCACCCCACGGGGTGCAGGTCGTCCTTCCCAGGGTCGTCGGTCGACGGATCGCGCTGCGCGAAGATTGCAATGACCGGAGACGATAGATTGTCAACGTCCTCTACGAGGGCAACGGATTTCTCACGTCCCACGTCGAACGGAGCCACAGCCCCAGGAAAGAGGACCGCATTGCGGATCGGCAGGACAGGCAGCTCGTCGCCGAACTGAATCGCGTCATCCTCCGGGCGGGCAGGCGTCTGCTTCTTCTCCGACATTGGCTTTTCCACCTCTCACGACAGGTCAACTCGAGAAACCGCTCTCGTCGAGCGATCTCCCTTAACACCGATGCGCCGTTCGACTCCGGCGTCGCTCCGCTCACGGCGTGCCGACGTCCGGGGCGCCGCTTCCGTAGTTCGTCTCACGCATCCTAAGCATGGCACTTTTCTCGCGCCACCTTCATCTTGTAGGAACGAGCGTCGACGCGCAGTAAGGCGCGGCGGCGATCTCACCCACCCCAGGTCATCCGACTCGGATCGAGGGTGTGCAGCAACAGCCCCGTCGGCACCTTAGGATAGAAGAAGGTGCTCTTCTGAGGCATCACGTCGCCAGATTCGGCCACGTCGCGCACTTGTGCAACCGTCGTGGGGTTCATGAGGAAAAGGACGTCGCCCTTTCCCGCCCGAAGCTCCGCAATCGAAGCCCCGACGTCCTGCCGGTACCACACGTTCGTCTTCGCCGCTTGGGCCTCCGGCGTGACTCCAAGAATCCGCTCGAGTATCCCCGCGTGGAGCATCGTCACGTCCGTCCTGCGTAGCACGGCCGGCTGCGTGGCCAGGGTCGGATGAGCGCTCAGGTCGATGTCGCCGCGCAGCGTCAACAAGGCCGCACGGCCGTCCCCCACAACGGCAAGGACACTCGGTCCGCGCCCTGCCGCGCGCGACAGCGCGTTCAGCAATACGTCCTCGTCGGCCCCCGCCGGCACCGCGCCGACGACGAACGTATCCGCGGCACGTGTGAGCAGCGTGTCGAACGAAAATGACGAGAGCGAGTGAACGTGCCGATGAGTCGGAAATACGACGAGACCGGCGTCGTCCCCATTGACGAGATAGGTCAGAAAAAAGAGATGCTCGGCGCGATCCGAGGTCCCCGGATGCGCCGCCGAGACCTCGCGAGCGTACTCGAGCGCGGTCTCGTACCGATGGTGTCCGTCGGCGATGAGCAGAGTTCGAAGACGACTTGCCTCGACGACACGCCGGATGTTTTCCGGACGCTCGACGACTGCGAGTGAATGACTCACGCCATCGGGCGTCGTGAAGGCGCATATCGGCTCCGCGTTCTCCAGAGCGCTGTCGAGTTCGCGCTGGGGGTCGCGGTAGAGCATGAAGCCGGGACTGACGTCGGCGGACGTGGCGCGCAACAGCTTGAGTCGCTCTTGCTTCGGGCCGGACAGCGTACGCTCGTGGGGAAGCACGACGCCGTCGGAGAACGGCACCAGACGCACCAGCCCGAAAAATCCTCGCCTCCGGAACGTCGGCCCTCCGCGGCGTCCCGGATCGGTGAACGTCTGTTCGTAGCGGTAGAAGGCAGGAGAACGGTCGCGGACAAGTACGCCTTCATCGCACCACTGCCGGAGCAACTCACCCGCGCGCTGATACTTCGTCGTTTCGTCCCCGTCGGGCAGCTCAAGGCGAACGACATTGTGTGGATGCCGGGCAGCCAGCTCAGCCCTTTGTTCGCTGGAAATGACGTCATACGGCGGGGCAATGACGCGCTCCAGAGTGCCCGAAAGACGGTCGATGTCATAGCGCAGCGAAAGAAGCGGTACGATGTCCGCCATCATGGTCTCCCTGGCGCAAGAGCGCGCCATCCGATGTCCGATCGATGTTGTTCGCCTTCCCAGTGGATCGCGCTGACCGCGGCATACGCATCTTCCGCAGCCAGCGCGAGCGTGGACCGCCTTGCTCCCACGGCGAGAACTCGGCCCCCGGCGGTAAGAACGGAACCGTTGGCGCCCGCCACTGTACCGGCGTGGCGGACGAAGGCACGCCTCGGAAGCGCCGCGTCCAGACCGGAGATCGCATCGCCCACGCGGGGCCGACCCGGATACCCGGCGGCGGCCATCACGACGGCGAACGCCCACTCCTGCGGGACGGATGCACGCACTCCGGACAGGTCGCCGCGCGCTGCACCAGCGAGAAGCTCGAACCAATTGCCCTCGTACAAGGGAGCGATGACGACGGCTTCCGGGTCGCCGAAGCGGACATTATATTCGAGGACTCGCGCCCTTCCGCTCTCGATCATCAGCCCCACGAAGAGCGCCCCGCGAAACGGAGTCCCCTCGCTCGCCATGGCCGCCAGCGTCGGCTCGACGATCGTCCGCAGCACCGATTCGTGCACATCGGGCGTCACGATCGGCGCAGGAGCGTAGGCCCCCATGCCCCCCGTGTTGGGTCCTTCGTCCCCGTCGCGTAGCCGCTTGTGATCCTGGGCCGACGCAAGCGCTATCGCCCGCGCTCCGTCCGACACGACGTGGAAGCTCGCTTCTTCGCCCTCGAGACGCTCCTCCAAGATGACCTTTGCTCCCGCTTCCCCGAACTCGCGCTTTCGCATGATTCGGTCGATTGCCGAGCACGCCTCCTCCACTGTGGATGCAACGACCACGCCCTTGCCGGAAGCCAAACCATCGGCCTTCACGACGAATGGGCCGTTGGCTCGGACATGCCGCTCCGCCGCGTCGGGGTCGTCGAACACTTCATACGACGCCGTAGGAATGCCGTGCCGACGGCAGAAGTTCTTCATGTAGGCCTTGGACGTCTCGAGACGTGCCGCGCTGCGAGTCGGACCGAAGGCCAGGATCCCGCGTCCTTCCAGCGCGTCCACCAGTCCGAGGGCTAGGGGGCCCTCCGGACCCACGACGACGAGCTGCGCCTTTCCCCGTTCCGCGAGGTCCACGAGGCCGGCAACGTCATCGGAACGCACAGGCGCGTTTCGGCCGATCGAGGCCGTGCCTGCGTTACCCGGAGCGGTCACGACCTCGTGACCCTCAGTCGCCAGCGCCGCCGCAATCGCATGCTCACGCGCTCCAGCTCCCACAATGAGTACCCGCTTGGAGCGAATCATCTTACCGGGTCGGCGCGTACCACGGTGGGGCCGCCTCGCCAAGGGCGGCGACGCGGGCGTACTCTCGGTATCGTGAGCGAAGGCCCCTCCGCCCCCGTAGCCGTTCGTGTGATTCGTCCGTACGCAACTGAGGATGAACTCCTCGAGCGCGAGCCTGACACTCTGTCGCGAACGACTGTCAGTCTGGTTGGCGCACCCTCGAAACCTCAGGGCGTCGTGCTTCGCTTCGAGGTCGTTCTGTCCACGGGAGTCGTCCTCCTGCGCGGAGAAGGCCGAGCCATCGGCTTCCGAGAGGACGCGCACGAAGGACAGGGAGAGCTCACTCTCCGGTTCACTCGGCTCGACACCCGCTCGAAGGCCGTCATCGACCGTGCGACCGCCATGCGCGAAGCGCGTCGCCCACCTTCGTCTTCGAGTGCGCGCCCGTCGTTGCCTCCCTTGGAGGCGCACCTGACAGCGGCGCCGGTCCCAGTCGAGAGCGCGGCGTCGCTGCCGGCCGCGGCCCCCTCCGTCGTCCCCGCCTCGCCGAATGCACCGTACGCTCGCGAGAACTCCGTCGCATCGGTTCCCTCCAAACACGAGCGGGAGCCCGCGCTCGCGCGTTTGCGTGAGCGCGGGAAGGCCATTGATGTCACGTTCGTGAAGCGTAGCGGCCCGTAGCCGCTCAACTGTCCAATTGCGGTCAGGGCTTGCCCGCCGAGCCCCCGGCGGGCACGAAGTCCGCGCGTCCCAGCGCCCCGCGCATCGTCCAACCGTAGAACCCGTCCGGCCGCTTTGCCTGTTTGATTCGGGGGTCCGCGAGTTCGAACAGCGGAGCGGCGGTGGACCCCGGCTCCCCGAAGAGAGTCGAGGTCATGTCGTTCTTTCCGCGGTAGGCATCATTGATTTTGAATCGGATTTGTACATCGCAGATTGCGTCCGTAACGGGATCGCGCAAGAGAACGCGTCCGTCGCCCTGGAGCTCCAAGTCCTTGCCACCGGCGAGAAGCTTGCTCACCTTGAGAACACCTCCTTTCGCCTCGGACACGAACGAAACCGGGCCCACATCGATGGTAGGCAATGCAAGCTGTCCCTTGAGTTTCGCTTTGCCATCGCCCACGCTCACGTCCTTCGCACTCATCGACACCGTTCCCGCCGCCTTGGACATAGCGCCATCCGGTAGCAGAAGGTGCATGGTGCCGCTGAGCCGGCCCTTGAGCGGAACGCCGACGAGGTCGACGAGCGGAGTGACTCGGCCGAGTTCGATCGAGTCCAGGGAAACATCGACTGAGACGTCCTTGCCTTGAGTGGCATACGCGCCAGTTGCCTCGCCACCGAACGCAAAGACGTCGAAGGTAACTTCACGAGAACCTGTGAGCGCTGCCAGGATGCCATATCGCAGCGTCGCGTCGTCGATCTCGAGCGTCTTCAACGCCTTGCCGGCGTCCGTGGGCGCCGAGAGCAGTCGCACCCCCTTCATCCGGACGCCGGTCAACCACGAGCCGCGGAAGTCGTCCACCTGTAATTCATACGAGCCGCCACCGGCCCGCTGCTGAGCATTGAACGTGGCCACGATGCGATCTCGAAGCAAACGAAACGGAAACGTCACGGCCGCAAAGACCACGAGACAGAGGAGGTAAAAGAGCGGAAAGCCGACATAGCCGGCGTGGCTGAGCCATCGACGAATTCGTTCTTTCACGGCTTCGCACTCCCAGTCGGGCTGGTCATCAGGGGGGGTTCGGTGCGATCGTACGACGCAACGCCGCACTCCACGTCGTAGGCATCGCTCTCGCCGCTTCGCTTGCGAATCTCGAGGCGCGCGATTGCGATCGGGTAACCGCTCTTCTCGAGCGATTCCAGGAATCGTACGAGAGCCAACATGCCCGTCTTCTTCAAATGAATGTTCGTCCCGTGCTCCACGTAGCGCTTGCCGTGGGGCACGTCCGGCAGCGGCGTAGAGTCCGTCACTTCGAGCTTCTGCTGCCGGGCCATCTGCTCCAGGTAGCCCGCCAGCGAGGGCGCCTTCTTCGAGTATCGCGCCGCGATCGCGTCCTTCTTGACCTGGCGTTCGCGAACTCTCAGGCGCGCATCTTGGACGTCCGTAAGCGCCTGACGGAGTTCATCATTGTCGCTTTCGCGAGCCCGAACCGCGGCGTCGAGTGCGACAGGGATGGCGAGTATGGCCACGCAGCCCAAGACGAATCCGATCCCCGCGACGAGTCGCCGCTCGCGAGCGTTCATTACCAGAAGAGGCCGCGCCATGTTACTTTCCCTCCACTGGGCTAGAGAGGGCACCGTCCGTCGAAGATGCCTCGCCCTTCTTCTTCTTCGTCGTTGGTTTGGCGTCCTCCGGACACTTGAGGTCGAGCTCCAACAGGTATTTTTGCCGATCGCTTCCCACCGCCTGCGTCGTGCTCTTGAGCTTGACATCGCTCAGACATCGGTCCTCGGCGAGTGTCGCCTGAATGGATTGCGCATCGGGGATGGACCCGACGATTCCACGGACGAGCACGTGACCCTTCTGGACATCGAGTTCCTCGATGTCGTGCTTCATTGATGGCGGGACCGCATCGGAAAGGCGAACCATGATATCGAACGCGTCGGCGTGGGGCATTGGGTCCTCGTCATTCAAGGCAGCCTCCTTGAGGAGAAGGCTTTGTGCCTCGCTCGCACTCGTAGCCTGAGTCCCGAGGACTTCCTGCGTGACCGACGCAAGCGCTCCTTCGAGCGCGCGCCGCTCCGCGGTTGCGACATGCAGGCGTGCCCACGCGCTGAAAACGAACCCGAAGACGATCACCGAAAGCAGTCCCGCGAGCACGGGAATTTTCTCCCTCACCCAGCCAAATCCGCGCTCGAACACCAGAGGTCCCCGCCGCAGATTGAGACCGGAGCCGCGGCCCGCGAGCGACAGCGCGATGGCCATCGCCTTGGCATACCGCGGCAGGTCCGCCACATCACTCGTGCTGAGTGCTGATACGTCGAGGTCCGGCGGGGGCATCACGTGCACCGGCAGATTGAGAGCCCCGGAGAGGAAGGGCTCTGCCCCGCTCGCAAACGCCCCGTCCCCGCAGAGGTAGACGTGTTCCGGGGCCAACCCTCCCTGGGCACGATGGGCTGCCACGCTCAGGGCGATGTCGCGTGCGAGAGGACTCGCGGCCTCGGGCAAGCCCCCCGTCCCGGTGGACACGGTCCGTGCAAACACCGCCTCTCCGTGCTCGAGAAACAACACGTCGCTCGCAGCGCTACCGAGATCGACCACCGCGACACTGCCATACTCGGTCAGGGGTCCGACGTGTCCGGCGAGCCCGGCGAGCGCGAAAGCCCCGACGGCGACCCGCTCCGGCTCCATCTGAATGGCATCGCGAACCGTCTCGATCAGGGCCTTGACGTCCTCCACGCGGGCAACGGCGGCGATGATGGGCAGCTCTCCGCCCGCAGTCTCCCGATCGAGCACGGTCCAATCGAACACGGAGCCGTCGAGGTCGAACGGCACCTGAGCCTCGAGTTCGAACGATAGGACCTCGGCGAGTTGTTTGCTGGCCGCGGAGGGCAAGCGCAGGTTGTGCACCGCGACGCGTCGCCCGTCGACCGCAATGGCCACGGCGTCCCCGCTTGGCGCTTGCCCACCGAGTACCTTGGTCACAGCGGATCGAACGGCCTCCGCGACTCCGCCGTCCCCTGAAACCTCCGCGCTCGCAATGCGAGACACCGAGAGTCTCCGATACGTCGAACGGATCGACGCCACCTTCACGTCCGCGGTCCCGATATCGATGCCTAGCCACGTCGGCATGCGCAACCTCTCCTCACGTCATTCAATACTGAAATAGAGAACTTGCCCACCGACGTTCGGCTGCAGCGCCATTGCAATCGAATTCAGCGATTGGCCCGTCCCAGAAGTCGATGCCGTCGCGGTCGTCGTCGAGCTCGATGCAGTCGAGGCGGCCGACGCGAGAAGCGGAGCGAGCGACCGAAAATCGACCACGGTGTGTATGCGCACCCGCGTTTCCCGACGATACCCTTTGACGACCCCCACCGCGTAGATGGAAAATACTTTGCTTTCCGTCGAAAGGCTTTTCGCAAACTCACTCTCGGACTGAAACTTCACCGGTTTCATTCCGAGCGCCGCCAGCATGGGTCCCAGCATTCCCTGCCCCTTCATGGCCGCAATGAAGTCGCTCGGTTTCCCGAAGAGGGGCGCACCCATGCTGATGCCCTGCCCCATCGTTACACCCAACGCAAATGCCTGCATTTGTAGCGGGTCCGTACACAGCTCTGCCTTCGGAGCGCCCGAACACACGAGCGCGTAGAGAGTCTGTGCGTTGGCGGTGTTGATGTTGACGGTGCCCTGTCCCCACACGGTGAGCTTGCGCTTGCTCGGATTCGTCGGATCCGGATCCACGAACGTCGCCCAGAAATCGTCGGTCACGCCGCGCACCAGGTGGAGCTCCTCGAGCGAATCGTAGGGAGCATTCTTGCGACGATACGGTTTCGGAAGAAGTTGGTACCACGCATCCTCCGCCGCATTCGACGACGGCGTCGCAGTCACGTCGCACGAGTAAGCCTGCTCATCCTGGTCCGCCCAATCGATGATGGCTGCGCATGTCGTGAGCCGATCGTTGTAGTTACCCGAGGCGTCCCGCTGCTCGAACAGCGGATTGTACTGGACGGGAGCCATGAGGCTCATGAGCTGGCTCGCCAGACGCAGGTGCGCAATTTCGTTGGCCGCGCCCATATTGACGTTGATCTTCGAATCCTCGTCCACGATCGAGACCTCGAAGCGACCGCCTTTGAGGCCCAGATTCTTTCCAAGCGATAGATCCAGCCCTGCGAGTCCAACGAAGTCTTTGGACGCCTCCTGGTCGTTGAACGCTCCGAGAATGCGATCGGCGAAATTCCATACGGGAAGCTGTGGAACGGTTCGCTGCATCAAGGCGAAGAGCGGGGATATCGCTTGGCGCATCGTCGGTTCGGCCGCCACCAAAAGGCGCGACAGGTTAACGGCACTGCGCGCAAAGTACTCGGCCTGAACCGCGTCGCGATTGGCCGTGGCGGACGCGAACTCCGAGCCCGCTTCGTCCTGGAACTCCGCCAACATTACAACCATGACCGCTATGGCGCTGAGCACCATGATGAGCGCGACGCCTCGCTCGCGACGGCGGCGTGCACACGCCACGCGCCAGGACGGTCCTCTATGATTCATTGCGTTCCGTTCGCGAACGACAGAGGTTGTTGAACGGGGAGAAAAAACTTTGTCGTATACGACGGTCCTGGATCCCTCCCCACGCCTTTCAGCTCCAAGATCACGCGCACCGCCAACGGCAGGCGGTTCGGCTGTCCGCTGACCTGCGTCGTATCCCACGTATCGAGCCAGTTGCCGGTCACGGGGTCCAAGTACTTGAGACTGAACTGCTGAACGCCCTCTGCCACCACGCTGACAATGCCGCCCTTGAGCGGATAGAGGTCGATGGGGGATTGCTCCCTCCGCACGAGATCCATTTCCTCCGACACGTCCGGGTTCGGCACGACGAAATATCCGACCTCCGCCTGATCCGATTCGTGTGCGTCGCGCTGGGTACGCAGATGGGCGAACGCCGTGAAGTCCACGCGACCGTAGGGTACCGAGCCGCGCCCGACAAACGCGGTCATCCGAGTGAGAAGAGCCTGATTGGACGGTGCGGCGGTGGAAAGATACGCTGACGTCATGTCGCGCATGATGCGCGAGACCGCGTCGCGTAACTGGTGCACTCGGTCCGCGCGCTCGGCCTCGCCCTTGCGCCCGCGTGAGAGAGAGTCCACTACCCCATAGATGAGCACGGACACCATCGCGAGCACCGCAATGGCCACCATCACTTCGACGAGCGTCATGCCACGGGCGCCCGATCGCGTGCGCGGCCCGGAGATCATCGCGACGTGCCGCCGTCCAGCAGCGCCCCAGCATCTGCAATCGAAGCGAGGAGCCCAGCGCGCGATGGATTCGTCACGTATTGGACCAGCGTGAAGCTACGCTGCTGCGCTCCCTCCTTCCAGTGAATCACGACGGTCACTCGGCGTATGGCCGCCTCGAGAAGCGGCTTGAGCGACGGGTACACGATCGAGAACACCATCGAAAGGAGGCCCTGGGCGCCGGCGCCTCCGAAGGATTGCTGGATGGACTGGCCCATGCTTGCAAGTCCGGCATCGAAGTCGAGCTGGGCGCCTCCCATAGGATTGACGAGCATCTGCCCGAACGCGCCGCTCACGAGACTGGTCCCTGCGCCGCCCATCAGGGCACCGGCCCCCCCCGAGCCGAGACCAAGCCCCCCCCCGAGAACGGAACCAAGACCGGCGTCCCCCGCGAAACCCATGGCATTGGCCTGCGGCAGAACGACGCGGGCAACGTTCCATTCGCAGGAATACCCCGTCACCTCTCGATCATCGCAGCAGACGTTGGCAGAGTCGTTCTCCTCGATCTCCGGATAGCCGAGCCGCAGCAGCTTCTCCTCGATCTCCGTCATCCGACACCGAGCGATGGCCGTCGCCTGCGACATGTTCGCCGACGCGCGGCCGCCAGCGAAGAGTCCCGCCTCCGCCGACAGGATCGTAGTCACCACCGCACCGAAGAGCGCGACCGCCATGAGCACTTCCAGTAGCGAGAATCCGCGTCGAGACATTCTACAGGTCCGCATGGTCAGAACCCTGTATCCTGTCGCTCCGACGCGTGATCGTCGTCGGACGGAACCACAAGTTCCACGGCGCCCCCCCGAATGCGGACTGCCCCCGTGAGCGGGGACACCAGCAGTGTGAGCGTTCGATCGTCGTCGATCGAATCCCCTATGTGAATCTGAATGGATGCCTGTTCCGTTCGGCCACCTCGCCAGAAATAAAGGTAGGCGCGGCCCGACGAGCGCGCGGAATCGTCGCGGGCTGTCTGTACGGCCCGAAATCGAATTCCCCGCTGCAGAGGTTTGCCACCACTGCCCCCCTCAACATCGCCGAACCCGAAGACTTCGATCGGGTGAAACCGGGGCTTCGGAATCGGCGGTCCCTTGATGATTCGCTCCCCCTCGAGCATGGCCGCTTGCTCGACCGCAGTCATTGGATCGGCACCGCCCGTCAGGGACTTGTCTCCTGAAGTCACGAGCATGGGTACGTCGGCTTCCTCGAGCCAAATCTTCTGCCGGTCGAGGTCCATGACGAGCCGCAGGTCACGCGAAGTCGCCGTCGACCGGGTGAAGGCGACCTTGATCGCACTCGCCACCATGGTAGCGGACCGACGTAGACGGGCGGAGGGGAGCTGACCCGAACCCGCGATGGCGACGCCGCTCACGAGCAGGACGAGCGTGAGAACGATGAGGATCTCCACGAGCGTGAATCCCGCTCGCGGAGTCGTTCGCACTGCAGCGACCTGCACGACTTGACCGTCACTTTCCGCCCGACGGCGCTTCCACTTCGGGAACGTGGATATCGTCGTCCGTCCCGTCCTTGCGGTCGGGGCCAGGGCTCGTGCACGTGATCTCCTCGGCGTCGCACGAGACGACGTACAGCCCTCCCCAGGGATCCTTTGCGCTGAATCCCGTGTCGAGATCCCTATTCTGTTTGAGTTGCGCGACCGACGGACAGTCCTCCGACGGATGCGCGGCCTTCCATGTGATGGTGGCACTACGGACGGTGTTGCACGCCGTCTTGGCGGCCCCGACATCGGCTGTCTTCTTGGCTCGAAGTACTCCGATCGAAATGGCCGCCGTGAGCACCCCTATGATCGTGATCACGATGACCAGCTCCACCAACGTGAGACCTCGTGCCGTGGCTCGCTGCGCCCTGTGGATGAACTTGGAAGATTGCATTCGTATGCTCCTTTCGTCCGCGTGGTTTCACGCGTCGATGGCCCGCGCGTAAGGGCCCCGCGACCCTGAGATCTACTGCACTTGGTCGACCCCTCCCGGCTTTCCGTCTGGCCCGTCACTCAATACTTCGTACCCCCGTCGATCGACTCGCCCTGGACATGTTAGCCGCAACGGCCGGCCCCACGCGTCGCGCGGAAGCGCGCGAAGGTGTCCGATCGCCACGAGCTCTCCCAACGACGGCGGGCAAGCACCGTCGTGGTCCGCCCGCCACATAGCCACTGCACGGATCGTCGTCGTGATGGTCGCCCGAGTCGCGCGAATGGCCGCATCCCGGCGCTCCCGCTCCCGCAAGCCCAGCACGACCAGGGTCCCGGCAACCACCAGAAGAGCCTGGCGCCCGCGCACCAAGAGCCATCGGCTCCCACGGCGTCGCTCCCAGGGGAAGAAGACTCTCGGTTGCGATGGGGTTTGCGCCACGATACTCACCAGACATCATTGTTGTACGAAATCGTTCATTTGGATGAGCGGCGTTAGGATCGCAAACGCAATGAATCCAACGCCACCGCCCATCACGAGCATCATGATCGGCTCGAGCAAGCTCGTGAGGGCTTGAACACGCGCCTCGACCTGCGTGTCGTACGCCCTGGATACGTTCTCCAGCATCTGCTCGAGCTGGCCGCTCCGTTCCCCGACGGCGATCATGTGCGTCACGATCGGGGGAAAGTCACCGCTGCGCTTGAGTGGTTCAGCGATCGACTCGCCTTCGCGGATGCTCGACGTGGCTGTCTCGATGACCTTCTCGAGCTTGGCGTTGTCGAGAACGTTCTTGACGATATCCATCGCGCGGAGAAGAGGTACCCCGCTCCGGAGCAGCGTCGCCAGTGTCCGTGAGAAGCGAGACACCGCGAGCATGCGCACGAGGGCTCCAAAGATGGGAAGGCGCAACACCAACCCGTCTCGAGCGAGCCGCCCCTCCGCGGTCCTTACCCACGCCACGAGCCAAGCGATTCCCAGTCCGACCAATACGCCCCCTGCCGAACCAAGCGCATACCCGCCGAGCGATTCCGTAAGGAATGCCCCAAGCAAAAGCAAGCCGCCGGCCACCAAGGCGAGGACGACGGACAGCATGTGCTGCTGCCGCTCGCTGGGCGTGTAGTCGCGCAGTGCCGAGCGCGCGAAGGTGAGCGTCGCCGCGGACACGACGAAGGACAGCATTTCACTCGACCCGAGAGCGTGTGACACGCCGATGAGCGCTTGCGTATACCAAGGGAGCGCCCGGTCCAAGCTCTCGAAGATCGACGTCACCTTGGGCACGACGACGACCATCATCACCCCCACGAGCGCTGACCCGATCACCAGCATGAGCGCCGGATAGGCGAGGGCCGCGCCCACCTTCCCGCGCAGTTTGGACTGGGATTCCATGAAGTCCGCCAGCCGCTCCAGAACGCCCTCGAGCGTACCCGATGCCTCGCCGGCGGCCACCATGTTGACGTACAGATTCGAGAAGACGTGCGAATGCGGCTCCATCGCCTTGGCCAGCGACGTCCCTTCGTTCACCCGGTTGAGCACTTGCGTGAGCACACGCTTGAGCTCCGGCTTGTCCATCTGCTCGATCAGCGCAGCGACAGCTTCCACGAGCGGGATGCCGGCGCTTACGAGAGTTGCGAGCTGTCGGGTCATCATCGCGATGTCCCCTCCCGAGACACGCCGAAAGAGCGGCGACGCTCCGCCGGCCGAATCGACTCGCGCCCTGGCCTCCTCGCGCGCCTCGGTCAAGAGGACGCCGTCTCTACGAAGAAGCGCTCTCAGAACCTTGGGGTTGTCGGCGTCGCGGACGCCACGCACCTGCTTGCCCGTCCCCGACACGATTCCGCGGTATTGAAAGACTCCCATCGTACGTCATCCCCCTGCGCCGGCCGCGCTCATCCGCCGAAGCGATCCCTCCGCCCCCGCATCCTCCTGGGTGGCAGCGAGAACCTCTTCGACGTTGGTGAGCCCGGACAGGACCTTGCGCGCTCCATCCTCCCTCAGCGTATCCATTCCTTCTTCCCAAGCAGCTCGCTTGATCGCCTGCGCGTCCGCTTTGCGCAATACGAGGGGCCCTACCGCATCGTCGATGAGCAATAGCTCGTAGATTCCTCGTCGTCCGCTAAAGCCCGTGTTGGTGCACTGCGGACACCCACGCGCCTTGTAAAAGATAGGCCGCACGGATGGGTCGAACGTCTCGAGCACATCAGGCGCGCTCACGACACGGGGAAAATATCGTGACGACTCCTTGGCTCGTCTCGCCAGACGCAATCGCGTCCGTTCCTCCGTGAGCCCGAGTTCTTCCAGCTCCGATGGTTCGGCCGGATAGCCGTACTTGCAGTGAGTACAGAGGACACGCACGAGCCTCTGGGCAAGAATTCCGATCACGCTCGAGCGAAGGAGAAACGGCTCGGCTCCCATGTCGATCGTGCGGGTGATTGCACCGGCGGCGTCGTTCGTGTGGATCGTAGACAACACGAGATGCCCCGTGAGAGACGCGTTGATCGCAATATCCAGCGTCTCGTTGTCTCGGATCTCGCCGACCATCACGACGTCCGGGTCCTGGCGCAGGAACGCACGCAGCGCACTCGCGAAGGTCAAGCCGATTTTCGCCTGCACGTGCACTTGATGGATACCTTGAATCTCGTACTCGACCGGATCCTCCGCGGTGAGGATATTGAGGTTGGGCTGGTTGATCCGATTGATGCACGCGTACAGCGTCGTCGTCTTCCCGCTTCCAGTCGGGCCAGTCACGAGCACGATGCCGTCCGGCCTCCGAATGAGGCTATCCATGAGCGCATAGTCGCGCGGGCTGAATCCAAGGTCCGGAAGGTCCAGCAAGACCGTCGACTTGTTCAGCAAGCGCATGACGACCCTCTCGTACCCGCGGCTCGTCGGGATGGTACTGACACGAATGTCAAAGCTCTTGCCCGCGATTCGCTTGGTGATGCGACCGTCTTGAGGCAAGCGCTTCTCAGCGATGTTCAGTGCGCTTTCAATCTTGACTCGACTGATGATGCTGTTCATGAACGCCCGCGGAGCACGACGCGCCACATAGAGTTCGCCGTCGATTCGGTAACGCACGACGACTTCTTTTTCTTCCGGCTCGATATGAATGTCGCTCGCTCGCTCCTTCATCGCCTGCAAGAACAGGGAATTCACCCATCGAATGACCGGCGCTTCCTCATCCGAATCGAGGATATCACTCGCTCCCTCGTCGACCGCACCGTCGTCTTCGGTCTCTAGCTGCTCGGCCCCCGCCTGCCGCTCGTAGACACGGTTGATCGCGTTCTCGATGCGATCACGTCCGCCGACGCGCACATCCACCGGCTTGCCGAAAACAACACGGAGGTCGTCGAGTGCCTGCGTGTCGAACGGATCCCCGCACACGACACGCACCCACGATTCGTCCTCGCCCGTCACGAGTACCTTGTGAGTTTTCGCGAAGGCGATGGGCATGCGCGTAGCGATCGACGTCGCAATGTCGTTCGGATCCACTTGGTCCACGAGAGGCAAGCCGGCCTCCTCGGCGAGCGCCCGCGCCACGCTCATCTCATCCGCTACTCCGGTGTTGACGATCGTGTCCAGCAGATCGGCGGTCCGCTCACGCTGGGCGCTGTACAGGACCTCGAGCTTGTCTTGGGGCACTACGCCGTGCCGCTCCAGGACTGCGCCGAGGAATCGCTGTTCCGCACCCATGGTCCGTTACTTCTCCAGCTTCTCGACAGTACGCGCTGCGGGCGAAACGTTGAGCGGCGGAGGCGGTTGGTTGACTTGGGACGCCGACGGCGGTGGCGCGGCTGCCGCTGGGGCCGAGGCGCTCGTGGCACCGCCGCGAGGGAACGTCGTGGGCAGTTCCAATGGTTGGCCTGGCTCGTGAGTCTTCATCTCGCGAGGTCTCGTGAGCTCTTCCAGCTTCTTCTCCTCTTCGGCGGCCATGATGGACTGGCGTATGGCCTCCAGCAGACCACTGGTCCGGGAGTAGTCCTTCGGAGGCTCGTATTCGGTCTGGTCGCTGAATATGAAGTAGTGATCCAAGAACTCCTGTCGTTCTTGCATCTTGCGTTCGTAAACCGTTCGAAGATCGTCCTGCTCCCGGACGATATACGGCGTCAAGATGAGGATCAGATTCGACTTCTGCATCGACGTGCTTCGGGAGCGGAAGAGCGCCCCAATGACTGGGATGTCGCCAAGGAGGGGAATCTTCGTGTCCGTGCGTGCATTACGATTTCGCACAAGCCCACCGATGACGACCGTCTGTTGGTCCTTGACGACCAGTTGCGTCTGCGCAGTGCGCTTCGAATAGGGAACCGCGCCCAGAGTCCCCACCGGCTGAAGCCCGGTGACATCGCTAATCTCCTCTGTCACTTCGAGACGCACTTCGTCGGAGTCGTTCAAGTGAGGTACGATCTTGACCTTGGTCCCGATGTCCTGCCTAGGCGCGGTACCTCCGCCGAATCCGGTAAGCGCGCCGAGCCCGCTCAGCGCCGACGAGCCCGTCGTCGCCCCTGGCAGCGCACCGAACCCTCCGAAGTTCGTCTGGAGCGGGATATTCTGACCGACGTTGATTTCCGCCGGAACGTTGTCGGTCGCCAAGATGTGCGGAGTTGACAAGATGTCCGCGTCATTCGTACTTGCAAGCGCATTGAGAAGGATTCCGAACGCAGGAATAGAAACCCCCGTGCCGAGCAGGTTCTCGGTACCCGACACGCCGGGTCCACGGACGCCGAGCGCAAAGGCGCTCAAGGTCGAATCCGTCGGGCTCGGAAGGAGAATGGACTTGAAGGGATTGAGACCACCGTAGATCAGGGACTGTCCAGTACCGATTGGGCTGTTGGGTGCATCCGCCGCATGGAAGGACATCCCGAGAGTGTTCTCGCGGTCGATGGTCAGGTCCATGATCACCGCCTCGATGAACACCTGGCGGCGAGGTTGGTCCAGGCGATCGATGACCGTGTGCAAATTGGCAAAGTCCCGCAGACTCGACGTCACGACAATGGAGTTCGTGGCCTTGTCCGCGCTCACTTTCACGCCCGACTCGAAGATAGAAAGCGGAGTCGCCCCCTTGGCCGGCGTGCCGCCCGCGGTCGCGGCGGACGCCGCCCCCGTCACAATTTCGTTCAACGTCTTGGCGAGCTCCACGGCATCGGCATGCTGCAGCGCGAGGACGTGAATCTCTCCCTCTCCGGTCCGTATCGGCACGTCCAGTCGCTTGATGAACTCGAGAACCCGAAGGTACGCCCGTTCCGTCGAAATGATGACGAGCGAGTTGCTCCGGTCGTCGGCGAGAATCTTCGTAATGTG
This sequence comes from Polyangiaceae bacterium, assembly GCA_049512415.1. Taxonomy (GTDB): domain Bacteria; phylum Myxococcota_A; class Polyangia; order Polyangiales; family Polyangiaceae; genus Palsa-1150. The sequence goes on from JBEKXD010000039.1 coordinate 43,211, forward strand.
AAGGTCCGCATTGGCCGATAGCGGCCCCTGGACCCCTTTGGCATCCTTCTGGGGCGCCCCCTGCTTGAGATCGAAGACTTCGTCGAGGCGGGCGGCAATGTCCGACGCCGCGCCGTAGTGCACGGGTTCGATCCAGATCTGGTCACCGACTCCGCCGATGTCGATGTCCTCGAGGATGTGCATCATCCGCTGGATGTTGGACCCGGTGTCGGTGATGATGAGGAGATTGCCGGGAGCGTAGACGGTGATGTCGCCGTCCTTCGACTTGAAGTGGCCGAGTACGTTGGCCACGTCGTCGGCGCTCACGTTTCGGAGACGATGAAGGCGCGTGATATAGCGGTCCTCGCCGGTCGATCCCTGCCCGGCAACGTAGACGGGCGCCCCCATCTTGGCGTCCGGCGAATCGACGATCTTGTAGAACCGGCCGTGAGGAACCACCGTCAGGCCGTTCGCCTCGAGAATGGATAGGAAGGCCTGATAGGCTTCCGCCACGGTCACCTTCTGCGGCGAGAACACGGTCGCCTTGATGTTGCGAACTTTGCCCCCGAAGATGAACCGCTTTCCGGTGAGCTCGCCGATGACGCGAACGAGCTCTGGCAGGTCGGCATCCTCCAACGAAAACGACACGCGCTCGTTCAGGCCCCTCGGGGCATACTCGACCCCGGTTTCGAACTGCGTGAGCGATTGCGTGTCTCCGATGCCTTTCTGCGTGCCGCCAACAGTTCTCGTGGCCGGCGCGGGGACGAGGCTGGGCGCATTGACAACGGGCGGCGCGGCGGGAGGCGCACCCGGCGCGGTCGTGACGGTCGGGATTGGACGGCCTGGCACCTGGGGTTGCGCGTGGAGGTCGCGGACACCTCCGCCGGCGACGAGAGCGCAGGCCGCGGAGGCCACCACGAAGAATGTCGCGCGTTTCAGAGACTCCCGAGCTGATCTCACTTTGGGCCCTTCCCGGTCGACGATGAGGCATTCGGGGCAGGCACAACCGACCGCGCGGGGTGCATGCTCGCAGCGGGGGCGTTCACGGCTGCGTCAGGCTGAGTCTCATTGTCGAGCAGCACGGAGCGCCCAACGAAGCTCCACGCGACCAGCGTCAGCGCACCGACGAAGACCACGCTCGCCCCCAGCATGGTGCCGGCGGTGATCAGCGTTCTTCGGTAGAGAGTGCGATTGTCAAGAGCAGACGGTTCGGCCATGGCAGGATCTACTTGATGTTGAAGTCGAGATTGGTGGGCTGCCCGCGGCGATTGAGAGACACAGTCAAATGATCGGCCGTCCGCAAACGCGCGTAGGCCTCAAGCGCCTTTTCCGGGCTCGTCATGTCAAACCCATTGATTTTCTCGAGCCTGTCGCCGTTCTCCATGCCCAGCGTTCCGAGCAACGTGTCCGGACGTACTCCAAAGAGACGAATTCCAGTGACCTTGCCGTTCTCCTGCTCCGGCACGATGCGCGCCGTTTTCATGAGATCCGCCTGGTTTTCCAAAATCTTGTCGACAATGCCGCGGTCCACGTTGAACTCGGTCGAGCTCACCCTCTGAACACCCCTCTTGATATCGTCCGAGACGCCGGGAGGCCCGCCAGGCGGAGGAGGAGGAGGAGGAGCCGCGGACGCCGACGCACTCGGGGCGGGTGGCGGCTTGAACATTTGTGTCTGACATAGCTGACCACTCGACGTCAGCCACACGCGATCCCACCCCACGAACGCGACGGTCTTTCCACCCACTTCCCCGCCGCGCCGCCGAAGCACGCTCTTGCCCTTCTCCTGCGTGGTCTCGAGCGCAGCAAACGACCAATCCGGGTCCGCCGACGCGGTAATGATGAGGACCGTAACTCCTTCACAGGGGGGCGCGTGGAACGGATCGGAAAGGTCAGGCACGGGCGCCTCGGCATCCGGCTCGTCTTCGACGGGAGGGGGAGCGTCCAAGCGCCCGGCGTCCGAAGAGTCGAACGGATTGCGCGCAATGATGGCGTCCGCCGACGTCACGTGGGACAACGCGGACGGGGCGGCGGGAACCATCCGCGACAAGAGAGGCGGTGCCGCAAGGAGCTTGTCCTCGATGACGAGCGTCGCGCCGACAACGTTCATGATCCCTTGCGAATCAAAGAACGCACCTATCGCGACGAGCGCGAGGAGAACCGCCCAAAAGTGGCGCCGCAGGAGTTTGTCGATCGCCATGGAAACGCCGCCGTCAGCAGCCCGCCTGCCAGCGGACCCACGAGCGATCCGATGCGAGACGCGTGCCACATCGCAAGTATCGAACAGTGCTGGTATTTATTATCAGTGTAACCGCGCCCCTTCGACACCTTGGCGCCCGCTTGGGGTTCCGCAGTAAGATCAACGACAATCTGTCACACGTCCCTCAGGGCGGGGGGCCCAACTGGTCGCGACGGCTGACAGGGACGCGCTCGGAGTCACTCGGCCGAAGCGATGTCGACGCTCAGCCCGGCGGCTCGAAGCCGCTCCCCGAGGCATTGCAGCCAGGGCTGCGACACGGGGCGAAGCTCGGCGGCCTCGGGCTGACTTGACGCTCGGGCGAGCGTGTAAAGCAGCACACCGCGAATCGGAACTCGATCCTCGACGAGCGCCGAGAGCAAGCCAACATAAGCGTCCACTTCTCTTGGGTCCGGTTCCCGGTCGCGACGCACGAACCAGCACGACTGGACCCACGTCGGACAGAGGGTCGAGGCCAGCGCCAAGCGCGCGACATGGCGAGCGACGTGAGTATTCGCTGAGTTCGCGGCGGCCATGCCCGCGTCGCTGCCAGCATCGAGCTTGAACCAAAGTCGACCTTGAATCGTTCCTAGGGTTCGCAACGCCTCTCTCACCGACGCGCGGTCGACGAGCGACCCGTTCGTGATCACCACGATGGGAACGGACAAACTCACGCGACCGAGCGCCCGGACGACGATTTCCAGCACCTCCCGGAACTGCGGCGAACTCGTGGGCTCGCCGTTGCCGGAGAGGGCCACATCGCGGAGGTTACGCAGCTCCGGCGGTACGTGACGCGCCAAAAAGTCGCCACCCGTTACGGCCGCAAGCATCCGATTGAGCTCTCGCTCGAGCTGCGCCAAATCAATGGGAGGCGCCATGCCGCGGACGAGCTCGGGTACCTGACAGTACACGCAACGCCAATTGCACGCGTTGTTGGGATTGAGATTGATCCCTATCGAGACGCCCCTCGCCCGCCGCGAGACCACCGGATAGACGTACGTGAGGCCGACGACGTCGCGGTCGTGATGGTCGAAGGTCAAGACTCCAAGCCGTCCTGCCGCAACCTCCACGCTCGCGGAGCCGCGCGAGTCGCCCTCGTCGTTATTCGAGGACGCCATCGAGCTTCCGATAGATGGTCCGCGTCGAGATGCCGAGGAGCTGAGCCGCGAGTGACTTGTCTCCCTTGGTATGCCGCAGCGTCTCACGAATGACGCGAAGCTCAATCTCCTCGAGCGGAGTGCCAATCTCAAACGCAAGTTGAGTCGGCTCGCACCGCGTAGCGTTCGCAATTGCGTCCGGCAGATCGTCCTCTCCGAGGACGTCGCCTCGCGACAGGACGACCGCTCGCTCGATCACGTTCTCGAGCTCCCGCACATTGCCTGGCCACGAGTAGCCCATCAACCGGTCCAGGGCTCCCCGTGTCGGATGAAGGCGCGCGCGCGCGTTCTTGGCGCAGTAGAGACCCAGGAAGTGGTCCACGAGCAGAGGGATGTCCTCGCGCCGCGCTCGAAGCGGCGGCGCCGTGACGGCGATTACGTTGAGTCGATAGAATAGATCTTCCCGAAAACGGCCCGCCGCGACTTCGGCAATGAGGTCTCGATTGGTCGCGGCCACGATGCGAACATCGGCCCTCTGCGTGTTGCCGCCGAGCGGCTCGTACTCCCCCTCCTGCAGCACACGCAAGAGTTTGACCTGCACCGAGGGGGACAGCTCTCCTATCTCGTCCAGGAGCAGCGTCCCCCCAATGGCTTTTGCGAAGCGGCCTTCGCGCCGGCCCGTGGCACCGGTAAACGCCCCCTTCTCATGCCCGAAGAGTTCGCTCTCGAGGATGGGCTCTGGGATCGCCGCACAGTTGACCGCGATGAAAGGACCCCGCACACGAGCCGAATGCTCGTGGATGTAGCGCGCGATGAGCTCCTTGCCCGTTCCGCTCTCGCCAAGGACGAGAACCGTCGCCTGACTCGGCGCGGCCTGGGTCGCGACATCAATGACGCGCCGAAGGGCGAGAGAACTCCCCACGATTTCGCGACGTGCCAGTCGCTTGATCTCGTCCTTGAGCGACTTGTTCTCCGCGACGAGCTTCTGGCGCTCGGCAGCCTTGCGCACGCTCTTGACGATCGCCACACGCTTCAACGGTTTCTCGACGAAATCGTACGCGCCGTCGCGCATCGCGCTCACGGCGGCCTCGACCGAGCCAAACGCCGTCATCAAGACCACTTCGACGTCCGGCGCTATCTGCTTGATAGCTCGCAGCAGCTCGAGGCCGGTCGTGCCTGGCATCATGAGGTCCGTGAGTACGACATGGATTCGGTGCGTTCGAATGAGGTCGAGCGCGTGACGGGCATCGGGAGCGGAAAGTACGCGCATTCCCTCCCGCTGAAAGATCTTCTCGAGCGACTCGACGTTCGAGCGCTCGTCGTCCACGATGAGCACTGTGATGACATCCGCCGACAGATCGCGCGGCGCCGGGATAGTGGAGGACGCCTCGGGCTTCGAACCGGACGGTGCCGGCACCGGCGGAGACCCCGAGGGGTCGATCACAAGCAGCTCTCCATTTCGCGTTGGCTCACCTTGGCTGAGTCCCGTTCAAGGTAGCACGTCATCGCACGAGCTTCGAAATCGCCCTAAACTCGTCCGTTCCGGCTCTGCCGAGCCAATCGTAGACAACGCTCTCCGTCGGCATGACGATCGCACCGGCGTGCTCACTCATGGCGAGACCTCGCAGGCACTTCGTGTCGTCTCGAGACGCGACCGCGTCCGATGCGATACGCACGTCGATGCCTCGATTCACCAGCTCGCGCGATGTCTGAAACACGCAGATGTGGCCCTCGATTCCGGCCACGATCACGGTGCGCGGCGTGATTTCCGCAAGCGCCGCTTCGAAGCCGGGATCGCCACACGCGTCGAAGGACAGCTTCTCGATCGGCTTCACTCGGAGCGACGCGAGGCAGTCTCCGAGGGGCGAGACCGTCCGACCGAGACCCTTCGGGTACTGCTCGGTGGCCAACACCGATATGCCCAGCAGACGAGCCGTCTCGAGCAGTATCGACGCGTTCTTGAGAACGAGAGCGGCCGCGTGCGACGGCATAGCTTCCATCAGTCGCTCCTGTACGTCGACGATGAGGACAAGACTGGACTCGCGCTCGAGGGCTCGCATTTCAAGCTCATAGCCTCGCTGTGGGCGCATGGCCCGCCCAACGTACACGGAGCGTTCGCAGCAGCCTGAGGCCCCCACGGCGCGGATCCAACCGCAGTCTCACGCGTGCGACCTCTAGCCCACTTGCGTCTTCCAGACTTCCGTCAATCACAGTGAGCGATGCGAGTGGCGCGAGCCCGGTCCACTCCTGCTGCCCACACAATTGATAGGTACTGCCGTCATCGCCGACGAATCCGACGCGATAAAACAGGCGACCGTGTTCGAAGATCCGCGACACGATCGATCCATGGATCTCCCGGTGAGACGCGAGCCCCACCGCGACGACCGAACCCCGCAGCGTCCAGGTCTGGTCGCGCGCATATACCCGTACGTCGTCGAACCAGGCTTCCAAGTCGATCGCGATGGGCAGCGCTTCGACCGGGGAGTCCAGTCGCCAGTAGCTCCCTCGAAGGAGCTGCCGAAAAGACACCTGAAGGCGTCGCCCCCGCCCCGTCATCGAGACTCGTCGTCGCCCCGACTCGAGGCTGCCACGACGAGCGCGTCGACGACCTCGCCGCGAAGCATGGCGTCGACGATATCGCTCGCATGTTCTGGATGCACCCCCCCGTACATGACGTGCGCGGGCTCGACGAGGACCGCCACACCGTGTTCGCACATGTCGAGGCAGGTCACCCCACAGGCGCGAGCGCGGTCCTTGGCTAGCCCGCGGCGCGCGACCGCTTCCTTGAGAGCAGCGAGGACGCTGTCGGACTCCTTGTCGGCGCACGACCCCTTGGGGTGGTCGGCCGGCCGTCGATTGAGGCAAACGAACACATAGTTGTCGCGGACCATGAATTGCACCGAGCTTACTCGTTCGACGCAGCGCTTGCCGAGCCCTTCCTCGCATGATCTTGCAACGAATCTCCGCACGAGCGATCCTCCGCACCCATGAACATGACCACACACCGCCGCGCCCTGCGCCGCTACTGGCTCGTTTCCATTGGAATGCTCCTCGTCGCCTGCGGGGGAGGCAATGGCGAACTTCCGCCATCACCAGCTCCGCCGCCCCCCCCACCTCCGGCCGCTTCCGCACCGCCGCCAGCAGCCAGCGCAGCGCCGACCCCACCCCCCGCGGCTCCTACGCCGCCGCCCACGCCCGCGGTCGAGCTTACGGCAGGCCAACCGAGCCCCGATCCGATAGCTCCGCTGCCCACGGTGAAGATCCTGTCGCCGAAGAAAGGCCAGGTCGTCGCGCTGGAGAAAGCCAGCGACTTCGAGGTGAAACTCGAGGTCAACCACTGGAAGACCGCGATGGGAGACGCCCACGTCCACCTCATTCTGGACGACCGCCCTTACAAGCCTATTTACGATACCAAGGGTCCCGTCAAGCTCTCGGAGCTCACTGGCAGCGATGCGATCGCAGAAGGCGCACACGTTCTAGTCGCCTTTCCGAGCCGGGCGAATCACGAGAGCGTCAAGACCGCCGGCGCCCTGGCGATCGTGGAATTCTGGATCGGCAAGAAGGGCGCGGACAAGCCGCAGGATGTGACCAAACCGACTCTCATCTACAGCCGCCCCAAGGGAGAATACAAGGGCGATATGGCGAATCACGTTCTCGTAGACTTCCAGCTAGCCAACGCCGTTCTTGCGCCGGGGAAGAATCGAGTTCACATCTCCGTCACCGGCCCCGGAATTGATGGGGACAAGAGCGCGGACGTTACGCAGTTCGGCATTCCATACTACCTCGACAACCTACAGACGGGTTCCTATTCGGTTCGGCTCGAGCTCCTTGGCGCCGACGGGGTCGCGCTTCCCGGAGCTTGGAATAGCGTCACGCGTACGTTCTCCGTTTCCCGATGAGCAATGCCTCGGGAGATCGTCCTCCAACAGCCGTCGGGAGAGGTACCGGCGTGGTCCGGATCCGTGCTGGCACCCCGTGAACCATGAGCCGGTTGCTGTCGTCGCTGCCTCCGCCGTCGAACTCGCTGCTGCGGCCATGTTCGCGCTGGCGTACGCGCGCATTCGGTCGGACCGCGATCTGGGCATCGCCTTCTGGTTGGCATTGGCCGCCAGTGCACACGCCGTGGGCTGTGCATTGGCGGTGAGCCACTCGGAGCTCGACGGATGGTCTTCCGTTTGGAAGAGAGTCGCATGGTCGGGGTTGGTGGCGACGGGTCCGCTTTCTCTCCACTTGGCTTGCCGACTTACCGCAGACGGGCGCGCACGTTCGCTCGTCGCTCTCGGCTACGCAGCCGCCGCGCTGAGCGCCCTGGTCCTGGGCGTCGGTGAGGCGCTCGGCCGACCGACGGCACCCCAGATGGCCGCATACGCCGTGCTCTTTGCAACCGCCATGACGAGCGTAGCCATCTTGGGCCGCGCTCTCGTCTCGGGGCAACTCTCGGCGCTTCCCATCACCTTCGGCGCGCTGCTCTTCTCCCTCGCGTTACTCCACGATATGGCGAGCCTCCGGCCTCAGCCGCTCGTCGACGTCGGTTTAGGATTGCTCGTATTGGCACTCGCATCGACGGGCAGCGAGCGATACTCGTCGCTGTCGCAGCGCCTCGAACATCGCACAAAAGAGCTCCACGTTCGCACGGAAGAACTGCGCAAATCGTACGAGGATCTGCGCGCCGCGCAGGAGGAGCTCGTCAAGAAGGAACAGTTGGCCGTCGTCGGAGAGCTGGCCGCGGTCATTGCCCACGAAGTTCGCAATCCTCTCGCGATCATCGCCAACGCGGTTTCCGGGCTGCGCAAGCAAGCCATCTCACGCGTTGACCACGACACCCTGCTGTCGATCATGGACGAGGAAACCAGCCGGCTCAATCGACTGGTGCAGGACCTCTTGCGGTATGCGCGCCCGGTGAACGTCCAACGGACGCACTTCTCGCTCGTCGACGTCCTCCAGAGGGCGGCCGGTCAGAGTTGTGCGGACCGCCCGTGGATCCGAACGGCATTCGAATACCAATCCGACGAGGCCCGGATCTGGGGCGACGCCAACCTTCTCCGGCAGGTGTTCGACAACCTGACCGATAACGCCGTGCAGGCCATGGGAAGCGAGGGCACTCTGACCCTCCGATTGCGCGCGACCGAGATGGACGGTATGTCGGGTCTTGCCGTCGATGTGATTGACACGGGCGAAGGCATGGACGCCCAGGTTCGTTCGCGCGCGCGCGATCCATTTTTCACGACGCGGCCGAGCGGCACGGGACTCGGACTCGCCATCGTCGAACGGATTGTGGTGGCCCACGGGGGTCGCCTGGTCATCGACAGTCACGCCGGTGAAGGAACGACGGTCACCGTCTTTTTGCCATACGGGTCCGCGGACGACGCTCCGATATCGGGACACGCTTATCGGCGCGGGTCCGGCAAGCCCGATTGGACGGCGACATAGTGCCTAGCGAGAGGACCCCGACGAGACGTGCGCTGGAAGGCTTGGCCTTCTCCGTGGTCGCGACGTTGGCGGCGGGGACGAGCTGCATTCGGGCCCCCTCCCCGCTGACTCCGGCGTGGCACGGGTCGATCGGGACCCCAAACTCGGGGGTCCTCGACGGGGGCTCCGAGCTGCCTCGGCAAGCTCCCGGACTGCGCTGGCTCCGGACGGACGACCGCCACTTTGGGATTCCCCGGCTGATCGACGCCATCCAACGAGCGGCTTGCTTCGTCGCCGGGCAGCGGCCGGGCGCCACTCTATACGTGGGAGACATCTCCACACGGATGGGTGGCGGCCCGCTCTTCCCCCATTTCTCGCACCGATCGGGGATGGACGCGGACCTTCTCTTCTACACAACCACGCTCGACGGCGCGCCCACGCCGAGTCCCGGATTCGTCCACTTCGGGGCCGAAGGGCTGGCATGGGACGAGGCCCACGAGCGCTCGGTGCGTCTCGACGTCGAGCGTGAGTGGCTGCTCGTCAAGAGCCTGATCGAAGATCCCGACGCTCGCATAGAATGGCTCTTCGTAAGCGATGTCGTCGCGGCCATGCTCATCGAATGGGCCGTCGCGCGGGGAGAGTCTGCCACGACTGTCGATAGGGCTCGGGCGGTGATGCTAGAGCCCCACCCCGGTGGCGTTCACGACGACCATGTCCACCTGCGCACGGCGTGCTCACCTGACGAGGTCGTATCGGGGTGCGTGCCTACAGGACCGCGCCGGCCGTGGCTGAAGTACGAGCTTCCGCCGGCGCCCGCGGAGGCCGACGCGGACCTCGCTCGCGACCTTCTCGATCCAATCTCCGCGTCCGACTAGTTTACTAGCTGGGCCCTCTCTGCGGGAGCCTTCGCCCCCGAGCGCGCTTCGCGAATCGCCCCTAGGCTGGGTCACATGCGCGTCGTCGACCAGGACCACCCGGCTCTCTATCCTCTCTTTCTCCGCGTTCGGGACAAGCTAGTACTCGTCGTCGGAGCGGGGGCTGTCGCCGAACACAAAGTCCGAGCTCTTCTCGAGGCTGGTGCGCTCGTTCGCGTCGTCGCGCCGACGGCTGTCGACTCGGTGGCAGCGTTGGCGCAAGCGGGTCGAATCCAATGGGAGGTGCGACCCTTCGCGGAAACGGACGTGAGCAGCGTTTGGCTCGTCATCGCGGCTACATCCGACCCAGACGTGCAGCAGCGGGTGGCGGACGCAGCGAGCGCGAACCGCGTCTTCGTCGTGGCGGTCGACGACTCATCTCACGCGAGCGCCTTCGCCGGAGCCATCGTATCTCGCCCCCCGATCATGGTGGCGATCTCGAGCTCAGGGGCCGCTCCAGCGATGTCCCGCC
>JBEKXD010000040.1:0-59251 GCA_049512415.1 Polyangiaceae bacterium
AACTGCGTATGAATTCGGCAACCAGCGCGTTGGATCGAAGCTCCTCAAGCGCGTTTGCGTCCGGTCTCTCCGGCCGGTCCCTCTCGACGTTCACGAGGCACAAGAATCCGAATGCCTTACCCCCAGTCGCGCGAAACTGGTGCCACGCACGTGGAGTGATTCGGACGATGTCGAAGGGGGCGAGTTCGACGATGCGGTCCCCGATCAAGGCTCGACCCGCGCCACGGAGCACGACCACGACGTGGACATGATTGTGGCGCTCCAGCGTGGAGTGACCGCCGTCGGCGATTTCGAAGTAGCGGAGTTGACAGGGGAGAGCCTCATCTCCGGGGTAAAGCACCTGGCGCGTAACTCCATGGAAGGACGGAGGCTGCGCGCCGTCCTCCTTGTAAACGAGGATGGGCACCGCCTGCCAAGTGAACTCGGGTCCGAAGCGGCTCACCGCTTCGGGCGACTCCCCGGTCGGCTCACCCACCGGGCCCGGCGCCGTGATTGGCTCTCCTGCCATCATTCGACCGTGACTGTCTTTGCAAGATTGCGGGGCTGATCGACGTCCGTTCCCTTCAGATCCGCCATGTAGTATGCGAGAAGTTGGAGTGGAACTACCGCCAACAATGGGACAACTTCGGGGTGGGCTTCGGGGATTTCGATGATGTCGAGCTCCGCGGTTGAGGGCGCACCGCGAGACGAGCTCCGCGGACCGTCTCCCGGATCGACCGCCAAGAGCCGACGCACGGCCTCATCCCCCTGCGTGCAGACGGCGATGAGCCGGCCTGCACGGGCTTTCACTTCCTGCATGTTCGAAAAGGTCTTCTCGTAGTGCGGATCACGCGGGCAGAGCACGACGACAGGCATGTCTTCGTCAATCAGCGCGATGGGCCCATGCTTCATCTCGCCCGCCGCGTACCCTTCGGCGTGGATGTACGAGATCTCCTTGACCTTGAGAGCTCCCTCGAGCGCCACGGGGTACGCAGTGCCGCGACCGAGAAAGAGCATGTGCTGGGCACGCATGTACCGCTGTCCGAGGCGGCGCAGCGCATCCCCGCTTGCCAGCAGCACGCGCATTTGCGTCGGCACGTGGGCCAGCGCTCCGAGTATTCGCTGCGCCTCGGCCTCCTGCAGAACGCCTCGGCGACGGCCGAGATACACGGCGAGGAGCAGCATGACCACCAGCTGCGTCGTAAAGCACTTCGTCGACGCGACGCCGATCTCTGGGCCGGCGTGGGTGTAGCAGGCCGCATCACTCGCCCGAGCGATGGCACTGTCAATCACGTTCACCAGGGCAAGGACGCGCGCTCCAGAGGCCTTGGCGGTCTTGACAGCGCCCAACGTGTCGAGAGTCTCTCCACTCTGGCTGACAGCCACCACCAAGTCGCGCGGCCCCATCACCGGGCTACGATTTCTCACTTCGCTTCCGAGCTCGACGGTCGCCGGCAGGCGGGAAAGCTTCTCAACCCAATACCGCCCGACCATGGCCGCGTGTGCGCTCGTCCCGCATGCGACGAAGTAAACGCGATCGATCGACCCGACGGTTTCCGGCGCGATCCCGATTTCCGCACCGGACACTTCGCCCGAACCAAGGTCCACCCGGCCTCGAAGTGTGTCCTCGATGGCCCGAGGTTGCTCGTGGACTTCCTTGAGCATGAAGTGTTTGAAACCACCCTTTTCGGCTTGCGCTGGTGACCAGTCAATCCGTTTGGAGGCGCGCGAGACCCGCCCACCGTCGAGCCGCGTAATCTCGACCGAGGACGGGGTCAGAACGGCCAGATCGCCATCCTGCAAGAAGATGACGTCGCGCGTGTGCGACAAGAGAGCCGCAATATCACTCGCACACAGCATTTCGTCCCGACCGATGCCGAGAACGAGGGGGCTGTCGGCCTTGGCAACGACAATCTCCGCGGGCGCAAGCGCGCTGAGAACCGCAATCGCATAGGCGCCCTGCACCAGACTGAGCGCCGCGCGAACCGCGTCGATGAGCCGCATCGCACCGGCCCGCAGCGCTTGGTCGATGAGGTGAGCCACGATCTCGGTGTCCGTATCGCTCGCCAACTTCACGCCTTGCGCTTCAAGCTCGCGTCGAAGCATCCCGTGGTTCTCGATGATGCCGTTGTGGACGACCGCGACATCCCCGGCCACGTGGGGGTGGGCGTTTACTTCGCTCGGACGGCCGTGGGTCGCCCATCGCGTGTGCCCGATCCCGGTCCTGCCGACGAGCGCCTTCTTTCGCAGGGATTCCTCGAGGTTCGTCAGCTTGCCCACGGCCCTCGCGATCTCGATCCCGCGCCCCGTGTGGACCGCCAGTCCGGCCGAATCGTAGCCGCGGTATTCGAGTCGACGGAGACCTTCGATGAGAATGCCCGCGCAGTCCCTCGTACCGACGTAGCCAACGATGCCGCACATGTCCCAGTACTCCTATGACCGCATGGAAGAACCTGTGGTAGTCATACGTTCTTCGGCGCCCGAACGGTAGCTTCGCGGTGGACGCGCGGGAGCCCTCGGCACGGCGCTAGTTGCCCCCGAGCCCGCCTGGGGCACCTTGGTCGCGTAAGTCACCTGGCACCAAGGCACGCGGGAATTCGCGTGTGTGTTGTCTCAGTCGTAGCGCTCTCCGTGAACGACGGAACGCGGAAGCGCGAGCTCGCCCCTCAGCAGGTCGCGAACGGCGCGCACCATTCGCTCCAGGCCGCAAACATATCCGTGAGGCGGTACCTCGACTCGTGCGGCCAGGGCCAGGAACATCTCTCGAACATGGGACTGGACATACCCGCGGCGTCCGGTCCAATCGTCCCGCGGCTGCGAGAGCGTGACTTCGAACCTTACATGTCCATGGCGCCTCGCCAAGGCCGCGAATTCGTCGCCATAGAGAATGTCGGTCTCGTGGCGCACTCCAAGCAGTAGCCACATGGGTACCTCGGAGCCGCGCGCGAGGGCTGCGTGGATCATGCTACGCATCGGGCCAACCCCGGTTCCGGTGGCAATCATTAGAGACGGCGGACTGCCGACGGCTGGCCGCGTGAAGACGCCCTGTGGCCCGGTGAACCGAAGGACGGTTCCGACCGTCAATCCGTGAAGCCATGTCGAGCCGGGACCTCCCTCCACATGCGTCACGGCGAGTTCAAATCGCGACGACCCGTCCGGCGCCGACGCGATCGAGTACGAGCGCTTCACGAACTCGCCCTGCGCCGCTGGCAGCGTCAGGCTCACAAACTGCCCGGGTTCGAATGCCATCGGCACGCCGTCGACGCGCTCGAACGTGAGCTCTCGCACGCTCACGGTCAAAGCTCTGGCGCCCACCAGTTTCGCCTCGAAGGGAGGAGGGGGAGCCATCGCGGGCTACTCGTGCGCTCTGGCGAACCGACGAGGCGGCGCCGCCGCTCGATCCGTTACAAGACCCTCGGGGCGGTACGCGTAAGACGCCCTGACGTGCGGCGACGCGTGGCGCGCGCGCCCCATGCGCAGCAGCGCGTCAAACGTGTCGTCGGCCGTCAGGGACCGTTCGCGCGCGACTCGCAGTACGCCCTCGATCGCTGGAGTGGCGTCGCACGAGTGGAAGACCGCTCCCGGAAGGAGGGCGATGCCGAGCGGTCTCACGCCGGCGACGACGCGTCCGTCGAAGACCTGTCCAGCGGCAGCGGCGAGTTCGTCCCGTGTCTCGTCGTCGAGAGTGCTGAGACGAAACTCGGCGCCACTCCACGCGTCGGCCAGGTGTCGCCCGTCGGCACGGAACATTCCACGGTGAGCCCGTTCGAGCGACGCGATGGAGGGCAAGTGAGCGGCTCCGAGCTCGGACGCAACTTCCGCTCCAAGGCGTCCGCGCGTGACGGCGTCGCACCAGAACGCTCGGATCCGCTCTTCAAACCACGGATCTTCGGGCGTGAACGCACCGGTGCGAGCCTCAAAACGCGCGCGAAGTTCGCGCACGCGCAGTGCGTACTTGGGCTCCCCGCCCAAGCGCACGATTTGCTCCATGGTCTCCTCAACTCCCATCGCCGCGCGCCGCTGGTGTAGCCTGTTGCAAGGAAGACCGCATGGTAGTCCGCTTCTTCGTTCCGCAGACATCTCTTGATGCGTGGGTTTCCGCTGCCGCTGCCGACGTGCAAGACGACTGCCTCTTGATCGCTGCCGAGGCGAGACAGTACTTGCTCACGGAGGCCGTTCACGTGCTGCGCGAAGTCGGCGGCGCAGGCGACGGCCACGAACTCGTCGGGCGGGTGAAGTCACGAGTCTCGCTCGAAGAGCAGGGGGCGGAGATCGTGGAGACATCCATGCTTCTCGGCGAGTTCGCCTACGATGTGGAGCCCGGCTGGCTGGCGATTCCGGATGGAGACTTCGACGAGCACATGCGTTCGACTAGGCGCGAGGAAGCGCGTTCGCGCCACCCGGGCACTGCGCCGACGTCCGACGAGGACTTGCTATCGCGGCTCGCAGCAGGGACGCTTTGAAGCGATAGCGGGGTGAGGGCTCTCGCCACGCCCGCTCGACGCTTCACGCACGAGCACGCTCACCCGACGAATCGTACGGAAATCGACGTCAGACAGCAGCGAAGTCTTCCCCCCGGGCATCGTACCGGCCATGCGGTACGTCGTTGCCATCCTAGGATTGCTCCTCGTAGTAGCTGGGCTCGCAGGAATCAAGGGCTCGCAGATCGCCACGCTCATCGCGGCAGGCAAAGCCTTCGAACGCACGGGCCCGCCCCCAGAAGTCGTGAGCACCGACGTCTCGCGCGCCGAACTCTGGGAAGAGTCGATTTCCGCAGTGGGTGATGTAGCCCCAGTGCGAGGCGTTGCCCTAAGCAACGACGCCGCAGGAGTGGTCTCGAAGATCTACTTCGAGTCAGGCGATTGGGTCCGTGCGGGACAGCCGCTCGTTGAGCTCGATTCGCGCGTGGAGCGAGCGCAGATCGATTCGGCTCGGGCGCGCCTGGAACTAGCCGCCATCGCCGAGAAGCGCTCCCGCGCACTCGTCGCCAGCGGAGCCATCCCCCAGGCCCAGCTAGATAGCGATGACTCGGGACTGCGCGCCGCGACCGCCGACGTCGGCGGACTCGTCGCGCAAGTCGAACGCAAAATCGTCCGCGCTCCCTTTTCGGGCCGTCTCGGCATTCGCGCCGTCAACCTGGGCCAGTACCTTAGCCCGGGGACCACGCTCACAGACCTCGAAGACATCGACTCCGTATACGTCGACTTCACCGTGCCACAGCAACGACTGTCGGGAATCCGCGTTGGGTTCCCCGTTCACGCCGTTGTCGAAGGAAGCGACCGCGGCGCACGCGACGGCACGATCAGCGCGATCGACCCGTCGGTCGACGCGGCCACTCGGACCGTCCGACTGCGCGCCACCGTACCGAACAAGGACGAGGCGCTCCGCCCGGGGATGTTCGTGAACGTGTCGGTAGGGCTTCCTTCGTCCGCCTCCGTTGTTACCGTACCTGCGACGGCGATCGTCCACGCATCCTTCGGGGATTCGGTGTTCGTGGTGGAGGACCGGAAGGATACGACCGGTGCGAGGGCGGCCGGCCCTGATGGCCGGCCCATTCGCATCGCACAGCAACAATTCGTACGAATCGGCGAAAGCCGCGGCGACTTCGTCGCCATTCTCGACGGACTGACCGCGGGGTGCGAAGTCGTCACGTCGGGGTCCTTCAAGCTTCGGAACGGGGCGGCTGTCTCAGTCAACAATGAGGTCGGCCTGAACCCGCAGATCGCGCCGCACCCCGACAACCGATAGTCGGCCATGAAGCTTACCGATATCTTCATTCGCCGCCCGGTTCTCGCCGTCGTCGTCAATCTCGTCATCGTCATCGCCGGACTCCAGGCGATCCGCTCGCTCAACGTGCGCCAATACCCGAAACTCGAAAGCGCCACGGTGACGGTCACCACGCCATACGTCGGCGCAGACGCGGATTTGGTGAGGGGTTTCGTGACGACTCCATTGGAGCGTTCTATCGCGGCGGCCGACGGAATCGACTTCATGGAGTCGCAGAGCACGCAGGGGCTGTCCACGATCAGCGTACGCTTGCAGCTCAATTTCCCATCGTCGAGCGCGCTCGCCGACATCAGTGCCCGAGTCAACCAGGTGCGCGCCGACCTGCCGCCGGAGGCCGAAGTTCCTTCGATTCACATCGAGCCGTCCGATGCTCGAATCGCGGCCATGTATCTGACGTTCGGGTCCAGTGTCCTCGACGATAATCAAGTCACGGATTACTTGATCCGGATCGTCCAGCCGCGCCTATCCGCCATAGAAGGAGTGCAGCGCGCCGATATCTTGGGTGGCCGCACGTTCGCGATCCGCGCATGGCTGAAGCCGGATCGCATGGCGGCTCTCAATGTCAGTCCAGCTCAGGTTCGTCAGGCTCTCGCCGCGAACAACTATCTCGCGGCAGCCGGCGAGACGACGGACCTGCGGTCCCCGGACGAATTCAGGAAGCTCGTGGTGTCGCACCGCAACGGGTCATTCGTCCGGCTCGAGGACATTGCCGACGTCGTGCTAGGTGCCGACACGTACGACGAAGACGTTCGCATGTCGGGCCAGAAGGCCGTATTCATGGGGATATGGGTGCTGCCGAACGCGAACTCGCTCGACGTCATTGGTCGTGTTCGGCGCGAGCTCGCCACGCTCAAGGGCGAGCTGCCAACCGGCATGCAGGCTGGCATCGCGTTCGACTCCACTCAATACATCAATAGCGCAATCCACGAGGTGACTCAGACTCTCGTCGAGACCGTGTTCATTGTCATCGTCGTGATCTTCATGTTTCTCGGGACCCTGCGCTCGGTTCTCGTGCCGCTCGTCGCGATCCCTGTGTCGCTCGTAGGGGCCGTGTTTCTGATGCAGGTCCTTGGTTTCTCGTTGAATCTTCTCACGCTGCTGGCGATCGTTCTCGCAGTCGGTCTCGTCGTCGACGACGCGATTGTCGTCGTCGAGAACGTCGAACGTCACATGCGCGAAGGGAAATCACCGATGCAGGCTGCCTATCTCGGCGCACGGGAACTCCTGGGACCGATTGTGGCCATGACGATCACGCTGGCCGCGGTTTACACTCCGATCGGGTTTCAGGGCGGGTTGACCGGCGCGCTCTTCCGCGAGTTCGCCTTCACACTTGCCGGGGCGGTCTTCATTTCCGGCGTCGTCGCCATCACGCTCTCGCCGATGATGTCCTCGAAGCTGCTCAAGCCCGATCTCCATCCCGCGTGGCTTCCCCGTCACATCGACAGCGGCTTCGAAGCATTCAAACGGATCTACGGTAGCGTGCTGGACACAACGCTTCGGTCGCGCCCGCCTGTATACATCATCTGGGGCGTTCTCACACTGCTCATCGTCCCCCTTTACATGCTGTCTCCCAAGGAGCTCGCACCCAACGAAGACCAAGGCGTCGTGTTTGGCGCGATTGACGTCCCCGCGAACGCGACCTTGGAACAGCTCACGCCATATACAGAGGAGGTCGCGCGCATCTTCAAGTCCATCCCGGAGTTCGAACAGAGCTTTCAGATCACGTTTCCGCAGACCGGATTCGGGGGCCTGCTCGTGAAGCCGTGGGAGCGCCGCAACCGCAATATATTTCAGATCCAGGGCGAAGTCGCTGCCAAGCTGTCGGCGGTCGCCGGGATTCGGGCACCCGCCTTCCTTCCGTCGGCATTGCCTAGTGCGGGATTCTTTCCGGTTGAGTTCGTCGTCGAGTCCACCGCCAATCACGAGGAAGTGCTGCGATTCGCACAGCTGATAGTCCAAGAGGCCGTCAAGAGTGGGCAGTTTGCGTTCCCCCCCATTACGGACGTACGCATCGACCAAGGCAAGACAGAGATCGTAGTCGACCGAGACAAGGTGGCGTCGATGGGTGTCAGCATGCGTGACGTGGGGATGGACCTCTCGTCGATGCTGAGCGGGGACTACGTCAACCGATTCAACATCGATGGACGTAGCTACAAGGTCATCGCGCAGATTGAGCGCCTCGGACGATTGACCAGCCAAGAACTCGAGGACATACGCGTCACCGGCCCGAATGGACGGCTCGTTCGGCTCGGCGCCATTGCGTCCCTGAGGAGCGGCGTGGAACCTCGCTCCCTCAACCGCATGCAACAGCTCAACGCGGTCAAGATCTCGGGCGTCGCCCCTCGCTCGCTTGACGCCGGGCTGCGCGTCCTCGAGGACGCCGCGGCCAAGATTCTGCCGCCGGGGTATCGAACCGACTACACGGGCGAGTCACGCCAGCTGCGGACCGAATCGGGGAAGTTTCTCCCCGCGATGGGGTTGGCACTGGTTCTGATATTCCTGGTTCTGGCCGCGCAGTTCAACTCGTTTCGTGACCCGCTGGTCATCTTGGCCGGTTCGGTGCCCCTCGCGATCTTCGGAGCTCTCATCTTCACGTTTCTGAAATTCGGAGGTCCGCCGAATTTGCACTATCGCCTTACTGAGGGGTGGACGACAACCCTCAATATCTACTCCGAGGTAGGTCTGGTCACCCTGGCGGGCCTAGTCGCCAAGAATGGCATCCTCATTGTCGAATTTGCGAACCTGCAACAGGACCGGGGGATGACGAAACTCGAAGCCGTTCGGTCCGCCGCTGTCACACGCCTACGTCCGATCCTCATGACGACCGTCGCCACCGTGGCCGGACACTTTCCGCTCACATTGGTGACGGGCCCGGGTGCCGTCGCCCGAAATTCGATTGGAATTGTGCTCGTCGGCGGCATGAGCATCGGAACGTTCTTCACTCTCCTCGTAGTGCCTTCCGTCTACGTGCTCATCGCGAGGGACAGAAGCCGTCAGCCTGTCGCCGAGCACGAGCCTGACTTGGTGTCTCCGAATGCGGAAACGGCGTTCGTCGCCTGAAGAGGGGTCGGATGCCGGTGGATCTCATCGCGTCACGTCAGCCTTCGGATACGCAGACCCTTGCCAAACCGATCGAAAGCGCCCTGCCGTCCGAGAAGAATCCGCCCGCGAGTCGCCCGAAGCGCGAACCCAATGCTCTATTGACCGACAAACGCTGCCTGCCCTCTAGCCCATCGCGGTACTAGCTCGCCACGCGCGAACAGGCTCCTGGCGGAATTCACGTCGAGCCCTGATCCGAAGCCGTAGACTGATGCGCAAGGCGATTTCGCAGGCTAGGGCGCGCCGTGCGGGGCTCGAAAATCAGGGCGAGGGACGCCGGGCTACATGTGGTTTCACTCGGCTTGCCAGGCCCGAGCTCGGGCATGCACACATGCGATGAAGGACACCTCCGGATGGGGGCGTCGCGCTGAGGAGGTCGGATTGTTTACGCCGAGAGCGGGTGGTAGAGTTCCAGCTGTCGTAATGGGCGTCGAACGTTTTTCGCTCGCGAATCGGTCCGCATCTCCGGGATTGCGCATCACGGTCGAAGAAGCCGAGCGCCTCGCGTTGAAGTTTCGTCCGGTGTGGGAGGAGCGTTTGTGGGAGGTCGTGCCACCTGGCTATCAGACAGTGGCCGCGCGTGCGGAGTCAACGCCAAGCATCTCAGCCGTAAACGGCGAGCCGCGGATGGGAGGACCGGATCCAGAACGAGGCGAGCCCCACCGTATTCGCGCAAGCTTGGATTCTGGTGCGCAAGCTCGTGAGCCGAATTACGACTCGCATGGGCCGTTGACTCCGCAAAGCGAGGAAACCGACGAGGACCATAGGGCGGCGCCGTCGCGAGATATGGACCACCATGCCGGGGCGCGCGTGCCTTTGATGAGGGCGCGATCGATCCCCGACAACGATCCCGCACCATCCCGACAGTCGGCCCGAGGGACTTCGTCGCCGGCAAATGGATCGGCTCTTGTTGGCGGAGCTAGCGCCCGCCGACAAGCGCGGCGAGGCGGTCATTCTGCGGCTACAGTCGTCCCGCGCAGCAAAGACACAACCACGAGGCTGCTATCGTTGGCAGCCATTTTTGCGGTAGTTGGTGCCGTCGGTGCATGGTTCGCGACCAGCCACAGCGAAAGTCCGCGCGCGTCCTCACTGGTGGAAGCTGAACGCCCCGCCGTGGCGTCGCTGCCTTCGGAGGTCCTTGCACCGGAGCCGAGCGCTGTGCCCCGAGCGATCGAGTCGGTCGCTCCCGCTGTTGCCCCGTTGGCGCCGACTGCGGCCGTCACCGCGTCGGCGACGGCGTTGCCGGAAGGCATCCGCGAACCCGCCCCACCTACGGCCGGGACCAACGTGGCCGCATCGATTCCGGCCTTTCGTCCCGCCGTCATACTGCCCCGACGACTTGTGGCTCCTCCGGCGGTTGTCGCTCCGCGTGCAACTTCTCCGACAAAGGACGCCCGATCGTCTATTGTACGAGACGCGCCCTTCTAGTTCCAGGGAACCCACGTCCATTCGCTTCAGGATCATCGTATGATGAATATCCGCGCGCTCGTCATGGCCTCGATGATGTGTGCCGCATCCATGTCCACTGCATATCCGATCTACGCCCAGAGCGTAGCGGAAGACCCCCTTACGACCATGGCGCGCGCGCGATTCAAGGAGGGCGTCGAGTTCTACGACAAGGGTCGCTACGAGCTGGCTCGCGCTTCCTTCATGCAAGCCTATGCGCTCAAGAAGCACCCTGCGGTGTTGCTCAATCTCGCGTGGAGTTCCCTGAAGAGCGGGCACGCGCTCGACGCGTTGCGGAATTTCAAACAGTTCTTGTCTGAGGCGACTGACGTCACCGACAAAGCACGTGCGGATGCCAATGACGGGGAACGTCAGGCGCTCAGTGAGCTCGGACGCATAGATATCGTTACGACGGCTGGCTCGAAAGTCGTCGTAGACGGATCCGAGAGTGGAATCACTCCGCTTGAAGGCCCCGTGCTGGTAGAACCTGGAGCCCACACCGTCACCGTCCGCAGGACGGACGGCTCGTCGGAGTCGCGGTCCGTGAGCGTTCTCGCTGGGGAAACGGCCGTCCTCCGGTCCGAAAATGGAACTGCCCCGGCAAGTCTGGTGCCTTCGGCCTCCACCATGCCGGCGGCGCCTGAAACGCCTTCGACTGCCGGGAGCGGCATCCCACACTCCACACCATCGTCCGGGGCACGTCCACTGGCCGAGCCGTCGCGACTGACGGCTGCCCCGGTGCCCGCCGCACCGGCGCCCTTGTCGGCCGCGAGGTCGCCATCCGGCAATGCCGACGTTCTCGCTCCCCCGGCGAACCTCGTGCCGGTATTCCTCCTCGCTGGGGTGGCCATCGCATCGTACGCCACCGCAGCGGGACTCTACGTCGTCGAGCAGACTGCTCTAGACCGAGCGGCGCAAGAGCAGAGCGACATCACTACACAGTTTCATCCGACGCCTTCGTGCGTGAACCCAGCACAACCGACCCTAGTCGCCAAGTGCAACGCGCTGGCCACAGACAACGACAATGCCAATAGCGACGCTCTGTGGGGCAATATCGTTCTTGGCGTCGGCATCGCGGCAACCGCCGGAACACTCGTCTACTGGCTGGTGGCCGACAAACGCGGGGCGACCTCGCCGACCGCGCAGCCAATGCTCGTCCCTCTCCTCGGACCCTCGCTTGCCGGCGTGGCCTTGGTCGGTTCGTATTAGACACCCGGCTCGCGCGATGCGAGTCGGATCTCATGTCGCCATGACTCGACCGCCCGTCGCCCCAGCCCCGACGAGAAGCTTTCGGAACGAAGTCCGTGGCATGCCCGCTGCTCGTGCCGCCGCGCTTAGGTTTCCTCCATTCTGGCGAAGCAATACGTGAGCCCCATGACTCGACAGGCCCACCATCCGAGCAGTGCGCTGGTGACAAACAGCGCGGTCGATCGCGTCGGAGTCGATCCGTGTCCCTCCCATGGTGGCATCCGCTGCACGATAGAGCACATTCCGGAGCTCTCGGACGTTCCCCGGCCAATCGTGCGCCGCTAGCCGCGCAACCGCCGCCGACGTCAAACTCCGCGGTCCTACCTGCATTGCCAACTGCGACATCAGTTCCCTAGCAATTGCAGGGATATCTCCCCTGCGCATACGCAGCGGTGGAACATTGATGACAAAGCACTCTAACCGATGAAATAGGTCGCGCCTGAAACACCCGGCCAACACCCGCTCTTCCAGCGGCGCATGAGTTGCCGCTACGACGCGCACATCGGCCCGACGTCCCGACCCCGCGGAACCCACGCGACGAATCTCATATCCATCAAGGGCCCTCAACAGCTTCGGCTGCGCGTCGAGAGGCAAGTCGCCAACCTCGTCCAGAAATAGCGTGCCCCCTTCCGCTTCGGAGAAGGCGCCAAGCCGGCGCGCATGCGCGCCCGTAAACGCCCCTCGCTCATGGCCAAATAGCTCGCTTTCGACAAGCTCCCGCGGAAGCGCCGTCACATTGATCGCGATGAACGGCTTCGACTTGCGCGGACCCTCGTCGTGAAGCGCCCGCGCCACAAGCTCCTTGCCCGTCCCGCTCTCCCCGGCCACAAGCACGGGCAGCGTATGCCGCGCGAGGCGCCGCACCTGGTCGGCTATGCGACGCATCAGGATCGACGAACCAGCTATCCCCGGAAGCGCCCCGCCCGGTTCCCCTTCCTGCTCCGACGGACTTGCCGCGACGACGACGACCATCGACCGCCCTATGGAGACAGCCGTCCCACCCTGTCCCCACGCTTCGCGAATCCGAGCTCCGCCAATGAACGTACCGTTTCGCGAGGACAGGTCCTCGATCGCTACCCCCATTCCAAGCGTGCACACCGCACAATGCCGTCCACTGACGGTCGAATCCCGTACAACCACGTCACACGTCGGTGCCGCGCCAAGCACCAGCCGCTCGTGAGTCACTGGGACGCGCCGCGTCCCGGCGTCGTCTTGCACCTCGATGAGCCACATCCCAGGTTGCGCAGCGCACTCAAGCTCCAACGTTGTCGCCGAACCACACTCCTCATCTAGCACCGACGGCACGCTGCGCCTCCTTCTTCATCGCCCCCGTCGGCCGCTGCTCCCGCCTGGTTGCTTTACTCCGCTACCGGTCTACCCGTCACCCAATCGCGATCCCTATCGCCTTCCGCAGCGCAAAGTATTGCTCGCTCACCGAAAACACCAACACCTCCTTAACCTTCTCCGCAGGTGGCTCATCGCCCGGGAGCTGCTGCTCCGCAGCGATGATTTTTTTCGCAATCTCCAAATCTCCACAGAGCAACAATCCCACCCGACACGCCGTAATCTCCGTTGCCTGCATCCAACGCCGAAGATCCGCCTTCGCCCCATCCTCGATCCACTTTTGAACCACCAGTCGCAACGACTCTCGCTGCACTGGCTGCATGTGCTTCACTAGCTCGATCGCCGTAGCATTCACCGCCTGCGCCATCTCCGGAGGCGTCACGAACTCCGGTATCACGATCTTCACCCCCGCAAACAAAATCACCTTCAGCTCGTTGAGCGTCGGGAACAAATTCTTGATGTAATGTTCCCCCCTATATCCGGACAGATGCTTCCCGACAATAAAGGTCAGCTCCTGCGGCGTGAATCCGGTCAACACGGTCTGACCCGCGACGCTCGCTGGCGGAGTGGCGACGACAGCCACCAACGCCCCCGGAACATCATTCCGGACGTACAACTCCGGCACCGGTATGCCCAGCACCTGGGCAGCCCATCCGAACGTCTTCGCAAACGTCACCGTACTGGTGTTCGGATCCTGCCTAAACCGCCTATCCAATACCGGCAGCTGTCGTTTTGCCTTCAGCTGACTCGTCTTCGCTATGATCGCCGCCGGCGTAAGCATTTCAAAGATCTTTCCGATATATATACTTTCATCCTTATGGAACAGATTCCTCACCCATCCCTCGTTGTCCAAACGGCTTTTTACCTGAATCATGCCCTTGGGGCGATAGTCTTCAAAGAACCGCTGTTCATCCTCTTCCGTCTTGCGAAGAAATGCCAGCGCTGCACACATGCACCACGCTCGGTCGTAGTCATGCATCCGCGTGTACAAACGATATAGGCTCCGATACGGCTCAATCCGCAATGCGTCCTTCTGAAGCACGAGTGCATGTTCACCGACCGCTGCCTCAATCTGATCCGTCGCCTCGTACAATTCGGCCAGAATCTGCCGCTCCACCGCCTCGTCCGGCTTGTAACGAGTGGCCATCTTGAACGACTCTATCGCGCTTGTCGTATCCCGCAACCGATCGCGATAAATCAGCCCAAGATTATGCCACAAGCTAAACTCCAGCTCCGGATTCGAGATATTTGCCGTCGACATTCGCCGCAGCATTTTTCTGAACGCCCGCTCTAGCGCCTTCCAATCCTTCTTCGCCGTAAGTAGTTTATTGATGCGCTCGAACGCCTCGAGATAATTCGGATTCAAATCAAGCGCCTCATTGAACAGTTCCACCGCCTTGTCTTGATCCTCCTCCTTGTCTCGATACAGCTGCGCCATCGTATACAGAAACTTGCTCTTCCGGCCTGGATCTTTTTCGCTCTCGGCAATAGCCTGGAGCGTATCGATCATCTTCGACCAGTTCTCCGTCGCCTGGTAAAGCGCGATCAGTTTGTGCAATAGGCCTGCGTTGAGCGGCTCCAGCTCCCTAGCCTCCTCCAACGCCTCGATCGCCTTAGCTGGATTCTTGCCCTGCTCCGCCCACACGTCTGCAATCTCATTGAGCATCCGCAGGCGCTCTTCGCCGTCGAATACATTGTCGAGTATCTGACGCCGATACGCGACGGACTGCTTCCAATCCTTCAAGTCCGCGTATACCCCAACCAGCGCCTCCAGGGTGAGCCGATGTGCCGGGTCGATCGACAGCGCTTTCTCGTAGTTATTGGTCGCTTGCTTAAGCTGCCCCTGTTGCTGCTTTACGCGGCCTAACCGATAGTATATCTCTGCGCGCGCCTCGCTCTCCTGCTCGTCCAATGCGGTCAGCACCTTCTGATAGTTCGAAAGAGCCGCACTCCAATCCTTGAGCCGGAAGCACACATCCGCCAGTCCACGTATCGCCTCTTGATCGGTCACATCCAACTGATAGGCCGCGGTGTACGCCTTCAGCGCTTTTTCGTCTTCACCTAGCGCGGCACACACCTTACCCAGCTTCACCTCGACATCATGCTGCTCCGCCCGGTCCCTTTTCGTGCTTTTCGGTGCTATGAACTCCAAAAGCGGAAGAGCCTTTGCCCACTGTTCCGTCGTGATGTATTCGTCTACCAGCGGTCGCGCAGCATCCTCGTTCTCGGAGTCTGCAAGATACGCGGCCTCCCACGCGGCGACCGCTGTCGTGTGCTCGAACAGCTTCTCCTCGCGAAGACGGCCAAGCTCCACGAGCAACTTTGCCCGCTGGCGCGGCGATGACACGAATCCCTGCTCCTGCTCAAGATACCGTGCCGCCTTGTCGAAGTCCCCCGAATCGATCGCAATTTGACGAAGCGCCGCCAACGACGCTAGATGCGATGGCTCCAGGTCGATGACCATCTCGTAACGCTCTTGAGCCGCCACGCGATCGCCCAGCTTTTCGTCGAGCGCCTTTCCAATATGATAGAATGCGTCAATTCGTTGGCGAACGTCAACCGTCAAATCGGCGACGCGCGTCATGCAATCGATCGACTTTGCGGTGTCTCCCGTTTTCTCGTAAAGGCGAGCGAGCGCCTCTAGCGCGCTGACGTTCCCGTCGTCGAGCTCCACGATACGCCCGTACGCCTCCACGGCATGCTCCGCATCGTTCAGTTCCTCCGCATATACCTGTGCAATCTCGCCATACCGCTCTACCTTGGTCTTTCGATCAAGCGATGCATCGATGTGTCGCTCGTACGTGCGGACCAGCTCGGGCCACCGGCGCAATCTTCGGTAAGCACGCTCTAGCCTGGAGTACGCGTCCTCGTTGGTCGGGTCGATCTCGAGAACCTGCTCCAGCCGCTGCGCCGCGAGCTCCGCCTTGAGAAAGCGCTCCTCCTGCAGCGTCGCCAGCCGCATCAACACATCAATTTTGTCTCGCTCCGTCGTCACGACGTCGACCTGTTGGTCGAGCACTTCTACAAGCTCCTGCCAGCGCTCCAAGCTCTCGTAGACGCGAGACAGTCCGCGAAGCGCCACGATGTTTTGCGGATCCTTGTCGACGACTTCGCGGAAAACCCGCGCAGCATTGGCGGTCTCGCCCAACTTCGTCTCGTACAATCGCGCGAGGCGCAGCTTTACCGCCGCGACATCACCCTCCTCGCGAATCGCCAACACTTTCTTTTGAAGAATCTCCGCCAACTCCTTCTCTTGCCCTCGCGCCGCATAGATGCGCTCCAGATTCTCGAGCGCAGGCAAGAAGGTGGAGTCCACGTCCAACGCTCGACGGAAGTTGGTGACTGCCACCTCCGTTTGTTGCATATGAAGATCCAGGAGTTCACCAAGATCGTTCAGGACCTCCTTCCTATCAATATCGTTCGTTGCGACGTCCAGCGCGCTAGTGAGCGTCGCCCCCATTTGCTTCCAATCGCCTGACTTTTCAAAAAGGCTCGCGAGTTGCCGCATGGCCCCGACGTTGTGCGGATCGAGTTGAATGATCTGGGCATAATACGGCTGCGCGTACTCCGGATGGCCCAAGTCGTCCCCGTACCACTTGGCCAAAAGTAGGCACAGCCTAATCTGTGCACCCGGCTCCGCCTCCCCGGCAAGCCAACCGCTGACGATATGAATAATCTCCGGCCATCGTCCTGTCGCCGCGGCCAGGCGCTCCAAATACTTGGCAGTTTCCCGATCGTAAAAGTCAATCTCCAAGGCGTTGACGAGAGCGTCGAGCGCTTGGCCCTTGTCCTCGAGCTTCTCCTCGAACACCCGGGCAATCTTTCGCAAGAGCGCTGTCTGCTCACCCTTTCCCTCTCGAGTTTCCAGGCGCGCGAGGTACAGTTCGATCAAGGGCTCCCACCGCGATGCAGCAATGTGAAGTTTCTCCAGTTCGAGAAACGCGCCGTCCTCCTTGCGGTCTAGCTCCAGAATCCGTTGATACGCGTCACGTGCGCCGTCCGGCTCTCCGATCTTCTCTCGCCATATGTTTGCAACATCTCGAAGGACTTTGATGCGTTCAGAGTTATCCGTCAGCGCCTCGGCGCGCTGCATGTTTACGCTGACGACATCCGCCCAGCGCTCCTCTGCCCGATAAATGGACTCCAGCGCATCCATCGCCTCGAAGTCCGATTCCACATCCAGAAGGCGACGCCAAGCCTCCGCCGCCTCATACGGCTGTTGCAGTGCCGAGCCATACGTCTTCCCCAGCTCGCGGAATAGCTCCTTGAGCTCTCGCCGCTCCAAGAGCGACGACGCACGGTCCACCATCTGATGAAGGGCAGCAACCAGTTCGTTCGGATCTCCGGCAGCGCGACGAATGTCCACTATCGCACGCAGAGCGTCGACATTTGTGTACTCGATATCGAGTAGTCGGCCATAGTCGTCTAGAGCCGCCTCTCCGCGCCCAAGCTTGTCATCGAGCGTGCGCGCTCGCCTCGCCAGAATTGTGATTCGAGCTCCGTCGCTTTCGGCGATGTCGAGAAGTCTTTCGAGCACGTCCACAAGTCTTGCCCACTGACCCAGCGAGTCGTAGAGATCGCTCAGCGCCGACAGGGCTTCGCTGTCCTCACCGCGAAGGTCCAGCACTGCTTTCCACGTCTCGATTGCCTTCTCCGGCTGACCCAGCCGCTCCGCGGCCAGGTGAGCAATCCTCGCGCGTATCTGTGCCTCCGCCGCATCGCCAGATGCGCTCTCGAGTTCGCGCTGATACACCATGTCGAGGTCGTGCCACGCCGCTTCGCGCTCATAGATCCGCGCCAACGCCGTGATGGCCCCCTCGTTGGACTTGTCAAGATCATCGAATATGCGTCGATACGCTCGTATCGCACTTGCGGTGTCGTTCAATCGGGTCTCGTACAGCTCCCCGAGGCGTGCCAACACCTCGACCAGCTCCGATGCCTCTTGAATGGCTTGGACCCGCATCTCCAGAACCCGGGCAAGCTCGGTCCACGATTCCGCCGCAGAGTGTATCCGGTCGAGATTTGCAAGGGCTTCTATGTCCTTGGCGTCAATTCCTAGTATGTACCTATATGTCTCCTCGGCCTTTCCGACGTCGCCCAGCTCTTCTTCAAACGTGCGTGCGAGGCGACGACCTATCACGCATTGCACATCGTGGTCGCCGTTCCCACTCAGAACGTCCGCGTACGCGTTCGCCAACGTCTCCCACCCACCATCCACGCTGGCCGCCAGCCGCGAGGCCTCGTCGCCGACTCGCTCTTCAAGAGGGAACTCCAGAAGCGCCCGAATGTACACATTTAGCGTTCTCACGGAATCGAGAAGGCGGTCTTCGCAGAGCTCAGCCAGACGATAGTAGGCGGCGAGCCGATTCTCTCGGCCGTCGGTGTGCGACAACTGGGCCTCGTAGATGAGCACCAGCTTGTCCCACTCGCAGGCCGCACGATAGAGCGGCTCGAGGATCTCGCCCACTTCCATCTGCTTTGCGCCGCTTGCGAACAAGGCCTCCAGCGCAACCAACGTCGCCTGGTGGTCCGGCGCTGCGTTCATTACTTCGCGATACGCGGCGATCGCCATATCGAGATCGCCAAGCTTCCCCTGCTGCACCTGTCCGAACCGGAATTTCAGTTCGAGTACATCATCCGGGGCATCGGCGATGTCCGCCTCGTTGGACAACACTGCCGCAAGATCAGCCCATCGCTCCGTTTGCTGATACAGGCGGTCGAGCGAGCGAAGCGCAGTCGTGTTTTGGGGATCCGCATCGAGAACTCTCCGATGCCGCACGATTGCGCCGACCACATCCTCGAGTTGCACTTCGAATATATCCGCGTTCCGTGACTCGAGTTCCACCAAGCGTTCCTTGTCGCCCCGTTGGCTTAGCTTCTCGATCTCTGCGTCATACAACTCAGCGACCGCAGGCCACCGGTTCACGACCATGGCCAGGCGCTCAATATTCCCCGCCGTGAGATCACTCATGTCGTCGAGCGGGAGCGCCGCCGCGTACGTGTCGAACGCGGCCGTCAAGTTGTTCAAGGCGTCCTCGTAGAGCCGTGCGATTCGGTGAAGAAGCTCGACCTTGCGATAAGCGTCCTCAGCGTGCCTCATCTGGACTTCATAGACGCGAATCAGCTTGGACCAGTCGCTCGCGGCCTCGTAGATAGGCTCCAGAACCGCGGCCGCCCCAAGCGGGTCGCTCTCCCCGTCCTTCAAGGCCTCCAGCGCTGCCAACGTCGGTTCGTGATCCGGCTGGCGCTCCAGCAATTCCCGGAAAAGCTCGACCGCGCGTGGTACATCCTCAAGATGTTTCTCGTAAAGCCGCCCAATACGATATTGAAAGCTGATCGCTTCGTTCGAGTCGGCCGTCATTTCCGCTTCTCGCGTGAGCACGGAAAGCAGCTCAGGCCAGTTTTGCGCCTTTTCGTATAAGACGTCCAGCCGCGACAGCGCCTGCAGGTCATCCGGATCCAGTTCCAGAATCTTGGCGTACATATCAATCGCGCGCGTCACGTCGCCGAGCTCTCGTTCGTAGACCGCGCCTACCTGGTAGTAGATGCTCTTCTTGTCGTCTCCATCAACGACAAGATCTGCCTTCCTGGCGTACGCCGCCAGCAACTCCGTCCAGTGCGACAAGTCGAGATGACGCCTGATGAGCGCATCGATGGCGCGCATGTCGTCCGAATCGATGTCCAAGACACGATTGTAGACCGCTATCGCCGCCTCGGGTCGGTTGAGAACGTCCTCCTCTATCGCTGCCGCCTGGAATAGTGCATCCTTTTTCTCAGACACATCCTCCATGATTTCCGACTTGCGCTGAAGAATAGTCGACAAATCCTGGTACCGTTCCGCCGTACGGAACAACCGTTCAATCGCTTCCGCTGCCACGAGGTTCAGTGGATCAATCTCCAGAACCTTTTTGTAGAGTTCGACGGCTGCGTCGACGCTATTGAGATCCGTCTCGTGCACTCTCGCGCTCATCATGTTGAGAGTCGCAGCCAGGGGCGGGTCGTCTATTTTCGAAGCGAGTGTCTCGAATACTCGCGCGAGGTCAGCAAACTTACCGGTTGCGCGAGACACACGCTCAATCTGGTGTTGCGTGGTCTCGTTGGCCGGGTCCTCGGCGAGAGCACGAGCCAGCACGTTGAAGGCCGTGCCCAAGTCCGCACCGGCATCTTCGTAGATCTGAGCGATCTGCAACAGAAGTTCGACGCGTCGAGTGCTGTCGTCGCTGCACCGTACCTGAAGTTCATGTACGTCGATCAGTTTCTTCCAGTCGCCGATGTGCCGATACAGCGGTTCCAGCATGTCGGCAATCATCAATTCATGTGCAGGGTCGGCGCCCAGCCGTTCGAGGGCTGCGAGCGCCTCCGTATTCGTGGGCTCGCGCTCCAGTATCTCTCGGTAGCCCTCGATGGCCGCATCCACCTGACCCATCCGGGTCTCATGCAGCGACGCAAGCCGCAGCATAAGGCCGCGGCGCGCCTCGTCGGTAACGGCAAGGGATAGCTGGGCCTCCAAGTTGTCCGCGAGTTCGGACCACATGCTCTGTCGCGTGAACAGGTCGTCGAGCGCCCGCAGCGCGCGGTCGCTACCCGGTTCGAGCTCCAAGACCTTCTTATAGGACGCCACTGCATCGAATGGTCGCCCGAGCATCTGGTCTTGTATGCTCGCCATCGTCACAAGTAGAGACTCTCGTTCAGCCCCGTCAACCGTCTGCTCCACACGACGTTCGATTACGCCAATGAGATCATCCCAGCGCTGCGCCTTGGTGAATAACCTTTCGAGAGACGCCAGGGCGACGCCATCCGACGGCTCGATGGACAACACCCCGTAATACGCTTTAGCAGCTTCCTCCACATTGCCAAGGTGGTCGTTCATGGCCGCAATGCGGAGCCAATAGTCGCGAGCCAATACCGGGTCGGTGATGCTCGACGCTAGCTCCCCAAATAGGCGCACCAGGTCTCGCTGCCATCCCGCGCTCGCGGCAATGCGTTCGATCTCATCACGCGTCTCCGCAAGTGCTGGGTCGTCGCCGAGAGCCGACGCCAAAAGGCTAAACGCCTGTTTCTGGTCGTTCAGTTGCTCCGCGCTGTACCGCGCTGCTTTCCGCTTGATGGACACGCGCTTTGCGGGCTCGTATTCGGCCGCCCCGCGAATTTGAAGGACCCCGATCAGTTGTTGCCAATCTCCTCGGTCCTCATAGATCGATTCGAGAATGCCCGCTGCGTCGCATCGCAGGTCACCCAGGAGCATTGCCTCCAGTGCAGCACGGGCGCCCTCGTGTCCGGGCTCCACGAACAATATTTCTCGATAGCAGTCCAGCGCGCCCTGTAAGTCTGAGAGATGCTTCTCTAATGTTTGCCCGAGCCGATACTTAAGATCCACCAGCCCCGCCTCGTCGACGTCGAGCTCGAGGCGACGACGCAAAACATCCGCATGGTTTTCCCATCGGCCCAGTCGAGCGTAGAGCGCGTCGAGAGCGGCTAGCGTCTGCGGGTCGTTCGGTTCCTCGGCGAGGACCTCGACATAGGTGTCGACTGCCTGATCGACATCCTTGAGCTCCTCTTGGTACAGCTTTGCTATCTCGTAGCTGATAGACCGCTTCTCCTCCGGTGAAGAGGACAGGTCGCGCTTCTTGCCGTATATAATGAGTAGATCCGCGAAGTTACCGGTTTGTCGGTACAAACGCTCGAGGGCTGCGATTGCGTCGCGGTTATCGCTATCGAGTTTGTACACATCTCGAAAGACATCCAGCGCCTGTTCCGGACGTTTCATGTTCTCGAGGAGCACGTGTCCGAGCCGTAGTCGCAAGAATGTTCCCCTCGCCGAATCGTATGCACTGTCCGCTTCGGCGATACCGCGCGTGTAAGCGGCGACTACGTCGCCCCATCGTTCGGTTACCCCCGCGAGCCGCTCGACGTCATCGCTCGCCGCGTCTGGGCTGGCCAGGAGCTCGAACGCCGACAAGTATCTTTCGAATGCCTTTTGAGGATCACGGATCTTGTACTCGTACAGCGCCGCGAGCTCCCGATAGAGCGCTACCTTAGCGGACCGATCCACCTCATGCCCGAGCTTGACCTCATAGGCATCGGCCAGCGCTCGATGGTTGTTGGCCGTCGTATAGATCGGAATGAGTGCCTCGGCCGCTTTGAGATTAACGGGCTCGAATTCGAGGACTTTTTCGTAAGCTTTGGCGGCACGGTCGAGCTTTTGCTTCTTGACTGCCCACAGCTCGGCAATCTTGAAGAGCAAAGACACCTTGGCTTCGGACTTGGTCTCCTTGGCTTCCTGCTGTTCGAGGAGGCGGATAAACTCATCCCACTTGCCGCTGTCTGCGAAAAAGACCTCCAGGTCGTCCCATCGCCCAAGCGCGATGTATTTTCTCTTGAGGGCGTCTTGGGCGCGCCGATCATTCGGGTCAAGCGTGAGCAGCAGACGCCAGGCGCGCACGGCACCATCATCATTGGCTAGACGATCGCCGTAGACCAGACCGAGTTTGGTCAACACTTGAATCTTCGTCGGGACGTCCGACGTGATAGCGGCTTGCTTCTCCAGAACTTCCGCCAACCTATCGTTGTCCTTTGAGCGGTCGTACAGCGAAGCGAGCGCTGCCAGCGCTTCGACGTTCGCCTCATCGCCGGCGAGCACCTCCTGCCAAAGCTCGATACACGCTTCCGGCTTCTTTACGCGCTCGGTCGCCAAGCGCGCGATTTCCAGAAACCTGGCAGCGCGCCGCGGCCCTGCCGGATCCCGCTCAGCCTCCCGGCGTTGGAGGGCGACCAGTCGTTCCCAATCGCGGCGTTTCTCATACATCTGTCTGAGAAAGTCGATCGCCTGGGAGTGATTCGGATCGATCGACAGGATGGACTCGTATGCTTTGACGGCCTCCGCTTGGTTGGCGAATTTCGATACGTAGAGGTCAGCCGCCTCGGCATAATAGGCAATCTTGTCGCGGGCGTCTGGGACCATGGTGGCCAGCTGAGTCAGCGTCCGGACGTACTCGTTGTAGCGTCGTGCGGCGGCCTGCTTCTCCGCCTGTTGTCTTAGCTCTGCTATTTTCGCAGCGTCGACTTGGGGAGGAGGCTCGGGGGGGCCGGGGTCGCGCGGGACGAGGACGGCGGTGGGCCGGTCGTCGCTCGCGGGCGCCTCCTGTATCGGGTGCGGTGCGGGCCCCGGAGGCGCGGTAGCTGACGCCGTCGGCGATGGAGGCAAGGGGCGTCGCAGCGCTTCAAAATCCGCGAGCGGCGCCGTCTGCAATGGCGGGGCCGCTGGCGCGAGCTCGACGACAGGCGTCACCGGCGCAAATTGCGGACGCTCATCCACCGTATGAGTGGCCTGTATCGGCGGGGGAGGCTCGGCGGGAGGGGGAGACAAAGGCGACCGCGGAGGTGCAGAAGATGGCGAGCGACGCGACACCGAGTCATCTACGAGATGGTCGAACGACACCAAGTCCTCCGTTTCGGGATGCTTCGCGGCGACTGTCGGGTGCTCTGCCGGCTCCCCAACGTGCGACTCGAAGGCATGCAACTCAGGATGGCCTGGGGCGACCATGCGCAACTGAGCAAACAGCGAACGCGCAAGCGAAACGTCGCCGAGCTGGCGCCACGCTATCCCACCCGACTGCGCCAGTAGAAAAGCACTCGCACCTCGGTCCAGGTGTTGGCGCGCGTTCTCGGCGATCGACAGCACCTGCTGCCAGTCGCCCCCTTTCGTTCCGTAAACTTCGCGCAAGTACATGAACGCGGGCTCGCTCGCCGGGTCCAACTCGAGCGCCTGCTCGATGAAGCGCGTGCCGGCGTCCGTATTCTGGTGGCGCACGACCCAGCGTGACCCGAACAACATAGCGAGGCGCCCGCGCGCCAATTTCTGGTCTACGCGCTTCAGCGCTTCGATGTGCTCTCGCTCAAGCTCGTCCAGTCGACCCTGTTGAGCAAACAACCCTTCATACAACGCGCCGACTTGGCAGTCTGAGGGACATGCCGCGTACGCCCTGCCCAGCATTGCGTCGCCCTCGTCCGGCGCGAATCGACGCGCGATCCTCGATGCTCGCAAGAACGTGCGTGCGCGCTCGGGACCGTCCACCAGCTTGTTGGCCGCTCGCAGCAGTGCGGCCAGGTGTTCCTGCCACGTCGACGGATCGAGCTGCGAATCTTGCAGGCAGGCGGTCGCCTCCGGTCCTCCGCCAGCAACGACGCTCTTCTCGTAGACGGATGCAGCCCGTTCCCATTCGCCCTCGTCGCAGAGCACGTCTCCGAGCTCCAACAGGAGGGCAGACGTCCGTGCAGCATTTCCGACCGTTGCCTTGATCTCCAGCTCGAGCAGCTTCTGAACCATGTTAAGCTTGCCCAGCAACCAGTACACATCGCGGGCTGCCTGTAAGCTTTCCACGAGCGCAGG
The DNA here is from genome assembly GCA_049512415.1 of Polyangiaceae bacterium. Classification (GTDB taxonomy): domain Bacteria; phylum Myxococcota_A; class Polyangia; order Polyangiales; family Polyangiaceae; genus Palsa-1150. Next base: position 24,293 of record JBEKXD010000040.1, read on the forward strand.
GCTCAGCTTGTATGCGCTCTGGAAGTGCTTCAAGGCCCTTACGCCGGCCAAGAACTTACCCTCTAGAACCCGGCCCAACTTCAGATGAAGTTCAGCCCGCCTGGCAGCACTGGTCTCGGAGAGCACGCTCTTCTCGAGCTCCTCCACCAGACCCTGCCAGTCGTGAACACGTTCCAGATCCGAAAGACGCTCCTCTAGCTCCATCGATCGCCTCGGTTCGTTCGACCGCTCATAAGACATCACACGTCGTTTTCACACGGCTAGGTCGCCCGTACATCGACAACCATGACGTTTGGTGGCTCGCGGCAAGCCGCCTGCGCTGAACGGTACCAGAGCGCGGCGCGCAAGTGGGTGCGTTCGTACTCCCGGCGGGCATAGCACGCTCCCCCTCGCCGCAGTTCGAGCCTCGCACGCGCGACCGCGACCGGGCCCCACCCAGACCGCTGCCACCGTCGCCGGCGGGAGACCTCGGCCCGACGACATCGTGACAAGCACGCCCACCTATTGCAACGACCCGCCTATGCGACGCACAATCTCCTGCGACTGCGCGCACTGATCGCCGAACTTGGCTGCCAGGGCCCCTTTGCACGTGATCTTCCAGAACGATTGCAGCTGTTGAATTGCTTCGTTCTTCTTCGGCGGGTTGAGCTCCGCGTACGCGGCGCCCAGATTGAAAAACGCTTCCTTGTGGTCGTTGCACTTGTTGCTCTCGCACGCCTTCTTGGCAGCCTCGTATTCTGTCACCGCCGCCTGCAGGTTCCCGCGTCCCTCGTCGATAGAACCGAGCAACGACCTCATGTTGAAGAGGTGTTTGTCGTCCGGTCCCGCGAAGGACACGCCCTGCTTCAAGACTTGCTCTGCCTGGTCCGTGAGCATGAGGCGCGAATAGAGGTCACCCAGAGTGACATAGTATTGGGTCTGATCAGGTCGCGTCTGAAGTGCCTTCGTCCAATTCTGGAGCGCCCCCGCCTCGTCGTCGGTATGAAGCTGGACCCAAGCGAGCTCGCCATAGGCCTCCGCAAAATTTGGGTCGATCTGTATTGCAGTCTGCAGCGGCGCCCTGGCATCCGCCCAAGGCCCACTCCCTTTCTCCGCAACTTGCTCAAGGGCGTACCCGTGCCGGAAGTAGTAGTCCGCGTGGTTCTTCTTTCTGTCCGCTCGCTCGGCTGCTTCTTCAGCCTTCGAGCACGCACTGGCCATCTTCTGCCAGTCCTCTTTTTTCTCGTACGCCAGAGCAAGCTTCCACCAGATGCGCGCATTGTCTGGGTCGAGCTTCGTCGCCTGGTCGTACTTGGATATCGCATCGTCCAAGTTCGACCCCTTCGCCTTGTCGCCATCAATAGCGAGATTTACCGCTTCGATGGCATTGCGGCTACACGCGACGGCAGACAGAGCCGTGACAGCAACGAGAAACGTGGCCGTGGCTTGGATGACACTCATGGGCACGAGAGTTTACGAGATGCCCACGCGCGTCGTCTACAGCTCATTGGCACAAAACGACGAAGCGCGATCGGCTGCCGCCAATCGCGCTCGACGCAGCTGCCGCTGAGCGTCAATCGCCAGGATTGAACATGATTGGGTAGACGACCGTAACCATGCCTCCCTCAGGTTGCGGGAAGGACAAGTTACCGAAGCCCCTTACGACGCATTGAACCACTCCCTGATCCGGCAGATCGCTTCCGCCGTCAGCTGTCATGCTGACAGCGCCGCTGCGATCAATGACGAACTTCACGGTCACGCGACCTTGAAGGCTCGGATTGTTTCGCATGCCGTTCTCGTAGCACAGGCGGAACCGACCAAAGTTCTGCCGCACGATGCGCTGAATGACCTCTGGCGGCAGCCGTCCATTTACGGTAGTCGCACCTTCGCGAAGGCGCGGAGCCATGGTCTTGTGCCCGCCCCCCAAGCGTCCGCGACCGTTGCCAATGCCTTGGCCCACGCCGGTTCCTGCCCCGTGACCGAGACCACCGAAATTGCCGAGGCCGATTCCCTCGCCGCGCCCTCCACCGCCTTCGCCGACGCCCGATAGCCCGAGTCCGCCTGCGCCAAACGAATCACCGATCGAGTCGCCGAACATGTTGCCTCGCGCGCTCTTCTCATCTTGCCCCAGGGACTCCTCCCGACCCCACGGGGCTGTGGGCGCGTTGGGATCCCCACCGCCCATCGTTGAAAGCAGCCCAATCATTCCGAATTGGGCAGCTTCCTGCAAGGCCGCTTGCTTTGCGAGGTGCGGGTCGGGGTTGTCCTTCGGGCCTTGCACCCCGTAACGGTGCCCAGTATCCCGCGTGTTGGGGTTACCCATGGATCCCTCTTCCCCCTTTGCACGCGTTCCGGTCCCCCCTTCCTTTTGGTCCGCCTGCGTCTCAGTAACTTCCTGGGTCTCGCGCTCCTCCTGCTCGCGATCCGCAGCCGCGTTGAGCAGCTTCTGCATCATCAGGATCTGATCGCGATCCACGTCCTCGCTTTCGTCGCCGTGCATGGTCGGCATGAAGAAGGCCAGGACCGCGACGAGCCCCATGTGGAGCAGGAACGACAAGCCGGTATAAAGGAATGCACCGGGTTCGGAAGAAGACAGAAGGCCGACGGGGAGTTTCTTTCCCGCATTGACGGCAGCTACCTGGAACGCTAGCTCACTGCCTTCGAGCTCCATGCGAGCCTTAGCGCCCGCAGGCAGATCGTATTCGTACGCGCCGCTCATCTCCGACGATGGCTTTGCTCTTCCGGAGTTGATCAGGTCGGACAGCGAAACCTTGCCCTGCCCGGGAAGGTCGACATATCCATGGGAGCGAGGCAGCACGACCAGCGCGGCGCCAAGTCCGCGCGATACGACTATCGGGGCGCGAGTGGTCCCTAAGCTCTCGCTAGGAATGTAGTAGTCACAGCGTACTTTTCCACCGAATTCCTCTTCTCCGACGTAGAACGACCGAGGAGGAGTGAGGTGCGATACCTGTAGTACATTCGTATCCCACAGCACCATGACTTCAATTGCCGCAAGGTGCGCAACTTCGACCTCGTCCGCGCTGACATCCGGGCCAGCCTTGACCATCGAGTACGTGTATCCGATTCCCGCACTCGTCGGGGGCTCGAGGCCCAACCCTGTCGTGGGCAGCGACGGCGTCGTGGCCACCGCAGCCGGAATGTGAGGCACAAATGGAGGAGGGGGGGCGGCTGCAGCGAACGGATTGGCAGTGGCAAACGGACTGGCCGCAGCTATCGGTCCCGCCGCAAACGGATTGGCCGCCACGAATGGATTCGCCGCAGCGTGACCTGCTGACGGGGACGCCATCGGGTCCGCGGCCGCGTGGGCGCCCACCGCTGGCATGGCCACTGCGCCAGCGATCGCCGGTTCTGCCTGCTCAAGGACGATGAGCGTCGATCCGATCTGAATCTGGTCTCCGGGGCGGATCTTGCACTTGTTCACTCGTTGGCCGTTGACGAGCGTCCCAGGTTCGTTCCCTAGGTCGATCACCGTGATGTCCTCGACCGCGGCGACCTCGATGACAGCGTGCATTCGTGACGCCAGGTCATCGTCCACCCGCAAGTGGCTGCGAGGGTCTTTCCCAACTTTCACGATGTCCTGCGCTATCGTATCGCGTCGGACGAGCTGGTCCCCCTGATAGAGCGCGAACGTGAGTGCGATCTTTGCTTTGCCCTGAGTATCCATTGCGATAAATCCTCACCCGCAGATAATGCGCAGACCCGCCTTCGCCCAAAGACAAACGTTCAGATATTTTCCACTGACTTAAGCATCTCGGGCACGAACGACGTCCGCGGCCTGATAAGCGTGGTCCGCACCGGCCCCGGACGGACACGAATCGTGGCGTCAGCCGGACCGAATCCGCCGGCGCTCAGCGGGTCATCTTCAAATTTATACCCGTAGTCGCCCCCGGTGCCGCCTCCGGTGGTCGTGGTCGGTGCCTGAGCACGCGCGGAAGGCGCTGCAGCGAGAGTGATTGCCATCACACATCCCATCGCAAGGCGCCTTGTTATCAGCCTCATGGCGACACTCCTGTGCTTCTTGTGCACTTTATAGGGCCCGACTCTCAAAAGCATGTAAAATCATTGCGATAGTTGATTGCGCGACCGCACTTGAGGGACCAACAGAGCTCAGCATTGGCCAGGCGGACTCCGCACTCTTCTCCGCCTCTGAGACCCCACGTCGTTGGAGAGACAACGAGCGGCCCCCCAAGGTTCCCGGTCGGCCGTCACTTCTTAGGTCCTGAAGCGTCGCCGGCAGCGGCATCCGACGGAGCAGTCAGCGCCGCAGACGGCGAAGTACCGGCCGCGCCGGCTTCGGGAACACCACCATCGCCAGCAGCTGTCGTCGATGGAGAGCCCCCATCGGAGGTATCCCCAGGAACGCCCGAGTCTGGTGCGCTCGGCGGTCCAGATGACGGCGCAGGACCTGCTTTGAGGAATGTTTCGGTGTCGTCGATGTCCTGGAGGCGTTCTTTGGCTTTCTTTACAGCTCCGTCATACTCGGACTTGCCTGCCGCCTTGTCCATAAAATCTCGGAAGACAAGCTTTGCCTGGTCATACACGGCCAGCGTCTTCTCCAGCGCACCCGCGCCCTTGGCCTTGTACTCCTGGGTCAGGATGCCTTCATTGAAGTAAGAGTCGGGCCTGGCTGGATCGATCTTCTTGCACGCATCGAGCTCTGCTTGTACCGCAGCCACCTGCTTGTCGTAATTCGAGTCGTCAATCTGTCCGCGCAGCGCTAGCGCAAGCCCGAGGTGGGCATCGTAATCGTTCGGGTGCATCTCCAACGCGTGGCGGTAGGCCCCCTCAGCCTTGTCAAATCCGCGGAAGCTCAGGTTGATGGCCGCGAGATTCATTTGAGCTTCGAAGAAATGCGGGTCTAGCTGGGCGGCGGACTGAAACTCTTTGACTGCACTGTTTACCTGGCCGAGTTCGCTCAGGATTAGTCCGGACGTGTTGTGAATGGGAGCATACGTCTGGCTCTTGTGCACGGCTTGTGAGCACACCAGAGCCGCCAGCTCCAGCTGCTGCACGTCGCCGTGCTTTGCCAGAGCCGCGTTGGTGGCAATGGTCCGGCCAAAGCGCTTGCCTCCCGACGCGGCCTTCTTCTTGGCGGCACCAAAATAGTAAAGAGCTAGCTGATTGAACGCCGGCATGTAGCCGTCGTCAATCGCCAGCGCACGCTGCAAGTTCAGCTTGGCGCAGTCGAAGTCCGCGAGGCTCACGTCCTTGCCACCCGACTTCGCTTGGCAATTCGCGCCAACCATATCCGAGTCCCGCTGCATCTGAAACATCGCGAGGTCGACGAGCGCCGGAACGTTCTGAAAACTCGCGTCGGACACCGCCTGCTCCAGCGCGCTGATGGCGGCGTTCACGTCCCCGTCGGTCTTGAACTGATAAAGCGCGAGCTGAACCCTGGCGTAGTGGAACTTGGCGTCATCGGACAGGGCTCGTTGGAATCGCTCCTTCGCTTCCTTGTCGTTGTTGCACCGCTGATACGACAGGCCGGCGTCATATATGGCCTCCGGCAGCTTGCCGCTCCCCTGGAGGTCTGCGGCTCCCTCGAACTGCTTCGCCGACTCGACACAGGCTTGGTCGTTCCAGTCATTGGCCTTGTCGTGCGCATTGAAGGCTTCGAGGGCGGCGCTGAATCTGTCACGCGCAGCCTGCTCAACCTTCCTGGTCGGGGAGTCGACGATTCCTCCTCCCCCAGTCTTTGCAGACTTCGGCCCCGGTGGGCTCGCGCCGCCGCATCCGAGACCCAGACCCAACGCTGCCAAAGCTACGCAAAACCGGATTTGTCCGCTGCTTTTCATCGTTCTGCCCTTGATGATGCCCGCTCGGATCATCTTCTCTTCTTTCCGCCTGCGGCCGGTTTCTTCTTTGTGGCGGTTTCTTCCGTATGAGTCGTACCCCCTTCGCCGATGACATCCACCTTCTCGGTGGCCGGACCGCTGGCAGCCGGGTGCCATAGAAAGCCGCCGATAAGGAGCGGCGGCGGCCGGTCATCGAGACCCCCGTTCGAGAGCGTCGGGGCTCCGCGCAGCTCGTCGACAACGTGGTACTCAGTCTTGTAGTTCTTGGCGAGCCACTTCTCGCAATCGCGCGAGTACTCGTCGAAGTACTGGTATTTCACGGAATCGTCCAGGCACCGCTTGAGAGCGGGCTTGGCATTGTCGCGCTTTATCGGCTCGGAAGCCTCATCGAGGTGCTCGAGATAGTTGGCTTTGACCTCCGACCAGGAGAGTGTGTCGCCGGTCCCCGGCACAAACCCTTTCTTGTCCCACTCCTTTGGGTACGGAGCCCGTCGGAAGTCATCCACAAACCCTCCCCACATGAGCCCCGCGCGTGACGCCGCGGCAATGACCCACCGCGGAGGAGGCACCGGCTGCAGTTCGGTGATTTTTTGATACTCCTTGTCACCTTCTTGGATCGCGGCCTGCTTCTTGTGAACCCAGGGCATCAATGTCTTGTCCATGTACTTCTTGATGTCGTCCTTGGTTCCCGGACCCTTGTAAACGGGGAAGGCGATCGAATCGATCTTCTCGTGCTTCTTTTCTTCAGCAGCGTAGAACATCGCCTCGCCCACCGCGTCGAGGGCTTTGCCAAGACGGTGAGCCCGCTGGTCGTCGTTTTCGTTCTTGTAGGCGTCCTTCACCTTGGCGAGGGCAGCCGTTCCGTCGCCCCATGCTGTCAGGACCCTTGCGTATTCTGCGCGCGCCGGAGCGAACGCCTTGAGGTGCATCATCGACCGAGCCAACGTCGCGTGAGCCTGAACCTGAATATCGGGCGGCGCCCGGTCAAGCGTCCCCATGGCGCCGGATAGCGCTTTTCGCGCGCTTTCCCAGTCTTCCTTGTCCGCGTAGTGAGCGCCGATGGCGAAGGCTATCTGTTGGCTCTCCGTGCTGTTCGTATTGCCGTAGTCCTTCTGGTAGACCTTTACGTCCGCGACCGCCTCGTCCTCCTGGCCCAAGCCCAAGCGAAGGACGATCGCGTCCGACAATGCCTTGTCGGCGTTCTTACGCCGAGGGTTGTCCTTCGCGTACTTCTCGTACCAGTCTGCGGCCTGGTCGTAGACAGCGATCGCCTGCCAGTTGCCACCTATCTTGTACATGGCGTCTTTCGCGAGCTCGCTCTTGTCCATGCGGTACGTCGGATTCAAGAGCACCATGCGCGCCTTGATGGCGCTCGCCACGAGGTGCGCCGCCTGAAACGCGCGCGCGGCGTTTTCCACAATCTCGTCGAGCCGCTCACACTGCGGAGGCTTGTTTTCGCGCAGTTGCGTGGCTCCATACTTCTCCCATAGATCGAAGTACGCGCGGCCACCCTTCTCGAAGAGTTCTAGCGCGTTGGTACCGCCCTTGTCCGCATCCTCCACGGTCTTCTGAGCCTTCAGCCTAAGGATGTCGCACTGGACCTTCGTCAGAACGGTACACGTTTCCTCGTTCTTTTGGGCCTTGTCCCCGGTGCAGAAGAGCTCGATGAACTTCGGCACGTCCTGAATCATGTCGTCGATGCACGACGGTCGATTGGGCGAGCCATGGAAGGTCAGGACGTTGATGCTCTCCAGGTAGAGCTGCGACGCGTAGACCGCGGAGTCGCTCTCCGGGTAGTCCATCGCGATCTCACGGAAGCAGGCGCCCGCTTCCTCCCAGTGCTGCGCCTCGAAGTACAGACGGCACCTCGCATACTTCACTTCGATCAGTTGCTTCTGGCCGTCGGCGTCTTTGGCGTCGGGATGGATGTAGCAGACGTACCGGTTGAACGCCTGGATCATGGCGTTTTGAGCGTCCGTCATGTCCTTCGGCCTATACTTCTCCTCCGATATCTGCCGTATGTCTTGACCGACTCCAGGCAGATTGCCGCTCCCCTTCTTGTCGACGCCCTTCTGGTGCTGCTGCAAGTAGATATTCTGGTAGCAAAGCACCGCGGCATACGCAGCCTCCGCCGCTTCGGAAGCCTTCGGGTTTTCCTTGACCACCTCGTCGAAGGCTGGACCGCACTCCGCCCACTTCTCGCGGAAGTAGAGCAAGTCAGCCATGTTGTACTTGATCTTGTAGATAGTCGGCCAGTCCTCTTTGACGAGACGCGGGAACTCGAACTTCGAGTAGTCGTCCGCGTTCCAGGTCATCGCGACCTTCTTGTAGAGCACCGAGGCGAGATCCATCGTCTTCGGGTCGCCCGTGCCGCGCTGGCCCTGAGAGCCAACCGCCTCGAGGTGCCACGCCATGGCTGTTTCCGTTGCAAGAGCCGCCGTGCGATTCGCGCACTTCTGCTTCGACTCCGGCGAATGGCCGCTCTCTTTGAACTGCTCGTAGCGCTTGAACTGCTGGTTCAGCTCCGCGACGATGGCCGTCTTGTCTCCCGACTTCATCGCCATGGTCGCTTCGGTGACACGCGATTGGTACTCGCACCCGCGCTCGCCTGTGGCGTCACGCGTCATGAGGTCCTTGAAGAGCGCGATCGCTTCAGGATAGTGCCCGGTGTCCATGTAGTCTTGGCCGAGGTCGTCCATCATCTTGAACGTCTTGGCCGTAGTACCCGACGCGTCCCCGCTGAGATTCTTGAAGAAGTTGTAAGATTCTGTCGGGCTGCCCGCTAGGGCGTAGACGGGAATGACGTCCCGGCGCGCCGATTCGGCGAGCTTCGGGGCGTTCGGAAGCTGCGGGTACTGGGTCCCGAAATCGATGACCTTCTTGAACGCATCGAGCGCGTGGGGAAGGTCGCCCATATTCCAGAAGACGTAGGCGAGCTTGTACCACGCGTAGCCGTAAACCTTGTTCTCGGGCGGCGGCTTGGCAATAACTTTCTGATAGGCCTGTTTCGCGGGATCCCACTTCGTGGGATCGGACAGCGCTTCGTTGAAGAACAGCTCCCCGAACGCCAGGTACGCATTCGAGATGTACTTGGAGTTCGGCGTCTTGGTGATGAGATCCAAGTACACACGGCGAGCATTCGTCGTGTCCCCAGCCTGCTCGTATTCGTACGCGAGGTAGTAATAGACCTCGTCCAGTGTGGGATACGCGGGCGGCGGATTTGAGGGGAACGTTTGCGACGGTTGACCCGCGTAGTCATTCACAAGCTTCATGTAGTAGCCGATAGCGGCCTTGCGGGCTCGATCGAGAGTCGTCTTGCGGGCGTTCGCTATCGCCTGCTGTTGCCCCGCGCCGAGGTCATTCTTCTTCTGCTTCAGATCGTCGCGTCTGATCTCCGCCTCTGTCTTCTCGCGGAACGCAGCGTTCTCGAGTTCGACGTAGTCTTCCGCCAAACGACGCAAGAGCATCGGACGGTCTTTCGACCGCGCCTCGGTGGACGAGAGAAGTTGCTCAAGCTGCTGAATCTCGGTGATGAGCAGGGCCAGGACACGCTGCTTGAGTCGCGACGTTCGCTGGTCCCGTATGCCGGCCAGCATCGCCACGTCCGCCTTGCCGATGTCTATTTTCTTGTCCCCCTTCTTGATTTCTTCCACCTTCGAGTGAAACGACATCGCCGGCTGCTTTCCGTGGCCCGAGAACGACGTCGGTCCGCTGTCAGGACACGCGGCCAGCTTCTGTTTCGACTGCTCGGTCACACAGACGGAGGACGCCGAAGAGCCCGCGCTCGAGCCAGTGGCAGGGCTCGCCGCGGAACTTGGTCCAGCGCTCGCAGATCCGGACGGCGCCGAATTTGCCGCCGATGCGGTACGGCCCGCGACGATGATGGCGAATGCGACGACCCAAACAAACCCAACGCGATTCATCGTTACCTCGTGCACTTCGACGTGATCGTCTGGCGATAGAACCCGAGCTCGTCGCGCCAGTACTCGCCGTTGAACGGCCAGATGACGTGCTCCTCGTCGGGCTTCACAATGTTCACCTTCGACTCTTCGGCGGTGATCTGAGAGTTCTGGACGGCTTGGTCGAGAATGTTGCGCTGTGCCGAAGTGATGTCGACCAGGATCTTCTGACCATTGCGAAGCTGCTCATTGAGATCGGCGAGGTTGCGCTCATACCGCGTGCGGGCCAGGTCGCCGGCATTTCGAATTGCCAGCTCTCGAGCGTCATGAACCGAGTCCTTCACGAGATCGCCGACCTTGGAACCCTGGAAGCTCGCAGGAGCCTTGCCGTACCGGTTGGCCTCCTCATCAAGCAGGTGAACGTACTGGAGGTTGCGCAGAAGCTGGCGGTCGGACATCGACGTCTTGACGATGGGCGCCACTTTTGCCGGAACACTGGCCTTGTCGTCGCGCACGTCCTTCAAGAATTTGTAGAATTCCTCTTCCGGATTGGCCGCCTTGCGGAAGCGGTCGAGCGTCTTGGTGAGCTCGTCGCGTATGGGTTCATACTTCGCACGAAACTTCGCCACGATCGCCAAGTCGTCGTCGTACTGGCAGTTCGCGAAGTAGATGACGGCCTTGAGAACCTCGGCCTCCGGGTAGTACGAATGCGGGAAGTACGGCGCCTCGATGGTGTGAATGTTGCCTAGGGCGTGGCTGTAGTCGCCGGCCATGAAGTAAGCCCACGACTCCTCGAACAACGCGTCCAGCCAGTACTCGCTGGCGATGTCCACCTTGTTCCAATACTTGACCGCCGCCGAGAGACGCGTCTGGTCCACGGTGGGCGCGTTCGTCTGCTCGTCCAGTTTGATGCTCGCCGAGTAAAAGGTACGCGCCATCGAGAGATACGCGAGATCGCGCATGCGCGATTCATCCTCCATCGGCACCTCGCCCCCCTCAATGGCGCCGAGGACGCGCTGAAACGATTGCACGGCCGGCTTACTTTGACGCATCTGGACGTTCGAGACGCCGCCGAAGAACTGGGCCTGCACGTAGTACTTGCTGTCTCGGTTCACCTTCTCGAAGAGTGAAAGCGCCTCGGGATACTGGCCGTTCCGATATCGATACCGCCCAAGCAGATAATTGAGCTGGGAGTACAGTTCCTGCTGCTCCTTGTTGTTGAAGCGCGCAATCTGACCCTCATCGTACTTGCCCACCCTCTCGATGATGTCCGCCGGTTCGGGAAGGTCTGTTGCCAGCTTGGCGAGCCAGAGAAGCGTCTCACCGTATTTCACGTGGCTCGGCTTGTCCGCAATCTCGCTGAAGATCGAATACGCAGCCTGGTAGAACTTGAGTTTGTACAGCGCCTTTGCAAGATTGAACTGAGCGAGCTGCTTGTTGCCTTCGTCGTCGCCCGTCTCCCCACTGGAGACCGAGAAGAGGGCCTGTGCGGCATCCCACCACTTTTCCGCCTCGTACAGGTGTTTTGCCTGCGCGGCCGCTTCGCTCGGCGTGCCCGGCGTAGGCGTCGCCCCGGAGTCGACCGACGCCTTTGCGCCCTTGGCAGACGCGGCCCCTTTCTTGGAGCCTGGCTTGCCCGAGGCCGGCGCGGAAGAGTCGGCGTCGAGATCGACGGGACTCGCTCCAGGCGGTTGGGTCGCCGCTGCCTTGGGCTTCTTCGCGTGTTGCGCGCTAGCCGGCATCGTCGTCAAACAAGCAGCCGCGGCCAGTGCCGTCAGCGACACACCGCGCGATAGCCGTCTACGCATCGTGGTGCTCCATGGTCAATTCGAACCCAAAATCGCTCTGGCAAACGCCAGGGTCGCACAACGCGACGGACGACATACATGCACGGTTGAGGCTCATCGGGAAACTCAAATCGCCGGCACGACCCCGCACGATTACCGGCTGGGCATGTCGTTCAAGAACATTACAATCACAAGGTCACGCGCCTTGAATTGGAAACTGAGAGAGACGCGCGTGGAGTACGACGCAGCCGCGCAGGGGCAGAAAGCGAAAAAGCCCAACAATGTTCGCGACATAGTCAGTTGAGCGGGAGGGATGGTACGGAGGCGCATTCGAACTTGTCAAGGCGAAACGCTGAACGATGTCGTGCGGAAGCGGTCTTGAGACGCTGACGACTGCCGAGGTGGTCGATGGGGATTGGCTATGCGCGGCAGCGGAAACGGCTAAGGTCCCCATGGCCGCCTCCTGGCAGAACTCGTTGGGGCTTCGTGTCTCCGAGCCATTTTTTTGTCGGCCTGTCGCCCGCCGGAACGTAGCGGCGCGTCCCGCGCGACGGAACAGGCGTGAGTGGGCCATGAGGAGCACGTGACGGAGGCGGCGCACACGAGGAAGGCACGAGCACGACACGAGAAGAGGCCGCGCCGAGCGCCAAACGCTCGGACGCCATCCGCGCTCTGTCGCTCGGATTCGGCGAGTAACCCTTGACGCATTTGAGGCAGGTCGATTAGCTTTTCTCCGGTCTGGCTCGCTCCTCGTTGGTGCGCGGAGCGCCACTCAGATCCGGGTCTATCGCCATGTTGGGAGACACGATGTTGCGTTCCGTGCTCGTTGCAGTGGCCGCTGCGGCCGCCGTGGTTGTCGCGTCGGGTACCGGGTGCAATTCGACCGGAGTTGGCGATCCGTGCGTACCTGAGCTGGAGTACCAGCAGGCATTCCTGGGGTTCAGCATCTCGGAAGTGAGCGTTGAATCGAAAAGCTTTCAATGCCAGACGCGCGCGTGCCTCGTGAACCACTTCCAGGGGAGGGTGTCGTGCCCATACGGGCAGACCTCGTCGCCTGGATCGACCGTAGGAGTCGGCCCGGGAGGAACCGCAGGTCAGACATCGCCCGACTCGACGGCGTGCAAGACGCCGACCTTCGAGAACCCGGTCAATGGCGTGGTGGCGTGGAGCGGGGGGACCACGGCCCAAGGTTATGCGGAAACGGACCCGGCGCAGGGCGCGGCCGTCAACCCACAGTGCACGCAGCGCACGGCCGACGTGGCGGTGTACTGCTCATGCCGCTGCGCAAATACGAGCGGACAGACGAACGACGGGTTCAACTACTGCACCTGCCCGGACGGTTTTTCGTGCACGCAGGTACTCAGCACGATCGGCGTTGGGAACGAAGGTCTCGCCGGCGCGTACTGCATCAAGGCTGGGACTGCGTACGATCCGACCATGGACTGCAGCGCAGGCAACCAGTGCACCGCCACCCATTCGGGGAACGTATGGAAAGGGAATTGCGGCGCCGCGCCGCTGGAGAATATCGTCGCGGAGTGACTGGGGCGACCTCGTGGCGCTCGGCGGAACTCGCGGCGGCTGACTATCTGTTCGCGTCCGGCTTCGAGGTCCTCGGTCGCAACGTGCGCCTGGGGCCGCTGGAGCTCGATATCGTCGCGCGCGCCGGCAAGCTTGTTGTAGTCGCGGAGGTCCGCACTCGCGGACCCGGTGCCTTCGAGCGCCCCTTCGAGAGCATTTCGTGGCGCAAGAGACGGTCCCTTCGGCGAGCCATTGGTCGGCTTTGGGAGAGTCAGCTTGCTCGCCTGGACGACGTCGATCGCGTCCGCCTGGATGCGATCGCGGTTCACTTTCAGCAGGGCAAGACGTACGTCGAAAGTGCGCAAGGCATCGCCCCCTAGCGATCTTTCATCCCCTGAATTCCGCTCGCAGGCGCTCGAGTGCGGGGCGAAGATCTCCCGGCGGACCGTGCTCAATCTGGGCGCGAATCGCGTCGACCGCGGCTGCGTGCTGTGCGTCGCGCTCTTTCAAGGTCCCGGCTAGCCGGATGAAGTCGCCGAAGAACTCCTGAAGCTCGTCGCCTTTTCGCAAGCGTGCGCCGACCGAGTAGTCGCCGCTCTGCAACTGCTTGAGAAGCCTCCTCATCTTGAAAATGGGTCCGGCGACGCGATGTGTGAAGTAGATTCCGAAGAGGCTGATGATAGCCACCATGAGCGCGAGGGCGCCGACGAGCGAGGTCATCATCCATCCCTGGCGACGAACGAGCGAAGCCTGGTTTGCCGCCAGGGCCCGCTGCCGCTCCCCCATCGCGCGATCGTTGTCGTCCACCTGTTGCCGGAACTCTCTGACAAGCTCTGGACTGTCCGAGGCGAGATCGCGCACGTTCATGCGGCTGATGTCCGAAACCTTCTGGCTCTCGGCAATGACACGCTCACTCTCCTCGACCACACGCGCGCTCTCCGTGAGAACGGCTCTCGTCGTCGAATAGAGCGCCGCCCCCATCACGATGGCGACGCCGAGCGCGACCAGCACGAGCATCCCTGCATATTTGAACTGGAAGCGCGAGTCGAGCAGATAGTTACGCAGCCGACGCTGCGTACCATTTCGATCGACCGCAGCTCTGGTCGTCATCACTGGCCTCACCTGAAATTCGTTGCAAATAGCTCGATAGCGTGCTCGGAAACTGCCGCGAGCAGGCGGTCCTCGGACCCAGTGTCTCCGGGCCTCACTCCGGGAAGTGTCGCCGAGGCCGGGACCTCACCGCGCAGCTCCTTACTCGGATACGAGAATACCGCGATCTCGACTCGACCGCGGAGCCCTTCCGAAGTGTACTCCAGGGCCGCAACGTGAACCGCGAGGAAGAATCCCTTGAGCTTGCGCTTGGCGATGACGTCTTTCGCCCGATCGGTTGCCTCACCCGAGGGAGCGACCTCGTATCCCCCGAGCGCTGCAAACTTGCTGATAACCGCCGCGGAGACGACCCGCTGAACATCGGCCTCGCTGCGCGACGTGCTGTTCGCAACGTGGCCCAGGGCGACATAGTACTTGGCAGCTGTCGTCGCAGGAGCCGGCGTCAAAGCTGCACCGCTTGCCCCGAGCACGTCGATCGCCCGTTGGATATCGAGCTTTACGGAAGCGTTCGATTCCGCATTGAGACGTTGTTGGAGACAGGGCAGCGCCGATCTGCGCCCAAGGCGACGCACGCCAACCGCGGCGGCCTGCCGCACCACCGCGCTCGGATCCGATAGAGCGCCGCAGAGTGGGGCAACGGCTTCGTCCGAATCGGTCGCACCCAAGGCCAGTGCGGCGTTCGTTCGAACGCGAAAGTCGTCCGGTTTGCCCGCGGGCGGTGGGAACGTCACGCGCTCCGCCAAGAAACTCACCCTTCCGTCGGCGACGGCAGGTCCAGAGCCAAAGCAGCCAACGACCTGGATCAGTACGGAGATGAGCAGCTTTACCCCGGAGGCCGGTCGGCGCATGAGTAGGTGCCCTAAGAGTGGTTGACCAAAGGCCGGCATCAATGCCGAACGCAAGGCGTGCCGCTGTGGTGAGCCGGCAGACCCTCACTAGACGCGACCGATCCGCGCATCGACTCGCCGGCCGCACTCGATACCACAGCGAAGAGTACCACGACTAGCACTGACAGCACTCCGGGGCGGAGCGCACGGGGCGACCCCCAACTCTGCGAATCCAACGTTGACTCCACTCGCCTGCCGTCCTTATAGTCGCCCCCCGCAGCCGCCCAGCAGAAGCGCCCATGATCTACGTCATCCTCGTCATCGCGATCGTCGCTGTATCCGCGGTCGCGTTGTTTGTGGCACGTGCCAGACTTGCGGCCCGTCGGTTGTCCCAAGCTCCTGAGCATGCCGCTCTCCCACCGTTGGAGAGGGACGCAACTCCGGCAACCCCTGCCCCAGTCCACGCTTCCCCAGCCCGCGCGACTCCCGCGACACCCGTGGCAAAGCGCGCGGCGGATCGCCCCGTTCCGGCCATCGAAACTGCGCCGACTGGGCCCGAAGCGACCGGCGACGCGACCCCTCTGGAGAGGCCCGTCTCCCAAGCCCCTCAGGCGAGACGAGACTTGGCCGGCCTTCGACGAGGGCTCTCGACGACGCGGGGCGGGTTCATTGCGAGACTTGCCTCCGTTTTTCAAGGCAAGAAACAGATCGACCCGGCCATTCTTGAGCGAGTGGAAGAGGTCATGCTCGCGAGCGACGTGGGGCCCACAACGACGCGAGTCATGGTGGATCGCCTTCGGAGCGACCTTGACCGTGATGCTCTGCGCGACGAGGCGTCCGTTTGGGCAGCGCTCCGCGCCGAAGCAGTGCGCATCCTCTCTGTGAGCGGAGGCCCGATTCGAACGGATGCGACTCCGACCGTCGTGCTGGTCGTAGGCGTCAACGGTACTGGAAAGACCACGACTATTGGCAAGCTCGCGATGCGCTATCACGCCGCCGGCAAGAGGGTTCTCCTCGCCGCGGGCGATACGTTCAGAGCTGCCGCGGTGCAGCAGCTGGAAGTGTGGGCTACGCGAGTCGGGGCCGACGTCGTCAAGGGCAAGGATGGCGCCGATCCCGCCGCCGTCGCTTTTGACGCCACAACGCGCGCCCGCGAGCAAAAGGCCGACCTCCTCTTGATCGACACGGCCGGTCGACTGCACACGCGCTCTCCACTGATGGACGAGATAAAGAAGCTTCGAAAGACCATCGCCAAGGCCTTGGACGGAGCGCCTCACGAGACATTTCTCGTCTTGGATGCCACCACGGGTCAGAACGCCATTGCACAGGCCACCATGTTCCGTGAGGCGATCGATGTCACCGGCATCGTACTTACCAAGCTCGATGGCACCGCCAAGGGCGGGATAATTCTCGCGGTTTGCAACGAGCTCAAGTTACCCGTTCGCTACATCGGGCTTGGCGAGCGCGCAGAGGACCTTCGCGAGTTTAGCCCAGAGGACTTTGCCGACGCTCTGTTCGGAAAAACCGAAGAGGACGTCGTGGCTGCGTGAGTACGCGATAACGTACGGTGTGCCCCTTCAAAACCATCGAGAATCTCATTGCTCCCTTGAAATAGCGCGTGATATAGTCGCGCTCTCTTTGGCTGTAGGCTTGATTTAGAAAACATTTCAATAACTTCTGTAACGAGCGTCGTCAACGCCTCCAAGTTTGCGGAAGGGGTAGCGATGAAGCAGGCTCGCAGGTGGCTTCTCCTCGCGGCGGCTGTGGTGCTGTTGCCACAGGCCGCGTATGCACAGAGGAAGAAACCCCCCAAAAGCGCTCAACCGAGCAGCACTCCCACAGCAGCCGCACCAGCGGACAATACCGCTGCGTCCGCGGTTCCGGTCGATGCGGACAATCCAGGCGCTGCTCCAACAGGAGATGCCGCCGGCGTCAGCGCCGGGCTCGCAGCGGGAACCGCAGAAAGCCCGCCGGGGGCGGAAGCTGGGGGGGCCGGCGTTGGAATCGACATCTGCCAGATCACTCCCGACGCGCCGCAGTGCGCCGCCGCGAAACAGATCAATATGGGCGATGAGGCCAAGAAGACGGTTCACGCCGAGATCTACGCGGTGCAGCAGCAGTACGTCATCAAGGCTGGACGCTTCGAGATCCAGCCGTACTTCGAGGTGACACTGAACGACCAGTTCGTCAGTCACAATGCCCCTGGGCTTGCCCTCAACTATTACATTACTCAGGTGCTGGCGATCGGCGTGAACGGCAACTGGTATGGTGGGATCAACGCGGACTCGGACTTCAATTTCCAGAACCGACGATCGGCCCACGTTTCAGTTCCACTCAACGAATACGACTTCAGCGCAGACGCAAACTTCACGTACGTGCCCATGTACGGCAAGTTCGCCGGATTTGGTGACTTCATCTTTCACTACGACGCGTACATCGATGGCGGCCTCGGCGTGATTCAGACCCGCCCCATCCCCGTCATCGATCCGGACAACCGCAAGTTTACGTGGAACACGCTCGTAAACTTCGACGTGGGGATCGGGCTCCGGATCTTCTTCAATCGGTGGCTCGCGGCCGTGCTCGAGGTCCGCGACCTGATGTACATGGAGAAGATCGAGAACACCGCCGTGGCCACGGGGGCAGTCACCCTGCCCGCATCGAATCCGAACAGCCCTCTGAATTCGTCCACGTGGTACGACCCGAACACGCATTTCACGAATGACGTTCAGATGCAGGTCGGCCTGTCCCTGTTCTTGCCGACGTCCTTCGAATACCGGTTGCCCAAGTGAAAACGGAGACGAGGACGGCAATGAAGCGGCGTTTCGTCAAAACAGTGTTGGCATCGGTCACGGCGGCGTGCGTGCTCGCGTGCGCAAGCCTCGCTCAGGCCCAAGAAATACAACTCACCGGCCCGCTCAAGGGAGCGCCTGCAGCGCGCCACCTTCGGCACTATCGTCAGGGGCGAATCGAGCTCGACCCCACCCTGTCCTTTACGTTGTTGGACGAGTACCGGCGAACAATATTGGTCGGCGGGCGGCTCACTTACAATCTGACAGACTGGCTGGGCATCGGCGTCTGGGGTGCGTTCGCTGTCTCGAGTTCGACCACAGATCTGACCGACCAAATTAACACCGTCGCTCCGCGAAGCGAGATCACGGCCACCAACGTCAACCACTCGCAAGGAACGTGTACCAATCCGGATGGGAGCACGTTCAACTGTGTGACTGCAAACCAGTCGTTTCCAGCCCAAACGGCGAAGATTGATTACATGGCTGCGCCACAAGTCATCTTCACGCCGTTTCGTGGGAAGCTGGCCATCTTCAACAAGATCTTCGTCGATACGGATCTCTACGCGTCCGGCGGTGTTGCGTTCGTCGGGATCGAGGAGCGGAAAAACTGCTCGGGTACCACGGGGACCGGATCAGCCACCGTCCTGGCGTGCTCGCTGCCGTCCTCGTTCGCGCTGGCGTCCACGACCAAGGTCGCTCCGACGTTCAGCGTCGGACTGACTTTCTATCCCTCCAGTTTCTGGTCGTTTGGCGTCGAGTACCGGGCCGTGCCGTTCGCGTGGAACCGTTCGGGCTTCGACACGCACGGCGGAGGCCCGAACGGCAACTTCCCGGACGGCAACATCAACAGCCAGGACGAGACGTTCCAGTTCAACCAGCTCGTCACGATATCTCTCGGGTTCTACCTTCCGACGACGCCTTCACTGAGCGAATAGCTCTGCTGAGGCGAGTCGCGCGGAGCCTACTTCCGGGACAAGCAGGACGTAGAAGAAGGTCGGGGTATTTCGGCCTAGCCCGAGCGAGGCCGGCGGCGAGTCGCGCGGAGCCTACTTCCTGTACGCGAGCACGCTCGACGCCGGGATCGCGAAGGGATCTGCCGAAAGACACCGCCTTCTGGCGTCCCGTCTCTGAAGTGGAGTGAGCCTGGGCGAGCGGCTCCGTGCCAGCGTCGCCCGAGTCGCACGCGGTGCCCTCAAGAACCACGAGCTCCACAAAAGTCACGATACTTCAGAGATGGGACACTAGGGCTTGACGATGCGACCGCTTGCATCGACCGTGTAGCCCGGAGGCAGGCCGCGACGGGCCCCTTCTCGCTTCTCTGCGGCAACCGGCCAGGCCCGCGTAGCGAGGCCCTCCGCGATGCGGCTTCGCACGCGCATGCTCTCCTCTTCTGGAAGAACGCCTGCTAGTGCGTTGGCGGATTCCGGAACGTCCTGGGCCAGGAGAGCGCACACGGCATGGAAGCGTGCCGGCTCGTTGACGTCCTCCAGGAATCTCTCCACGTGCTCACAGATGGCCGGATGCTTGTGCTCTGCGAGGGTTGCCAGAATCTGCACTTTCGCGTCGATGAACTTGGCGTACTCGGTGTCCCACTGCGACAGCCATCGCAACAGTTCCTCAACGAATTCTGTTTCGTTGAGGAGTTGCTCCATCACCTTCATGGGCCAAGCCAGGCTCTCCGCCTTCGCTGCGAAAGCGCGCACCGGCAGGATAGCTGGCTCTCCGGCGCGAAGGATGCCCCTAAACGCGGCATCCTTTTCCTCCTGATCGGTGATGGATGGATCAATCTGGAAGGTGAACCGTCGCAGCAAGGTCTCCACGGCCTCCGCGCTCTCCAGATCCGCGAGCGCTTGGATCGCTTCCTGACGGTCGTAGTTCTGCGCACGACGATCGATACGGTCGGCCCACTTCGCGGCTGGATTGACCTTCGCACGCTCCTTCTGCGCCTTGCTGCCACCCCGGAATCGATCGAGGAAACCCATGTTTGTCCAACCCTAACGGCAAGGACGAACTATCACATGAAACGCCGGCCCCAAAGCCGCGAGTTCGTGATCGCGCGTGGCTCCCCGATGCCTCGAGCCCCCGTCAAAGAGGCACGGCGATCAAGACCACATCACGGTCCCGGACCTCAACCTTGTACCGCACCGGGCGTCCGTACTTTCGAGCCGCGTCCTCTTCCATGCCGCGGATGCGCGCCACAAATGCCTGCTCTGTGATGTGGTCGGTCGGCTCGCGCACGGACTGTTTCGCCCCCAGATACTCTCTGAACAAGCGCGCGTAGTACTGGTCCGGTGGCTCCAGAGCCAGTGCACCGACCGACTGCGGCACGTTCTCCCCTTCACTGGGGCGCAGCAGCATACGGCGATCGTCAACCGCTAGCGCTTCGGTGAAGTTCGTTGCGTTGGGCGGTCCGGACACCCGCCCCTCCGCGTCGGTCGTATCCTCCTCGACGCCCATGAGCTCATTTAGAAGCTGGTCGATCCGGAACGCCAATCCGCCTAGCTCTGCATGATCGAGCTCCAAACGGCGATCCGTCTGACCGCTGATGACGGCCAGCAGTGCCTCTTCGATCGCATTGATCGGTCGCGTGATGTAGCTCCCGAGAAGCCAGCCGCTCACGAGCACCAACATCAGGCCCACCGCGGTTGCACCGAGGATCGGAAGCATGGCCAAGTCCGACGGGTCTGCCGCTGCTGACGCGCGGGCGGTCGACACGAGCAGAGCGCGGTTGCCGTCGGAGAGAGCCGTCAGTGGCGCGATGGCGATGAGTCCGTCCTCGGTGCGCACGATGTCCGTCTGTTGGTGGGCGAGAGCCCTCGCAAAAATGTCCCGAGCCGACGTGACGATGCCGTCGTCGAGAACCGCCCCCGAAGACGCCGAGCGCGCGGCGATCTCGAATCCGTCGCCTCGCGCGATCACGAGCGCGAGAGGCCGTCCGGTGGTGGTCTCGCTCACACGCGAGAGCGTGTCGTTGAGCGGGCGTCCTATCACGAGCGCACCCATCACGCGCTTCTGTTCGTCGCGAACCGCAACGTACGTGACGAGGTAGCGATCACGGTCGACCCACACGTCCGATCCGGGCTGTCCAGTCGCCATCGTGGTTTTTAGTCCAGGGCATGTCGCTGCGAGATCGTCGCCTCGGTTGAGGGTCGACCCATTGCGTCCGACAATTCTTCCGCTCGCGTCCACCACGGCGACCAGGGTCGGCACGTTCCGGTCGAACAGCGGGACATTCTTCATCCGACTGACCAGCTCGTCCGCTCTTTGGGTAGCTGCCTCTCCGCGCGCCGATGCAGTTGCTTTCGTGAGCACGTCAGCGGTCGCTGGTTCATTGGCCACGGCGTCTAACCACCGCTCGGCGCTCAGGCCATCAAGCTGGAGCCTGGCAGCCGCACCGTTGGCTCCTTCGTGCGCTTGGAACACGAGGTCGCGTTGATCATCCATCGCGGACCGTAGGGACGCTCGGACCAGCACGAACGAGAGGATCCCCGCCAGGGCCACGATGAATGCGTTCACCACGATGATCTTGGTACGCATGCGCCCTTGAGTCTCCCGCGACAGCAGCCCGCGTATGACCTACGCGCCGGCTCAGTCGACGACAAGACGCTACCATTCGTGGTGCGAGCGCGGCAACAAGCGGGCTCGCGCACCAGCTCGAGCGCACCTCACCGGACCAAGCGCGAGGGTTGAGCGAGTACGAGCTTGATAGCGGACACGGTGGGAGTATTCTACGCCGCTCGTTTGGCGCGGTGGCCGTAGCTCAGCTGGTAGAGCACTGGATTGTGGCTCCAGGTGTCGCGGGTTCGAACCCCGTCGGTCACCCAATGATTCCGGATACTTAGCGTAATTGCCCCCCTCGGAAGTGGCCAACCGGGGGCCCTTCGTCAAGCTCTGGGATGGCGCGCGAGATGTCTGGGAAGGGTGCGTAAGCGAGGTCCTCCAGAGTCTTCGCGCCGCGGTCGTACCGGCTGATCATGTTGCCGTCCAAGTCGTGGCCCGTGCGCTCCGAAATCCACGCATCGGACTTCCCTGCCGTTCGTGCCCAGGTGCAGAAGGCTGGGCTACCCGATCAATGAGCTTGCCGTGGCGCTCCGATCCGACCTCAAGGCCGTAGGAGTCACCCGAGCGCTACTGTTCGAAGACAAGGCGCCGAACGTCGAGCCGCTTCGGTTCCACGACCTGCGGTCAACCTCGGCAGGATCGAACCGCTGCTCTTTCGCGCGATCGCTTCGATCGTGACAACCGGCTACCGTGATCGTAGCTCCGCTACCGAGCACAACCGATGGGACTGAGAGCGCAGGAGGCCGGGTGCCCGAAGCTTCTGCGCCACAGCGTCCTCGCGAATCGGGCTCGATGACTCTATCCCACCACAACTGTTTGCAGGGAGTCTCAAAAGTTTGACATTGGCCCAATCGAAGCTCTCCCTCTCGTGACCCCGCGGTGGCCTTTCGCTCTGACTAGAAAGGCGGGGGCTGGGAAGCCCGGCGTTTACGAGGCCGCGGAAGCGACATAGCATCCATGCGCTTGGCGAGCGTTCCCCTTGAAATACCAAGGGACCGTGCCGCGTGCACCTGATTCCAGCCGCATTTCTCCAGCGCGTCGAGGGTGCGTGCTTGCTCTGGGTCGACGGGAACGCGGGACGACGACGGTGACGAAAGCGGTAGCGACGTAGTGCGGTCCAGGCACGTATCGCAAGTTTGCGAGCGGGCGTTCGCCGCCAGGTGAAGATGTTCGCATTCTATTGTTTCTCCGTCGCAAAGCAGCACCGCAAGCTCAATAGCATTGCGGAGTTCACGAACATTGCCCGGCCAAGTGTGGGCTCGCAGCATCTCGAGCGCCACTGGCGACACGTCGAGAGCGCGAGCCTCGGGCCCGTCTCGTGCCCTTGCCTCGCGCGCAAATTGGACCGCCAACGGACCGATGTCCTCGATGCGTCGGCGAAGAGGGCGGATCGTGAGCACAACTCCCTTGAGGCGGAAATAGAGGTCTTGCCGAAATCGGCCTTCCGCAATCTGGTCGTCTAGATTGCGGTTGGTCGCCGCCAAAAAGCGCACGTCGAGCGTTCGCTGCCGCGTACTTCCCACTCGCATGATCTCACGTTGTTCTAGGACACGCAGTAGCTTGGACTGGTGCATGAGCGACAATTCGCCGATCTCGTCGAGGAACATTGTTCCCCCGTTTGCAGACTCGAGGAGACCGGGGCTGTTCCCAACCGCGCCGGTGAAAGCCCCCTTTTCGTGGCCGAACATCGCGGTCTCGAAGAGAGTGTCCGGAACTGCTGCGCAGTTTACTGCGACGAACGGCCGACCTGCACGTGTGGAATGCTCGTGGAGGCGTCGAGCAAGCACCTCTTTGCCAACACCAGTCTCCCCGAGAATGACGACGCTGACATTGGCGGCAGCAATCCGCGCGAATTGTCCGGACCTCTCAGCGTCATGACAATCGATCGTTGCCATAGTGTCCACCCTCCGCTGCTTTCGAGGCTCTCCATGCACCGGTCACGTCGCGCTCGTATTCCAGCGTCTCGTCTTGCCGCACTACGATCTAAAGCGATCCGCCACCTTCCCTATGAGATCACCCTTCCCAACCCGTACGCGAAGTGTATGCGTGGAAGCCATGTGCACGCAATGGGAATCGTTTGCGTCGCCCGCCAAACACGCGCTCACTCGCCATCCGCCGAAGCGTCGAGTGTAGCGTCAGCTCCATCGCCGCCCTCCGCATCGTCGAGCGCGACGGCAGCGCCGTCGCCAGCGTCCGCATCGACTACCCCCCCGTCCGGGAGCGTCAGCGCTTCCGCGGTTCGAAACAGGATATCGCTGTACGACGACCCGTGCACGTCCGTACCCGCCGACCGAGCGACCATGCGCCGCTCGAAGTCGGAAGGAAGATCCAGAACGCTCGTCGCGCTCGGTACGACGCCTTCGTCCTCGATGAGCCATGTCCCCTGACCGTTCATCTCCCGGGTCTTCGCAACGTGGAGGAGCAGTTTCGTATTCGGCAGCGTGACTACGTCCGGGATACCGCTTCCGCCCATCGTGATCGAACCCACTTGAAGAAAGCGAGTCGGGCTCGCGGAAAGCAGGTCGAGAGCGAATTCGGTGGCCGAGAACTCCGGCCCCATGGTTCCGACCACCCACTGTACTTGCGCGAAGCGTTCGTCGCGCATCGAGGCACACACGCTTGCGTTGGGAGCCACCATGGACGCAACCAAGTCCCACCAGCTCGACGTGAAGGTGCGTCGATTGGCGTCAGGCGCGGTGGACGAGACGGTCCACGTGGGGTCATCCATCGTAATAGGTTCATCGGAATAACCCGGAATCCCCGGGGCAAGCCCGATTTCAGCGCCGAACTGCACGACGCGACCGCTCGAAAGAATGAATTGTGCTGGATAATACGAAGTGACGAGCTGACGGTTGGTGATCGCCTGGACCACCAAGTCATCGCCGAACGTGCACAGAAACGACATCATGAGATAGAAATAGCCGCCTCCGTTTCCCCGAAGATCAAGGAAGACCGGTTGGCTCGCCGCGTCGAGCTGGGCGGCGAGGTACGAAGTCACGAGCGCCATGACTCCCGGATCCGTGATGGTCGGCTCGAAGGTGTGGATCCATACGACAAGGCGCCCTTGGTCCGTGAGGCACGATCCATATTCGGTATTCGAATTGGGCGCCAAGTCAATGCAACCATACGACCGGGCGGGAAACGATGCCTTGCTCGTCAGGGAGCGCGAATCGGTCGCTGCCGGAACGTAGGTCGGCGGGACGTCGAAGTCGGCCGCCATCGTGACGGTCGCCCCGCTCACCAGGTCGCCTGCCTGGATGGTGACCGGCGACCTGTCGCGTCCGTCGAAGGTCGTGCGCCCGTCGAGAACGACCATTTCACGTCCGACCGGGCCGCCGAGAGCGGCCAGGCCCAGTATGTTGGTGGCCTTCGCCGATGCAATGGCGGCGTCTGGGGCGAGGCCGTTGATCTGTTCGATCCCGAGCAGGATCTCTCCCCCATCGCCTTTGGCTGCGTAGCCATAGAGGTGCTGGTCGTCTCCGCCTAGCATCGGCATCAGCGTGCTGCCTATCGTGCTTCCGCACAGGGAAGGGGTGTCGCAACTTGTGACCGTGGGAAAGAAGAAGACCCCGGTGATGGCATCGTCACCGACGTCGAGATATGTGTGGTAGTCGTGTAGTGCGGCGATGTGCTGATTGAGCGCGGCGATGACGCCCGAATAGGTCCCCGGGCACGACGCCAGATCCGTCGCGAGCGTCGCCGCATCGGTGGTATTGCCGGTTCCGTCGCGCGGTGGCTGCACGAGCGCAAGGAGGTAGATCGCGAGTTCGTAGTCTTCGCAGACCTGAGTTGTGGTGAAGTCGCTGTCGCGTGCAGTGAGAAGCGCCTCGGCTTGGCCGACAGTCGCCGGTACTGGGCTGGGGGCAACGTTCGAATTACAGCTCGTGAGCGCCGCGAACGTCACAACCCCTAAGAAACATCCCTCTTGTTTCATAGGACATGTGTTAGCGCCCATATTCGCGGTGTGCAACCAAGCAATGAAGCTGGCCTCCTCGCACGAATCTGTGGGCGCGCTTTTTCGCGCTAGCGCTGCCCGAAGGGCTCCTCTCCTCTACGATCGTGCGGCTTAACACTACTGCCGCAGCATTCTTGGCCCTCGTGAGCGAGACGGTCATGGCCTACGAACTCGACGCTTCCGGACAGAGTCGTCTCGGTCGCTCGACGGAATCGGGGCGATTCTCAAGCGACAGGACCGCCGCGAGTCGTTCGCGCTCTACGCGATGGGCCTGTTCCGCGACGGGGAGAGAAAGAGCGTCGAGCCGATTGCGTCTCGCGCGTGCGGAGATCCCGCGTTATGCCGCGCGTACCACGCACGAACAGACGTGCGGCCCGAACGACACTTTGCCGATTCGATCATCACATTCCGGCTTGCGGTTGCGAGAGCCCTGGCATGGTGGCTGCCCCGATGTCCGTGCTGCCTACGCCGTCATGATCGCCAACCGCCTCGAATCAGCGTGCGGCAGTAGTGTTAAGCGGCGCCAACCGACGCCTCGGTTTCGATCTCGAAATCGCGGCGGGCGCAGGGGCTGTGGACCCTGTGGGGCCAGGCCGCCCTCGATTGGACTACGGCCGTTTCCAAGGCCCCTCGCGATCTGGCTCCACAAGTCCACGGCCCTCGTCCTCGCTTCCTTCGCCCACAGCTCCGTTAGGAGAGCCTGAAGCTGATTGCTGCGCAATGCGCGAGCGACGTGCAGAATCCGTGACTAAACAGTTCACTGCCTCAGTGATCCCAGTTGGAGAGAGCAGATCCTTGCTCGGAGCAGATTGCTCATTGCGCTGAGCAATCTGCTCACTAGTTGCCAAGGAAAGTTCCGGTGCGGCCCCAGTTTCGACGCGTCGCGATCGGCACGCGAAATGCTTGGGTGGAAGCCACACACGACGTCCCCACGGGCCCTAGCGGTCCTGAGAACAACGCCGATGCGGCTTGAGCACGTTCATCTCTCACAGGCACCTTCGACCATGCACATTCTCACGCGTCGAGAGCTCGTTCGACTCTCCGCAGCCGCTGGCGCTGCGTGCGGCGCGACGTGGCTCGCCTTGCGGCTACCCCCCGATCGAATGGCCCGCGCCGAGCGCGACGCCAGGCTTATGGCCTCCTCGCCGACCGGTTCGGCTGAGGCCCCTCTCAAGGCACTGACGCGCACGGAGTATCTCGTGTTGGTGGCCGCCGCCGAACGCATCTTCCCGCGTGACGAGATTCCCGGGGCGACCGACTTGGGTGTCGCGAGCTACGTCGATCGTGCGCTCGCGGAGGCGCGAAGCCAACCGTGGGCCTCCGGGTTTCGCGAGGGACTGGCACGATTGGACGCGGAGTCGGAAAAGCGGTTTTCTGTCCCGTTTCATCGCGTAGCTGCGACCGACCAGGATGCGCTGATCGCGGCCTGGGGCCGAGGCGCGGATCCGCCCGACAAGCGCTTCGTCCATAACCTCATCGTGGCCACACTCGAGGGTGCCCTCTGCGACCCGACGTACGGGGGCAATGCAGAGTGTCAAGGCTGGAAGATGCTCGGTGTGCGTCCGGATCCGTTCGCACCTTCCAAGGCAAACGCTCGATGAAAACTGCCGATTCCGTGGATGTCATCGTCGTCGGCAGCGGCGCCGGTGGCGCGCCCGTCGCGGTGGAACTCGCGCGCGCCGGCGCCGAGGTGGTTGTGATCGAAAAGGGCCGCTACTTCCGCGACGAGCAACTCGCTCACGACGAGATCGCAAAGCGGCGTCACTTCATGGTGCCTGCTGTCGAGGACGAGCCCCATACGATTCGCTCTAACTCAGAGGACGACGCCGAGCCCACGAACGACGGATGGACGGCGAATATCGTGGGCGGCGGAACCGTGCATTTCATGGGTCTATTCCACAGAATGCACCCCATCGACTTTCAGATGCGGTCGAGCCTGGGCGCCGTCGACGGCGCAGACGTGGTCGATTGGCCGATCTCCTACGACGACCTCGAACCGTACTATAGGCGACTCGAAGAGGAGATTGGCGTTTCAGGTCTCTGGAGGGCTCACCCGTTTGAGGAGCCCCGCAGCTCACCCTACCCGCTCCCGCCACTTGGGGAGCTGAATCCCATCAGCCAACGTATCGACGAGGCGGCGGCCGGGCTTGGAATGCACGCATTTCCGACGCCTCGGGCGGTCCTTTCCTTGCCGTTCAAAGGGCGGCCTGCGTGCGTGAATTGCCCTATGTGCCCCGACTACGGGTGCCCAACCCGAGCGAAGAGCTCGACGCTCGCCACGTTGCTTCCGTCCGCCATGGCCACCGGCCGATGCGAAATTCGCTCGGAGTGCATGGCGACCGAGATTGTCCTTCGTCCTGACGGTCGAGCGGCCGGGTTGGTCTATCGGGACGCCGCCGGGTTGACGCGCTTCGCGGCGGCGCGCGTTGTGGTTCTCGCGTGCACGGCCATCGAAAGCGCGCGGCTCCTGCTGATGTCGCGATCCTCGGCATTCCCGGACGGTCTCGGCAACCGCAACGGGCTCGTGGGCAAGAACCTGGTCTTCGCGTGCGGAGCCTTGGGGGGCGCCGTGTTGAGGGATACGAGTCACGTTTTCGTGGAGCGCACCATTCAGGACTTTTATCATATGGCCCCGCCGGTCGATGGCGTGAGCAAGGGGGGCACGTTGGGCTTCGTAACTGGCTACTTCCAGCCGATCGCCTCGGCGGAGGGACTCGCCTTCCGACGGCGTTCTCCCACAGGAAGGAGCTCCGACGAGGCGATATGGGGCGCGACGCTCAAGAACAGAGTCGCCAAGCGCGCGCGACAACAGCACGTGCACTTCGAAAGCTTCTGCGAATTCTACGCCAATTCGCAAACGTACATGGACCTCGACCCGACCATCAAGGACCGGTGGGGAGCGCCAGTCGCGCGAATCACGCTGTCGTCCCATGTCCAGAGCCAGATCGCGACTTCGCTGCTCAAGCGCAAAGCGATGGATATTCTCGACGCGCTTCACCCGGTCGAAACGTTCGTCACCGCGGAACACTCGGTCACGAAGTTCCTTCAGGGGGGAACCTGTCGTTTCGGTGCCGATCCGGCGACGAGTGTCCTTGACGTAAACTGTCGGGTCCACCAGATCCCGAACCTCTACGTCACCGACGGTTCCTTCTTGCCGACCTCCGGGTGCGTGCCGCTCACCATGACCATCATGGCCAACTCATTTCGCGTCGCAGGGCACCTCGTCCGCCGTCTCCGATCAGGCGACGTCTAGCCCATGTTTGACATTTGGTTCTGGAAGGTCGCGAAATCATTGATGGGCGGTCTTCGGATTGTCATCACATTGTGCCTTTGAGTCGGCAGCTCGGGGGCTCCTTGTTGGCAATGCCGACAGCTGCGAGGGCCTGTCGAGCGCGGGTGCTTCCGGCGGTCGTTCCGCATTGGTGGCGTCGCCGATGGTGATGTCGACGACGTGGACGGTCTTGAGGGCCTCGAGCGCCTGAAGAGCCGACATGGGTACGCCGGCGCCATTGAGTTTGTTCTCGAGCGCGCGGTCGACAAGAAAGGCGACATATCGAGGATCGACTCGAGATGCGGAGCAAGCAGGTCCTTGCGGCGAGATTGGCCACGACTCGTTGCTTGGTCCTGTCACCTTCGCGCACCGCTTCGACCAATCGCGTCGAGGTGTCAAACATGGGCCAGTCGCCCTAGAGCAAGTCATCTCCGAGGCCGCGGGCGTGCCGCGAGTCGCGCTTCTGGATCGCGGGCGCGAACTCTATGTCACGCGGCACCCACGAACACGACTTCGGGAGGTGACGAGCGGCGTCGTGCCAGCAGCACGTTGACCGGACACCCGTTCAATCTGCCCACGATTATTGAGCAGTCTGAACAACCACGCCGATCGATCAAGGCAACGTACCGTAATTTGAACCGGCATGTCGCGTGCACACGTCAAGCTCGCTGTTCCGTCGTACGGACCATGATCCGAAGCCGTACGGAGCAGATGAAGTGAACCTATCTAGGAGTAAAAACATGAACAACGTTATGTGTTCTACCCGGCTGCTATGGCCTCTAGCGTTCTCTTGTGTGGCATTGGCATGTTCCTCGTCGCCTGGCGAAGAGAGGACCTCGGCCTCTGCTGCGGCGCTGACGACGACCACCCAAGGTACCGATCACACGGCTGCGACCGCTCCGACCGCGGAAGTCGCCCAGACATCCACGCCCGAGAATGTCGTGGCCAACGCAACGCTCGTGTGGACCGAAAAGCTTTCGGATGTCCACACGGTCGACTTCTACCAGCAGAGCCCGTCCGGAACTGCGCTGATCGTGGAGCACGGCCAGCACGGTGTCCATCGGCTCGTGAAGCCCATTCTTGCCAAACACGGATTTGGCGCGGTGTTCCTTGCGATCCAGCCGAATGCGACCGTTCCGGCGCCGCTGGCGGCCGCAGACGCACTCGCCGCGAGCTTGAAGGCCGCCGTTTCCTCGGACGCGGGAACGAGCACGCTGGTCTACAAGCCGCTTCCCGCCAGTGCGCCGACGAAGGGCACACTTGCGGTCTCCGGTGGCGGCATCGTGGAACCCCTCACGGCCGCGCAGAGCAGCGCGTGGGTCGCCAATACGTGCAAGCTAGGCTCTGCCTACAACGAGCAGGTCTGTGAACCGGGGTATACCTGGGCCACGACGGGGGTCAGTGAGCCGTGGGACACCGGATTGTGGAGCGCGGCCACTGAGCTCGGATCGGAGGCCACCTCGGCGGCTACGTTCACGTTTCAGGCGTGGACGTGCTGGGCTTCAGGATTCCTAAACCTGGGCACCACCTGCGGATGGAACACGTTGGTTACGCAGAGCATACAGCCCGGATGGTGGTGGTCCTGGTCGAATGGGAACAACGGAACCAATAGTCAGTTCTCCGCCAGCATTTCGTCGCCAAACGGCACGAACGGAAATGCGACGGTTGACGTGTGGGACGAGTATGCTCAAGAAAGTTCGGGATCGAGCGGGCCTCCCCCGTCCTGCAGTTCCTGCGAGAGCTGTTCCTCTTGCGACTAGGCATTGGTCGCAACATCGTGAGAACTGCCAGGGGGCATCTTCATAACGGTACGGGTTGACACGATCGACAGCGAATTGAGGGTTGGCGGTGCCGATAGAGGGGATACCGCGGGTTTCTTTCGTCCGTGAGTCGCTGGCGTGATCCATCACCGTAGTGCATCTACGGAGTTGCATGGAATGCGGCTTACATCAGTGCATGAGATTGCCCGGAGGCGCTCGTGCGCGTGGCGACGTCATTGCGCACGAGCGCGTCCAATTTACCTTGCTCATCAACACGTAGGATATCCATGACGCATCTCCGGCGTTCAACCAGTACAACTTGGCTCGTCACTCTCGTCGGCGTTAGCTTTGCCGTCGCGTATTCGGCTTGTGGCGATGGGGCCGCTGCGACGCCGGTGCCGCCCGTTGTCCAGGGAGGCGTGCCAGTTCCCGGGCTCTGTGCGCCGCGTTGGTCGACCACTGAGGCGTACATGGGCCGCGCCGCCGCCGACGAGGCGGTCGTCCTCCAAGTTCATCTACGAATGCGCGACATGGAAGGCGCTAGAACGGAACTCGAAGCCGTCAGCGATCCGAGGAGCCCACTCTATGCGCAGTTCCTCGGAGATGACGCATTCGCATCGAGGCACGCGCCAAGCGCTTCCGACGTGGCTTCCGTGCGCGGATACTTCGAGCGCCAGGGTATTCGCGTGACTCACGTGCCGAAGAACCGCGCATACATCGCGTTGGAGGGGACGTCGAATGACGTCGAGCAGGCGTTTGCGACGCGGCTCGGACACTTTCTGATAGCCGGGGAGATTCGGCGCGCGCCTCTGGACGGCGCAGGTTCGGACGGGATACGGTATGGACGGAGCGGTACGCTCTGGCAACGATGGCCGTGGCCAGACGGTCGCCATCGTGGATCCCTGGATGTCCACGACGCTGTTGGCCGACGCGCAGCGCTATGCGCGTGCGAACGACCCTTCGTTTCCCCTTCGTCCGTCGCAGTTCAGTGTGGTGTGGGGTCCCGGAAACCCAGTCGACGATCCGATCGACGCCGAATCTTGGTATGGCGAGCAAGGGGTCGACGTCGAGGCCGTGCACGCCGTGGCTCCGGGGGCCAACGTCGCGTTCGTGGCAGCGCAGAGCGATAGCGACTCCGACGTGGTCGCGGCTCTGAATTTTGTGATTGACGACCATCTCGCCGACATCGTGTCTAGCTCGTGGTCCGGCATCGAGTTCGGAATGGACGTGGCGACGTTCCAGGCATTCGAGCCGATCGCCATTCAGGCGGGCTTGAAGGGCGTCTCCCTCTTTTTCGCGGCCGGCGACAGTGGAGATTACTCATTCCTCTACGGTATTCCTCGAACCGTCGCATTTCCGGCGTCGCTGCCAGAAGTGACTGCAGTGGGGGGCACGACACTCGTACTCGCTCGGGACAATTCGCGCCTCTTCGAGACGGGTTGGGAGACGGGCATCAGCTTGCTTGAGCCCGCGGAGTATAGCGGCGTGTGGTCGCCCGGTTGTGCGGCTCAGGTTTCGATCGGTCCGGGTGCCATGTGGTGGCCAGCGGCGCCCGGCGGTTACTGTTTCGGGTCGGGAGGCGGCATCAGTGCCGTGTACGCGCAACCGCTGTACCAGGTTGTGACGGTGCCCGCGGCGCTTGCGAGCGCAGGCGGTTCCTTATGGCGCGCTCTCCCGGACGTTTCCATGCTCGGAGATCCCTATACTGGTTTGCAAGTGGGTGAGAGCGTCGGCGGCGTCTACAGCGAGAGTCCGGTTGGGGGGTCGAGCCTGGCCACTCCACTCTTCGCCGCGGCGGTCTCTCTCGCAGAGCAGCGCAGAGGAAAGAGCTTCGGATTCATCAATCCGCGCCTCTATGCTTCTCCGCGAGCATTCAGCGATATCGTCTCGCTTCGGCCCGGTCAAGGCATGGTCAACATTGTCGCGGGGCTTCAGACGAGTGTATCGACGTTCGACTATCGGGGCCCCGAGAATTCACTTGAAACCGCGCCGGGGTTTGATGACGTGACGGGTCTTGGAACCCCCGCTGGAGAGGACTTCCTTAGCGAGCTCGGTCGATTCTGAATCGTGGTCGTGGAGTCATACGGAAGGCCGCAGGCGGTGTGCACTGGCACGGTCGGATCCATAAGTCGCCAATCACCTGGAGGATACCGCGATGGTCATTGATGTGCTCGCAACGTCGTCGCGACGGATGGCACATGATAGCTGGCAGCTGCTATTTCGCAGGGTTTGGGTCGGCGGAGCAGGCATGTTCGTTTTCGCGCTGGGGCACTGGCTTCCGCCCGGGGTCGGCGCCCTAACGTACGTGCGCGAGCAAGTGCCGAATTATACGGCGCCACACTCTGAATCCAAGACTCCGCGGGACCCTGGAGCGACCGAAGATAAGCGGCTCATAAGCTTGGCGCAGACTCCCGCGATCGTCGCGCAGGGCAAGGCGGTATTTGGCAAGACGTGCGCTCCTTGCCACGGCGCCGATGGTCGTGGCGGCGTCGGACCGAATCTGACGGACGGTGACTGGCTGCACGGCGGCACCCCGTCCGACATCTACAAGTCGGTCGACGAGGGGATTGCCGCCAAGGGCATGCCGGCTTGGGGGCCACAGCTCGGGGAAGTCGTCGTCGAGTACGCGGTTGCGTTCGTACTCTCAATGGGTGGCCCTCGCGCGTCGGAAGACAAGGCCCCTCAGGGGGATCCGGCCGCACCGTAACGGCTCGTGAGGAACACCAGCCGGCATGTAGGCCGACCAGCTGTGCGTAGGACTTTTGCGCGCCAGTTGCGTCCGAGATGGCCTCGCGGAACCAAGGGCCTCCGTATCCATCCCGTCGCGCAGTGTTGACGAAGTCGTCCATGCTGCTTGGCAGGGTTCGAACCCCGTCGGTCACCCCCTATTTATTGGAGAAATATGCGGGGTTCTGCCCGCTTCCGGCTCCGTCTCCACAATGTGTCCAAGAGTTCGGCCCGTGTTGAGCCAGCTCGATGGCCCGCTGGCGCGCCGACGGCGACAGGTGAATGTAGCCGGAGCGTCGTGCTGAGGTCGGAGTGGCCGGCCAGCTCCTGGGTGGCCATGGCGGGCGCTGCCGGCCCGCAAGTGATTGTTCGCGATCGTGACGACAAGTTCGGCGCCGACTTCGATCCCGTTGCGAAGGGCGTTGGAATTCGCGTCGGGCGAACGGCGGCGCGGGCCCCTTTGATGACTCCGTATACGAGCGATTCATGGGTAGCGTTCGGCGTGAATGCCTCGACCACGTCATCGTCCTCGGAGAGGCGCACCTTCAGGGCGTGCTCGACGAGTGCCCCACCGCACCGTCACCCCCCGTTCCTTCGCGTTGGGGTACGGTCAAATCCCATGGACCCGACTACTCGCGAGCACTCGAGACCGGATTACTTTCCGATCAGAAGCGTGTCGGCGATAGCCCGCCATTCGTCGTCGAGCGGGATCGTAGCGGCAGACCGTGCGGCACGATCGTACCAGTAGGCTGCGTTGGTCGCGTCTCCCTCTTTGCGATGAAGGTAGGCGTGCACCCAGGCGCCATCGCGGCTTTCGTCGTCCTGGACAATGCCGTGGGCCCCATCCCAGTCGCCATGTGCGTCGAGCCATAGTGCTCGTAGCAGCGTCCCTAGCCCGATGGGCGGAGCCGAGTCGTGCGCGCTCGCGCGTAGGTCATCCGCGGTCACCCGAAGTGCAGTGGCATCGCCGGCGCGCGACGTCAAGACGCAGAGCACGAACGAGCTTCCGTCGAGCGGCATCTGGGGCCAGCCACGGGATCCACCGCGCCGAAGGTCTTTCTCATTTGGCCGCGGATAGCCGGAGTAGACCGGACAGGGCGAGCGAGTGCCGGGAGCAGTTCCGGCGAGGCCGCCTGTGGACTCGAACGACACAACGTGTACCATTCGTCACGGAGTCAATTTCATGGGCTCAGCGATCCTCGTCGGCGTAGTGGTCAGCCTGGCTCTGCTCGCGTTGCAGGTCCGTCTAACGAATCGAGCTGGCTCCAGCGAGCAGGTGAAGGCTGTCATCGCAACCGTGCGTCCGGAGGCATGGCACTTCGTGGCCCTCGAGTACGGCAACGGCATTCTCAATCGCACGCACATCGTGTTCGTCACGGAGCACGTGATGGCTGGAGCCTGCGTGCGAGGGACTCTCCCAGCTCCGATGGTGGTCACCGAGCGCTGGCACGATCCCTACTTCTACCCGCGGCCGGTCCTCGTCGCGAAATACCGACATATCCACCTCGAATCTCCCGAGTTCATCGACATGAATCGGGCAAACTTTCACCTTCGGCGAGAGCAGGTAAAAGACGTGGAGTTCACGACTGAGCCCAAGTGGGGAATGGGCAAGGTCCCGTACTCGGGAAGACTCATGCTGTCTCTTGAGGATGGCGTCAAAAAGGAGCTCATTTTACTGGGAACGCAGAACGGGCCAGACCTGCGTGATCGGCTGAGGGCGGGCGGATTCGGTGGCAGGGGTGTTCGCCAAGAGTGACCCGGTCACGCGTGGGATGTAGGACCGGCGCTCGGCCTGCGCTAGTATTCGGCCCCGTTCGCCGCATGAATCGACCGGTGCTTGCGCGCGGTGAGTTGCACAGCCGGAGCGTACCGCCTGCCTTGTGGACGAGCGAGACGCGCGCATCCGCGACCCCGCCCCCCAACCCCGACCCCGACCCTCCGTCCGGACTCGCCAGCGACA
>JBEKXD010000041.1:0-56455 GCA_049512415.1 Polyangiaceae bacterium
CTCCGTCATGGATGCCCGGCATTTGGTCGAGTCATGTCGACGTTCCCGGAGGGCGCATCGAGATTTTCGATGTCGAGCCCGGACGGGCGGTCTACCGCATCCGCGCGGGGACGGGAGATGCCACGGCCGCGTTTCCATTGCGCGAGCTCGAGGAGCAGGACGCCGCGCGGGCCCTTCTTGCGGTGGGTGCGGGTGTGGCTCCCGACAAGCGCCCTCGCGGTCTGGCTACTGGCGGTAAACTGGCGGTTCCCATCGCCGTCGACTCGGATTGGGGACAGCTCATCGTGTCGCCGGATCGAGGCCTATCGATCGCGACCGCCCGGGAGCACGGGCAACTCAACACGGACGAAGACATGCTCGAGCTCCCCGTCATTGTCTGGGACGGTCAGCCGACGGCGACATCGCTCCCCGGGCCCGTCCAATGGCGTGCGGCACTGGGAGTCACCTCTTCGGGGCGCGTCCTTTTCGCGCGGGGTCGGGTTGGGAGCTACGCGGTTCTGGCCGATATCCTAGTGAAGGCCCAGTGCGACCGCGCTCTCGCTTTGGAGCGCGGCTCTCGGGTCGAAGGCCGATGGGATCGCAGAGAGAGATCGGGAGTGCTGATGCGACCTCGGTCCGAGGAATCGGTCGTGTACGTGCTCGGCTCCTCCCTCGTACCCCGCGGCGTGCGACTGGATGCCGTCCATTTCCCCCCCAAGTAGCCTTACCCGCCTTACGCAGCCTCGGCACCTCGGTCAGCGAGCGAGGCCCGCAGTCGGCCCATGGCCCGGGCGTGCAGCTGAGAAACTCGAGGCTCGCTGACTCCGAGTCGAACGGCGATGGTCTTGAACGGGATACCTTCAAAGTAGTGCCACGACACGATGTTGGCCTCGCGCTCGGGAAGCTGTCCGACCGCGATCTCCAGGGCTGCGCGGTCCATGCGGCGCTCGACCTGCTCGTGAGGTGTCGCCATCGACTCGTCCACGAAGGCCTGTGCTTGCGCTTCGGGCAGGTCGTCGAATCCGACGACCGCGGCGCCGCTGGCCTCCCCCAAGGCTTGAGCCTTTGCGACTCTCGTGCGCGCGCGGCGCGTGAGCCAATCCTGTGAGCGGAGCTCGTCTACCACTGCGCCTCGGATTCGAATGCGTGCGTACCACTCGAATGCAGGTCCTCGGTCGGGACTTTTTCGGAGTGCATCGATGAGCCCGAATGCGCCGGCGGCGATCAGGTCCTCGCGAAGCACGTTGGGCGGGAGCTTTCGCAAGACGCGTCCCACAACTTGGTGGACGAGGGGCATGAACACGGCAAGCTCCTCCCGCGTGGGCAACGTCTTTACTTGGGCGATCGGGCGAGAGGCACAAGGCTTCATCGAATGGTCTCCAGTGGGCGCTGCAGACGCCGTCCTAATGCTCGGCCCGTGCCATCTCGGAGAAACCCATCATCTCAATCACTTACGAGGAGACTACTCATGACCGTAGGGGGTGCACTCTGACTCCCCCCAAGCGGTGGCAAGTGACGCTAACCCGGGTTTCGCACGCAATCCGGCCGCGGTCGCAACTGACCCACAGTGGGTCGACGGTCCAAGTGCTGAACGGCAGATGACTAGTTCGCTGAGCCAGGCGCTGGCGGAATCCCAAACCCGCCCGCGTCGGAAGTGCCTTCGTGCTCCTTCGCAGCCTCGTCGTCCACAGATACGTCTCGCTCGTCCGGAATGTCACTCATGCCTTCATCGGCGACGACACCTGGCTTGTCGTACTTCGGCGCCTCGCCCGGACGCGACCAATCCGTCCAGAAAGCCTTCGTATCTCGGACATCCATGTGGACGAATGTGCTGTTGGGATAGTAGCCGCACCCCGCATTGCGCAGGGTTCGACAAAAATCGCGGAGCGCTTCATTGGGGACCCCGCGAATGCGAAAATCGAGGGCTCTCCCGAAATTGTGGTTCGAGCGCGGCGTGAACTGCGTGGGCGAATAGGGACGATAGCCGCTCACAATCTCGAGCGTCTTCCCGCCGAAGTGGTTGGACACAATCCCGATCAGGGCGACCAAACGGGGATCCGGCACGTGGGTGGCGCTCGCCTGCCGCATGAGCCGCTCGAAGGCTTTGAGCGCGGTCGCTGGAATCCGCCCGTGAGCCCCCCGGACCTTGATTCGAAAGTCTTCGCCGAACCGCGTCGCGTGAACGGTATCTCCCTCGTCCCGTCCATGCGCCTCGACGGGCTCGTATTCGGCTGGAACCTTCGTGGAAGGAGCCACTGTCGCATGCGCCAGGGTAGGCCCTTTCGGCGCAGCCCCTTTGTGTTTTGAGGCGGGGGGATCCACCCCAGGAATGATCAGCTCCTGGCCGGGCTTGAGCAGCGTGTCCTTCAGGTGATTCGCCGTCTCGATGGCTTTGACCGTGACGTGGTAGCGCTTGGCTATCGCGTCGATAGTGTGACCGCGCTGCACGATGTGCGTCACGTCCGCCCACCCGGGCCGACTGACACCCGTGACGAACCCAACCGCGCACGCACATCCGACGACCACCAGGGTGACGCACCGCGTACGAGTTCCCCCCGAGGCGCTCATCGAGCCGTAGGAGCATGCAACCATTGCGCTAGCGGCTATAGCTCACCTGGGGTGCCCACGTCATGGGCTGCGTTTTTTGACGCGGCGCTCGCTATGGTGCGACACTCGGGGCCTATCGTTTGCGAGCGCTAGGGCGCGACACAAGGACCTGAATGGCCGAAGGCAAGAACCTAGTCGGTGTCGACATCGGCGCGAGCTCCGTCAAAGTCGTCCAGCTTAGGGAGTCTCGGAAAAAGCTCCAAGTCATCAAGTGGGGCTTCGCGACGCTTGCGCCGCAGACGATTATTGATGGGCATATCATGAACTCCGGGGCGGTCACGGAAGCCCTCGCAAAGATTTTCCAGGACGCCAAGATTCAGCAGCGCGAAGTGGCGGTTGGCGTATATGGCCAGAGCGTCATCGTCCGGAAGATCACGGTGCCCATGATGACGCAGACCGAACTGGACGAGCAGATCCAGTGGGAGGCTGAGCAACACATACCGTTCGACATCAAACTCATGTCGATCGACTATGAGGTTCTGCGGCAACGACCTGAAGCCGGGCAGATGGATCTGCTCCTTGTGGCGGCCAAGCGGGACGAGATCAACGACTACGCAGCCATCCTTCGCGAGGCCAGGCTTCGCCCCGTCGTCGTCGACATCAACGCGTTCACCGTCCAGAACATCTTCGAAGAAGAACGCGGACTGCCCGACAACAACACGATCGCCCTGCTCAATGTGGGAGCTGCGGTCTCTTCGCTCAACATCGTGTCCAAAGGTGTGAGCGCATTTACGCGCGAGATCACGAACGCGGGCAATGCCATAACGGAAGAAATTCGCAAGGCGCTGGGGTGCTCATACGAGCAGGCGGAGGCCTACAAGCACGGGGGTGGGTCGACGCAGATCGTTCCGCAGGAGGTGACACAGATCATCAATCAGACCTGCCAAGGCCTCGCGAGCGAGATCCAGCGATCGTTGGACTTTTATCTTGCGACGAGCGGTGAGCAGGAGATTCAGCACATCTATGTGTCCGGAGGCAGCTCATACCTCGCGCCGCTTCTGCAAGCGATCGAGCGGCGGGCTCACGTCCCTGTCAATCGATTCGATCCGTTGGAGAATCTCTCCGTGGATCCGAGGACCGCCGGAGAGGAGCAGCTTCGGGCGATGGCAGCCCAGATGGTGGTCGCCCTCGGGCTGTCTCTACGCTGCGACAGGGAGCGCCGCCAATGGTCCGCGTAAATCTTCTCCCGGACAAGCGACCGGCAGCGCGTCGCGCGCCGAGCACCGAGCCAAAACAGTTGTGGCTGGTGGCCGTTCTTGTTTCGGTGGTCGCTACGCTCGTCGTCTGTCTGTTCATCCAAAAGGTGAAACAGGACCAGCTGCGCAGTCTGCTCGCGGAGAATGGCCGGACGCAGTCCTTGATTGATCAGATCACGAAGCAGATCGCCGACCACGACGCAGTCAAGGCCCAGCTCAAGACCCTGCTCGACCGGGAGGACGCGATCAAGAAGCTCCAGAGCGCGCGCACCGGTCCCACGGCGACATTGCTCGAACTTGCGGCCCTGCTCACCCCTGGGCGCGGTCCCTCGACCAACCGCGAGCGCCTCGAACAGCTGAAGCGGGATAACCCGACCGACGCAGCGAACCCCAGCTGGGATGCGCACCGCCTGTGGCTTTCGTCGTACCTTGAACACGACCGGACGGTGAAGCTCGCCGGATTCGCGCGGGACGGCGAAGACGTCAGCGAGTTCGAACGCCGCCTGAGGCTTAGCGACTTCTTTTCGGACGTGAAGTTGCTCCCTGGCGCCAAGAGCACGGACCCCACCTCGCACCAGGAGCTGTTCCGGTTCGAGATATCGGCAGAGGTGAGGTACTGACATGGCGCCTCCGTTGGCACAATCGGCCTTGGCCCGTATGCCGGCCGCGGCAAAGCTCGTCACCGCCATGGCAGTCGTCTTGCTCACGTCCGGAACGTACTGGTTCGTCTTCTACTCGGACGTCGCGGCGAAGATCGACGGCGCCGAACGTCAGAAGAGGAAACTGCGCGACGACCTCGCCCAGGCCCAGCAGGCCCAAGCCACCTACGTCGCAGATCGGGGGGACCTCGCCCTGCATGAACAGCGCGCGCGCGAGCTCAACAAAGTGCTTCCGCCTGACGCGCAAGAGGACGGGTTTCTTTCGAGTGTGCAGCAAGCGTCGAACGCCGCGGGCATCGATCTCAAATCGTACGCGCCACAGCCCGAGGTCTCTCAGACGTTCTACGCAAAGATTCCCATGCGCCTCGAGATGACCGGAAAGTTCCACCAGATTGCCAAATTTGCGTTCGAGCTCGGGAAAATGGACCGGGTCATCAACGTCGACAATATAGAGCTCTCCGATCCGAAGATCGCCGGTGACGACATCGTGCTCCGCGGTCGCTGCGTGGCCACAGCGTTCCACGCGACCAAACCTGCGGAGGCTCCACGAACGGCGGCTGCGCGTGCCGGTGGCCCTACGCCGGCCGGGGGCACGAAGCCATGAGCATGTGGTGCTCGAGAATCGCTTGGGGTGTATCTGTCCTGGCCGGGACGCTCGCGGTCGCTGGTGTCGCTTGCGATCGCGCGACGACGACGGGCCCCACGCCGCCGCCGCCCAACCGCGGCGCTGCCGCGGCCTCGGCATCGGCGGCCCCGCCCGTTCGAAAAGGCCCCGACTTTACCGAGAATGACTTCGTGGAAAGCGATCGCAATCGAGATCCTTTTCGGAGTTTCTTTCAGCAGAACCTTCCCGCGCAAAGCCAGGTACAAAACCAGCGCCACCCGCTGATCGCCGATTACTCGATCGACGAGCTGCGCCTCATTGCGATCGTCCAGGGCAGCGACCAACCGCGCGCGATGTTCGTCGATCCAAGCGGCAAGGGAACCGTCGTCTACAAGGGAACGTTTCTCTGTCGGCCAGAGATCATCCATCTCGGGGCGGCCAACGGTCCCGTCTACGAGCTCAACTGGCGGGTAGATCGCATCCGTGATGGAGACGTCGTGCTCATTCGTGAGGACCCTGCCCAGCCCGCGATCCCTCCGGCGACACGCGTCATCCCTTTGCATCCCGAGGCTGACAAAGAGGTCCAGGGAAACGTTCCGGGATGACCCTGCCCTGTGCGGCTGGGTGGGCGGCTGCATAACGGAGCTCAGCCACGAGGGCCGGAGCGCAGGGAAGCCTTTGGACGGTCAGTTTTCGTCCGAATGGATGTTGACCGAAGCGTGGACCTGCCCAACAACATGAATGTGGTTTTCAGGTTCGAGGCGTCCCCGGACGTCGAGATGTTGGGCGACGCCGCGGACTCGCGCCAAGCTTCGCTCGCGGAAGAGGGTGAGGCGGCCGGCCCAAAGCGAATTCGGAGAGCCCTTCTTGTCGGTCAGCCGAACGTAGGTAAGAGCGTCGTGTTCGGCGCACTTACGGGCACCTATGTCACGGTCAGCAACTACCCAGGTACCACGGTCGAGGTCACCCGTGGTCGCGCTCGGATCGGCCAAGAGATTTGGGAGGTGATCGACACGCCGGGTGCGCACAACCTCGTGCCGATGAGCGAAGACGAGGCGGTTACTCGCAACATTCTGCTCTGCGAATCCATGGATGCGCTCGTCCAGGTGGGGGACGCGAAGAATCTTGCTCGAACGCTCCTCCTCGCCCTGCAGCTCGCGGAACTCGGCGTTCCGTTCTGCCTGGACCTCAACATGGCCGACGAGGCGCGGGCGCGACATGTACGGATTGACGTCGACGGACTGGAACGCGAGCTCCCCGGAGTTCGGGTCACGATGACGACAGCCACCGATGGTGAAGGACTAGACGGCGTCCGAGCGGCTCTCGAGCCCCTTGGCGCGGGTGACTCCGTGCGCGGTGACGGCGCACTCCTGCCGCTGCCCTGTGCGCCACAGTTTTCGCCCGAAATCGAGGATGCGATCCGCTCCGTCGAGCGCGCTCTCGGCCCCGTCCGAGTCGCGAAGCGTGCCCTCGCGACGATGCTGCTCGCGTCACCTGCTGACGCCCACCTTGCGGTCCCCGGGATTTCGGATGAAGCGCGCTGGATCGCCTGCGAATGGGCTCGCGCTCTGCAACTCGCTCACCACGCCCCGGCGTTTGCGATCCTCAATCGCCTTCGCATCGAGCGCGCCCGGGCCATCGTGCGAATCGTTCAATCCCGTGAGACCCCCTCGGCGACCACGCGTCCCGCGGCCGCAGGCTCGTGGAGCGGCTCGGTGGCGATCGGCGTGCCTACAGGGATATTGGCGGCGTGGCTCGTGGATGGAGCCATCCCGCGCTTGCGTCATGCGACGTCGCCGAACCCGCTGTCGGCGTACGGCCCGTCGGCTGTCTTGGCGCGCCTGGTTCCGCCGCACCTCTTCCATGAGTGGCTGCTGCTCGCCGTCTCGGTCGGCATTCTCGCGTTCGTTCTCACCTGTCGGATGATCCGGCGTCACGCTCGTGCGAGCGCCGGGGTCTGGAAGGTGCTCGGGGCGCTGGTAGCGGGCTGGCTTGCTTTCGAGGCGACAGCCGCGCTCGCGAGCGCCATCGGTCGGGGGAGCTCGCCGGCTCCTGTTCTCTTTGGGGCGGTAGCGGGACTCGCGGTTCTGGCGGTCGGAGCTCGCATCGGCGACGCGGCCGACGCGGCTCTCTCTGAAGCCTTGGGCCGAACGGCCACGCACCCGGTGTGGGGCATTCCGATACTGGCCGTCGTTCTGCTGCTCGCATACAAGCTCGTCGGCGTGTTCGGGGCGGGCACCGCGGTGAACTTCTTCGAGAACGATGTATTCGGATCGGTAGCGGCGACGACTGTGCTCGATGGCCTTCGACCCGGGGCAAGCGATGCCGCCGCCGACGTCGCGCCCTTGGGAACAAAGCGACTGGTCGCGACATGGGAAGGGCCGTCGCTCGTGCTCGTTGCGTCGCAGATCAAGACCGCTGCCGGGTATGTGGCGGACGAAGCCGCGCGCATTGACATCACCGGTCGTGGCGTTGAGTCGAGAGAGGTCGAAGCCGGTGTCGTCGAGGTCCGCGGGGATCTGCGAGGGGCCGAGGCGCGTGTGTGGACGGGGCGGATCAATCGCCTGGCGTATGCGTTTTTCGCGTGGCTTGGAATCCCGCTCCTTACTGCGTTCGTCGTGGGACCTTATGGCATCTTGACGATGGGCATCACGTACGCAGTCGCCATCGTCCTCCCGGTCGTGGCGACGTTCTTCCTCGTTTTCTCGGTGCTCGAGGATTCCGGCTATCTGCCGCGCCTTGCCGTGATGGCCAACCGTACGCTTCGAACCATGGGCCTCAACGGCAAGGCCGTGCTGCCCATGGTGCTCGGCCTCGGTTGCGACACGATGGCCACTCTGACAGCCCGCATCCTGGCGACGCGCAAGGAGCGCGCTCTCGTCACGCTCTTGCTGGCACTCGGCATTCCGTGTTCTTCCCAGCTGAGCGTCATCTTCGCCCTCATGCAACGAACATCCCTGACCGCCACCTGCGTGTGGTTGACGGTCGTCGTGTCGACGTTGCTCGGCGTTGGATGGATGGCGGCGTGGCTCTTGCCCGGAGAGCGGAGCGACTTCCTCCTCGAGATGCCGCCGATTCGGCGTCCGGTCGTGTCGAACATCGTGGCCAAGACATTGGCTCGTATTGAATGGTACTTGCGAGAGGCAGTGCCTCTGTTTCTGGTGGGCACGGCGCTGCTTTTCGTACTCGACACGATTCACATGCTCGGTGCGGTCCACCGCCTCGGCGAGCCGATTGTCCACCGGGTGCTCGGGTTCTCGCGCGACGGCGGCGTTGCCGACCGCGTTAGCGAGGCCCTCGTCGTCGGCTTTCTCAGGCGGGACTTCGGCGCCGCGGGCCTTCTCGATATGGCCCGAGCGGGTGCGCTCTCGTCGGCCGATGTGGCCGTCTCAATGGTCACGATCACTCTTTTCATCCCGTGCATCGCCAACCTGTTCATGATCGGGAAAGAGCGCGGCTGGAAGGTCGCGGGCGCGATGAGCGCATTCATCTTCCCCTACGCGGTGACTGTGGGCGCTCTGGTGCGGCTCGGGTTTAGGGTTTTCGGAGGCTCGTAGCCGGATGTTCGAGTGCGGCATGTGCGGGCATTCGTTCACCCGCGAAGAAGGCGCAGCGTGTCACAGTGGATGTCCCTTGTCCGGAGGATGCGGCCTCGTGACGTGTCCTTCGTGCGGATACGAGTTTCCGCCAGAGTCCAAGCTCGTGGCTCTCGTCACGCGCTTTTGGC
Organism: Polyangiaceae bacterium; assembly: GCA_049512415.1. GTDB lineage: Bacteria > Myxococcota_A > Polyangia > Polyangiales > Polyangiaceae > Palsa-1150. The sequence goes on from JBEKXD010000041.1 coordinate 8,773, forward strand.
GCCGATCTTCGCGGGAGGGATCCCGGTGACACGCTCGCTAGCCCGGTGCGCTCCGGGGGACCGAGTCGTCGTCGGTTCCGTGGACGGTGCGGCGGCTCGCATCGTGCGACTCGCGTCGCTCGGCATCCTGCCGGGTGCGGAGCTCCGCGTACAGCAGACAAGGCCGGTCGTGCTCGTGGAGCTCGACCAGTCCGTCCTCGCCATGGAACGGGAGGTTGCCGCCTCGGTGTGGGTGACCCCTACTTGATACACGTCAGTCCCCGCGGCGGGCCCCTTCACTAGGGAAGGTTCGTGAAGTCCAGCATGTTCCCGCTCATCGACAGCATGGCGAGCAGGCCCAGCGTCCCGTCGAAGTAATTCGGGCTCGAGCTGGTCGCCAGGGAGACGAGCTTGTGCAGGTATTCCCACGACCCGTCGACGTAAGTCTGATCGGCTGCGCCGCCGGTCATGAATGCGACGCCGATCGGGCCGGTCAGGCAGGCGTTGTTCGTCGTGCCGAAGTTCCCGCCCGCGGTGTAGGGCATCTTGAAGGAGTCGACGCCGTTGTACGTCGCATCCGTGTGCGCCGCGGCGTACTGCGCGAGCCACGTGACGCTCTTCGACAGGAAGGACTTGGCGCTCGATGACCCAGTCCAGCAGTAGTCCAGGCCGGCGCGCCATGGCGCGCGCACGACGTCGTAGGCGCCGCTGCTGTCCATGATAAGCCCGGAGGTTGAATCTTCGGCTCCCGTCAGCACCGTGTATTCCCCCGGGTAGATGCTGGTCGTCCAGCTCGCGTCGTTCCCCAGCGTCGCAAAGACCTTGTAATAGTCCGGCGCCGCGTAGTCGGGATGGTCAATCCCGGACGAGTAGTTGCCGTCGCGAACTTCATTGTTCTGGATATCGTTGGCTTTTATGCCGCCGATCATCGCGCTCGCGGCGCTGCCGTACGTGCCTCCCGTCCATTGCTTGGAGGCCATCGCGAGGGCAAAGGCCATGTCCTCGTCTGCATCGGACGCCGAATGGGAGTCTCCGTTGACGTTGGCTCCGGTGGAGTCTTGTTGCCAGGCCATCAGGCCGCCCGTCGCGCTTGCCCCGTGCGCTTGCGCGTAAGTCCAGAGCCCGTCGAACGTCGTCTTGTCACCCATGTACACGGAGATGAGCATTCCGTAGGCAATGCCCTCCGATACTGTTCGATTGACGGGTGGCCCCAACGGGTCTCGCACACGCAGGCCGGACGTGGCCGCACAGTCGGCCCCGCAGTTTACGAACGTCTGCTTCCAGAACGTGTACATTTCCGTAATCCAGCTATGGGATATCGTCGTCGGGTACGTGCAGTAGGTGCCCTTGCGGTCCTGAGGGAACGGATAGGCGCTCGTCCCATCGGTCGGTGTCGGCGTCGACAGCCAGTTGTCGCTCGTGGTGCCGCCGCTCGAGCTGCTCGAGCTGCTCCCGCCACTGCTGGAGCTCGAGCTGGAGCTGCTGCTCGAACTGCTCGAGCTGGAGCTGCTGCTCGAACTGCTCGAGCCGCTGCTGGAGCTGCTGGAACCGGAGCTGCTGCTCGAACTGCTGGAGCCGCCGCTGCTGCCGGAGCTGTTGGAGCCGCCGCCGCTGCTGCCGTTATTCGCAGGGGACTTGCTCTCCGAATTGCTGGAGCACGAGCCAAGACACAATAGCGCCACAACTGCGGGAAAAACGAAGTGATGTCGGATTCGCACGGTGCCTCTCTAAGGTTCTGCCAGACGGGCGGGTACGTCCATGCCATAGTCGTTTGCGCGGTCGCGAGCGGCTCATGTTCCGGCCGGAGCACCGCCGCTCCGAGCCCGACCGGCTCGAGATCCGACCCAACTGCGCTCGGTCGGGCGTCCTGCTCTCTCGTCTCCAGGGGGGGTCGACGCGTAGATCGGCTCCAGTAGGACGTCACGTCCCCCTCCGACGCAGATGTCGGCGCGGCCCGCATCAGGCGCGATGGGCGTCGCAAGGCGCCTTCTGGCGCAGCCCGCGAGGTCGCTCCGGTTGGTGCGCAAGAACCGGCGGCGTTCGTCGGCGACACGGTGGCCCCGGGCCCCGGATCGTCGAGCCATACGCCTACTGCGAACAGACTCCGTATCCCACTCCTGTCGTAATCCCATAAAGGCCGAGCGTGGCCGCGCTGGTCGAACACGACATACCCGAGGGGCACGAACTGGAAGTCGGGTCGCAGAGCTGCTCCTCGGCGCTCGTGCACGCAGTTTCACACGCCGACACGAAGTGGCCGCCGGGACAGTCAGCGTCGATGGCGGTCTTCAAGCAGCAGACGAGGCCCGGCGAGCAGTTGTCGTCGTTCGCGCAGCTCAGCGCGGTGAAGCATCCGCACGATCCATTCGTACACGACGGCTGTTGAGGCGGAAGCGAAAGACAGCATAGGGGGCCGGTCGTCGCGCAATTAAGGATGTTGGCGCAGTTCAGCTCCGTGGCTGCATCGCGCCCAGGGCCGGCGTCGAGCGCACTGACAGGATCCGTTAGGAACTCGGCGCCCCAACACGCTGGCATCGCCGCGAGCAGGCTGAGGACGAGGGGCACTTCCTTGGGACTCATGAACCCTAAGAGCGTATCATCGCCGCGCGTCACACTGCGAGCAGCGATCGCGCTTCGGTCAGGTCACTCACGACAGCGTCGGCCATCCCGACGAAGCGTTCCCTCTCCCGCTCCGGAATCGCGATGACTCTCATCTTCGCCGCGCGGGCTGCCTGGACACCCGCCAGCGAGTCCTCCAAGACCACGCACTGCTCGGGCGCAACTCTGAGCTGCCGCGCGGCTTCGAGGAAGATGTCGGGCGCCGGTTTCGGGCGTGCGTGCGAGTCCCCCGAGACGACCGCGTCGAAGTGCTCGCGCAGCACGAAGCGATGAAGGATGGCGTCGATGAGTCGACGCATGGACGACGACGCAACGGCGCGCGGGACTGCCGCCCGCGCCGTGACCTCGAGAAGGGATGCGACCCCATCCTTCAGCCTCAGTTCGTCGACCCGTGAGGCGAACGCGTCGACGATCGATCGCATGTCCTCTTCGAGTCGGTAGGGGAAGTCAAACGCGGCGTACATCGCCTCGACGGCATGGACAAGCCCTCGGCCCGTGCAATCACGCGCCAGTTCCGGCGTCCACTCGCAGCCGCGCGCTCGCAAGAATTCGCGCTCGACATCGAACCATAGCGGCTCGGAATCGACGATGACGCCGTCCATATCGAATAGAAGAGCGCCGCAGGACCACATAGGCGACCCCGCTCTCATACTACAAGCGGTCGCGCGCGTCGGCCTTCATGACGCCAGTGGCGTCCGCAGCCCGCGCGATGCTGCCCCGGGCGCCTTGACCGGTGGGCATCGGCGAGGCTTCAATGCGCGCCCTGATGAGGATAGCCGTTCCGAGAGAGACCGCGGCGGGCGAGCGACGTGTCGCCATCGTGCCCGAATCCGTCAAGCGGCTACGCGCAAAGGCGATCGAAGTGTCGGTCGAGGCGGGTGCCGGAGCGGGATCGCTTTGTTCGGATGACGACTACCGCGCTCTTGGCGCCCGCGTCGAGGCCTCGCGGCAGACCTTGCTCGCCGACGCCGACGCGGTCGTTCAGATTCGTCCCCCGACCCTGGTCGAAGTGACTCAGCTCCGCGAGGGCAGTGCCCTCGTATCTCTCCTCTATCCCCTCGTCACTGCCGAGCTCGTACGATCGCTCGCGGCGCGCAGGATTACTGCGTTCGCAGTCGACATGATTCCGCGCACGACGGTCGCCCAAATGATGGACGTGCTTTCGTCCCAGGCCACGGCGACTGGGTACGAGGCCGTGATCATGGCCGCTGCGGCCCTCCCGAGATTCTTCCCGATGCTCATGACGGCTGCTGGAACGATAGCTCCGGCGAGGGTGCTCGTACTCGGCGCGGGTGTCGCCGGACTTCAGGCGATCGGGACGGCCCGACGGCTCGGCGCCGTGGTCGAGGCCTTCGACGTGCGCAGGGTCGTCAAGGAACAGGTCGAGAGTCTCGGAGCGAAGTTCGTCGAGGTAGACAGCGAGGACGCCCAGGGAGCGGGCGGGTATGCGCGCGAGCTTGGAGAAGACTCCAAGCGGAAACAGGCGGAGGCCATCGCGCGGCACGCGGCCTCGGCCGATGTCGTCATTTGCACGGCGCTCATCCCGGGTCGGCGAGCACCCGTGCTTCTGACCGCGCCCATGGTCAAGGCGATGCGCGCCGGAAGTGTCGTCGTGGACCTTGCCGCCGAGCAGCAAGGCAACTGCGAGCTCACGCGGCCCGGCGAGACTATCGTGCAATACGGTGTGACGATTGTGGGAGTCACTGACACGGCGAGCCGGCTCTCCGCTCACGCGAGCCAGATGTACTCCCGCAACATGGAAAAGCTCCTGTTGCATGTGACCGACGCCGGGACCTTCAAGCTCGACTTCAAGGAGGAGATCACGGCAGGCACAGTCATCACGCACGCAGGGGAAATTGTGCACGCCAAGGCGAGGGAAGTCGCTGGACCCAAGTCGGCTCCAGCAGCGGGAGCAGTGCAATGACGACCGACTGGGTGTTCAATCTCTACATCTTCGTGCTGGCGACATTCGTCGGCTACCAGGTCATCTCACGCGTTCCGCCTTTGCTGCACACTCCCCTCATGAGCGGCACGAACGCGATCAGCGGCATCTCGCTCGTGGCCTCGCTGTTGGCAGCTGGAACGAACCATTTCCTCAGTCAGATACTCGGCTTCGTGGCTGTCACGTGCGCGACGATCAACGTGGTCGGTGGGTTTCTCATCACCGATCGCATGCTGCGGATGTTCCAGAAGAAGCCCTCGCCCGTGGCCGTGAAGGCGGCTCCGGCGCGCGCGGGAGCGAGCTCGTGACCCCCGCGGCCGTTCTTCTGAGTCTCTGCTATCTCGTTGCGGCGGTCTTATTCATCCTTTGCCTCCGTGGCCTGTCCGGGCCCGAGTCCGCGCGCCGCGGGCTCTTTCTCGGCGAGCTCGGAATGCTGATTGCCGTCATCGGGACGCTTCTGCACAAAGACATCATTCGTTACGACTGGATCCTGGCTGGACTCGCGGTGGGCAGCGCGATCGGTGTCGCAATCAGCGCGTGGATCCCGATGACGAAGATGCCCGAACGAATTGCGCTGTCGCACTCGTTCGGCGGTCTTGCGTCCGCGCTCGTCGGCGTCGCGGAGTACTTGCGCGAACTCGAGCATCTGACGCCCTTCAAGGTGGGAGCGCTCGGCTTCGAGACGTTCCTCGGCTTCTTGACCTTCACCGGCAGTATCATGGCGTTCGGCAAGCTGTCTGGCGCCCTGCGCGGGGCACCGGTGACGTGGAAGGGCCAGAACGTCATCAACGTCGGGCTCTTTCTTGGCGCCCTCGCGGCCATCGGATTTCTCGTCTTCAATCGGGAGGCGAGCCAAGTGTTCTTCGGGGTGGCAGGGACCGGTCTCGCGCTGGGCGTCATGGCCGTGTTGCCTATCGGCGGGGCCGATATGCCGGTCGTCATCTCCCTGCTCAACTCGTATGCCGGGCTCGCCGCCTGCGCGACAGGCTTCGCGCTGAGCAGCCAAATCCTCATCATCTCCGGCGCGCTCGATGGCTCATCCGGTCTCCTGCTGTCGATCCTGATGAGCAAGGCCATGAATCGAAGCTTCGCGAACGTGCTCTTCGGAGCGTTCGGACAGGCGTCCGACTCCGCGGCAGCGGCTCCAGGTGCGACCGCCGCGAGGCCGTATAACGAGGCGACGGTCGAGGATGCCGCGTCGGTGCTCAAGGCGTCGCAGTCGGTCATCGTCATCCCGGGCTACGGGATGGCCGTGAGTCAAGCGCAGCACGCGGTGCGCGACCTAGCGGCGGCGCTCGAGAAACGAGGGACGAATGTCAGGTATGCCATTCACCCCGTCGCCGGACGGATGCCCGGTCACATGAACGTGCTACTCGCGGAAGCCAACGTGTCCTACGACAAGCTGTTCGACCTCGACGCCATCAACGACGACTTCGGGCACACCGACGCGGTTCTCGTCGTGGGAGCCAACGACGTCGTGAATCCCGCTGCCAAGAACACCCCGTCGAGTCCGATCTACGGAATGCCGGTGTTCAACGTCGAGCAGTCGCGGAGCGTGCTCGTGCTCAAGCGCAGCATGAACGCGGGATTCAGCGGCGTCGAGAACGAACTCTTCTATCAGCCCAACACGATGATGGTCTTCGGGGACGCGAAGAAGACGTTGTTGTCCCTAGTCGGAGAAGTGAGAGAGGCCTAGGCGTTGACCGCTCTCCCGCGTTCTATGGCGACATTGGCGTCGGCATAAAGAGCAGCACGAACAGACCGAGCGTCAGCACGGCGACGACCGCCCGAGCTCCATCCAGAGGTCCGCCCCCCGCTACGGGATGGTCGAAAAGTCCGGAGGCGTTTCGGAGGGCTCCCCAGCGCACTTCCATCGCGATGAGCAGCGAAAGGCCGACGAGCCACGCAACCCACAAGCCCACCGACTCGCTATTTTGGATCGCTCCCGCAACCAAGGCGACGCCGAGGGTCGCCGCACCTCTCGACGACGGACTCAGGGTTTGGGCCCCGTCGCTGACGCGCGACTTGGCTTTCGTCGACAGGCTGCCGAGGACGGCGAGCACCTCGAACCAGACCAGCCAGAAGAGGGCATTGCTGACGTGTCGCCCAAAATGCCAAAGTCCAAGGCCCGCGCGCAGATCGCGAGCGACGAAACTCGCGAGACTCACAAAAAAGAAGGCCAGCAAGCTCCGGTGCACCCACGGCGTGATTCGATCCTGGCGCTTGCCCAGCCACGCGTACGCCACATGGCCGCCGTCGAGCTGTCCGACGGGCAGGAGATTGATCATCGTCACGAACATTCCGGCCCACGCGGCGTACGCAATGGGTGACAAGAGGATATCCGTGCCGTCGGCGACTGGCGGCCCGAAGCGTCGATCGAGCCAGGACAACAGCAGGGACGAACCCAGCTGAACCATCTGTCCACTGTCGGCACCCGCGCCGGCCAGTGCAACGACTCTCGAATGAGCGACACCCCAGCCATAAAGGGGAATGGCGACCGCCAACCCGCACAGCGGGCCGGCGGCGCCGATGTCGAGGAGTGCGCGGCGGGTCGGAATCACGCTGCGCATGCGGATGACCGCGCCCATGGTCCCGAAAGGGGACAAAAGGGGGAGCGGAAGGAAATAGGGCAAAGACGCATCCACGCCGTGAATGCGGGCAGCCACGAAGTGTCCGAACTCATGCGCCAGAAGGACCGCCATGAGGGCCGCTGTGAATTCGCAGGCGCGGACCATTCGAGCGGGCGCATCCGGTCCTTCGAGCTCCACCCATGTGAGAAAGACGCTGACGAACGTCGCTCCACAGAGGGCCGCATTCAGGCGCCACCGCAAAGGAGCCGCCGTATTATCGCTGTGAAGAGCTCGATCGGAGAGCGGACGCGAGTCGCTCGAGTCGGGGGGCGAGTTGGGCATCGATATTTCCAAGCTCGGTTTGTAGTCGCAGATCGCCCCGAGCGAGCGCTGGGTCTTCGCGAACCTCTGCTGAGCACGGCTCAAAGCCCGCGCCGAGTAACTGTACCCGGAGCGCTTCGGCGTCGACGGGGTGCGCATGAAGGATGACTCGTCTCGAGCCGCGAGCCTCGTCGAGAACCGTACGAGCCAGGTCGACGATGCGGCTGGGGTCCATCGCCAGTGCGGAGCCCAGCAGGCGTTCGGCGAGCGCCACGGCCACGGCGGTGACTCGGTCCGATTCTCGCGCGAGGGCCGCGGACTGACTTTTCGTCAGCTCGAGCCATCTCGCCGCCAACGTCGCTTCCTGCTGCGCGGCGGCTTCGCGCTGAGCGCGGTCCCTGATTTCCTTCGCTTCGCGCTCGGCGCATTGGAGGATCTCGCTCGCGCGCGCCTTAGCCTCTTCGATGGTTCGCTCGGCGCGCTCACGCGCTTGCAACTCCTCGTGCGGGATGCGCCTCGCGCGCTGGCCCGGGGTCTCGCTCGGAGCCGACTCGGCGAGCGGCTTCGCGCTCCCCAGTTCCGATGCGCGGACGATTCTTGCCCTCCCTCGATGCAGCCCGGTCACGTGAGCCTCATAGCGTCGAGGTCGGCGGCGATGAGCACGAGGGCGCGGGCGAGCGCTCGGGCGCGCACCGCTCGCGAGTCCGCGCGCGTGGCGCGAGCGAAGTCCAGGGCGTCCGCCGACCAGTCGTCGCGGGCGGCGAGTACACTCTCGAGCGGCTCGCCGAGCCATACGCTCATCGCAAGAAATGAAGATTGCCAGGAGTCCATCTGACCGTGCACGGGGTTTTGCGATGTCTGTCTTGCGCCGGCGGGAAGGGAAGGCTACCGTCGCCGCTCAATTTTCGGACCAGCTTGAGAGCAGATTATGGCAGACACCAAGTTCGCCCAGTTCATCGCGGAACGAAAGCTCGACGGGCGTCGCATCATGGCGGCGTCTCGGCAGATCGAACGCCTCCTGCCGGAGGATCGCGCGATCAGGCTTCGCAAGCGGCAGGCGAAGAAGGCCGAGGCGGGCGACAGCGGTGCCGTGAAGGAGACGCGCAAGCCGCGTACGGGACGTCCCGTCACACCCCGTGCCCTCCAGGCCGCCCTCATCGGCAAGGCTGTGAGCGGTCCCACGAAGACGCGCATCTTGCGTGCCATCAATCGCATCCTCGAGCAAAGGAAACTCGACCCCGTCGATCTCCGCCTCCTCTTCTAGAAAGCCGGCGTCTTTCGGCCGATCCCTTCGCGATCCCGGCGTCGAGCGTCCTCGCCTAGAAGAAGTAGGCTCCGGGCGGCTCGCCGCCGGCCTCGCTCGGTTTCGGCCGAAATACACGGATCTTCTCGGCCGCACGTCCCGCGACAACCTCCGGTTCCTTTCCCCCACGGAAGCTACCGCCTCTCGCACCCTGTGTGCGGCCGCCGAGCGGCTCCGCTAGGATAGGTCGGCCAAGGGGCCCTTGAATGTTGGCGACCTCGGAGCATCCAACTGGGGAGAGTGAGTGCTACGCTCGACCGTGTTCTAATGGCAACCCCGTTCGCGCTCGCGGGTGCCGACGAGTCGGCGTGCCGGGCCGCCTCTGCCTCGACGGACGCGGACGAAGTGGTCGAGCGCGCTGCCCAAGGCGATAGGGTTGCGTTCCGCGCCCTGTATGAACGTTACCGTCTCGATGTCGCACGCCTCGCATTCCGCGTCGCTGGCAGTCACTGCGACATCGAAGACCTCGTTCAGGACGTGTTCATCCACGTGTTCCGAAGCCTCCCTGATTTTCGTGGGCGCTCGAAGTTTCGGACGTGGCTCCATCGGGTGACGATCAATGTCGTGCTCATGGCTCGTCGTTCCGCCCGCAGTCGTCCGGCCCTGGAAGGCGAGCCGACTCTCGAAGGCCGGGCGCGCAGCGATTGCGCGGGGCCCGACGAGGATGCGGAGCGGCACGATCGGATGCGAGCGTTTGAGCGGGTCCTCGACTGCCTCGGAGACAAGAAGCGCGTCGTCTTCGTCCTTCACGAGCTCGAAGGACTGCCGCCGCGCGAGATCGCGCAAGTGGTGGGCGTTCCCGTCCTTACCGTGCGCACGCGACTCTACTATGCGCGGCGTGACATCGAGGCGAAGCTGGCCCTCGAGCCTGCGCTCCGTGACCTGGACCTGTCGTTTTCTGCGCGCAAGTCGGGCGATGGAGAGGGACGATGAGTCGGCGGCTCGAGGCCCTCGTGCGAGAGGCGCGGGAGCACTGCGGGACGCGCGAGGTCGAGCGTATCGACTGGGACGCCGTGGGGCGGTCGCTGGCGACGCGGGTCGAACGGGAGTTGCGCGCCGCGGTCGTTCGGCCGCGCCGCGTTCGGAAGTTCGAATGGGAGGCCTTCGCGGCGACCATCGCGTTGGCGCTGGTGGTCGTCGTTCTGCTGGGGAAGTCCGAGTCGAGGCCGAACGCGGAGCGAGGAGGCGCGGCCCCGACTGCAGCCGTCGGCGCCGTCACGGACATCGATGGCGAGGTGTGGGTCGGTGGCCTGCGCGCGTCGCAAGGGACTCCGATTCGTGTAGGGGACCTCATCGACGCGCAGGCGGGCGCGGTGATGGTCGCGCGCCCCGGGCACGTCGCCTTCGTCGTAGAACGAGGATCGCGCACGCGTCTCATGCGCGGGTCGGAGTCGACGGTGCTCGCACTGGACTACGGTGCGGTCGAGGCGAGCGTGGAGCCGGTGGCCTCTGGCGAGGCGTTCGCTGTCGACGTCGGCGTGTCGCGGGTCGCCGCACACGGTACGCACGTGCGCGTCGCTCGTATCGGCGAAACCGTGGTCGTCGATCTGAGCGACGGAGTTGTCAGCGTGGGACGGGCCCCACGTTCGGGAGCGGTCGAAGGGGTGCTCGTCAATGCGCCTGCGCACGCGGAATTCATCGTAGCCTCAGCTCCCGAGACGTTCGTCGTTACCCACGTTCGGGCCGCCGTTCGGCCCCCGGTATCCGTTATTCCGGGCGCGTTCGGGAGAATGATCCCGGTCCCGGTGGCTCCGGCGCTCGTCGAACCGGAGGTTATTGATGCTCCGCCCGCGTCGGTCCCGCCCGCGTCGGCTCGGCCCGGCCTCGTGCGCCCGATCCCCCGTTCGCCCATGGCTCCCCCGGCGACGGCGTCTGCGGAGCCGCTCACGACCTCGGCCTCGCTCGCGACGGCGATCCGGAACTGTCTGAAAGAGCAGCCGCACGCCGACAATGTCACGGTCGCGTTCGAGTCCACCCTATGCCTCCAGGTGGGGGACGACGGTACGGTGCGCTCCGCTCGCTTCGATCCACCGGTCGCGCCCGATGTGAACGCGTGCGCGGCGCCACTCATCTACTCGGCTCACTTCGACGGGGGTGGCGCGATGACGGTTCCCATCGATTTCAAGAATTGATCCCCGGCGTCGTCAGTACGGGGCGATGCGAGCGGGATCGCCTGGCAAAGCTCGGTAAAGCTTGCGATTCGGGTAGTTTTCTCGAATGCAGCTGACGGTCTGAGGGTCCGGTTCGATACCGATCAGGACTGCCTGGTGCGGGTAGAGCTCCATCGGCAGGTTCTCGGGAAGGTCCCGCGGATCGGTGCGATTGAGGCCTCGCCAGCCGAGAACGAGGGCGTTGCGAAGATCGGCCTTCGCCAAAGCGTCGTTGAGCAGATTGTGCGTGTGGGCGTCCGAATACGCGACGGGCAGGACCAGTGGAGCGACGCGCACGACGCCGAGCAGGAGGGCGACGAGCGCCACCGCAGCCGGCCCGCCCGCGTGAATGGCTGCCACGTCCCCGCGTCGCGCCCACGCCGCGGTCCAAAAGCGCGCCAGAACAACGCCTGAACCCACACCCATCGGCACGACCAAGGGCACGTGGAAACGCGGGCCATAGCCGAAGTTGAGCCCACGGCCATACTCGGCCATCGCGTACAACCCGAGGAACGATACGCCGGACACGATGAGCACGAGCGCGATGGGCTTGGCCCGGCCCCGCAGGGTGGCGATGCCCGCGAGCCCGAGGGCGGGCGCGCACGGCCACCAAGCGTAAGCGCCCACGGCCAGGGGAATGCCGTATCGGTACTCGTTCGCCGCGGGCACGCTGAATCCCGCCGTGAGCCACGGGTAGAACGTCTGCGTCAGCGAGTAACCGGTGGTAAACCAGCGACCGATCTGCAGGCGTAGGATCACGAGCGTCAGCGCCCCGAGCAAGGCGAACGCCGCGACGGCGGAAGCCAAGGACCGCCACGGCAAGCGGCCGCGCAGGAGCACGGTCACGAAGTAGACGAATAGACCCGTTCCGAGCGCGACGCCGTCGCCCGGGCGCACCGCGAGCATCAGCGCCGTCGACGTCCCGAGAACGGTCCCCCACGCGTACTGCCTGCGCGACGAAACTTCGCCCGCAGCGAGGGTCAGCAAGGCTTCGAGGGCCCACGCAAATAACGCCGCTTCGAAGACGTGTGGATAGCGCGACGCCCCGTTGATGAGCGTGGTCGTGCTGAAGGTGATGACGGCGGCTGCCAGCAGACCGGCGGCTCTCTGCTCGGCACGGGTCGCCCCCTGTTCGCCGGGCGAATACCCGGCCGCGGCCCGACGCGCGAGCCGGCACGCCCCGGCGGCGAGCAGTCCGAGTGACGCCGGCCCGGCCAGCCATGCCGCGCCGACGGCCTCGAAGGGGGTCATGAAATAGGGCCAGCCCGGCGTGTACTGCGCAAAGGATCGCCCCATCCAGTAGAAAACCCAAAAGCTGCGGAACGCGTCGGGACACGCGGGAACCGCGCCGTAGGCGTGGAGCTTGGCGAACAAGGCCGCCTGGTAGGTGTACGCCCATTCGTCCGCACTGGCGGTCTGTCCGTGCAGAAGCACGCGGCACACCAGCGCTGCAGCGAGCGTCGCCGCTCCGAACACGGCGGCATCGTCCTTCCATTCCGGGAGGGGCTTCTCCGACGTTCGAATCGGCGTGGGCGTTTCTCCGAGGCTCCACCGCCAGTGCAAGCCGATGAGAAGTCCAAACGCCGCGACGTACGCTGCGGCGAGCTCTGAATCGCTATCCTTGATGTAGCGCGTGATGGGCCAGAGGAGGGCGAGCATCGCGACGCCACACGCGGCGAGCTTCCAGCGCCTCGTCGCTGCGACGGCCATCACCGCCAGAACCCCGGCCGTCAGGAGCATCGTCTTCACCTGTGGCGGGTGAGCCCCGACGGCCTGCAAGTACCAGCCAGCGACCGGGGCCGTCACCGCAACGCCGACGGCGACGAGCAGGAGTCCTGTCGCGTACCAAGGTCGCAGTGGGCGCGACCACACGACCGCTCCCAGCACCAGTCCCACCGACGTCTGGGCGGCCATGAACGCGTCGAGCGGCTGAGTGGCGTAATCAACGGACATTGCGCGAACTCGAACGCGGCGGCCGCCGAGCCTACACGACAAGAACTCGCTTTGCACGCGGAGCCCTGCCCTCGGGCGTCAACGCTCCGGGGAGACCGACCTGGACATGCCTCGGGACCCTTGCTACACGGACGCCGACGGAGTGACGTCCGAGCGCCGCGGAGGGCGACTCATGCAGGAAGTGGGCATTTTGGGCGGCGGCATTTCGGGTCTCTTCACCGCCTACTTCCTTGGCGGTGATGTGGAGGTCCTCGAGGGTGCCGCCACTGCGGGCGGACTGGCGCGCTGTTTCGGCGGCCAAGGATTCCGCTCGGATATTGGCGGCCACATCCTATTTTCGAAGGACAAGGAAGCGCTTGCCCACGAGGTGGCCGTGCTGGGCGAGAACGTGCGCCAAGGGGTTCGCGCGAACAAGATTCTGTACCGCGGAATTCACGTCAAATATCCATTCGAAAACGGCATTGACGTGCTTCCCAAGGAAGACATCGTCGACATTCTCTACTCGTTCATCGAGAATCCGCACAAGGATCCGCCCAAGAACTTTCGCGAGTGGATGTTTCATACCTTCGGCGACGGACTGACCGAACGGTATCTACTCCCGTACAACGCGAAAATCTGGAAGACGCCTGCCGAGGAAATGAGCCTTGAGTGGGTCGATCGCGTGCCCCGGCCTCCACTGCTCGACCTGGTGAAGACCGCCGTGGGCATTCCGACCGAGGGCTACACGCATCAACTGTACTTTCAGTATCCGAAGGTCGGTGGGTTCGAGTCGCTGTGCGCTGCGCTCGTGGCGAAGCTCGGTTCGAGAGTCCACACCGGGTTCCGGGTCGCCGCGTTGCGACCCTGTGCGGGTGGCTGGGTCGTGGTGAGCGACCGGGGCGAGGAGCGAAGCTACCGCCAGATCATCTCGACGGTGCCCATCGGCGCGCTGCTCGACGCATTGCCCGACGTTCCCGGTCGGGTCGTTCAGAGCGCGAACGACTTGCGCTACAATTCGCTGCGTGTCGTCTTGATCGGCGTCTCGAGGACGGACCTGCCGGCGTACACGGCGCTCTACGTCCCCGATCCCCGATCGCTCTATCACCGAGTCTGTTACAATCAGGTGTTCAGCCCGGACATGGTGCCGCCAGGCCATAACTCCGTTTCTTGCGAGATCACGGTCGCGCCGGGGAGCGACCTGGACTCGTGGTCGGATGAGCGGCTGCTCGATCGCGTGATCGAGGACCTGGGCCGCGACGCGATCGTCGCGCGCGACACCATCTGTTATCGACAAGTCCACCGCGAGCGATACGCGTATGTCGTCTACACGGACGGCTATCGGGATCGCGTTCGGACCATTCGTGAGTTCGCGGATTCAAGGAAGATCCACCTTGCGGGCCGCTTCGCCGAATACCAGTACGTCAATACCGATGCATGCGTCCGTCGCGCCCTCGACCTCGCGAGGAGTTTGCGCGGCGGCGATATCGCGCCGGAGGCGCGCCTTGCCAATGCCTCGGGGGAGCCATGTTCATGAGTTTGACCGACGCAGACGAGATCCTTCGCTCTATCGTGGGCCATCCGCGCACCGCGCTCTGGGTCGGCGGCACGTACGGGGTCGCGCGCGCGCAGGAAGTCGGAGCTCGGATCGTCTCGCTCGAGACCGGCCCAGAGGGCAAGGTCGACCTGGCTCTGCTCACCGCCGAGATCCCGGACGACCAGGTCAAGAGCCGGCTTGCGGACGTCGCCCCTCACGTGGGCGACGGGGGCCATGTGGTGGTCGAACGGGCGGGGCGATCTCCGTCGTCCTTGGTGCTGGACGCGCTGCGCGCGACGGGTCTTGAGCCGCTGTGGCGCGGCCGTAGCTCGCGTCCGTCCAACCTCATCACCGTCGCTCGTCGTCCGCCCGAGCGCCGAGAGCTGTCCCTGACCGTGGGAATGATTTCGATGAATGAAGCCGCCGCCGTCGGCCAGGTCATCGACGGCATACGCCAGCACCGGCCCGACGCGGAAGTCCTTCTGGTGGATAGCTCCAAGGACGAGACTCCCGCCATCGCCGAGCAGCACGGTGCGCGCGTCATCCGGCAGTTTCCGCCGCGGGGATACGGGCCTGCCATGATGCGCCTCCTGCGCTCGGCGACGACCGACGTCATCGTGACCATGGACTGTGACGGCACGTATCCGTCGGAGCGCATCGGAGATCTTCATCAGCGCGTCGAAAAGGGTGCCGACCTCGTCAACTCGTCGCGAACGCAACGCCGCCCGGAGGCCATGCCCGTGGCGAACTACGTGGCCAATCGAACCTTTGCAGCCGTAGCAGGGGTCGCGACCGGGTACTGGACGACCGACCTTCACAGTGGCATGCGAGCGTATCGAACGTCGATGCTTCGGGCTCTGGACCTGCACGAGGCGGGAGCCGCGCTCCCCGTCGAGCTCTTGCTCGTGCCAGCGCACTACGGCTACCGTACCGAGGAAGTCACGATCAAGTATCTCAATCGCATCGGAACGACCACGCTCCAGCGCTGGACCAGTACCGTGTGGACGTTCCGGAGAATCGCGCACGCGGCGCGTACCGACGGAAAGAGAATTCGGTAGGCGGAGAGGCGCGCGGGTGCTGAGGGAGAGGGGCTACCGCGCCGGTTTCCTCGCCACAAGCAGGTAGCCGAGCGTGTCTGACTCGTCGTGGTCTATGCGGTCCAATCCTCGCGCCACCAGGCTCGCCGAGACGATGACCGGGGCCACCACCGGAAGGACCCACCAGCGCGGCTCGGTAGATTCCGGCTTCTCATACGTACGCCCACCGGCCTCTTGGACCGTGCGTCCCAATCGCGCTGCGCGGAGCGCCAGATGGCTCGTGAACTTCTGCCCCATCACCATCCAAAAGCCACCGCGGCTCGAGAGCTCCTGCACCTCGAGGCCCTGTTGGCCGGCGAGCGACTCCAGCGCGAAGCGCGTGAACCGGTGATAGTCGTACGGGGCTGAGTGGATGCGGTGTGCGAACGGCACCGTGACTAGAAGGCGGCCGCCCGCGGCGAGCACGCGAACCATCTCCGCGAAGAGCGCGAAGGGGTCTGGGACGTGCTCGAGTACCTGCGTGTTCAGGATGGTATCGAACGACTCGTCGGGGAAGGGCAATGTCTTGCCGTCGTAGACGTGGTCTGCGCGATTCAATCGGGCGTTGGCCGAGTCTCGGTACGTGCTTTCGTATTCCACGCCCACGTAGGACGATACGTGCGGAGCGAAGAGCTTCTCGTACGGCTTGTCGCCGCATCCGACGTCCAGCAGTCTCCCGGAGGCCAGACTCGCGGCGTGCGCGAGGGCCTCGTCGAGCGACGACTTTTCGAGGTCCACGAGGTCCCGTGCCCATCGGGAAAGGGTCTTCAAGCTCACGAAAGCTTCTAGGTGCATCCGCCAGGAAAACACCAGCGGGATCGACACGCGCCCAATACGCCGGCCTTAGAACAGCGTGGGCAGTGTTTCGCACGCCTTGCCCAGTCGGCATTCGTCGAAGCGGGTCGCATTGTCCGGGGCTTCGGGCCCGACGTACACCGCCACCGGGGACCGGTCGCCACGGCGCCTTCTCGCTTGCACGGCCGACACGAAGCCGGCGGCGGGGTAGACCGACCCGCTGCTGCCGATCGTCACGAATACGTGGCACGTGTCGAGCTCATCGCCAATCCGGTCGAGCTCCAGCGGGACTTCGCCGAACCAAACGATGTGAGGGCGCACGTGGGCGCCGCAGGCGCAGGTCGGAAGGCTGGGACTCGGGCAAGCGTCCTCGAAGGGCCCGCGGTCGCAGACGGGCCATCGCTCGCATCGGCTCTTCATGAGCTCCCCGTGCATGTGAACGACTCGCCGCGAACCGGCCTTCTCGTGAAGATCGTCGACGTTCTGCGTGCACAAGAACATCCGGTCGCCGATCGCCCGTTCGAGGGCTGCGAGTGCGATGTGGGCAGAATTGGGTTTGGCCAAACCGGCCTGAGCGCGGAGCCCAGCATAGAATTGCCACACCAGGCTCCTGTCCCGGACCCAGCCTTCGGGCGTCGCGACGTCTTCGACTCGATGCTTTTCCCAAAGCCCTCCCGAGTCGCGGAACGTCGAGAAACCGCTCTCGGCGCTGACTCCCGCGCCCGTGAGCACGAAGACGCGTGAGGATGGCGAGAGCTCGAGCGGCTGAAACTCTCGATACGGCGCGATTCGAACAGGACTCATGACATCGCTAGAGGATACGCGCAGCGATCGCTTCCGCCAATAAGCGTCGCCGAGGTCGCTTGCCCGCTCGGCTGCGAAGTGTCGCTCCTGGAGTGCCCACGCTATGCAGTGGCGAGGAGCGCATTCATGAGCGCAATCACTTCAGCCCGAGAGACCACTGGCCGAACGCGCGACGTGGAGCGCCCCTCCCGGCGCGAAGCGCTCCAGCGCCTGGGAGCGATGACGGGCGTCTTCGGCCTCTCGGCCACGGGGGCCCGCCTGGCGTGGGATCGCGGAGGCTTCGATCGGGCGCCATCCGCGGGCACTCGCCAATCCCGCGATTATCGAATCAGCGACCGCGACACGCACGCCGAGTTCGCGATCGCGCGCGCCCCCGCGAAAAAAGAGGGTGACGATTCTACGGATCCGACGGCCACGCCCCTCGACCTCGTTCGGAGGTCCGTCGACGCGCTCGGAGGCATGAAGAGATTCGTGTCGCGCGGCGACATCGTCGTCGTCAAGCCGAATATCGGTTGGGACCGAATGCCCATTCACGCGGCCAACACCAATCCGGAGGTCGTGGCGGCCGTCGTACGGACCGTGTTCGAGGCGGGCGCCAAGAGGGTCATCGTGGCTGACGGCTCGTGCAATGATCCGAATCGCTGCTTTCAACGTTCTGGGATATGGCATGCCGCATACGCGCTAGGCGCCGAGGTCGTGCTGCCCGAGGAGCACCACTATCGGAACATGCGGCTCGCGGGCGACGTGCTGGACGAGTGGCCGATCTTCACGACTCTCGTCGAAGCCGACAAAGTCATCAGCGTCCCCGTCGCGAAACATCACAATCTCGCGAAGTTCACCGGGGCGATGAAAAACTGGTACGGCGTCCTCGGCGGGCGGAGAAACCGGCTTCACCAGCGGATCGACGCATCGATCGTGGATCTTGCGGGGTTCATGAGGCCGACGCTCGTCGTGATGGACGCGTGGCGAGTGCTGCTGCGCAACGGTCCGCAGGGGGGCAACATCGACGACGCTAGGGACATGCACACTGTCGTCGCGTCGGTCGACCAGGTTGCCGTCGATGCCTTCGGGTGCACGCTCATCGGACAGAGGCGGGAGAATGTGCCGTACCTGTCGATGGGCGAGAAGCGCGGCCTCGGCACGAGTCTCTATGAGAACCTCCGGATGAAGGAAGTGTGACCCGCGTGTCCGCGCCGCCGTCGAACCACCCCGAGCCGATCCCGTGGAAAACCGGCCAGCCCGGCCTCGTTGCATCGCTCGACGCGACGAGTGCGCCCGCCACGAGCCCTGCCTCGCAAGACCCCGCAGCGCGAGCGCCCGCCTTGGCGTCGCCGCCTCCGGCCAAGCCCGCGAGCAAGCGCCCCGGTTCGGGGCTGCCCCCGAGGCGCATCGCCGTCGTTCTCAAAGCGGCTCGGCGTGCCGCGCAGGTCTCGTTCCTCCTGCTATTTCTCTACTTTCTCTGCCAGACAGCCTTCCGCGGCAGCTTCGTCGCGCACGCCGAGACCCCGGTGCGCTTGCCCATGCCTGTCGAGGTGTTCCTCCTCGCCGACCCGTTCGTCGGCGCGATGACCGTGCTCTCGACCCACACCGTTTATCGCGGCCTCTTGATCAGCCTTGCGCTGGTCGGACTAACGCTCCTCTTCGGTCGAGTCTTCTGCGGATGGATCTGTCCCTTCGGCACGCTCCACCACTTCTTCGCCTGGATCCTGCCGAGTCGGCGGGGGCGCGGGGCCGCCCGCGTCTCGGCGAACAAGACACACGGCTATCAGCGCGCCAAATATTACCTCCTCTACGCGTTCCTTACGGCTGGGCTCGCAGGAAGCGCGATCGGAGGGCTCTTCGATCCCATTTGCATCGCCGTCCGTTCCATCGGCCTCGGCGTGATCCCCGCCCTCCAATACATGTCCCACAAGGCTTTCGGAACCGTTCAAGAGGTCCCCGTGCGCGGCGTGCGCCAAGCGTCCGACGCCGCGCAGGACATGCTCGCGCAGACTGTCTGGCAGACCAAACAGTTCTACTTTCACCAGACATGGTTCATCGTCTTTCTGCTCGTCGCCGTCCTCTTCGCCAACCGCTTCATTCCGAGGTTCTGGTGCCGCGTGCTCTGTCCGCTGGGGGCCTTGCTGGGAGTTCTGTCGCGCTTCGCCCTCTTCGGGATGACGAAGGACCACGCCAAGTGCACGGACTGCAACCTGTGTCTCGTGCACTGCCAGGGCGCTGACAGCCCGCAGGGAGGTGTCAAATGGCGGCAGGACGAGTGCCACATGTGCATGAATTGCGAGAACGCCTGTCCGGAGGACGTGATCAAGTTCACGTTCCTGCCGAACCGCCGTAGCACGGTCGTTCGGCCGGACACGGGTCGCCGGACCGCCCTGGCCTCGGTCGGCGCCGGGGCTCTCTTCTTGCCCGCGTCGCGCATCGCCGACACTCTCGACGTCAACTATCCGTCGAGGACGATCCGCCCGCCGGGAGCGGTCGAAGAGCGCGCCTTCCTGGAGCGGTGCATTCGCTGCGCCGAGTGCATGAAGGTCTGTCCCAACAACGCGCTGCACCCGACGTTCTTCGAGGCCGGCCTCGAAGGCCTCTGGACGCCCATTCTGATCGCGAGGATCGGATACTGCGAGTTTTCTTGCGTGCTCTGCGGGCAGGTCTGCCCCACCGGTGCGATCCAGAAGATCACTGAAAGAGAGAAGATGGGCGTCGGCCAGGCGCCGGTGAAGATCGGCACGGCCTTCTATGACCACGGCCGGTGCCTGCCATGGGCGATGCAGACTCCGTGCATCGTCTGCGAAGAGTTCTGTCCGACGTCGCCGAAGGCGATCTGGGTCGAGGAAGTCGACGTCATCGTTCGCGAGAGTGCGCCGGGCCCGGACGGCGCCCCGCCGGGGTACAAGACCGTGCACTTGCAGCGACCGCACGTCGACCCGAGCCTCTGCGTCGGCTGCGGGGCGTGTGAAAAAGTCTGTCCGGTTCAAGATCAGCCCGCGGTGTACGTGACGAGCGTCGGTGAGTCCCGAAGCAAGACGAACGTGATTTTGCTCGAGAATACGAGCTACAAGCAGGTGAGTTGAAGCGCGGCCGAGAGAAGCGTCTCTCTGCGAGCGACGACGGGCAGAGAGAACGGAGCGGCGATGCGGGATAGGTTTCTTCGGGCATGTCGGCGGCAACCGGTCGATTGCACCCCCGTATGGTTCATGCGTCAGGCGGGGCGTTACATGCCCGAGTACAGGCGGATCCGCGAGCGTCACTCGCTGCTCGAGATCTGCAAGACCCCGGAACTGGCGGTCCGTGTGACGCTGCAGCCGCTGGCGCTCGGGGTGGACGCAGCCATCCTCTTCGCCGACATCCTTCTGCCGCTCGAGCCGATGGGTGCTCCCTTCGACTTCGCGCGTGGCGAGGGCCCTGTCGTCCGGGAGCCCATCAAGAACATGGCGCAGATCGAGGCCCTTCGCGCGGTCGAGCCCGATGAGTCTCTCGGCCACGTCATGGAGGCGATTCGCATTCTGAAGCAGGAGATCGACACTCCGCTCATCGGTTTCGCCGGCGGCCCCTTCACCCTCGCGAGCTATCTCATCGAGGGTGGCAAGAGCACGACCTTCGCCAAGACCAAGAAAATGATGTTCGCCGCGCCCGAAGCCTGGAGCCTCTTGATGCGGAAGCTGGCTGAAGTAGTGCGCCGCTATCTGCGCGCGCAGGTCGCCGCGGGCGTCGACGCCGTTCAGCTGTTCGACTCGTGGATCGGGGCGCTCACCCCTGCGGACTATCTCGAGAAGGTACAGCCGTACGTCCGCCTCGTGCTCGCCGACGTCGAGGCGACCGGCGTTCCCGTCATCCATTTCGGCACAGGGACCGCCACGCTCCTCGAGGCCATGCGCGACGCCGGCGGGACAGTGATCGGCCTCGACTACCGGACACCTCTCTCTCTCGCGTGGAGTCGCGTCGGCAGCGAACGAGCCGTGCAGGGCAATCTCGATCCTTGCGTATTGCTCGCCCCTCGCGAGGTCGCGATTCGTCACGCACAGCGCGTGCTCGACGAAGCCGAGGGGCGGCTCGGGCACGTCTTCAATCTCGGCCACGGCGTCCTGCCCGAGACCCCCGTCGATGTCGTGCGCGCGCTCGTCGATCACGTTCATGCGGCCACGGAGCGGGCCTAGGCGATGGGCACGGCGGTGCTTCTCATCTCGCACGGAACCGTGGACAATCTCGACGAACTTGCGGCGTTCGTCACGCGAGTGCGGCGAGGTCGCCCTCCCAGCCCGGAACTTGTTCTAGAGCTCCGCCGCCGCTACGAGGCCATCGGGGGCCGCTCCCCACTCAACGCAACCTGCGCGGCCCTTGCCCAGAAGCTTGAGCCTCGCCTCGGTGTGCCGGTCGCGTGGTCCGGTCGCCTCGCGACGCCCTTCGTCCGCGATGCGCTCGAACACTTCGTGGGTCTCGGCGTCACGCGCGTGGCCGTCGTCCCTCTCGCCCAGCACTCGGCCGCGGTGTATGCGACCGAGGCCCGGGAGGCGGCCAGGGGGCTGCCTCTCGAAGTCGTGTGCGCCGGGAACTGGGGGCGCGAGCCGGGTCTCACCGAGGCCTTCGCGCGCCGAATTCGCGCAGTCCTGCCTGGGGGTAAGCTCGCGGCCGGAACGACGCTGCTCTTTACGGCTCACAGCCTGCCCACCGCGGTGCTCGCCGCTGGAGACCCCTACGAAATCGAGGTACGAGCCTCTGCGGACGCCGTGCTCGAGCAGCTCGGGGGAGCTCGAAGGGGGCCGCGAAGCGCTCCGCTCGTCGATGGAGACGCGTCCACGGGCGTCGCGTACGCCGGCGTGGCTTTTCAGAGCCAGGGCCTCGCGGGCTCGGGACCTGGCGCGGTGGCGTGGCTGGGCCCGGACCTGCCGACGGCGCTCGATGCGGCCCATGCTCGAGGCGACTTTCGGGTCGTGTTCGCACCCATCGGGTTTCTAGCCGACCATGTGGAGGTCCTCTACGATCTCGACATCGAGGCGCGCGACATGGCGAGAGCGCGCGGGCTCGGCTACGCCAGGGCGGAATCCCTCAACGCGAGCGACGACCTGGTAGACGTGCTCGCGCGCGTAGCGGGCGGACTCGTCTCCTCGGACACCGGACCCCACCCCCGCTTGCCTTGCGATGCTGCTTCTCTCCCCCGCGGAGCGGGGGAGGGAGGCTGTGGAGACCGTGAAGGCGCGGGCAGGGGCTGACATGCAAAGGGTCAAGCGCATCGTCATCGTGGGGGGAGGTATCGCCGGAGTGTCTGCTGCGTATGGGGCCGTCCTACGCGCCCGCGAGCTCGGCGCGTCCGTGTCGGTCACGCTGCTCGAGCGGTCCGCGCGCTTTGGCGGAAATCTTCTCACCGAGCGTCACGAAGGTTTCCTTCTCGACCGCGGCCCCGATTCGTGGGTCGCGACGAAGCCGGCGGCGACGGCGCTCGTGCGGGAGCTCGGGCTGACGAGAGCCATCGTCGGAACGAACCCGAAGACGCGGCGTTTCTCGATCGTGTGGCGGGGACGGCTCCACTTGGTTCCCGAGGGCGTCGTGCTTGGCGTGCCGACGCAGATCGGGCCTCTGGCGCGCACGGGCTTGTTCTCGCCGCAAGGCAAGCTGCGCATGGCGTGGGAACCCTTCGTGGCTCCCCGCTTCTTCGAGGGCGACGACGACGAGTCGCTGGCCGGCTTCGCGACGCGCCGTCTGGGCCACGAGGCCGCCGAACGTCTGGTGGCACCGCTGCTCGGGGGCATCTCCGGCTCGGACGCGAGCGACGTGTCGGTGCGCGCCGGATTCCCGCAGCTCGTCACGATGGAGCAGGAGTACGGGTCGCTCGTCCGGGGGATGATCGCGATGCGCAGCAAGCGGACCCACGAGGGGCCGACGGACATTCCGAGGAGCGTGTTCCTGTCGCTGACGGGGGGCGTCGAGGACCTCGTGCGCGCGATCGTGGACCGACTGCGCCACGCCGGCGTCGAGCTCCGCAGCGGGGCGCCGGTGCAGTCCATCGAACGAGAGCCCGACGCGGAGCAGTCCCGCTGGCGCGTCCGCGTGCCCGACGGTCCGCCGCTCCACGGCGACGAAGTCCTGCTCGCGATTCCAGCGCATGCGGCGGCGCCCATCGTCGCAGCGCTCGACCGGAGAGCGGCCGCGGCGCTCGAGGGGATCCCGTTCGGTTCCACCGCGACGGTGTTTCTCGCCTACCGGAGGCAGGACGTGTCCCATCCGCTCGACGCCGTGGGCTTCATCGTCCCGCGCGCCGCGGGCCGGCCGATCGCTGCGAGCACGTGGGTGTCGAGCAAGTGGGACGGGCGAGCGCCCGAGGGCCACGTGCTCGTGCGCGTGTTTGTCAGCGGCGCGGCCGGACCCGAAGTGCTCGGCCAAGACGACGACGCGCTCGTGAGGCTGTCGCGCGCGGAGCTCCGATCGCTGATGGGACTCGACGCGGAGCCGCTATGGGCCAAGGTGTATCGACTGGACCGCGCGACGGCGGTGATGCGCGTCGGTCACGCCGCCAGGATGCGCGCGGTGCGAGAGAGCCTCGCGCAATCGGCGCCCGGCGTGCTGCTGGCCGGGGGCGGGTACGATGGAGTCGGGATATCCGATTGCGTTCAGCAGGGGCGGGAGGCGGGTCGGGGGATGGTCGAATCGGCGCTCTCGGGAGGAAGGTAGCGCGCTTGGGGAAAGGGTTGGTTTTCGCGCGGAGGGGTGCCAATAGGCAAGGCGCGGGTCCCGTCGTCGCGAGCCGCGCCCGTGCTATGCGTGACTGACCGCTGTCTTAGGGTGCCTGCCTCATGTTTCTGTGCCGCTCGCTTGCCTTCCGATGACACATGTCCACGCTGTCGCGCTCGCAGCGCGCTCTGCGGCGAGAACCTCGCGACGGCTTTGCTAATCTGGCGCCTGTCCGCGCCACCGCGTCGAACCCGTCCGAACCGCTCACAACCAGCTCCCGAGTCCCCATGCCTCGCGAATACGACTCCCAGCAGACGCACCGGTGCGTAAGCACCATCAGAGGTCTCGCCATCGATGAGGTCGAGAAGGCCAAGAGCGGCCATCCCGGCACGCCCATGGGCCTCGCGGACCTCGCGTTCGAGATTTTCGTTCGCTACTTGCGCCACGATCCCAAGCATCCGCAATGGATGGCGCGCGATCGCTTCGTGCTGTCCGCGGGCCACGCGTCCGCCCTTCTCTACGCCATGCTGCACCTTTCCGGGTACGACCTGCCTCTGAGCGAGCTCGAGGCCTTTCGCCAGTGGGGGAGCAAGACCCCGGGCCACCCGGAGCGCGGAGTCACGCCTGGCGTCGAAATGACGACGGGCCCGCTCGGCCAGGGTGTGGGGTCAGCCATAGGCATGGCGCTGGCGCTGAAGCTGAAGCTGGCTCGATTCGGCGAGCCGTTCGCCGCGTCTCGCGTGTTCTGCGTGGCGGGCGATGGCGACATGATGGAGGGCGTCAGCGCGGAGGCGTCGAGCATTGCCGGGCACCTCGGCCTCGACAATCTCGTACTCATCTATGATGATAACCACATCACGATTGAGGGGGATACAGCCCTTGCGTACTCGGATGACGCGTGCAAGCGCTACGAGTCGTACGGGTGGTTCGCTCAGTTCGTCGATGACGGTCACGATCACGGCAAGATTAGGGAGGCGCTTGACCGCGCTCTCGCGCAGAAGGGACGGCCGTCGTTCATTCGACTGCGAACGCACATCGGCTACGGGGCCCCGCACAAACAAGATACCAAGGAAGCGCACGGCGAGCCTCTCGGCGCTGACGAAGTCAAGGCGACCAAGTTGGCGATGGGCTTTGACCCCGACAAGACGTTCGTCGTCCCGAGCGATGTGCGGGCACTGTTCCAGGAGCGGGCGGCGGAACTGGCGAAAGATTATCAGGCGTGGACGGACTGGTATGACCAGTGGCGC
Source organism: Polyangiaceae bacterium (assembly GCA_049512415.1). Taxonomy (GTDB): domain Bacteria; phylum Myxococcota_A; class Polyangia; order Polyangiales; family Polyangiaceae; genus Palsa-1150. Next base: position 33,705 of record JBEKXD010000041.1, read on the forward strand.
GGTGCGGACGCGGAGCGCGCCGCACGACTCGACGCCTTCGAGCACGCGGCCGTTGCTTCGAGTCTCTACGACGAGCTGTTCCAGGCTGTTTCGCAAAAGCCGGACGCGACGCGCAGCATGTCGGCTTCCATCGAACAAGTGGTCGCCAAGCACGTCCCGTCGCTCATCGGCGGGGCCGCCGACCTGGCGCCATCGACCAAGACGCTCCTCAAGGATGGAGCGCACGTCGGGCCCGGCAACTTCAACGGGCGCAATGTTCATTTCGGCATTCGCGAGCACGCGATGGGAGCAATCTGCAACGGTCTAGCGCTGAGCGGCGGCATCATTCCGTTTGGATCGACGTTCCTCATCTTCAGCGACTACATGCGGCCGAGCATTCGCATGTCTGCGCTCATGGGGCTCCAGTGCATCTGGATTTTCACTCACGATTCGATCTTCGTCGGGGAGGACGGTCCGACCCACGAGCCGATCGAACAGATTTCGTCTCTGCGACTCGTCCCGCGTCTCTTCGTTGTTCGGCCTGCCGACGCTGTCGAGTGCGCGGCTGCGTGGGTCATGGCACTTCAGCGTAGGGACGGCCCGACGGCGCTCATTCTCACGCGCCAACAGGTCCCCCAGGTCCAGCGTGACCCGTCGTTCGAGCCGCGGGATACGCTCAAAGGAGCGTACATTGTTCAGGAGGCGGCCGGGGGAACGCCTGATGCGATCCTCGTGGCCACCGGCAGCGAACTTCATCTCGCGGTCGGGGCGAAGGCGCGGCTTGAAGCCGAGGGCAGGAAGGTGCGGGTTGTCAGCGCGCCCTGCCTGGAGGCCTTCGAGGGCCAGGACTTGGATTATCGGGAGCGAGTCCTGCCACGATCGGTGCGCAAAGCGTCGATCGAAGCGGGCCGGACCTATCCGTGGCTGGGAATCGTCGGCGCGGACGGTCTGATGATAGGGGTCGACAGGTACGGCGCGAGTGCTCCGGACAAGGTGATCGCGCAGAAGTTTGGCTTCACGGTCGACGCCGTGGCGGAGAAGGTCCGGGCGTGGATTGCTTGAAAGGCCGGTGTCTTTCGGCCGATCCCGGCGTCGAGTGTGGCTAGCCTACGGGAAGTAGGTTCCCCGCGACTCGCCGCCGGCCTCGCTTGGGTTCGACCGAAATACACCGACCTTCGTCGGGGGTGTGCTTCGGCAATCGGAGAGTGGAAGGCCGTCAGGGCTCGGCGGTGCGGATGGCCGCTGAGCCCCCGCTCAACGCGATGCGGGTGCCCGTGTCTTTGAGTGTGTGGCCATCGTAGGAAAATACCTGTACGTCTTTCGACACCATGCAGCCGACGAGAATACTCTTGCTGTCGGCGGTGAACGCCGCACCCTGACACCACTGTCCAATGTCGATCTCCGGACCACGCCTCAGGGTCTTGCCTTCAATTTTGACGACTACAAGCTTGCCCTTCGTGTTGTAAAAGGGAAAGCTCGGCGCCTTGTTGGTTCCGTTCTCTAGAACCACCACCGCGTAGGTGCTGTCGGGCGAGATCTTCATCCCCTCGGGGGTCAGCCCTACGGAGATGGTGTCCACCACGTGCGGCGTCAGCGGCGCCAAGACCTCGAGATCGATCAAGCTGACGGTGTCGACGTCCCCTTGGGCACCGCCCACGTTTGCTACGATGGCGAACCTGCCGTTCGACGCGATGTCTACCGAGTAGGGGCGCACCCCAGCCCAGAAGTCCTTCACCCTTGTCACTGTCGTGCCCTCGACCTTGAGGAGGGTCATGCGACTGTCGCCGTCGTTGGTGGCGATGGCCAGCTTGCCGTCAGGGCTGATAGCCACCGACGCGGTGCTCTTCGATTCCGGTATGGGCTTCTTGGCCAGGTCGGACACGGGTACAGTACCCACGTTGGTGACCACCTTGCCCGCGATGCTCAGCACCGAAAGAGTGCCCGAATTGCGATTGGCCACTAGCGCCAGCTTGCCGTCTCGGCTGATGGATATTCCCGAAGGCGAATCACCGGCCGTGACGGTGCCGATCACCTTGGGTGGGGTGACCTTCATATCGATGACAGTGATACGATTGTCGGGGATCGCCTTGGCTGGGTTCGCAGGGTCGAGCTTCATCGGAGCCGTGACCAAGGCCAGCGACTCGGTCGGTGTGACGGCAACGCTCAATGGAGGGCCGTTCGAGCTGCCGGGGGCTTCCAACTCGAAGGCCAGCTTGGGGGGCGTGGTCGACAGGTCAATGAAGCTGACCGTGTCCTCCTTGACTGGCGCAGGCAGCACCGACAGGACCCCATTGTCGAGGAATTGCTTATTGTCGTTGCTGCTGACGGCCCAGCGCGGGATAACGACCGTCTTGGCGGTCGAGCGCGGGGCGCACAGCGTGCACGAGAGGAGAACGAGCAAACCACCTCGCAGAACAGTCGCGCGCTGCATGGGCAATCCTTTCCTTGGATTCAAACCAGCGATACGAGACGAGGCGAGACCATACACGCAGCCCCGAAGTGCGATAAGGGGTTTCTTCACGGAGCGCGGTGACGCGCCCGCCCACGCTCGAGCCGAAGTCTTCGGCCAGAGCGTGGGTGCCGCCCGTGGCGTCGGTGTCTCAGAAGAAGTATATCGCGGTTCCTTCGAAGCGATGATTCCGGGCAGTTGCGTCGTCGCAGAACGTCTGCAGGACGAACTGATAACTCAACCCGAGGCGAATGGCCGGGGTCATGTCGAAGAGAACGGTGCCGTCGGCATACTGCGCCTTCTTGAGGACGGACGTCGACTTCGGAAATAGGTCCGCCATGTTGTCCGAATCGCCCTGCGTATAGTTGGCGCCGAGGACGAAGCGTCCCAAGTACCATTGGGCCCCGACGACGAACGTTCGCCAATTGATCGTGTGCAGGACGCCGTTCCCGCTGGGATCGTAGGTGACCATGCCGTTGTCGATGTCCGGGGAATAAGTGGCGCCCCCGGGCAGCTTCGGCCACGCAGCGCCTTGGGCATTTCCATTGAACTGGTCGGCGTAACCGCTGCCCACCGTAAACTCGCCGATGAGAGTCAGCTTGTTCATGCGATCGGTGGTGTCGCTCGCCGACAACAGGGGAAGGAGGAAATTGCCGGCGACCGCCCATCCGTTGTCCGTGCTGTTGCCGCTGGGCGTCGCGGAGAACTGGTCCACCTTGAACCTGCGCATCAACCCGGACACTCCAATCCCGGCTGGCAAAATTATCGTGCCGCTGCTGCTCGCCGTGTCGAGCCCCTTCCAGTTGTTGAAGGAGAGGCGAAGTCCCGCTTCCCCGTCGGGAAGAGCCGAGTCTCGCTGAGCCGGGCGAACCGCGGCGACCGCGACATCGAAGTTGACGTCATCCGATTTGAACGTGTGGGTCAGTCGAAATTGAGCCGTGCGGTTGAAGAGCTCCATCGGCAAGCCGAGGAAGGCGAGCGACATCGGAAAAAAGCTGCCCTGCCAACCAAAAAGATGACTCGTCTGTCCAGCGAGCAAAGACACCGCGTCACTCTCTGCCTTGACGTACGCGTGACGAATGCGGAAGGTCGGGGTCTGGTAGAAGCTCGCCTCTGTTTGGCTCGTGGCCGTGTAGATCGTGGGGTCGTAACCGAAGAAGTCGGCCTCTACGACGCCGGTGCCCTTAATGCCGTCGATCGTGGGTGCGGTAGCCTTGAACCCGAGGCGACTGTTCCGGACCGTGAACTGAGTGCGGCCGTACGTACCCGCTTGAGTACCGTTGCGCGCGAGGACCGCGCCCAGAGAGCCATCGTTGTAGCTTCGCGTGGAGTCGTTCTCTATGTCGAGTTCAGCGAAGCCGTAGACACCCAGCTTCCACGGGTTGTCGGGTTTTCCAGCCGACAGCTCGAAGACCGGGCGAACGTACCACCCTTCGACCACGGTCGGCGACGGCGTGAATGCCGGCGGCGCGGGTGGGGGTGCCGGCGGGGTCACGGCGGGCGGCCCCAGTTTGTCCGGAGCCCCCACGGGCGTCGTTGCCGCGGCCGGAGGCACCTTGTCCGACGCTGCGCCCAAAGATGGCGGCGGCGCTGTCGCGGTCGTCTGCGCAGGCGCCGGCTGTCCATCGCCAGGCGGCGGCGCGGACTGGGCCTGCGCGCTCGATGCGACGAACGCAGCAGAAATCCCTAGTGCATAAATTGACACCTTGATCGTTTTCGTGGGCATCTCGATCCCCTTCACGCTAGGAGCAACGGTACACGCGAACCTTCGCGAGTCACGCCGTCTTGGCATCCGCTTGTGGTCGGACCACTTGACCGCTTGGCTGTCAGCCAATGGTCGTCTTTACACTCAGCCAGGGGATGCATTCAATAGAGAAAACGCGTCCAACTCAAAGAAGGCGCAATGGAGCCACCCCTGCCAGGTGCGTCACGAGTTTCTCAACGCGGTCTGACGGGTCTCCGCCGGCCAGGTCTCCTTCGGCCTATGGGCACTCGAACGGTCGCGAAGTGTCGCGTGGCCGCGCCCGTTTGGATGGTGGGGCATGGGCCCCCATTGTGGTTTTCTTGGGAGTGCCGCGCATCGGATCCAAACAGAGAGCCTCGCCATTCGGATGCGCATACGACGCCCGCGCAGCTCCGACAGGAACCGCGGGTCTTGGCCGGATCCGCAGACGAGGGCCAGTCCTGGCATGATGCGGCCAGATCAGTGCCTCGGCTTGCTCGGGGAGCCGGAAGCTGTCGAGCGCGGGTTTCGTCGTCTTGGGCGTCGAGGTCATGACGCCCTCGAAGAGTCAGAACGAGGTGGGCACGCTGCTGTCTCCGTACGCAGCCGGCAACACCGATGGTATCGACCCAGGCGCGGGCGGCGGACCCACGAACGACGGGATCATCGCGTCCAGCACGATCAGCGTCGGCCCGACCAGATTGCTATCAAAGGTGCGAGCGACCCGTGAGCAATCTGACGATCGCTTACAACCATTTCGGGACTGGGCACGGCTTGTCGATCGGTAGCGAGACGAACGCCGGCGTTTCCGGCATCAGCGTCTACGACTTGACCATCGACGGATCCATTCCGACAGGCGGCTCTCGAGCGCCCGACGTCAACGGACTGCGGATCAAGTCCGACGCAAGCCATGGCGGCGCTGTCGACGACGTGAGCTACTCCGACATCTGCGTGTGCGACCTCAATAATCCGATTCTAATGAACCCGGACTATTCCACCGTGTCTGGCTCGTCAATTCCGCAATTTACGAACATCACGGTCAAGGATTCTCATGCGCTCACCAGCGGCGTGAGCCAGACGACGGAACACTCCGGAGCGCCGGCCGGATGGTCAGGCCAGTTGACAGCCTAACGGATTCCCGGCAGCCTGGGCAACCTCTACTAGCTCATCCTCACTCTGCTGCGCGCGTGAGCGCGCCGGTTCGCGCACACGGTTTGCTGCGACGACCAATCGCCGCGGCATCGTTCTCTACCATCCCAATACGGTGGCCTATGGCAACCTCAACGTCGACAGTCAAAGGTGAACGTCTTCTTCGGTCGATATGGCCGAGACATGTACCGGGACTCAGGTGGTGGATTGTCATCCTTCTCATGGGGGTGACGCTCATGGCGTATCTCGACCGAACGTGCCTCTCGGTCGCTGCCCCTACGCTCAAGAAACAGCTATCCATCAATGCGGTCCAATACTCGTACATCGTCTTCGCGTTTCAGTTGCCTTATATCCTCACGCAGCCGTTCGTCGGCCGCATCATCGACTGGCTCAACATCCGCGTGGGCCTTGCCATATCGATCGCATGGTGGTCGGTCGCGCAGATGTTGACCGGCTTTGCCCTGACCTGGCAAGGGTTTGCGGCCTTCCGGGTCCTGCTGGCCTTCGGTGAGGCCGGCAATTTCCCGAGCGGCGCCAAGGTCGTCGCGCAATGGTTCAGGCCGAGCGAGCGATCCATGGCGACCGGGATCTTCAACGTGGGCGCGGGGCTAGGTCAGGTCATCGCGACCCCCGCAGTCGCCTTCATTATACTTTGGTATAATTGGCAGATGGCCTTCGTCATCACTGGCGCGGTCGGCCTTCTCTGGGTCGCGCTTTGGCTGCTCCTCTATCGGACGCCCGAGGAGCATCCGTGGATGTCGCCAGAGGAACTCGCCCACGTTCGCCAAGGGCAGGCGCAAGCCGTCGTCCAGGACGAGCCGGACCAAAAGGGTGTTTGGAAGATTGTCTTGGGGCAGAGGAATTTCTGGGGGATCGCCGCCGCGCGCTTCATGTCGGAGCCTGCGTGGGCGTTCATGCAGTACTGGCCCATCCTGTACCTCTCGGACGTGCGACACATGAACCTGAAGTCGATCGGGTACTTCGCCTGGCTGCCGTTTATCGCCGGCGACTTCGGATGTCTCTTCGGCGGCGTGATGGGGCCGATATTCAACAAGCTCGGCTTCTCGGTCATCACGTCCCGAAAGCTCGCCGCCACCGTTTGCGCCATCCTCATGGTCGGCGCGATATTCATCGGAACCGCTCCCACGGTCGGCGTGGCCATCTTCTTCTTCTGCGTTGGGGCCTTTGCCCACCAAGCGATGTCTTCGACTCTTCTCACTCTCCCCGCGGACTTGTTCCCGAAGCGTACCGTGGCGACCGCGAACGGGTTGTCGGGGATGATCGGCGGTGCCGGTGGAATGCTGTTTAACTTGGTGGTCGGTCAGGTTGTCATGAAGACCGGGTACGGACCGCTGTTCGTCGGCATGGCGTTCTTCGACCTGATCGGTGTCACGTTCCTGTGGAGTCTGATCAGGGATTGGAATGCTCCGCGAGACGCGCGGGCGGCCTGAGTGCTGATTTCCGTCGTGAGCAGTGCAAAGCATGGGTTGGGGGTGCGCCGCGCGTGAGCGGCGTATCCCTGCCCCCGATGGGTTTCATGGGAGGGGAGTCGGAGCGCGCGATGGCGGTCGCGACGGTTGAACTCGTTTTGGCGGGCGTGTCTTCTTAGCGTCTCAGATCGAGGGTCTCCCGAGGAATTCGGCGGCAAGCCGCATGAAGCGGTCGAGAGAGGGACATGCCGCGACCTCGAGCCGTTGGAGCCCCTTGCCGGACCTCACCGGCGACGGATCAGGCGGGAATTCTCCATCCGATCGGCCCACGAGTCCAGGCCTCGCCGTCACGGCAAGACCGCCGTAGATATCCAGTCGGGGCGAAGACTCGGGCGAATTCGTTCGGCTGCCAAATTCGGCTTCGCCCGATTGACGGTTCGGGCGGTCGACGGCCATCAGAATACACAGGCGCTTATTGCGCGACTGCGGATCCTCTGTCCGCGGTACATATGTGCTGCAGCCATCGACGATCATTGCCTCCGTTACAACACGGAGAAAACTTTGCTGTGTGACGCGCTGTCAGTTCCGTTCAGCGCGTCTCCCGGGGGAGCCAAGGTTTCCTCCGCCTGTAGAAACTGCGGGAACTGAGAAGGATCTACCAGCCATGACAAACTCCCAAACCGGCGCGATCCGGGCCAGCATCGCAGTCCTTGTGTCCATGGGATGCGTTTTGGGGTGCGGCCAGTCCGCCAATCGGACGGGCACGCAGCCGGGGCTTGGACCGCACAGCTCGTCTGGAGGGGACGACGGTGGGGCGCAATCCGCGAGCTCCGGCGGAGCGACTAGCTCGTATCTCGGTCCGTCGAGTTCCGGCGGGAGCATCGTCTCGACGGGCGACGCCGCATCGACGCAGGCGAACGTGCAATTGGATGGAGCCGCGACGCCGGCCCTCTGTACGTACACGGGCGGGTGCGTGAGCAGTTGCCCTTCGGGCACGACGACGACCATCAGTGGCAAGGTCTACGATCCAGCGATCGTCAACCCCCTCTATGACATAGCCGTCTACGTGCCCAGCGTCGTTCCGGATCCCATCGCGACCGGCGCCTCCTGCTACACGTGCGAGAGCCTCTACACGGGTCAGCCCATGGCCTCTGCCCTGACGGACGCGACCGGAACGTTTCACATCACGAGCGCGCCCGACGGCGCGACGATCCCGCTCGTCGTTCAGGTCGGCAAGTGGCGCATGCAGTACCAGCTTACCAACGTGTCGCCGTGCATCGACAACGTGCTCCCCGACAAGGTTCTGCACCTTCCAGCCAATGAATCCGACGGCGACATCCCCAACATCGCCGTTTCGACCGGAGCGGCCGATTCTCTCGAATGCCTCTTCCAGCGCATCGGGCTCAGCCCCTCGGAGTACGTGGGCGGTCCGGCGGGGACCGGGCGTCTTCACATCTACCAGGGGACGGGGGGAGCTACGACCTCGCCCGCCTCTCCCGTCTCCTCGGCGACGCCGGGACTCTGGGACTCGGACGCCGACCTCATGCAATACGACCTGGTGCTCTTGTCATGCGAAGGCGCGGAAACCAAGAACATGAAGCAGCAGAATTTGCTCGACTACGTCAACGGTGGCGGTCGCGTCTTCGCGTCGCACTTCCACTACTCGTGGTTTGACACGGGTCCATTTGCTGCGTTCAATTTGGCAAAGTGGACCACGGGGTCACAGGACATCGGCAACATCAACGGCGCCATCCAAACGACCTATCAGGGCGGTGCGTTCCCCAAGGGCGTGGCGATGCATGACTGGCTAGCGAACGTTGGCGCGCTGACGAATGACTTGTTGCCGATCGATGTGGCTCGCCACAACGCGAATGTGACTGCCGCCAATGAGCCGCCCTCCGTTCCGTGGATTGTGGAGAGTCCGGGCACAGCGACGGAGTACTTTTCCTTCGACACTCCCGTGGCGACCCAAGGGACCGCCGGGGATGCCGGGGCCGTGTGCGGACGGGTCGTCTACAGCGACCTGCATGTCGGCGCTGCGTCCGGCGACTATGGTGAAGCGATCGGGAGCGCAGGGAGCGTGCCTGCAGGGGCTATCGTCCCGACGGGCTGCGCCAACAATCCGCTGTCACCCCAAGAGGAGGCCCTCGAGTTCATGATCTTCGATCTCTCGTCGTGTCTCACGCAGGTTGGGCTTCCACCGGCGCCGCCCGGGGTAAAGTAAAGTGGGCGCACGGGGAGGCCTCGTCCGGAGCGCGCTCCGAGGCGATTGCACGCACCCGCGCCGCGCGCCACACAAAACCGCCGGGAGGCGCGACGATCGCACGCCTTAGCGAACGAAAGGGCTCTGGTACGATGGCGAGGAGTGTGGCGGGGCGCGAATTGGACACTTCCGGCATCGAGATCCAGCGGAACAAAGGGCGCCCCGAGTGCAGGTTCGCGTCCTTCGTCGTATGCTTGCGAAGGAGAACGAAAATGGCTTTGCGGAGACTCGTCGGGTGCGCAGTCATGGGCTCCGCCACCTGGCTCGCGCTCGCCCCTTCGGCGTCCGCCGCGCCGCGCACCGCCTTCGACGAGGCCGCCGATCGCGAAGCGCTCGGCCGTCTCGTGACCCCTCCAACCCGTCGCGTGTGCGACTGGGATCCCCAACCAGGTCACGTGCGCTGCCACTCTCACGTCGTGGTGGATCTCGACGGTCGCTGGGCCCCGATGGCGCCGAATTCAGGAAAAAACGTGGGACTCAATCCGACGGATATCCAATCTGCGTACAAGCTTCCATCGACGGGCGGGAGCAGCAAGACAGTCGCAATCATCGACGCGTTCGATGCTCCGACCATCGAAGCCGACATGGCGTACTTCCGGTCGGAGTTTGCCTTGCCCGCATGCACGTCGGCATCGGGGTGCTTTCGGAAACTCAACCAGCGCGGGATCAGCACGGATCTCCCCCAAGCCAACGCGGATTGGGCCGCGGAGATTACGATTGATGTCGAGATGATCAGCGCAGCGTGTCCGGACTGCAAGATCATGCTCTTCGAAGCGGACACCGACACCAACACCGATGTCCTGGCCACCATGCAAGTCGCGATCGGCATGGGAGTGGACGCGGTCAGCAACAGCTTCGGCGCAACCGAAGATTCCACTGAACCCGATGTGGACAAGCTCTACTACTCCGCGGCAGCGGATGGGGGCCCGGGCGGCAACGCGCTCCTCATCGGCGTCTCGACCGGCGACACCGGGTACGGTGCGAACTACCCAGCCACGTCGTCCTATGTGGTCGCAGTCGGCGGCACCACGCTGACGACGTCGGCATCGTCGCGTGGGTGGGCTGAGGCGGCGTGGTCCAAGGGCGGCAGCGGTTGCAGCGCATACATCAAGAAGCCATCGTGGCAGACCGACCCAGGATGCAACAATCGAATGGAGGCCGATGTCGCGGCGGTTGCAGATTCGGCGACCCCAGTGTTCTTCTATTGCTCGGACTGCACGAGTCCCGATGCCGGGGGTGGTTCCGGGGGCGCGGACGGCAGTTGGTACGCCGGCAGCGGCACGAGCGTAGCTGCTCCCATCGTCGTGGGCGCGCTGATGGTCCTGGGCATCGCGCCGAATGCCGGAACGAGTTGGCCGGAGTTCATCTGGGCGCGACACTCGGCGCTCTTCGATGTGACAACTGGCAGCAATGGCACGTGCACCACGAGTTACTTTTGCAACGCCGCAGTCGGTTACGACGGTCCCACGGGGTGGGGGACCCTGGATGGCAATGCGCTGATGCTGGACGTGGCGAGCAATGATGCGGGCCCCGACGCTGGAGCTCGCCTCGACGCCGGGTCGGCCGACGACGCCACGGCTGCCGGCGGTCCGGACGCTGCGGTGCCGAGTGTCGACGCCACGGCATCGACGGACGGCGCCGCCGACGGTTCCAAGGAGTCGGACGGAGGGACGCCTTCCCGCGATGCGAGCGCCGCCAACGATGCCAGCACCGCCAACGATGCGGGCGCCGTGGACGGGAGGCCCTCGATTGAGGCGGCCAGCGCCGATGCCGAAGTGCAAGCGTCGCTGGGTAGTGATGCGGCTACTGTCGCCGCTCCCGGCACCGCCGGCGGAAACTCGAGCAGCGGGTGCGCGTGCGCTCTCGTGCGTCCGGCGAACCGTGGTCTCGCAGATCTGGCGTCAGGCCTCGTTTTGATGGGTGTGCTCGGTCTCCGTCGTCGTAGGAACGCGGCCGTCCGTGCGACGTGGAACGAATCCGACAGACGCGGTCGGCGCCCCGGCCCCCTACGGGCGTGAGCTTCGCCGGGATCGGTCGCCATCGAGGCCGGCCGTCGCCAGGCTCAGTGCGGGCTGGCGCTGTTTTGCGCCGTAACTGCAATCGATGGGCAACGTGCCAATCCTATTGTATGCATTCAAAATCGTTGCGTCGCGCTAGTCATTTCGGCGGATGAGCCTAAGAATAGGAAACCTGAATGAGTTCGTTCATACCCCCCACTCACTTACTCGCGCTGGCTTGCGTAGGCACCGTCGCGTGCAGCTCCAGTACGCCCCAAACCTCGGTCGACGTTGGCAGTACGTCGAGCGGGGGGGCGAGCACGAGTTCAGGCGTCACCTCGAGCTCCGGAATCGGTTCCAGCTCGGGAATCGGTTCCAGCTCGGGAATCGGTTCCAGCTCGGGAATCGGTTCCAGCTCGGGAATCGGTTCCAGCTCGGGAATCGGTTCCAGCTCCGGCTTGGGTTCGAGTTCAGGCATCGGCTCGAGCTCGGGAATCGGTTCCAGCTCCGGCTTGGGTTCGAGTTCAGGCATCGGCTCGAGCTCGGGAATCCGCTCCAGCTCCGGCTTGGGTTCGAGTTCAGGCATCGGCTCGAGCTCGGGAATCCGCTCGAGCTCCGGCTTGGGTTCGAGTTCAGGCATCGGCTCGAGTTCAGGCATCGGCTCGAGCTCGGGAATCGGCTCCAGCTCGGGAATCGGCTCCAGCTCGGGAATCGGCTCCAGCTCGGGAATCGGCTCCAGCTCGGGAATCGGCTCCAGCTCCGGCTTGGGTTCGAGTTCAGGCATCGGCTCGAGCTCCGGCGCGTCGAGCAGCAGTGGTGCAGTCATGAGCGACGGGGGTGTACTGCCTAAAATTACCGTGTGGATGTCCGGCGACTCCACCATGGCCAATGCGAATGCAGGCGCCGTCTGTCCCGTTGGCTGGGCTGAAGAGTTCCAACCGTATTTTGGCCCTTACGCTACGGTCGATAATGCTGCCGTTGCTGGAAGGAGCATACAGACTTGGCTGTACGATCCGAACGTGACCACCACGATGGGCGCGAACGGCGAATGCGTCATCAGTCCCGACACGTACTCCACTCGCTGGCAGGCGATGCTCGACCCCAACACAGGAATGAAGGCTGGCGACTGGCTGCTCATCGAGTTCGGCATCAACGACGCCGACGCGACCTGCAATAGGCACGTAGGTAGCGCCCTTTTCCAAACCTATCTGACGACCATGGCACAAGCTGCGACGGCGAGGGGAGCAAATACGATCTTCCTGACTTCAACCAGTATGATGCAGTGCACCGGCGCCACGGTCACACCCAATCGCGCCTTCGGCCCCGAGACGAAGGCCGCGGGTCTGGCCGACAACGTGCCCGTCATCGACTTGATGACGATATCGGCCGCTCTCTACACGTCCCTCAATCTCTGCCCGAATGATGGCAACTTCGAGTCCACAACCGAGCCGGTAGGCCTGTTCTTCTGCGATGACCACACGCATTTCGAAGCGGCCGGCGCAACCCAGATCGCCGGAGCCGTCGCCAAGGCGTTGCGCGATCAGAACTTGGGTCTCGCCGCGTACTTGAAGTAAAGGACAGTGTTTTCTGGCCGGTTGCGGACGTAACGATCCGCGTCGACCGCCATCCCGTCATGCTCGCTCGTCCCCCCATGGCACGGACATATACAGGCGGTTGTCACTGCGGGCGCGTGCGCTTTCGCGTCACGGCGGAGCTGTCGCGGGTGCTCGAGTGCAACTGCTCGATCTGTTCCAAGAAAGGATTCCTGCACCTCATCGTTTCTCCCGCGGCGTTCGAGCTCCTTCAAGGCGAGTCCGACCTCACGACCTATCAGTTCAATACGTGCGTGGCGAAGCACACGTTCTGCCGCCACTGCGGGATTCACAGTTTCTACGTGCCGCGATCGCATCCGGACAAGATTGACGTCAACGTCCGTTGCCTCGATGACGTCGATATTCAACCGTTGGAAGTGATGCCCTTCGACGGGCGCAATTGGGAGCAGGCGATGGCCGCAAGATGACGACGGCCGCATATCCCTTGCGGTTCGCCGACGATTCCCGTCACTGGCAACACCTGGCTCCCTATCTCGTCGCGCTCGTTCTGGCCTGTCTCTACGTCGCGACGCTGGCCCCATCGATCGTCGGGGGCGACAGCGGAGAACTCACGGCAGCGGCGCTCACGGGCGGTGTTCCCCACCCGTCGGGTTACCCCGTGTTCGCCCTGCTGGCGCGAGCGTTTGCCGCGCTGCCGTTCGGGACGTCGCCGGCGTGGCGGGTCAACCTGCTGTCCGCCGCGTCGACTGCGGTCGCGGGCGGTCTCGTGTGCGCGGTCGTTCATTCGTGGACCGAGAACCTCGCGGCGGGGCTCCTTGCCGCGACCGTCTTCGGCACGAACCCGCTCGTCTGGTCGCACGCGACGAGCGCGGAGGTGTTCGGGCTCAATGCCATGTTCGTGGCCTTGGCTTTCAAACTCTTGCAGCGCGTCGAGAGCAGTCTTTCCCTCCCGGATGTGAGCGCCCTGCTCCTCGCCAGCGGACTGGGCATGTCCTGCCACCATACGTTCGTGTTTGCGGGAGCGCCGTTGGTCGTGCGGGGCCTGTGGATCGCGCGGCGCAAACTCGACGCGACCGGAATCGGGGTCGCTCTGGCGTTCGGACTTCTGGGGATGACACCGTATCTCTATCTCCTGTCGGCTTCCGCCTCGACCGCAGCCGTGTCGTGGGGCGACGAAACGACGCTCTCCGGTCTCGTGGCTCACGTGCTGCGGCGAGACTACGGGACCTTCAGCATGGGCCGGGCCGATGACCAGGGAGCGTTCCTGGCCGGGGGCACGTTCCTGCCCACTCTCTGGCTGATGTGGGGTCGCGCATTTCCCCGCGCGCTGTGGTTCGGCCCGCTTCTCGCGGGTACCGGTCTGGTGGCTGGCATTCGGGATCGCCGGACGCGCGCGCCCGCTTCCATCCTTCTGTTCTCGTTCGTCTCCTATGGGCTCACGTTCTGCGCGCTCGCCAACCTCACGACACTGAGCCCAATCTATGGGGCCGTGATAGGCCGCTTCTGCATCGAGTCCGATCTTCTCTTGGCGATGGCGTGCGGGTTGGGCGCCGGAATCCTCTTGCGGGGACTGCCCCCGCGCAGTCGATGGTCGCGTGGAGTTTCTGCGGGTGTGTGGGCCGTGTTCGTCGTCGGAGTCGCCGTACACGTCGGACAGGCCAACAACCGGGGTAACGAAGTGTATCGAGCATTCGTGAAGACGGCCTTCGCGTCGCTTCCGCCGGATGCCATCGTCATGACGAACATGGGGGACGACATCACTGGCGCCGTATTCTACTTCCATGAAGTGGAAAAGATGCGACCCGACGTCGTCACGTTGGGTCGAGCTTATCTCGGCACGGATTGGTATGGGGCTCGCCAGCGGCGTCTCCATCCGGATGTGTACCTGCCCGACGGGGTCTACGGCGTGCGTGGCTGGCATATCGCGAAGCTCGCCGACGGCAATCCCCGCCGGCCGGTCGTGGTGCTCGGTCACTTGGACGAGTGGGACGTGAGCTGGCAGAAAAGCTATCGGTTCATGCCCTACGGACTGCTCCACACGCTGGTCGCCGCAGACCAGGTCCCTGCGTACGAGCGGTGGGCCTCGCGGGATCGCCAGGCGATCGGCGACTACGACGTTGCCCCCGCTCTCCGAAAGCCGGACGACTCTTGGGAGCACGGCCTAGGTCAGCGGATCTTGGAATTTCAAGTCGGCCGGGCGCACGTCGCGGTTCTCTACGGGAGCGAGAAAGAATCCGTGCTCGAGCCGGTCCGATACGCACAGAGCCTGCTCGAAGACGTGATTGCCAAGAGCGGCGGAGACCAAGACCTCGAGATTGCTCCGTGGCCGGGATTGCGCAAGAGCGCGACGGATTCAGGGGTCTGGAAGAATCTCGGGCTCGTATACCAAGCTCTTTCGCGTGTCGACCGGTCGTACGTTTCCCAATTCGGAGTGGCCTGCGAGAGGTTCGTCGCGCGTGCCGACCGCAGCGACCCTGACCTTCCAGCGGCGCGCGCGTACCTCCGGAGAATGCGCGCAGCCCCATAGGCGCGCGTTGCGGGCCCCCGAGGGCCCAGATAGGAGCGGGCGAGACGCGCGTCGTAGTCGACGGTCAAGGGGCGCAATGCCCGTCGGGCGTTGGTGTCGTGCCCGGACGGCACTCGCGGCACTGACCGGTTTTCTCGTCGCGGAATGCGGTTCCACCGCTCCGGCTCTTTTGGCACGTCGCCATAAAGACGCAGTGTCCCGTGGAATCGGCGCTCTTGCCCTTCGAGCAAATGCAGGCGCCCATCATGATCTCGCCGTCGATGCACGGTGGCGTCGGCTCGGCCGAGGCGGCCGGGGCCACAGTCGCTGACGCCACGGTCGCAGGCGCTTCCGGGGCCGACTCCGTGGCGGTGGCCGACGCGACGGCTGGACTCGCCTCCGATGAGGCGGCGGGAGCGGTCGCCTGCTGGACGGGCGACGTAGGGACTCCCGGGGCCGAAGCGCAGGCCAGAAGAACCCCGGCTCCGTGGAAGGCCAGGGCCACCAAAGAAACGATTCGACGATGCTTCATTGGACATCTCCGATTCGCGGCCGGCGAGCTCGCTTGGATGCGAGTCTTTCGGTTCGGATCGCTTCGTGTGCCAGATTACGCCGATGTCATGGGCCGCGGCAAACCAAGTTTCACGATACTTTTCGTGACGGATTCCAGCGAAGAGCACAAGGACTTTCAATGAAAGGCGATTCGTCGAGCAGGCCCGGATGGCCCGGTCCCTCGGTAGCGCACCGTGGTCCATTCTCCAGGGAGGTTTCCATGATTCGAGAGAGACGAGCAAGCCCACGCATTGTCCCCACTCTGTGGGAGCCCGGCGCCATGACTGCTCTCGCGATGTTGGTGGCGGGGTGCGGGGGCGAGACCCTCGACGGGTCTCCGTCCACCGACGTCGACACCGGCGCAACGCTCGCGGGGGACGGAAGCGTGTCCGTCGATGCGGCCGCCGAAACAGCGTCGACCCCCGCCCCGGAGGCAGGCGGAACACCGGCCGTCGTGACGGGCGCGGATGCGGCGGGCGTCTGGAGCTTCGATGCAGCCGCCGCGCCCGGCGAGGCGGGCTCCGCACCGGAGGGTGGCGGTCCCGGAAGCGATGCCACCGTCGACAGCGGCCCCGTGAGCGACTTTGCGCCGGACGGCGGCGTCGTGGGCGACGCGACCGTCATCGGTCCGCCGACGATTGGCAACGACGGGTACTTGATAGTCGACGCGGGGTCGACAACGCTGCTCGGCTACGTCGGCTCCTACATAGGCGGGTCGTCTTCGAGCATCACGCTCACCTACGGATCGACCGCCTTCTGCGCGTCGGGCACCGTCGCCCCCAACTCCACGTATCAGTCCTATGCCGGAGCCGGATTCAACGTGAATCAAGCGCAGTCTTCGACGGGCGGCGCGTCGAGCCCGCTCGAGCTGTCGGGGACTTCCATGACCCTGAGCTTCGAGAACTTCGCGGGGTCGCCGCTCAGAGTGCAGATCATCGACGCCAGCGACAACTACTGGTGCGTCACGCTGACGCAGACGGTCGGTCCCATCACGATCCCCATGTCGAGCTTCAACACCCAATGCTGGAACGATGGCGGCCAGTCGTTTCAACCGGGCACGGACATCGCAGCTCTTCAACTCATCGTGCCCGGCAGCGACGTGGCGAGCACCCCGTTCAACTTCTGCTTTCTCGGCGTGACGATCCAATAGGGCTCGCGGAGTCTCGCGCGGGCTCGCCCCGGGTTGGCAGGGGCGAACCTGAAGGGCCGTCGCGCCGGGGGGGCCGCTCGGTGCGCAGCCGAGCGCCGACGCGTCTGCGCTACTCCGAGGTTCCGACGACCGGCGTCCCGAAAAAGTCGTACGGGCCGACATGTTGGAGACAGCTGCGGGTGTCGAGCCAGACCTTGCCCCCCAATCGGCGCCATCGATGGCAGAAAGCGAAGTCTTCACTAAGAAATGTGCGAGTCTCTGGTTCAATCAGACAATCGAAGACATTGTACTGATTGGCGCTCGGAACGGCAGGGGTGGGGAACGTGTGCGTCGTCGTGTATTTCGTCTCCGGGTACGCAGAGACGAAGCGCTCGATCGCCGAGCGTCGAATCAGCATGAACCCGGTTCCCGCATAGATGGCCGTGACGAATCCGTCGCGCTCTTCGCGTTCGGCCTCCGGACAAGCAACGCCCACGAAGTGCAACCCAGCTCTCGAAGCTCCTCAATCGTTGCGTTGCCCTCCGTGCATCGGCGGGCCGCTTGTGACCAGTCCAGATTCTTGACAGGGTACATCCCCGCGACGACGTCCTGGTCGAAGGCGACGAGGCGGCCAAAGTGCTCCGGCTCGAACCCGGTGTCCGCGTCGATGAACATGAGGTGAGTCGCATCGGGAGAATCGAGGAACCCGGTGACGATCGCGTTGCGACTTCGAGTGACGAGCGAATCGCGAGCCGCAGTCCACAGCCCGAGGCCGATATTTCGTGCCATGGCGTAGGCCATGAGCTTCAGCATCGAGTGCACGTAGACGTGGGTCACGACGCCGCCGTAGCAGGGCGTTCCGACGATTACGTTGGGGCGAGGAGACATCTTGCTCTTAGCGAGGTGCGACCTCGGTGTCGTCTTCCTTAAGGGTCTCGTTCCCGTAGGGGCGGAGTCTTGATCACACGATCGGGCATCGTCGCACGTCGCCTCCGCCGCGGGCGGCGCGTCGACAGCATGCGCCAAGCCGGCGAAGAACCTTGATTCGCTCGGGCGGCCATCGCAGCCTTTTCGTCACCAGGTTCCGGAGTGCGCCTTATCCGGAACCCGCGCATCTCCGTAACATGGGATCGTTGGTCTAACGCGTGTTCACGCGCTCGTTCGGGCCTAAGGCGGGCGGTTCAAGGAGACTGGCGATGCGCGCACTGCGTGCGGACACCGTATCGACGACGGGGGCCCTTCGCGGCCCCCCTCGAGCTCGTCCATCGCGGGGTTGGCAGGCCGCGTCGGCCGGCGCGATGGCGGTGGGGCTCGGTTGGGCGGTTTCTCGCTGCATCTCGAGCGCCTGCACGGCGGGCGAGACGTCCTGCGCGCCCGACGGGGGCGCTACGTACTGCGCGAGCACGCAGACCGACACCGCGAATTGCGGCGCCTGCGGAGTGGCCTGCACTCCGGGCCAGCTGTGCACGAGCGGTCAGTGCCTGACCTGCGGCAGCCTGACAGCGTGCGCCTTGGAAGGCGGGGTCCCGTACTGCGCGAACACCGAGACGGACAATGCCAACTGCGGCGGCTGCGGGGCCCTGTGCGACGCCGGGCAGACGTGCTCCGGCGGACAGTGCGCAACGACGTGCGTGATGCCCATGGTCGTTTGTTCCGGGACGTGTGCGAGCGTCGAGACCGACCCCGACAACTGCGGAGATTGCGGCAATGTGTGCGGGACTGCGAACGCGACCGCATTCTGCAGTGCGGGCGTGTGTGCGCTGGCGTGCCAGACCGGGTTCGCGGACTGCGATGGCGTCAACGGCAACGGATGCGAAGTTCAGACGAGCACCGACGTCGCCAACTGCGGAGGGTGCGGCACCGCGTGCGACGCGAGCGAGCACGCTGTCTGCGCTTCCGGTCAATGCGTCGGCTGGCTGAGCCATCAGCCGTGGACCGAGGCCTCGTCGAACGCGAATGCGGCTCTGGGCGATCAGGCCGCGCTCGGAGCCAGCGATGGAGAGACGTTCACCTATTCGGCCGCGACGACGGACGGGAGCGGGGCCGAGCAATCGTTCACGTTCCAAGCCGTGGCAACGAGTTCGTTCGCCCTTGCCCTGGAGTGGCAGTATGCGGGAAATAACGGGGGAGACGAATCCACTGCCAGCTTTCAAGCCTTCGCCGACGGTCCGGTAGGCACGACGACCGTGACGCTTGTTGCGAGCCAGTCGGTCTCCGGCGACTCCAGTCGGTCTCCGGCGACTTCACCTTCGGCGGCGCGTCGACATTGACCGTGAACTCGGGCTACGCGTTTGGATTCATTGCGCGGGGCCAGAACTTCGCAGCGAGCTCCCAGCTGACCGGCACGATCACCATCACAGAGCCATGACCTGGCGCGCAGTCACGCCTTGCGATCTCGGCCACCGGCGGACTTTGAATACACAAATCGACTCCCTTTGAGCCGCGCGAGCCCGCTACGGTTCCAAGCACGCCGCCATCTCCCGTGCGTTCATTCACCTATGTCGATGCGATTGCCAGCGGCCGCGTTGATGTCAGTCACCGCACGCATATTGACAAGCCTCGATGCACCCACCGCCGAAGCCCGATCCGTCTTCAGGCGGCTCCTGAACGACTTGAATGAACGCCCACCACATTGCCCTCGGTATCGCCGATGATCGCGATGAACCCCGGCTCGCCGATGTCCGTCTTCGGCATGAGGACGCGCCCGCCAGCCTGCGGAGTCATTTCGATCACGGCGTCGAGCCTGCGCTCGCAGTTCAGATAGATCAGCACGCCGTCGGCGCTTGGCTGTCGGTTCGCTCGCTTCACCAGAGCGCCAGCCAGTCCCTCGCTCGGAAAGATGGCGTGTGGCTCGCCCATGAACGATTCGGGCTTGAGCTTGATGGATAGAATCCTTTCATAGAAAGCCTGGGCTCGGTCCATGTCGGAAACGAAGATCTCGAACCAGTTCAGTGTGCTTTGCATGGTCTTCTCCTCGGACTCGTGAGTCCTGTGGCGCCAACGGCGCGGTCTGTCCTGGAGAATGGCGCCGGACTGTGTCAGCGTATTGTCAGGTTTCCACGATGCGCCGCCAGGCCCGACTCTTTGCCATCGCCGAGTTCCTTCGCGGTCGTCGCAGCGGCGTCACAGCGGATGTCCTCGCCGAGCGCTTCGGCGTCACCGCGCGGACCATCTATCGCGACCTCGACGAGCTGCGATCCGCGGAGTTTCCCGTGCGTGCCGAACAGGGTCGCGGAGGTGGCTACGCGCTCGATCGGCATTATTCGCTACCGCCGATCAACTTGAACGCACGCGAAGCCGCCCTGCTCGTGGCGCTCGGAATGCACGCCGTGCGCACGCGGTGGCTTCCGTTCACCGAAGCGGCCTCGACAAAATCCGCGGAGCGCTTTCGGGGTCCGCGCAGCGCGAGTTGCTCATGTCGCTGGAGCAGCTCCAATTCATCGGCATTCCAGCGCTAGCGGCCACGCCCGCCGTGTGTCGCAATATCGAGGACGCCTGGTTCGCCCAGGCTCCCGTGACAGTCCACTTCCGCAGAAAGGACGGGACGCTGAGCGTGCGCACGGTCAGAATTGAGACCGTGGGTTCCGCTGCGCTTCATTGAGAAGGCCGTGGCAGTCCCCGCACCGGCCAGCGCGGCGACTTGACGTCTCGTTGACCTCACCGAGCGAGCCACCTCGTCGGGGTGGGCGTCTCCCTCGTCGGCCAAGGCGTGCACCTCGTCGGGGTGGACGGGCTTCGTCGCGCAAGGGAACGGTCCCTCGACGAGGGAAACGCCTAAGCCGACGAGGAGGAAGCGTCCCTCGACGAGGGGAACGCCTAAGCCGACGAGGAGGAGCGGCTAGGCAGTGAAAGAGGGGTCGAGGAAGCAAGCGCCTGCGGTCACATAGAACGCCTTATCGGCCCAGCTGAATCGTGCATGCAGGCGGGAATCGTGGTCCGAAGGTGAGCTCAGCCTCCACGGAGAAGGGCGACTGCATCGTGTTCCAGCGCGCGTAGCGCCCCCGCGCAACTAAGACGTACCACGATAGTCGCGGTTCACACGGTGGCCCTCCCGACGAGGGAGGGCCTTCGCGTTTTGTCCCTGGCTTCGGGCGCCGCGGAGCTGCCTGGGTAGCGGGCAGCGCGTCCGAGCGCGCGGGAAGTGCCGTCGCGGGGCGAGAGCAGGGTTGGCGCGAGTCGGCGCGCGCGTCCCGATGAACTGTCGCGTGCCGCATGCAGGCCGAGAGGAGCGAGGACCACGCGCTATCCGACGGCGCTGACCGTTGCCCCGTTATTGAGTACGCTCCTCGCGATGATCTGGCCGCAAGAGAACTACTTCGTTGCTGTCTTCCGCGCGACCGTGGAGGCAGTGCTCAAGGACGTGCACGCACGTCTGGATGCGCGGGCGCGACTACTTGCTGTCCCGGCCGGTCCCCAGATCCCTCACGCGCCGACGACGGCGAGCTCGGTAGTCACGCTGATGATCGCGATGATCCGCGCGTCCCTCCGGGCTACCGCGATGGCGCTTGCGAGCGGCGCGAACGACCCGACGGCGAGCTTCCCGACGACACGGGATCGAGCAATACACATTACCTCGGTCGCACCAACGACAGAGCCTGAATACGCTCGAACAAAGTCCGCAAACCGCTGACCGAAGATCCTGCACGCGCCGAGCGATCGTCGGCCGAATTGTTGGCCATCGGGCGTGTCGTCAGCGATGGTCCGTCCACCGCGTCCGCGCGCCAGGAAGGTCGAGAGCTTCATCCTCTCGGCCTTCTGAGTTTCGTGCCGTCGACTCTGTCGACCTGCTTCCCATCCGTCGCACGGGTGAAGTTTTCGGCGAACTCCGGTCCGTTTACTACGGAACGACGTGGCCGGTTACATATCTAGATTCCATAGAATAGCGGGGAACGGCGCCTGACTGGAGAGGAGGCGATCATCAGGACGTATGACGTCATGTGTGATCGTGAGCAGCGGTTTGGCACAGGGCTTTGTGCGGCGCACTTCGCTGAGCGGTCCGGGTGCCACAACACATTCTCCTTGGCGTTCTGGCGTCATCTTGTCGAGATTGTTTGGACTGGGAGGAGGGTCCGGCAGCGCCAGCGAGCTCAACGAAGCGCGCCGTACGTAACGCGGTCACAGTTCATGCTCGCCAGTCAGCGCAGTGGTTTGTCCTTCATAATTTCACGGCCCGCGTCCGGAGTCTTCGCGGCCTGGTCGACACAGAGGGTCGCCCGCGCGACGTGCATTGGGGGTGCGATGCCACGCGTCCGCGTTATTCCTTGCTCCGCCTCGGGTCGTGCCCGTGACTGTCCTTCTGCTGGATTCTGCCATCCTCGCCCTTGATGACGAGCTCGGAGTGTTCCTTGCGTGCGGCTTCCCGGCCGATCCTCTCCGCCTCCTTCTTCGTCTCGGTCACGGCAGACGCCCGTTCGTTCCCCACCTTCTTCACCTGCCAGCCGTCTCTATGGGGCTCGACGTGGACATCCTTGCCGTGCGAGCTCTTCGCTGGAGTGCTGCCCTTGCCTTTGGACATCTGAACCTCCGACCAGTAAGATGTATCCCGTGCGGCGCGGGGCAGTTGCGAGCCATCTTCGCCGAGATGCCCCGGCGCCCCGGCGTATATCTGTTCGACGAGTTCGACTCCGTCGCGAAGGCGCGCGGCGACGCGCAGGATGTTGGCGAGATGAACCGCGTCGTGACCGCGTTCCTGCAGCTCGTTGATGCCGACGTGAGCGGCAGCATCTTGGTGGCGGCGACAAATCACGTCGAACTCCTTGATCGCGCCGTATATCGGCGCTTCGACGTGATCGTTCCATTCGATCGGCCGACGCAGGGACAGCTCGTCGAGCTCCTCAGACTGAGACTCGGTTCCATTGGCCTCGATGTCGCGCGTGCCGGCGAGCTCGCCTCCAAAGCAGAGGGATGGAGCTTCGCAGACGTCGTTCGCGCGTGCGACGACGCCGTGCGCACAATGGCCTTGGATGGGCGTGAGCAGGTTTCGGAGCGCGATATTGTTGACGCCCTCGAAGCCTTGAAGCG
>JBEKXD010000042.1:0-50456 GCA_049512415.1 Polyangiaceae bacterium
CCCTTCTTGGACTGCACCTTCACGATCGCCGCCGTCAGCGTCGTCTTGCCGTGGTCGATGTGACCGATCGTGCCAACGTTGACGTGAGGCTTGGTGCGCTGGAATTTCTCTTTCGCCATGACGTGAGTCTCCTGGAACGTATCGAAGCTTGAGAAGGGGTTGCTCGCGAGCGGCTCGAGCCCACCACGGGGCTTGAACCCGTGACCTCTTCCTTACCAAGGAAGTGCTCTACCACTGAGCTAGGTGGGCGGTGACGTGCGGTCGAACAGGTCCGATGCGATTTTCAGTGCAAGGTGATTCCGCGTGATTCCTCCGAGCGGGAGACCGGGTTCGAACCGGCGACGTTCAGCTTGGAAGGCTGACGCTCTACCAACTGAGCTACTCCCGCGTACGCTGCTTCGATCGTGCACCGCGGCTCGCACGCCGTGGAGGGTGATGGATTCGAACCATCGAAGGCATAGCCGGCAGATTTACAGTCTGCTCCCTTTGGCCGCTCGGGCAACCCTCCGTCATCGCAAAGAAATTCCCTATGGCTTGCCGCGCGTTAGGTCGGTTTCTGAATACTCCTCGTGGACGGGGGACACGAACAAAGACGAGCTGACGAGGGGACTTGAACCCCTAACCACCTGTTTACAAAACAGGTGCTCTACCGTTGAGCTACGCCAGCCCTTCACGACGGACGCTCCGCCGCTTCGGGGGCGCGAATACTACTTCCCTGCAAGGCCGCACGCAAGCAAGGTTCGGACTCACCCGGTGTCATCCGGGGGTGACGTCTACCTAAAATATTGATTTAGCTAAGTATTTTTATTCGCTACAGACGCGCAACAGATCGGTCACGCATCCCGTAATAAAGGGAGGTCGGAGCCGGGGGCGCGAGACTGCACGCTCGCGTGGTCAGTCCTCGCCTCCGAGCGAAAACAAGCTCGGCGCAGCTAGCGTGTTACGCCGAGAGTGTCAAGCGATCCCGCGGAATCGACGAAGGGGGCGATTCGCAGCTTCCCTCCATGTCCCCCCCCTTCGGATGCGACGCGGGATTGGCAGGGCTACTTCGGTGGAGCGAGCTTCTTCTCCACGACGCGCAGCGCTTCTTTGGCTTGATCCTCGGTGAATGGCATCCCCGCCAGCCGGTCCCTCTCCTCCGCCAAGGTCCTCTGCATTTGGCTTTCAGCCTCGCGCGCGCGGTCGAGCCAGTTCGATGACTCTTGCGTGCGCTCCCCGAGCGCGATGGTCTGCTCGATCTGGCGCAGCCCCTTCTCCAGAAGGACGCGATACCGGACATGCATCAGGACGTAGAAAGCTTGCTTTTCTCGATCGGTCTTCAGGTTCGCGGGCGGCGGAATCGCCAGGACATCGTGGTGGAGCGCCCGGTACATCGACGCGACCCGAAGCCCCGCCATCGCCGCCCAGTGCGGATCGACCGAGCTGAGCGTCATCGAATAAGCCGTCTGCGCGTCGAGAAGTCCGCCGCAGCGCTCCTCGAGCTTCTCGAGGAAGTCGATCGGAGGCGGGTCGATGGCGATGCGCTCGGAGCGCACGCGCCGGATCTCCCCGAGCGCGAATTGGGCTTGGGCGACCGCGACGGGCAGCACGTCCCGCGGGCCGTAGTGATGCTTGTCGGCGAGGTCCAGCGCGTCGAGAACATCCGGCGACGCGGCTTGGTCGTCGCCCTGTTCGACGCGGGAGAGACCGCGGGCACCGAGGCCCACGATGCGGTCGATGTCGTCGAGGTCCACTCGGGCCAGAATCTTGGCGCCGATCGCCCCCAGAGCCGTCCAGTCCTCGAGATACGCGTCCAGGGTCGCCGCATGCACCAGAGCGACGCGGACAACCGGGGCATCCGGGAAACGACTCGTGACCTCGAGGTACGCGTCGCGCGCTCCCTGGCTATCGCGCAGGCCCTCGCGCGCCAGGCCGAGGTCCAGCAGGTACTCCGCGGCGTGAACGCCGGTCGGATACGCGGAGACGAGAACGCGATATCCTGCGGCAGCATCCGCCCACCTCTGTTCGGTGAGTGCCCGCTCGGCTCGCTGAGCTAGCTCTTGCTCGGTCGTCACCTCGTCCGGTGTGACGATGCGCTCCTGCGCGGCAATTGCGGGTGAGGAGGGCGAGGCGAGGGCGGATGGGCGCGCGCAGGCTGCCGCGGACCCCGCACAGACGACCAGGACGACTCGCGCAAGAGCCCGGCTATCCGAAATGCGTCGCGTTTGGACGGACCCGGGCCGCAGTGCGAGACGCGTGACCACGTTGTTCATGGAAAGCTCCTCGACCTGAACAGGTGCATAAGTTGACGGCGTCCGTCGGGGTTGTAGCGTCCGCGATGAATGCGGCGGGGCCAGAGCTCTGTCGCGCGCACGAGGAGGTCCGGTCCGATGAAACGCATCGACATCCGAGAGCTGGAAGCTAGCCACCGTATCCTAGATCAAGCGGTACACGAGCTTGAGCGCCGTGGCTTGCACATGACGCCAGAAGACCGCCTCCGTGCGCTGGAGCTCAAGAAAATGCGACTGGCCGCGCGCGACCGACTCGTCGCGGCGCGGAGCCTGTAAGACTCCGCGTAGCACCGGCGCGCATGCGCGTGCCCGCGAGAGCTTGACGCTGCCCCGAAGTGCCCTACTATTGCGCGCCCGCTTGCTTCCGGGCTCTTCAAACCGGCCGCCCCGAGGCGCGTCGGCCTGTCTCGCAAGCGGCCTACGAGGTGGCGTCATGCCGAAGATGAAGACCAACAAAGCTGCGGCCAAGCGCTTCCGGGTGACCGGAAAAGGCCGCGTGCGGCGGCCCAAGTGTGGCGGGAATCACGGGATGCAGGAGAAGTCGCGCAATCGCCTTCGCCGGCTGCGCAAGAACGACATGGTCGACACGACCATGGAGAAGCACGTCAAACGCCTGATCCCATACGGTTGAGAGGAGACGCCCCATGCCCCGCGCAAAAAGAGGCTTCAAGGCTCGACGCCGACACAATCGCATCCTGAAAGCCGCCAAGGGCTTCCACAGCGCCCGATCGCGCTTGTTCGCGTACGCGAAGGAAGTCGTGATGAAGTCGTGGGTTTACGCCTACGCGCATCGCAAGCTCCGCAAGCGTGACTTCAGGCGGCTTTGGATCGCACGCATCAATGCGGCCGCTCGCCTCCACGGCACGAGCTACTCGCGTTTGATGCACTCGCTGAAGAAGGCCAACGTGGTGCTCGATCGCAAGATCCTGGCTGACCTGGCCGTCAGTGACGCGAAAGCATTCGGCGAGATCGTCAAGAGCGTCTGACACGTTCACGCGCTGCCGCGGGCCGTCACCCTCACCCATGGGGCGCGCGGTGACCGTCAGTCGTGTGCTATCGAACGCGCCTCATGAGCATGCCCGTCCAGACGGCGATCGAGGGCGCCATCGCCTCGCTCCGTGCGACGTTTCGCTCGCGTTTCGACTCCGCGCAGTCCGAACAGTCGCTGCGCGACGAGAAGGCCAAGATCCTCGGAAAGAAGGGGGAATTGACCGCCATCCTCAAACAGATGGGGCAGGCCCCGCCCGAGGCTCGCCCAGCGATCGGCGAGCTCGCCAACGCGTTGAAGGACGAGATCGAGTCGGCGTTCGATGCTCGCCTGGCGTCGCTGGCTCGAGGCCAGCGCGAGGCCGAACTCAGCGCGGCTCCTTTCGATCTCACGCTGCCCGGACGACGGCCTGCGCGCGTCGGACACGCCCATCCGATTTCCATCGCGCGAGACGATATCGTCGAAGTCCTCGAAAGCTTGGGCTTCGCGGTCCACGACGGACCGGAGGTCGAGTTCGAGGAGAACAACTTCACCAAGCTCGGGTTCCCGCCCGATCATCCTGCGACGGACATGCAGGACACGTTTTGGACGACCTCCGGAACCGTTCTTCGGACTCACACGAGCAACATCCAGGTGCGCGCGATGACGACGCACGAGCCGCCCTTCGGGTTCATCGCTCCGGGCGTCGTCTATCGACGCGACGACGACGCGACGCACTCGCCGATGTTCCACCAGGTGGAGTGCTTCCTCGTCGATGAGCACGTGACGCTCGCGCACATGAAGGGCGTTCTCGCCGAGTTTGCGGAGCGATTCTTCGGCGCCGGCACACCCATTCGACTTCGCCCGAGCTACTTCCCCTTCGTGGAACCCGGCGCCGAAGTCGACGTGGGCTGTCCGTTTTGCCGGCGCGCCGACGGGAGTCGCGGCGGCTGCGGCGTGTGCAAGCGCACCGGGTGGATCGAGATCCTCGGCTGCGGAATGATTCACCCGGTCGTGTTCGAGCACTGCGGGATCGACCCCGCCAAGTGGACGGGCTTCGCATTCGGCATGGGCGTCGAGCGCGTCGCGGTCGTGCGCTACGGGATTCCGGACATGCGACTGCTCTTCGAGAACGACCCGCGTTTCTTGGCGCAATTCTGAGAGAGTACGATGAAAGCTTCCGTTCGCTGGCTGCGCGAGCTCTGTCCTGCTCTTCCCGACGATCCGTCGACCCTCGCCTCCCGGCTCACCGCGGCGGGGATCGAGGTCGAGACCCTCATTGAGTTCGGAACGGCCTCGGAGGCGTGCGTCGTCGCCCGTGTCGAGAAGATCATTGCGCATCCTGGGCGCAGTGGACTGCGCCTGGTCACCGTCGATCGCGGGGGCGGCACATCGCAGGAGGTCGTCTGCGGGGCACCGAACGTTCCCGAACCTGGCGGGTTGGTTGTGCTCGCGCCTCTCGGGACGCGCTTGCCCGCGAAGAACATGACGATCGAGCGCCGATCCATCGCCGGCGTGCCGAGCGACGGGATGCTGTGCAGCGAGGCAGAACTCGGACTTGGGAGCGATGCGAGCGGAATCTTGGTCCTGGCGCCCGGGACATCCCTTCCCGGAGTGTCGCTCGCCCGCGCTCTTCCGGCGGCTCGGGACACGATCCTCGAACTCAATCTGACGCCCAATCGCCCCGACGCGCTCGGACACCTCGGCTTGGCTCGCGAAGCGGCGGCGCTCTTGCGCGTCCCGTTTGCGCCCGAGCGCCCCGCGCCGCCCGCCCGATCGGAGCGCGCCGACCTCTCCGAATACGTCACGGTGGTCATCGAGGATGTCGAGCGATGCGCCTACTATGGGGCCGCGGTGATCCTGGGCGCGCGAGTCGGCCCCTCGCCCGTCGACGTGCGCTGGCGGCTAGCTTCCCTCGACGTCCGACCGATCTCGAACCTCGTGGACATCACGAACCTCACAATGCTCGAGTTTGGGCATCCGACCCACGCGTTCGACTTGGACAAGGTTCGCGGAAGTACCATCATCGTCCGGCGGGCGAGGGCCGGCGAACCGCTTCAAACCCTCGACGGGGTCGACCGCACGCTGACCGAAGACGACCTCGTCATCTGCGACGGGGACGGACCCGTCGCTCTCGCGGGCGTGATGGGCGGAGGCCATAGCGAGATCACCGAGCGGACGACGCGCGTGCTCTTCGAATGCGCCACGTTCGACCCGCGCAGCGTCCGCCGGACTGCGCGCCGCCACGGTCTTCACACCGAGGCGAGCCACCGCTTCGAACGCGGCGTGGACTGGGGCGACGGCGACGACGCCCTCGCTCGCGCCGTGTCGATGGGATGCACTTTGGCCCAAGCTACGGCGGTCATGCCCTGGCGAGTCTTCGAAGGCCGGACGCCGACGCGAAAGACCGTGTCGCTGCGCCGCGCTCGCATCGCAGAGCTGCTCGGCGTCGAACCTCCCGCCGGGGAAATCCGAGACATCCTCGGACGGTTGGGATTCAACCACCAGCGCTCGGAAGCCGAGAGCGACGTCTGGCAAGTTCCCAGTCACCGTCCAGACGTCTCGTGCGAGGCAGACCTCGTCGAGGAGGTCGGTCGGGTGCGGGGCTACGAGCTGGTGCCGACCGTATTGCCAGCTTTGCACCCGACGCGGGACCACGGGCCGCGCGAGCGCCTCATGCGACGCGTCCGCCGGGCGGCCGTCGCTATGGGACTGAGCGAGGCGGTCACCTACGCCTTCATCTCGTCCTCGGAGATCCGAGCCCTCGGCGCACCACCGGCGGTCGTCGAACTGCGCAATCCGCTCGCCGAACAGCAGTCGGTCATGCGAACGACGCTGCTCCCAGGCCTGCTGCGGGCTGCGAGCGGAGCGCGCCGCCGCGGGGAGAGAACCGCGCGCCTGTTTACGGTGGGAGCCCTCTTTCTCGGCTCGGGCGAAACGCTGCCCGAGGAGCGATTGTCATTCGCAGCGCTGCTCGTCGGCGACCGTCCAGGGTGGCTCGAGAAGCCGCAGGCCGTCGACGTGTGGGACGCCAAGGGGCTCGCCGAGGATCTGATCATGCGCCTTCATCGGCGGAGCGCCACGGTGAGCCTGGCCTCCGGCGCTGCCCGTCCCGTGCATCTGCATCCTCGCGGCGCGGCCTTGATTGAGGTGGCTGGTGCGCGCGTGGGCACCCTCGGGCCGCTGCACCCGGATGTCACGCAGGCGTTCGATGTGGGAGCCGATGCCGTCGTCGTCGAGATCGACCTGGCGGCACTCGAATGCGTGGGACCGCGCGCCCTCCAGTTCTCGCCACTTCCGCGGTTCCCGGCCAGTTCTCGCGACCTCGCCGTCGTCGTTGCGGACAGCGTCACCGCAGGGGAGATCGAAAACGCGGTCCGCAGCGCTGCCGGCGACCTCGCGGAGGAGATCACGCTCTTCGACCGGTTCGTCGGCGGGGCGATCCCGAAGGGATATGCGAGCTTGGCGCTGCACATCGTCTATCGGGCTCCGGACCGGACCCTGACGGATGCCGAGGTCGACGAGCGCCATGCGCGGGTCGTCGCCGAGGTCGAAAAAGGGTTTGGGGCGAAAATGCGGGCGTGAGGGGAGCCAGGAGCCGAACGACGCCTCCCTACGTACTGTGCGCTGCCCAGTCGAGCTTCAAAGGCGCCGGACGGAGTGTCTTGCTACGCGTTCTTTCGGGCCACTTGCGAGGTCCCATGATCACGACAGCCACTTCATCGGGCCAATCCTCACCTTCGTCCGCCCAAGCATCTTCCTCGTCGGCCTAGGCATCTACCTCGACGCGGTACGCGTCCCCCTCGTCGCCTTAGGCATCTACCACTTCAGGGTACGCGTCCCCCTCGTCGCCTTAGGCATCTACCACTTCAGGGTACGCGTCCCCCTCGTCGCCTTAGGCGTTTACCACTTCAGGGTATGCGTCCCCCTGTTTGGCTTAGGCATCTACCTCTTCGGGGTACGCGTCCCCCTCGTCGCCTTAGGCGTTTACCACTTCAGGGTATGCGTCCCCCTGTTTGGCTTAGGCATCTACCTCTTCGGGGTACGCGTCCCCTTCGTCGGCTAAGGCATCTACCTCTTCGGGGTAAGCGTCCCCTTCGTCGAGCAAGGCGTCCGGCTCCGCGACAATCCGCCTCTACCCCGTCGAGGGACGGCTCTACCCCCACGAGGGACGCGTTCACCCCGGCGAGGGACGCGTACACCCCGACGAGGGGTCACACGGTGCTCTGCTTGGACAGCAGCTGGGCCGAACCCTCTTCTGCGATGGAAGCGACGAGCGCAAAACCGGCTTTGTGCACTCGCTCCCGAGCGGCGTCCGAAAAGACTCCTGCGTTGCTCGTGACCCGCAATTCGTCGTCCACAATGACCAACGTCTCCAGCCGACGGGCTTGGAAGAAATCGAGGAGAGCCTGAAAGGATCGGTCCACCTCGGCCGCGTGCGCGGCAAGTCGCACAGTAGCGATTCCGAGAATCGGACGCCGCTCCAGCGCGTCGGGCGGGATGAGGTCGACAATCGCCTTGAGCCCGCCAGAGTAAGAGGCCTTGTAGACCGGCGAGGCGAGAACGACCGCGGCCGAGGTCTTCACCGCAGTGATGAAGCGAACGACCGAGTCGCCGCTCGTGCGCCCGAACAGGACGTCCGTCGGATCGAAGTCGCCAAGTCCCCAGAACACCGAACGATACCCCGCCCTTTCGGTCTGCTCCGCGATCGTTTTGGCCACGAAGCTCGATCTGGACGCGACCGATGGACTTGCGTTCAAAAACACGATGTCTCTGCTCATGCCTCTCCTCCTCGCTGAACTGAAACGGCCGACGACGACGGCTGCTGGTAGCCCTCCGCAACGAACGCTCCGAATCGCCTCGAACAGTGCACCAGCGGCCTTCCAGCCCCGACGAACACGCCGACCACCTCCCCGACCAGGATGGTGTGATCCCCCCCGTCGTGATGGGCGTGGCGACGACATTCGAGCGCGGCCACCGCGCCGTCTATGAGCGGCGTGCTCGCGTCGCGGAGCGTCACGTCGCGAAAGCGGTCGATCTTCGACTGTGCAAATTGCTGGGCGATCCCGCCTTGTCGCTCCGACAGGATACTCACCCCGAAATGAACCGCCTCGACGATCCGCCCATATACGCTCGCAGTCTTGCCTACGCAAACGAGAATGAGAGGCGGGGCGAGCGATACCGAAGTGAACCCCGTGGCCGTAAACCCGAATAGCCCGGCCGCGTCACGCGAGGCGACCACGGTCACTCCGCTGGCAAAATGCGCAAGGGCTTCGCGAAACGCGGCTGCCGAGATGGGTTCGGTGCTCATGATGCGGTCCTTAGAGGTGTGCGTTCAATGTCACGTTGAAGCTTCTATCCACCATCACTGAGCTGCCCGGAGTGTCGTGTTGCCAGAAGACCAGCTCGCCGAGGACATAGAGGTTGGGACTCACCGCGACACCGACCGCGGGCACGTGCATCCACTCCTTATGAGTGACGCTACCTCCCCCCGGCAGCGGGACGTTGTTGTAACTTCCGAGACTGAGCTGGTACCGTGCCGTGACGGACCCCAGCGTGTACTCGGCAC
Source organism: Polyangiaceae bacterium (assembly GCA_049512415.1). GTDB lineage: Bacteria > Myxococcota_A > Polyangia > Polyangiales > Polyangiaceae > Palsa-1150. Next base: position 8,807 of record JBEKXD010000042.1, read on the forward strand.
CGATTTGCGCATAGTCCACGTTCGATGAGGACCCGGGTGTCCCCGTTGCAACGTCGTAGGGGACCGGAAAGCTCGCGACGCTCCTCCCATCTTGGTGCTGGACCTCCCCGAGAACTTTGAGACCCTCGAGCGTCGCCGTGACGTCCACTGCCCCGCGCCACACATCCTGGCTACCCAAGGGCAGCGGGATATCGGCCTGTAAGTACTCCCCGGAAATACCCAAAGCGACCTTCGCAGGTCCCATCGCTACCCGAGGTTCGACGCGGGCGATGGTCTGGTTGCGACGGTGGCCACCGGGAATCGAGATCGTGTCACGATTTGGAAGCGACACGTTCGTTCCGCCATCCACCACGAAGTATTGCGCCCACCATCCCAGGCTGAGCACGTCCTCGCTCTTTCCGACGTCCCCTTCGAGAGAAGCGCCGAAGTCAGGGTCGAGCTTCAACCCATCATACACTTGGACGTTACCGTAAAAGGAGCCGTCCCAGAAATAACCCAGGTGGCTGTACTCCTTCCCGAGCTTCAAGTGCGCTTCAATGGCGTCGATATCGACCTGCGCATACGCCTCTTGGAGCCACGCTTGGTTATTCTGGGTGTACGTGAGCACGCTCGCTCCAGTCCCATCCGCAGTCGTCACCGTTGCCGATTCGGTACGCAGGGGATGATCGCGGAATCGAGGCTCGAGGTGCAGACTGAAGATTCCCCACTTGCCGTCGATGAGCAGCCGGGCCCAAAACACGCTCACATTGTTCTGAACTGCGGGCGTGCGTGGCCAGAGCGGCTGGTAGTACCAGAGCAGAACCCCGGCTCCGAGCGTCACGCCATTGATCCATGTGGGCAGAAGCGGCTTTGCGGAAACGGGGGACGCCGTCATGGTTGGCACCTGGGAATCCAGCGTCCCCTGTGTCACGCCCTGGGGCGGCGGTGGCGTCTGCGTTGCGGAGGACGGTCCCGTCACGGGGCGCGGCGGCTCCGGCGGCGCGGTCGTCGACGCAGCAGGTTCCGCAGCGGCCGGAGATTGGTCCTGCGCAAACGCCGAGTTGGCTACGCCAAGGCAAAGAGTTGCTCCACCGATCGCGTTCGCGATCGTCCTGATCGACAGCTTCATAATTCCTCGTCTAATTCGATAGGCCGTTTCCGCTCACGGATACGGCAGTTGACCGTTTGTCTCGCATACGCACTCCGGCCGCGGTGCCTCGACCGAGGTACAGGTCCTGCACGTCATCGCGAGCCTTGATTTCAGAGGCGCTGCCGCTCGCGACGACGCGACCGCTCTCGAGCACGTACGCTCGGTCCGCCACGGCAAGCGCCCCGCAAGCATTCTGCTCGGCGAGCAGGAAACTCACTTTCTCCTCGACGTTCAGCTCGCGAACAAGAGCGAAGATCTCTTCGACCACTTTGGGAGCCAGCCCCATCGAGGGTTCGTCCAGCAGCACGAGCAGCGGCCGCGCGATGAGCGCCCGACCGATCGCGAGCATCTGCTGTTCTCCGCCAGAGAGATGCCCCGCAGAGGTTCGTCTTCGATCGCGCAGGCGGGGAAAGCGAGAGTAGATACGCTCGATTCCGGCGGCCAACGCGCTGCGCGATAGCCGGCACGCATAGGCGCCTGTCGCGAGATTTTCCTCGACCGTGAGACGCGGGAAGCAGTGGCGACCCTCTAGCACCTGCACGAGACCTTCCCGCGCTAGACGGGCCGGAGTCCACGAGAGCAGGGGCCGATTTCGGAAGCACACCTGGCCGCGGCTCACCTGTCCCCGCTCCGCGGCGAGCAGCCCAGACGCCGCTTTGAGCGTCGTACTCTTGCCCGCGCCGTTCGGCCCCAGCAGTGCGACGACGCTTCCCTCGTGCACCTCGAGCGTGACGTCGTGAAGGCCGATGATGATGCCGTCGTAGAGTACGTGGACGTTATTCAGACGGAGAATGGGGCACGCGGCACAGTGTTCGGGATGGGCCATCGGACGACTCCTTGAGCGCTGAGCGTTGGGGATCGTGTGGGTCAGCTCACAGTCGCGCCTCGCCATCGCAATCTCGAATGGCGATCCCTCTCTCCTTCGCGTATTTCGTCGAAGACTCCTCGATGATCGGTCTCAGCAGCGCTCGATCGGCCTTGACCCAGTCGCTGATCCGTTCGAACTGGGCCCCATCCCACTGAACGAACCGAACCGCGCCGCCTCCTTCGTGGTCCTGGCACGAGAGCTTGATGGGCTGCAGGAGTCCGACGGCGCCGAGCTCTTTGAGGCGGGCGTCATCAATGTTGATGTGTTCGAATCCCCAGCGGACCTGTTCCCCGGTCAGAGGCTTGTTTCCGAACTTGGCCTGAGCAGCCCGAACGGCCTCGACGTTTAGAATGCCGTTGTTGATGCCCAAATTGTAGTACCCCGTTCCCACCCTCTTCGGATCGGCCATGTTGCCCTTGCCCGCGCTGAGGACATACTTGTCGACCGCCTGGAGAACGGGAAAGTCGCGACCCGAGGGATGGGTCGTGATGGCGATGTACCCCTTGGCGACCGGGCCGGCTGGAGTGACGTCTTCCTCCGAGTTGCTCCAGATGTTGCCGATGATGTGGTCGACGGGAAAGCCGACTTTGGCGGCCGTCTTGATCGCAACCGGGTTCATGATTCCCCACCCGCGAAGGATGATCCAGTTCGGAGAGAGCTTCTTGATTTGAAGCCACTGGGACTCTTGTTCGGTGCCGGGGTGGGGGACCTCGATATGGGTCACGCTAAACCCGTACTTGTTCGCGAGCAGCTCTGCGATGGGACGGGTCTCCTTGCCGTAAGGCGAGCCGTGGTAGAGGACGACAACCTTCTTGCCTCCCAGGTGGTCCAGCCCGCCTTCGCGCTCGCCAATGAAGTTGACGATTGCGGAGATCTCGCTGTAGGGGTTGAGGGAGAGGGGAAAGACGTACGGGAACACACGACCGTCGGTCGAGTCCGTCCGACCGTGATTGATCGTAATGAGTGGAATCTTGTCCGCAGTCTGTCGGTCTATGGTTGCGTACGCGATTCCGACGCTGAGAGGGTTCATCGCCGCGGCCGGCGCACCGTTCAGACCGCCTTTGAGCCGCTCATAGCATTCGACACCGCGCTCGACGACGTACTCAGTCTCGCACTCGGACCACGTCAGCTTGACTCCGTTGACGCCCCCGTCTCGAATGTTGACGAGCTGCATATAGTCGATAAAGCCACCGAAGAATCCGCTCCCTCCAGCTGCATACGGTCCCACCCGATAACTTTGAAGCGGGAAGTACTGCTCCTTGCCCGCCGCCTGCGTCGCCGTGGAGCCGCTCGCCGCGCTCACGGTGGCTCCTGGCGAGTCGCCGCTCCCATGCGACCGGCAACCCGTCGCGAGCTGGGACATGGCTAGCAGTGAGGCGAAAGCAGACATACGAATGCCGAACATGGACGAACCTCCACGCGCGCGACGCGCGCCCATTGCGAATACGAGCAGTGACATGGGTACAATTTGCGAACGGTCGACTCAGGCAGCGCGCAAGCGGATTTGGAGGATGCGCGTCCACCCAATCTCGATCCAGCGGACCATTCCGGCCGGCTGTTTGGTCAAGAGCAGTATTACGAGGCCCCCGAAGATCATCTTCTCGATATTTTGGAGCCACCCGGGATCGACGGACCCACCCGCCACGGCAGCTCCCACCTCGTCGAGGACGATCGGCAGGAGAATGACGAACCCAGCGCCGATGAACGGTCCCGCGATGCTTCCGAGGCCTCCGAGGATCGCGATGAAGAGGACCTGGAACGAGCGGTCGAGATCGAGACCATGAGGCTCGACCGTACCGAGATATGCGAACGCCCAAAGCGCTCCAGCGACGCCGCAGTAGAAGGACCCTATGGCGAACGCGAGCAGCTTCGCGCGACCGGTGTTCACGCCTATCACAACCGCCGCTGTCTCCATATCTCGGACGGCCATCCAGCTCCGGCCCAGGCGACCTCGGACGAGGTTTCTCGCGACGACCGTGAGCGCGGCGACCACGCCGAGCGCGAGCCAGTAGTGGCCTCCCGGCGACGACAGCTCCACACCGGCGACTACGAGCCGGGGCGCCGTGATCACGCCCGAGGCGCTGCTATTGGAGAACCATCCTACTTTTGTAAATAGCCAGACGAAGAAGAACTGAGCTCCCAGCGTCGAAACGACGAGGTAGAAGCCTCGGATGCGTAGGCTGGGAAGCCCGAAAAACATCCCCGCCACTGCGGCGACGAGTCCCCCCAATGCAAAGCTCGCAAGCAGCGGCATCCCGGGGATACGCAGGTGAATGTTGTATGTCGCGAACGCTCCCACCGACATGAACGCCGCCGATCCCAGAGAGAGCTGCCCCGCATATCCGGTCACGATGTTCTGTCCGATTCCGGCGAGCGCGAGCGCAAGAACGGGAACAAGAATGGCGCTAAGCACGTAGTCGGTCACGAGGAGGGGCAGAGCCGCGAGCAGCAGGGCGGCCCCAAGCAGCGAGAGACTCCTTGCCACCGCGAGCAGCGCAGGGCGTCGCTGCCTCACTCCGGCCAGCTCGGGGGCGCCGCCCTCGACCGCGTCGTAGACCTCACCCGCGCCGTCAGCGGGCGCGTCGCTATCCTCTCCAAGCTCGGGGGATGACGGCCATACGGATGCCTTGGAGCTCATCATCACACCCTTTCGACCAAGCGATCGCCGAACAGGCCTCTCGGACGCACGAGCAGGAACGCGACGGCCAGCGCATACGGAAACCAGCTCTCGATGCCGCCACCGAGCGGAGCTCCCACGTACACTTCCGCGAGCTTCTCCGACGCGCCGACGATCAAGCCCCCGGCCATCACACCGACGATCGACGAGAATCCGCCGATGATGAGAACCGGCAGCGCCTTGAGGACGACCAGCGACAACGAGAACTGTACGCCCACTCGCGCTCCCCAGAGGAGCCCCGCCACGAGCGCTATCACGCCTGCCCCGCCCCAGGCGATCGCCCAGAGGCGAGGGAGATTCAAGCCGACGGCAATCGCTGCCACAGGATCGTCGGCAATGGCGCGCAAACCTACGCCGGCTCGAGTATATTGAAAGAGTAGCCCCAACAGCGCCACGATCCCGGCGGCGATCCCGGCTGCAAATACGTCGAGCGTGCTCACGTTGATAGGCAATCCGGAGAGTGGCGCGTCCGATATGCCGAGCTCCAGTCCGTGTACCTGCGTTCCGAATACGAGCTGGGCGAGCCCCTCGAGTACGAACGAGAGTCCCAGCGTCGCCAGGAAGAGCGCCATCGGAGGCGCGGTGACGAGAGAGCGAAGTACGACGCGTTCAATGGCGACCCCGAGCGCGAGCATCACGAGCAGAGACACCGCGAACGCGGGGAAGAAGGTGAGCCCGCGCTCTGCGAGGGTGACGAACGTCAGCGCCGCGAAGAGGACCATGGCTCCCTGGGCAAAGTTGAAGACCCCGGAGGCCTTGTGAATGAGCACGAAGCCGAGAGCCACCATGGTGTACATCACGCCCGCGAGCAGGCCTCCGACCAGGACTTCCAGAAAGAACGTCATGGGCACCTCAACTCGCAACCGACCCTACATACGCTTCGATCACGGCTGGATCGGTCCGAACGGTGTCGGGAGACCCGTCGGCGATCTTCTTTCCATGGTCGAGTACGACTACGTGATCGGATAGATCCATGACGACCCTTAGGTCGTGCTCGATGAGCACGATGGTCGTGCCGAGCGTCTCGTGGGCGCCCAGGATGAAGCGACACATGTCGCGCTTCTCGTCGTGGGTCATCCCCGCCATGGGCTCGTCGAGGAGCAGCAGCTTGGGCCGAGAAACGAGCGCGCGGGCGAGCTCCACGCGCTTCTGTAGACCATAGGGCAAGCGCCCGACCACCGCGTGCCGGTGTGCATGGATGTCGAGCAACGTCATGATCTGCTCCGCCTCCGTGGCCGCACGCCGCTCCTCGCCTCTGGCGCGGCCGAGCCGCAATGCATGCTCGACGAACGTCGCGCGCCCTCGGAAATCCGTCCCGAGCTCCACGTTCTCGAGAACGGTCATCCCGCGGAAGAGCGCCAGATTCTGAAACGTCCGGGCGACGCCGATCGCCGACAGCTGCTTGGCGCGTCTCAGTGCCTGCCCTTCGAAATAGGTGCATCCGGCGTCGGCCTGATACAGGCCGCATATCACGTTGATCATCGAGCTCTTGCCGGCCCCGTTTGGACCGATGATGGCGCATACTTCGCCGCGCCTCACGAGGAAGCTGACGTCGTCGAGAGCTCGGACGCCATCGAACGAGAGGGACACACCCCGAACTTCCAGCAGGGCCGCGCGCGCCAGGATCGCTGAGGAGCCCCTTTCATCCGTCGCGAAGGATAGAGCAACGCTCATGCTGCGACCCTCGTGCGGGTCTCGAGCTCTCGAACGAGGGGAAGTACGTGCTTGCCGAAGTACTCGACTTCTTCGTGGTAGTGAAGGAAGCCGGCCAGAATGAGGTCCACCCCGACCGATTTGTACTCCAGAATGCGACGGGCGATCTGTTCCGGAGTCCCGACGAGGTTCGGTCGGAATCCATCATTATACTGAACGAGGTCCTCGAAGGTCGAGTTCGCCCAGTTGCCCTGCCCCTCGGGAGACGCCCTGCCCGCTTGCTTGACCGCGTCGCCGAAGGCATTCACTGCCTCGGCATCGGCGTTCTTGATGATATCGGCGAGCACCCCTTGCGCCTCTTGCTCCGTGTCGCGTGCGATGACAAATGCATTCATTCCGATCTTTGGGACCCCCGGCGGGCGCCCCGCTTCCGCCGCTTTGATGCGGATGTCATCCGCTTGCTGCTTGATTGCCTCAACGGTGTTTCCGTTGCAAAAATACCAATCCGATACGCGGGCCGCCATGTCGCGTGCGCCGCGCGACGTCCCGCCCTGGAAGATCGGTGGATGCGGCTTTTGAATCGGCTTCGGTTTGAGGCTATAGCCGTGAATACGGTAGAAGTCGCCGAGGAAAGAGTACCGGTCTTCCGTCCAGCTCCCGCGCAGGACCCGGATGAACTCCTCGGAGCGGCGATAGCGCTCGTCGTGCTCCAGCCATGGCTCTCCCAGCGCAGTGAACTCGCCTTTGAACCAACCGCTCACGACGTTGACTGCCGACCGCCCACCCGTCAGCTGGTCCTGGGTGGCCACCAGTTTGGCCAGAACGGCCGGATGCCAGAGACCGGGGTGGACGGCCGCGATGACTTTGAGACGTTGCGTCGCCTGGAGCAACGCGAAGCTGAACGTCGTCGATTCGTGCTGAAACTCTGCTCCGTAGCTCGCCATATACCGCACTTGACTCAGGGCATATTCGAATCCGTTATTCTCCGCCAGCCTCGCGAGCTTGACATTGTAGTCGAGGCCCCAATCCGTCCTCTGCTCGATCTTGCTGATAACGAGTCCTCCACTCACGTTCGGCACCCAATATGCAAACTTGAGTGCACCACCGTCGCTCACGCTCGTCTCTATACTCATGGCCATGCTCCTTCTATGTGATGCGAGCTCCAGGCACCGCTTCGGTCGGCGAGAAAGCCAACTACTCGCCCCCGGCCTCGAAGAGCTCGAGCGGCAAACCGACGAGGGTCTTACCTACCCATTCGCGCGCGATGTTGTTCGACGGCCCCATGCCGATCGCCGCTCTCGCGTCCCGGAATGCTCGCTCGAGCGGTCCGCGTTTGTACCCGTATCCTCCGCTGACGTCCATGGCACGACGAGCCGTCGCATTGGCTACTTCGGCAGTGTGGACTTTGAACTCGGTCAGCGGGATCAAGACCTCGCCCTGCGGCTTGCCGCTCTCCCATAGATCGTCGAGGCGCTCCGCCAGCGCCGTCTGCCAAGGGCCCACGCTCTCGACGAGGACCTTCGCCTCGCCAATCTGCTGGCGAAGCACTTGATAGTCGGACAGGCGTCGGTCGAAGTCTCGATGCACGGTGCCCAGCGCGTATTTCGTTATTTCATTCAACGCCCCCCGGGCCACGCCATGCCACACCGCCCCGAGACCGATGAGATACACGGGGGACACCCCATGGTAGATGATGTCCTTGCCCTCCCCTTCTTTGCCCAATCGATCGCGCGCAGCGACCTTTACCCCGTCATAGCGAATGGGCCCGCTATGGTTGCCGTGAACGCCGAGCGCTTCCCACTTGCCCGCCTGAATGCCGGATGCCTTGCCATCCACGATGAAGAACGTGATGTCCGTGGGTCCCTTCGCCCCCGGCGTCCGCGTCTGCACTACGTAGTAGTCGGCCTGTCCCGAGCTCGTGGTAAATGACTTTTCAGCGTTGACGACGTAGTCCTCGCCGTCGCGGCTGGCCTCGCTGAAGTTGAACCACCAATGCCCGCCGCTCGCCTTTTCACTCGTCGAGTACGTACCGATCAGGGCGTCTCGCGTGGGCACGAGCCATCGCCGTTTTTGGTCTTCGTTCCCGTAGAGAGCAATCGTTTGGGCCGCGCCTACGTGCATGACGTAGACGAGCGCCGTGGACGCGCACGCACGGCCAATTTCCTCACAGGCTATGGCGAACGCGACGTGGTTGAGGCCGAGTCCCCCCAAATCCTTCGGCAGCAGCACCCCGTTCCAGCCTGCTCGGGCCAGGGCCGTGAGGTTCTCCCTAGGAAAGACTCCGTCACGGTCCACGCGCTCAGCATTGGGGCGGACGACGTCGTCCACGAGGGCGCGTATCTGCAGACGGATCGATTCGTAGTCATGCTTGGCTATTGCGTTCATTGGCACCCATCCGTTCCGAGAGCACGTGTCGTGCCGAGTGGACGTCCGCGGCTTTTTCGATATGGAGGGTTAGGTGTGCGGGGGAAGGCGCACGCATTGCGCCTCGGCTGCTTCCCCAGAGACATCCGACCAGATCCGCTGCGGCCTCGGCGTTGGCCCGGCGGCTGGGCGCGTCGCCGTCGCGCACTCTCTCCGCGAAGGCACCTGTCCCGCCTGCGTGAAGGCATGGGCTCTGGTTCGGCATGTGAGGCGGGCTTCTCAGGAGTAAAACGAGGGAGTCGGCCACTCGTCTGTAAGCAGCCAGCGACCGACGTCGCGCCGCTTGTATTCGACCGGATCATGCAGCGTTTGAGTACGTGCATTGCGCCAGAATCGGTCAAGACCAAGGCGAGCCGTCGTTGAGCTCGCACCGGCCGACTCGAATATTCGATTCGTCACATCGAGGACCCCCCGCGTCGTCACGATCTTCGCGGCGGCCACGGCGATCGCGACATGTCCGCGCTCGTCGACGGTGAGGTCATCGCCTCGTGACCACGCATCGTCCAGGCGACGCGCCGCCGCGCATGTGACTTGTCGACACGCTTCGAGTTCGGCATAGAGGTCGCCGAAGGTCGCTTGTACGTACGGATCTTCGGAGCGGCGCTCTACTCCGCTCGCGAACCAGGCGCGACCGCGCTCGAGCGTGACCTGGCGGCCTGCAGCGAAAGCACCCTCGGCGATTCCCAGGTACAGGTTTGCCAGAGTGAGCTGCGCGATGAGCGGCCGCAGCGTAGCCAAGGTGCTCCCGAGCGGCCCCGGATCGGAGAGGATCTCGTCGCGCCGAACCACCACGTCCTCGAAGAGCACGGTTCCGCTGTCGGTCTGGCGCTGCCCCATGTTGTCCCAGTCGTCGCGCGCCACGACACCCGCGCGGTTGCCCGGAATCGCGGCCACGACCAGCTTTCCGGTCACGCCATCCGTCGCCGAAGCGATGAGCATGTCCGCGTCTCGCGCCCCCGAGCAAAAGCTCTTTTGTCCGCGAAGGACCCAATCGGCTCCGCTCGCCACGAGGGTCGTGCGAGTGTCGAGCGGGTTGAGCGCATTTCCCCAAAACCATCTTCTCTCGACGGTCTGTGAGGCGAGCGACGCGAACTGGGCGTTATTGCCGAATAGACGCACGGTCGCAAGCAGCAAGTGCTGGAACCCAAAGAGGTGGGCCACTGACCCGTCGGCTCGAGCAATCGCGCGGACGGAGCGCAGCGCGAGGTCCCAGCTCGCGCCGCCACCGCCTAGGCGCGCTGGGACGATGAGACCGAGCAAGCCGCTCTCTCGAATCCGATCCCGTTGCCGCTTCGGCGTTCCTCCGGCGCGATCCCGCGCCACGGCCGTTTCGGCGAGCTCTCGAGCGAGGGCCTCAGCGGTCTCGATGGGGTCGACCATTGAACAGCATCCGTGCACGCCGTGCGCCAGACGGGATTCGCGCTGCTATCGAGCGCACGGGTGTCCACCCTCGCGCCGCGGTTGCGTGCCCTCGCGCAGTGCGTGCCGGCAGACTGCTCCCTGGCAAGCACGCGAATCGGGCTCACCTTGGAAGTTGCAGCGATGTGGCTTGGGCGCGCAATTTGCGACTTCCCCGGGGTGCAATGGATATTCTATGGTTTCTTCCCACGCATGGCGATGGTCACTTCCTCGGGACGTCGGAGGGTGCGCGGGCCGTCGACCTCACCTATCTAATTCAGATAGCTCAGGCTGCCGACCGACTGGGCTTCTTCGGCGTATTGCTCCCGACGGGCCGATCGTGCGAGGACGCGTGGATCGTCGCGTCCGCGATGGTTCCGCTCACACGACGCCTTCGAATGATGGTGGCGCTGAGGCCTGGAATCCTGTCGCCGACGCTGGCCGCCCGCATGACCTCGTCGTTGGACCGCCTCTCGGGCGGGCGCGTGCTTCTCAACGTCGTCGCAGGAGGGGACCCCCTCGAATCGGAGGGTGACGGACTCTTTCTGCGTCATGACGATCGCTATGAAGCGGCGGCTGAGTTCCTTGAGATCTATAAGCGCGTCCTCTCGGGCGAGACTGTGGACTACCAAGGTCGCTACCTCTCGGTGCGGGGAGCCAAGCTCTTCTACCCGCCCGTGCAGCGCCCCCATCCGCCGCTCTACATGGGCGGCTCCTCCGAGACTGCGCACGACGTTGCCGCCCGTGAATTGGATGTCTACTTGACGTGGGGGGAGCCGCCCGGTGCCGTTGCAGACAAGATCGCAGATGTTCGTCGTAGGGCGCAGGCCCTCGGGCGGTCCCTTCGGTTCGGACTGCGCCTCCACGTGATCGTCCGGGAGACTGACGAAGAGGCCTGGGCTGCGGCCGACCATCTCATCAGCCATCTCGACGATGCGTCGATCGCGGCCGCGCAGCAGGCCTTCTCGCACTTCGAGTCCGAGGGACAGCGTCGCATGACAGCGCTACACGGGGGCAGGCGCGACCGCCTGAGGATCGGTCCCAATCTGTGGGCCGGGGTCGGGCTCGTACGAGGGGGAGCCGGCACAGCGCTCGTCGGATCTCCGGACGCGGTCGCCGAGCGCATGCGGGAATACGCGAGCTTGGGTGTCGACACGTTCATTTTGTCGGGCTATCCGCACCTCGAAGAAGCCTACCGCGTCGCGGAGCTCCTCTTTCCTCGGCTCCCGATCGTACAAACAGCCGATTCGGTCGAGCACAACCTCACGGGCCCCTTTGGCGAGATGCTAGCCCAGCGCTATGCGCCTCGTGCGAGCGCCCATTGAATGGGCCAGGGCGCTCGATCGAACCCTGCTTTGGCTGGGGGTGCGAGGCTATGCGGAACGGCGCTCGATCCACGGTGGCGTCCACACGGCATCGCGGACTCGCACGCGTCTCGCGATGAAGTTCAATCGATGAAACGTGTCGGCGATCCGCTGTTGCGAGGCTACCGACTCGTCATCGATCGGTCGCGTGTCGAACGGCGTTCTCGCAAAGCTCGCGTCGACGACTTCCAGCGGCAATTCGACGCTCATGGCGAGGGCTCGGACCGCGGCTCCACGGCTCTCGTTGGCCCATCGCCCAACCGCGGCGGCCTGCCCGAGGAACGCCTCCACCAGATTGGGATGACCGTCGACGAAGGTTCGACGACCGACATAGAAGGTGCGGTTGCTCGCGAGCCCACGAGCATCGCGCAGAACACGGCATCCGACGGTGCGGCATGCCTCCGCGAGCATTGGATTCCAAGTCGCCCAGGCTTCGACTTGCCGGCGAATAAAAATCTCGCGCGCCTCCCCGGGTGGCAGCGAACGCAGCTCGACATCCCCAAGCTCGAGGCCGGAGTCTTCCAGTGCGCGAACCACGAAGTAGATGACGTTGGCGCCGCGGGTGACGAGAATCGTCTTGCCTCGGAGCTCGGCAACGGCGCGAACGGGCGACTGCTCATGGACGACGATCGCTTCTTCCTCCGGTGCGGGCGGTTCTCCTGCGACATACACGACCGGCGAGAGCGCGGCCTGGGCAAAGACGGGAGGAGATTCGCCGACCGCGCCCAGATCCAGAGCTCCCGCCGCCAGACCATCGACGACCTGCATTCCTGTAGAGCACGTCACCCACTCGACGTCGGCGCCATGCATCGCAAACGCCTCCTCGAGGGCGCGCGTCGCCTTGAGCACTGGCAGAACGCTGAAGTCCTGCAGACCGATACGCACGCGATGGGGTACGGGCCTGAGGGCGGACGACAACGGAGTTGGGAGCGTCGCCGTGAGATCCGCATTCTGTCGGGCGGACTCCGTGAGCACGCCGTATTCGAGCAAGCGGGCGCGCACGACATTGCGACTGACACCCAACAGGCGCGCGGCCCGCAGCTGATTGCGTTCGCAATACTCGTAGGCGACGCGGTACTCGGTCTCCTCGATGGTCCGGTGAAGATTCGGGGTTTCCTCTTCGTATAGAGCGAGCAACGCCGCTTGAAGAGCGTCGCGAGGGTTGGCGACCGCGGCCGACGCAGGGAGCGGGCTCGCCGCGGGCGTTCGTTTGGGTACGGATTCGATGAGCTTCAAGTCCAGGGACGTAATGCGTCCGCCATGCGCGGCTAGAATCGCGCGATGCATGGCATTCTCGAGCTCCCGAATGTTCCCCGGCCACCGGTGAGCAAGCAAGCTCTTGGCGGCGTCCTCCGTCAGCCCCGGAGTGTCGAGCCCGAGACGGGCCGCATAGAGGGACAGAAAGTGCTTCGCCAGAGGAAGGACGTCGCCGATGCGGTCGCGCAGCGGCGGGATGGTGAGGTGTACCACGTGGAGCCGATAGAACAGGTCCTCGCGGAAGCCTCCCTCGCTCACCGCCAGGGCGAGGTCGGAGTTTGTTGCCGCGACGAGCCGAACGTCGATCGCGATAGGGCGGCGAGATCCGATGCGGACGACCTCCCGCTCCTGGAGCACCCTTAGCAGCTTCACTTGCGCCGAGAGGGGGAGATCGGCGATCTCGTCCAGAAACAGAGTCCCTCCGTTGGCGGCCTCGAACCAACCAGCCTTGGCGGAGAGAGCCCCGGTGAAAGCCGCCTTCTCGTGCCCAAAGAGCTCGCTCTCCATCAGCGTCGGAGACAGCGCGCCGCAATTGACAGCGACGAAGTGCTCCCGCGCTCGCGCGCTCCGATCGTGCAGATAGCGCGCTACGATCTCCTTGCCCGTACCCGTCTCTCCTGTGATGAGCACGGTGGCATCGGTCGGCGCCACCTGCTCGAGCCGAGCCAATAGCTCGTGCGACAGCGGATCCTCGAAGACGAGGGCGCGGGCCCTCGTGGACGGGGGATCGGAACGGGACAGCTCGAAGAGCGGCATGGGCGCACGTGCTCTGCACCTAGGGCCCGAATGAAGGTGAGTCCAGTATATTAGAGGAGCTTATCCTTAGGCACCGACGAATCCGGTCGCACTCTCCGCTCTCGCGAGGCCATCAAACTCCACTTCCCTAGGATCCCCTCAGGGCCCCTTGTTGCCGTCCGCGGCCTTTCGTGACGCCTTCTCCGCGAGACCGCTCACGCCCTCCCGGCGCGCGAGCTCGGCAAGAACGTCGCGCAGGGCGATCCCCCGGGACCTCAAGCCCACGAGCGTGTGATAGAGCAGGTCCGCGGCTTCGCTGACGACTCGGACGTCGGACTCTTCGACCAACGCTTGTGCGAGCTCTCCAGCCTCCTCGGCGATCTTCTCGCCGATCGCAGCCGTGCCCCGTTCGTAGAGCCTCTTCGTGTAGCTCGCTGCGCCCGACGAACTCTTGCGCGCTTCGAGGACGGCTTCGAGCCTCGCCAAAACCGTCTGCCACGGAGCAGGCGACGACGCGAGCGACGACCCGTCGAGCGCGTGGAAAAAGCACGAAGGCGCCCCGGTGTGGCAAGAGTTTCCGAGCGGATTTCCAGAGTAAATGATCGAATCGGCGTCGCAATCGACGAAGATGCGGCTGACGTGGATCTCGCTGCCGCGCGTCAGTCCCTTCTGCCATAGCTCCTGGCGCGACCGGCTCCAGAACGTCGCCTGTCCGGTCTGCATCGTTCGCTGCACGGCCTCGAGGTTGGCGAACGCCAACATCCGAACCTCTCCCGTCAGCTCGTCCTGTACGACGACAGGGATGAGGCCGTGAGCGTCGAAGGCGAGGGGCAGCGCGGTCATCGTGGCCGGGACGCTACCACGACGCTAGGACCGCTCGAAGCGTGCTACGAGCTACTGCCCCGGCGCGCACGTCCCTGTGTTTGTGCCGGGTTCGCGCCCGAATGACAGATGACATCCATTCACACTAGCCTCGCGTTCGCGTCCCCGCGCAAGCTTCCGAGGGCGCGAGAGCTTCGAGGCCGAGTCGTCGTGCTGGACGTGGCGTTCGCTTCAGAAGCGTCCGCCGGCGGCTTCGAGAAGGTCACCAAGCCCTTCATCGATGAACTCGGCCCTCGCCTCGCAGCCTGGATCGACCACCACGACCACGTTCGCCACGGCGACTATGCCCAGGATCCTCGGTTCGTGCTCGCCACGAAGGCCGAGCACGGTGCGTGCCCCGAGATGGTGACGCCCGAGGTCGTGGCGCGCGTCGGCGCTGTCGACACGGTCGTGTGCCACACGGACTTCGACGGTCTCTGCAGCGCGGCCAAATGGCTCCGTGAAGGTCGGGAGCCCTACCCCGGCGCCGACCTGGATGCTCGGGCCATCGACACGAGGACCGCGGCGCCAGGGCCCACCGCGCTGCGCTTTGACCGAGCGTTGCGGGCCCGACCGAGGGATACAGCGCTTTTCGGACTCGTGGTACGGCACCTGGCCAGCGGGCTGGAGGATGCGGCGCTCTGGGAGGCAATCGACGCCGCGGCGGCCGAGCTGGGACCTATCGAAGAGAGGACGCGGCAGCTCGCCGCCGGATATTCGGTCGTAGACGTTCGGCCTGGCTGCGGGTTGCCTGAGGGCATCCACACGATGGCCTTCGTGGATGTGACCGAGCGCGCCGGACGGTCTGGGCGTTACGATAAGACGCTACTGCTCCTGCTGGGCCAAGAGCGAGCGAGCATCGCGGCCGTCGTGGACGCAGACAGCGTGACCTTCGCGGCGAGCTACGCGAGCGGAGTGAACTTCCTCGCAGCCCTCGGCCTTTCCGGTGGAATGCCCACTTTGGTGTCGATTCCGCGAAAACGCGTTCACGATGCCCTCGCTTGCCTCGGAGTCAGTCCATCCGACACCGCGCGGCTCGTCGCCTGACAGACCTCCAAGCCGAAGGGCAGCCTTGGAGGCAGGTTCCTGCTATCGTGGTGGCATTCTTGTAATCATGGCAACCGGCGTTGAGACTCTCGAGCACGAGGAACGCGGAAGGACCGTCCATGAGATGGCGGCGCAGCGCGGCGGGCTCGCGGAGCTCATCGACATCGCGCGGGCCATGACGACCGAACGCGACGTCAACGCGCTGCTCGGGCTGATTTTGGAGAAGAGCCGGGCGGTCAGCGGCGCAGATGCCGGCAGCATTTACATCGTCGAGGCGCGCGAAGAAGGCGCGATCTTGCGTTTCAAGCTCACGCAGAACGACAGTCTCGATCTCGACTCTCGCGAGTTCACCATGCCTGTCTCCGACCACTCCGTGGCGGGAGCGGTCGCGCTGCATCGCACGATACTCAACATCGCAGACGTGTACGACGTGCCGGAGGGGTCGCCGGTTCGCTTCGATCCAACGCTCGACCGCAAGACCGGCTATCTCACGCGTTCGATGCTCGCGCTGCCTCTCATCAGTCGCCGCGACGAAGTGATCGGGGTCATTCAGCTCATAAACAAGAAACGCGAGCCCACGCGAAAGCTCCTGACGCGTGAGGACGTCGAGAAGCAGGTCATGGCCTTCGACGACCGCAGTCAGGAGCTCGTGGCCCTGCTCGCGGGCCAGGCGGGCGCGTCGCTCGAAACGGCGCTGCTCTATGGCGAAATCCAAGCCTTGTTCGAGGGATTCGTCCGTGCGAGCGTCGAGGCCATCGAGTCGCGCGACCCGACAACGAGCGGTCATTCGAGGCGCGTAGCAAATTTGACAGTGGCGCTTGCGCGCGTCGTCGACGGCGTGAATAACGGCCCATTCGCGGACGTATCCTTTGGTCCGGACGACCTTCGTGAGCTCGAATACGCGAGTCTGCTCCATGACTTTGGCAAGATAGGCGTTCGCGAGAAAGTCCTCGTCAAGGCAAAGAAGCTTTACGATGAGGGCCTGTCCCTCATTCGTATGCGCTTCGACTACGTCGCCCGCTCGATCGAAGCCGACGTGCTCGCCCGCAAAGTGCGACTGCTCGAGACCGGCGGGCCGCAGCGAACGCTGGACACTCTGGATGCGGAGCTTGCCGCGCGTCTCGCGCAACTGCAATCCTCGTGGGAGGCGGTGGTGGCCGCCAACGAGCCGACCGTCCTTCATGAGGGAGACTTCGCTCGAATTCAGGCCATCGCCCTGGAGCCGTACGCCGATTGGCGCGGCGAAGTGCGGACACTGCTCGAGCCGGCAGAGCTCGAGTGTCTAGCGGTCGACCGAGGTACGCTGACCGCCGCGGAGCTCGACGAAATCCGCTCTCACGTCACGCACACGCTGCGATTTCTCTCGAAGATACCGTGGGGTAAATCGTTCGGTCGCCTGCCGCGCATTGCGGGCGCTCACCACGAGCGTCCGAACGGCACTGGCTATCCGCACCGTCTTCGTGCCCACGAGATTCCCGTCCAGTCCAAGTTGATGAGCGTGGCCGACGTCTACGACGCACTCACGGCCAGCGACCGGCCGTACAAGAAGGCGGTCCCCGTCGCGCGGGCACTCGACATCCTCGCGCGGAGCGCCGAAGACGGACAGCTCGACGCCGAGGCCGTTCGCATCTTCACCGAGTCTCGGGTGTGGGTTCCGCCGACCTGAGTAGAGCGTACAATTCCGATTCTCCAACGACCCTCGTGCCAAACTTTCGCGCCTGGTCGAGTTTGGATTTTCCTGTCTTGTCGCCCGCGACGAGGACTGTCGTGGTCTTCTTGACGGTGTCGTGGACGACACCCCCCGCGGCGCGAATCTCCGCCGCGATGTCGTCTCGTTTTCTGGAAAGCACGCCCGTAATGCAAAAGCTCATGTCTCGCAGGGGCCCCTGCGCCGCCACCGGCGCCTTCGGCTGAGTGCGCCCGACGCCGAGGTCGCGCAACTCGCAGAGCAGTGCCCGTTGATCGGGATCCGAGAGGAAGGACGCCACGCTCTCCGCCATCTTGGGACCGAATCCGGCGATGGCGTCGACGTGTTCGCGCAGCTCGGCGTCGGACCACTCGAGCAGCCGATCGAGCGATTCGGATTCCTCGGCAAGTTGGCGCGCGGCCACCTGTCCGATCTGCGGAATCCCGAGACCGCATAGCAAGCGGTCCAACGTGCGGTGCCGGGACCTCTCGATGGATTGGCAGACGTTGGCGGCGCTCTTTTCGCCCATGCGGTCGAGCGCCGCAAGGCTCGCGACGTCGAGCCGGTAGAGATCCCCAACGTCCGTCACGAGTCCAGTGTCCACGAGCTGTTTCACGAGCGCGGTGCCCAGGTGTTCGATATCCATCGCGAAGCGACGTGCGTAGTAGAAGATCCGCTGCGCGACCTGTTCAGGGCACACCCGGTTGGGACATCGGATGGCGGACTCCATGCCGAGCTCCGGGCGGTCGGGGTCGTGGGCCACCCGGACCACGGGCGTACCGCACGAAGGGCAGCGCTCCGGCATGCGAAACGTCGGCGTCTTTCCCGTGCGCTCCGCCACGGCGACGCCTACGACCTGCGGAATGATCTCGCCAGCCTTTTCGACGAACACCCGGTCACCCACTCGCACATCCAGGGATTGCACCTGGTCCGCGTTGTGAAGCGACGCGCGCGACACGGTCGTTCCCCCGAGCTGAACGGGGTCGAGGACGGCCACGGGGGTCAGGGTCCCCGCGCGCCCCACTTGCACCAGGATCTCCAGCACGCGCGTGGTCGCCCGCTCCGCTCTGAACTTGTAGGCCACTGCCCACTTGGGAAACTTCGACGTCGCGCCGAGCATTCCCTGCTGCGCGTAGGCGTCGACTTTGATGACAGCGCCGTCGGTCTCAAACGGATACTCGGCGCGCGCTCGGTCGATGCGCGCTATCGCATCGCGCACCTCCGCCCAGTCGACGACGACGTGGCGTCGATGGGTGGGGATGTGGAGCGCGGCGAGCCAATCCAAGGTCTCGTGGTGAGTCGCGTGGAGACTCGCGCCCTCCACGACTTGGTAGAACATCGCTCGCAAAGGTCGCCTCGCCACCTCGCGGGGGTCGAGCATTCGGAGCGCCCCGGCGGCGGAGTTGCGAGGGTTTGCGAACGGTTCGAGCCCGTCCGCCTCCCGCTCCGCGTTGAGAGCGGCAAGGTCGCTCCGGCGAATAATGACTTCGCCGCGCAGAGTAAGCCGTTCGCGGTGCGACACGGTCAGCGGGACGCTCGGGATGGTCCGGACGTTCTCCGTCACGTCCTCGCCCGTCGCGCCATCGCCGCGCGTGCTGGCCTGGACCAATCGGCCCCCGTCGTACACGACCTCGACGCTCGCACCGTCGAGCTTCGGTTCCACGCAGAATCGTGGCTCTTGCCGGTCGGGAAGACCGTCGACAACCCTTCGATGAAAGTCGACGAGGTCGTCGTCCGAGTAGGTGTTGTCGAGCGAAAGCATGCGCTCGACGTGCGCCACGTGCGCCACACCTGCCCGCGGCAGCTCCCCCACACGCCGAGTCGGCGAGTCCGACGTCGCCAGCGCGGGAACTTCAGCCTCCAGCGAGGCCAGCTCTCGCATGAGCCGGTCGTACTCGGCGTCGCTGACGGCCGGGTCGGCGAGGACGTAGTATCGGTAATTGTGCGCGGTGAGCTCGCGCACGAGCCTGGCGTGTTGCTCAGCCGGGGTCATGGTCGCCTCCATGTACCACGCGTCCCCGTAGGGCAAAGATCGGACGCGGAGTAGCCCGCCGCCCGCCTTGCCTGTAAGAGAGGGGGGCCAGCCATGCTGCCCGAATTCAGCGCTCGGACCTCGCACGCCCTCGCCATGGCGGGGCAGCTAGCGTTCATTGCGATGGCGGCGCTCTTCGTCTACGGCTTCGTCGCCACGGCCAAGGACAGCGAAAGGCGGCGCACATGCAGCGCAGCGTGCCTTCTCCGCCCTGACTATATGGGCGCAGAGCGGAGGGCCCCGGATTTCTCCCTCAGCGATGTGCATGGACGCGCAGTGCGCCTCACGAGCCTGCGCGGCAAGGTCGTGGTGCTCAACTTCTGGAGCAAGACGTGTGGACCTTGCCTCGAGGAGATGCCCGACCTTGCGGAGCTCACGCGCCTGCTGCGCGACCGCAGCGACGTCGCCGTGGTCGCGGTATCGACGGACGAGGGCGCGCATGACGTCCTCCAGACTCTGCACACGGCGCTGAATGAGGAGCCGCCATTCACTGTACTGCTCGACCCCGACTCGTCGATCGTCGGTGGCAAATACGGTACTCACATGTTTCCGGAAACATGGTTTATCGACAAGCGTGGTGTCATTCGAGCGAGATTCGACGGGGTTCGGGAGTGGAACACCGCCCTCGTTCTGGATTTCATCGACGACTTGCGCCGCGGCGACATTTGCGAAGCAAAAGTTGACGAAAGCGGTATTTCGGGCCTGGCGAGCGCCGTGTGTGAAGAACTCGGCGGAAGCTAGAAGTGGGTGCTTTTCGCCGATCCCTTCGCGATCCCGACGTCGAGCGTGCTCGCCTACGGAAAGTAGGCTCCGGGCGACTCGACGTCGGGATCCCGAAGGGATCGGCCGAAAGACGCCGGCCTTCCAAGCCACGCCCGGCTTGACGAACGCGGCCCTACGCACCACCATCTGGGCCCCTTTAGCCATGCCTGTTCCCGCGCCGAGAACGTCTCTCCGGTCCACTCCACGACGTCCCCGCGTGTTGGTCATCGCAGAATATGCGAATCCTAATTGGTCGAGCGTTCCGCTGGTCGGATGGGCGCACTGGCACGCGCTCTCGGAGATTGTGGACGGCCATCTCGTCACCCACGGACACAACAAAGAGAACATCCTCGCGGCAGGGGAGAACCCGGACCGAGTAACGTGGATTGATGCGACTCGCGTGAGTCGCAACGTCAATCGGTTTGCCAGTGCGCTAGGAAGCGGAGCCCGGGGCGGACTGACGACGATGACGGCGCTGAGCGTGGTCACCTCCCTCTACTTTGAGCGGCTGCTATGGCGACAGCTCGGAGCCCGGATTCGTGCTGGAGAGTGGGACATCGTTCATCGGCTTACGCCGCTCACGCCCGTCACGCCGAGCTTCCTTGCCGCCCGATGCTCCCGCCACGGAATCCCCTTCGTGCTCGGACCGTTGAACGGTGGACTTGGTTGGCCGAAGGGGTTCTCGAAAGCGCGGTGGGCGGAGGGCGAGTGGCTGACGTACGTCCGGGAGGCGTACCGGCTGCTACCCGGATACCGGCTCACTCGCCGTAGTTCATCGGCGATTGTCGTCGGATCGATGGATACCCACGCCCAGATCGCCGCTCCCTATCGGAACAAGCTCGTTTACATACCTGAGAATGGAATCGATGTGAGCCGCTTCGTGCGTCACAAGACCGAGCCGGTTGTGTCGCCGCTCAAGGTGGGCTTTGTCGGTCGATTGACTCTATACAAGGGCGCGGACATGCTGATCGAAGCCCTGGCCCCTCTCGTGCGTGCCGGGCGTGTCGAGATGGACATCATAGGGGACGGACCGCAGAACGCGTCTCTCCGCGCCCTCGCGGCGCACGAGGGGCTGCCCAGTACCATGTTCGCCGGCTGGCTCCAACACGACGAACTAGTGCAGCGCTTGAGTCGATCGGACGTATTTGCGTTCCCCAGTATCCGCGAGTTTGGTGGTGGCGTCGTGCTGGAAGCCATGGCGCTCGGACTGGTGCCCGTGGTCGTCGACTACGGGGGCCCTGCGGAGCTCGCGAGCCCCGCGACGGGGTTCTTGATCCCGATGGGATCCCGGGCATCGATCGTGCGGGCGTTTCGCGAGACGATCGAGAATCTGGCGAATGATCCCTCGAAGATACGAGACTTGGGCACGCGAGCCCGCGGGCGCGTGCTCAAGAACTTCACCTGGGAAGTGAAGGCGTCCCAAATGCTGGAAGTGTATCGGTGGGTGCTCGGTGAACGCCCGCGCCCGGACTTCGGCATGCCCATGCCCGACTGAGTGAGCGATCGGCGAAGGCCGGTGTCTTTCGGACGATCCCTTCGCGATCCCGACGTCGGGCGTCCTCGCCTACGGGAAGTAGGCTCCGGGCGACTCGCCGTCGGCCTCGCTCGGGCTCGACCGAAATACACCGACCTTCTTCAATTTCGAGATTGCTCCAGAAGTCGACTGCGCGTCGCTTCCGGCCTCGCTTGGGCTCGACCGAAAACCCTTGGCCTTCTAGCCGTCGCGATCGAGATACCTCTTGAGATCATCGAGCAGTCGTACGTGGACGGCGAATTCCTTGACGAAGAAGCGTTGCACACACTCGTCGTAGACGTTCTTGGCCGTTCCGCGCCACTGGTACGGCGCCAAGTGGGTCGTGAAGGGTCCCCAGCGCTGCGGAAGGCTGTACTTCGACGCCCCGGTTCGATGGTCGGCGACGGGCTTGCCGTCCACCCAATAGTGCCGAGTCACGACCGCGCCATACCGTCTGCACGGCGGCGCCATGAAGTAACCGCACTCACGCTTTCGCCAAGCCAAATAGAACGTATCCTTGTCCCCCAGCACGTGGCGATACCAAAATGACGAGTTTTCATTCATCCACTGGGCCAAGCAGAGCTCGGGCCAGCAGTCTTGCTTGTCGAGGAGAAATATACCAGTTTCGAACTCGGGATCTCCTCGATGGGAAAGGCCGGTGAGACGCCAGATCGCAGCACCCTCGACCATCCTGTGGAAGCGATTGTCCGGCCAAAAAAGAGCGCGACGCTCGCGGAACGGCTCCGACGCAAACAAGAACTCCAGGTTGCGCAGCGGAAAGCAGTCGGCATCGAGGAACAGCACCTCGCGCAGCGCGCTATGGATGAGCGCCGCGGGCTTGATCGGCCAGCCTCGCATCTCGGACAACGGGCGATCTTCGCAATACGGCATGACATCGTGCAGCGATACGTCACAAGGCTCGAAGGCACGGCGCGCCCAGGGCGGAATCTCGTCTTCACCCGCGTGCCAGATCTCGATCGGAAGCGTCACCCCAAGCTGGCGCAGCAGCCGAACAACCACGTAAGCGCTCGGCACAAACGGCCCGCCGGCAGTGATGATGATTCCTCGACCGGAAAACTGCGGAATCGGGATAGTCGTTCGCGCGGCCTGCTCGAACCGAGCCAGCGCATTATCTTCGTTGACCTCGTCCTGCGACACGATGTTCACGCTTTGGCCTTTGTCGAATCGGGCAGTCTACGAGGCAGATGGATGCGACCCGCTGGCGCGAGCATACTTGGAGCGCTGCGGCGAGTCAACGCGCCGTCCCCGATGGTCGTGGCGTCCTGCACCCGGAGGGCCTTCGCACACCGGACGCCTTGTGGTAAACGAAGCCGCCTGGTGAGGTGCCCGGCAGGTTCGCATTCGTTCGATGGAAATTGGGTGATCTCGGCTTCGGTAGGATGGGCGGCGTCATGAGGGTCCTGGTTCTTCTTCCCGATTTTGTCCTGCCCGCCGAGCGAGGCTTTCGCGTTCGCATCCTGTCACAACTCCGCGCCATCAGCGACATCCCTTCAGTCGAGGACATTACTGTCTTGTCTATGAGCGAGGTCGCCGTGCCCGACGACGTCCGCCGCTCGCTCGGTCGACAGGTACCCAAGGTACACGCCGAACCGGTCATTCGCAGGCTCCTGCGAATACGGCGTAGCATGAAGGCTTTCGGCGCCGTAGTGGGAGCCCGGCTCCTTCGCGGGGAGCCATATCTCATCGCCACGAACGAAAGCGGAGAGTTGCGACGAGCGCTTCGAGAACACCTGCGACGCTCGTCCTTCGATATCGTCTACTTCGGGCTTCTCGGAATGACTGGCTATCTACACGACGTGCGAGTCCTCGCGCCTCGCGCTCGTGCAGTGCTCGAACAGCACAATGTCGAATGGCAGATCTTCGATCGTCTGGCTTCGAGTTACCGCGCTCCACTCCGGCAGCTTGCGCAAATGGAGGCGCGGGCGCTCCGGCGCTTCGAGCGCCGGGCCTTGTCCGAAGTCGATTCCGTCATTGCCATCTCGGAGGACGACGCTCGCCATTTTCGGGGACTGGCGGGTGTCGAGTCTGTGGTCGTGCCTCCCTTCATCGAAGCCCGTCCGCCGCGTATCGAGTCGCGGGCGGGCCCGACTCTGGGGTACATCGGACACCTCGGCTGGCAGCCCAACGTGTATGGGCTCGATTGGTTTTGCCAACAGGTCTGGCCGCGCGTCCGCTCTAGGGTGCCGGATGCCCGGCTCACCATCGCTGGGCCAGGGCTGGATACGACGTCCGACGGGCGCCTGGTCGTCCCCGGACCTTGGCAGGTACCGGGTGTGACGGCGATCGGATACGTCGATGACCTGGAAACGCTCTACTCGCGCGTGATCGCAATGATAGCTCCCGTGGTCGGCGGATCTGGTGTTCGCATGAAGCTTCTCGAATCCATGAGCGCCGGTATGCCCACGGTGACCACGACGGATGGGGCGGCGGGGCTGGGTGTCGTCGACGGACGCGAGATGCTCGTAGCCGATGGCGAGGCGGACTTTGCAGACGGCGTGGTCCGCCTCCTTCAGGACCGATCGCTGCGTGACGAACTTCGGACGGCGGGTTATGACTACCTGGCCGCTCGGCACTCGTTGGCTGTGGCTAGGAGGGCAATCGAGCGCGCATTCGGAATTCCTTCGCAGGCGTCCCCTTGACAGTCTTCCTCGAGAACCTATCCGCCGCAGATCCGGGCGCGCGCCGGCGGGAGCGAGGTGGCTTCGCCCGCCTCTGCATTCCGGCTACGCTCCAACGCCGAGCTTACCGATGACGGCGCGCAAGAGACTGCTCTTTCTTACGGATGTCTTCCCGTTCCCGCTGGATCGAGGGCAGCGCGTACGAGTGCGCCACTTGCTCGCGGCCTGCGCGCGGGTGTTCGACGTTACCTTCGTGGGTCCAGCCCCTGCGGACGAACACGACCGCGAGCTCATCGCTCCTTATTGCGCTGGTGCGCGGTACGTTTCGCCCATTCCTGAGACCGAGCGCCTGACATTCCTGCGCGCCATGGCGGGTGCCCGTCGTTTGCCGGGACTACCCCGGCGTCGGACGATTCGTCAATTCGAACCGTTTCTGGCCGCTCTGCGCGAAGCGGGCGCGGGAGCTTTTGACTACGTGTGGGTCGAACGTCCTCACATGGCGCGACTGTGTGCGCACTTGTGTTCGCGCACGATTCTCGATCTAGACGACATCGAGCATGTCAAGCTCGCCCGTAAAATCCGGGTAGACCGATCGCTGAGACAGCGGATCCACGATTCTTATAGGTACTTGTTCTTCCGGCAACTCGAGCTCTCGTGGTCAAAGCAGTTCTTGGCGACTGTCGTGTGCTCGGATGAGGATCTCCGGTATCTCATCCACCACGGATGTGATAATGCCATAGTAGTTCCCAATGGAGTCAATCTCGTCGCTTCACCCGATGGACCCCTCGGCGGTCCGCCCGCCCGGCGGCCGGGCCAGAGCCAGGGCCTTCGCGTCCTCTTCCTCGGCAATGTGCAGTCCGACCCCAACCTCGACGCAATCTATTTTTTCGTTCACGAAGTCCTGCCCCGATTGAGGGCACGCGCGCCGGACGTGAGCTTCGACGTCATTGGGGCCAACGTGACTCCGGAGGTCAAGCAGAAGTTTGGCTCAAGCGTCTGTTTTCGAGGGTTTGTTCACGACCTCACGTCGGCGATGGCAGAATACGATGTCCTCGCCGCGCCGCTCCGCTTCGGCGGAGGCACGAAGCTCAAAGTGCTCGACGCGATGGCGCATGGGCTGCCGGTGGTGACGACGCGTGTGGGGGCCGAGGGCCTCTCGCTGAGGCACGAGGAGCACGTTCTCATCGTCGAGTCCGCAGACGATTGCGCGGAGGCCATTCTTCGAATCCGACGAGATTGCGCCTTCGCCGACCGGCTCGCCGCGAAGTCATACGCACTCGTGCGCGACCACTTCTCGTGGGACTCCATCGAGGAGCGTCTCGCAGAATGGCTACGCCGGCTCGAGGACGGCGATGGAAATGTGGGGCACACGAACTCAGTTCGAGGCGGCGTGATGCCACCATGAGCGCGCCGCTCGATTCGCCTGCGAAGACAGAACCAGTGGACGAATCTGTCGCGCTCCCCGAGAAGGTTTCGCTGGAAACACCTCTTTCCGCGACCCGCGCCATTCACGCGCACGAGATCGGACTGGCAATTCGCAACACCCTGCAGCTGGCGGCCTCGCTTATCCTCACGTGGTCCGTCGCGCTCATCGTGAAACTACAGGTGCCGGCGCACCTCGGCCCGGTGCGTCAAGGGCACTTCGGATTCGCCGAGAGCTTTGCGGGAATGTTCTTTTCGACCATTGGGCTGGGCGTCGACACGTACATCATGAAGGAGCTGCCAGTCCGGCCGAAGCACGCGTCAGACTTCGTGGGTGGCATCTTCGCGCTCCGAGCCGCCATTAGTATCGTGCTGTTCGGCGTAATCCTTGTGACGCTGCACTCGACGGGAAGGCCCGCGGAAATTCAGCTCGCGGTCATCGTGTTTGGGCTCAGCCAATTCGTGGCCGCCGTCGGCAGCACGCTCGGCTGTGTCATGCAGGCGACGTCTAGGGTCGGGCCGTTGGCCATCGCCAACGTAATCGCCAAGCTCACGTGGGGCATAGGACTGCTCATCGGACTTCACTTCGAGGTGCCTCTCTACTTCCTCGCGCTTCCGGCTCTTGTCGCCGAGTTGGTCCGTCTCGTGGTTCTCATTCCTGGAGCGCGCCGTGCGGCGTCCTTGCGCTACCGGATCGATTCCCGCTCGGTCCGGTCCGTGCTCCTAGCCAGCTTGCCTTTCTTTGTCTCAGGGATGGCCATCGGGTTCGGAAGCAATCTCGCCATGAGTGCGCTCGAGTTCATTCGCCGCGACGAGCGTGAGGTCGGATGGTTCGCGGCGACGCAGAACCTGGCGACACTGTCCATGCTGCTCTACCCGCTCCTCGGCTGGGTCATCATGCCGCTGTTGTCGCGCGCCAATGCTCGGTCGCCGATAGAGATGATGGCCATCCTGCGTAGATGCATCGAAGCTCTGATCGTCCTCATCGCGCCTATCACGATCTGCATCTCGGTCGGTTCGGAGCTGTGGATCAAGCTCGCATTTGGCATCAAGTACGCGCCCGCAGCGATCGGCTTGTCAATCCTCTCTTTGCAATTCGTCATCACGTATCTCAACATCGTGCTATCTTCGGGACTCATCATTCTCGGGAGATCCTGGTCGACCACGATCATCTCGCTGGTCGCGATTCTATCGATGACGCTCTTCATGCTCGTCTTCGTGCCGATAGGCCGGGCGCTTTTCGGAACGGGCACGGGAGGTGAGTGCGCGGGGGCTGCAATGGCGGCGATCGCCAATGAGCTGTGCGTGATCGTAGCGATGATCACTCGATTCGACGTAACGCCGATCGATCGAAGAAACGTCGCTGCCCTGACCAAGCTCGCATTGCTATCCTTCATGATTCTCGTCTTGAATCGTCTGGCTTATCGCATAGGATTCGTCCGGATCCCGATCGACATGGCGCTCTACATCGCCTTGATGTTTGCCACGCGGGTCGTGCGAGTCTCGGACGTTCGACGCGCGTTGCGAATTGTCCAGGCGCGCCGGGCGCCAGCAGGCGCGTAACAGTTCGGCGGCTCTCTTCGCAGAGTCCCGGGTGGCGGCCCCCGGACACTTCGCTATGTTGGACATCATGTTCACTCGAGACGGATCTGGGACGGAGGGCCCTTCGGGGTTCGTCGAGGTGCAGGCCGCCCCGCACCCGCCGCACCGCGCAGGGGGTTCACCCGATTCTGGCCGCAGCGCGGCGCAGCCCGAAGACCTAGGCGCGCGGGCCGGAGGAGCCGCGGAAACCTTTGCCGTCGACTATCGAATTGAGTGCAAAGCATCCGAGATCGACCGCGCGGCGAGGGATCTCGCACTGGAGCAAACCGTTGAATTTCCCTACGACCTGCTGCCGGATGCCATTGCCGCGACCATGGCCGGTCGCGTCCTATCGGCGGAGCGGGCCGACGCCAAGGCGTTTCACGTCCGCGTATCGTATCCTGTCGAGGCCACGGGCCGAGAGTTCACCCAGTTCTTGAACGTGCTGTTCGGCAACACGAGCTTGCAACCGAACGTCAGGGTTGAAAATATCGATTTGGCCGCCGACCTTCTGGGCGTGTCTGGCCCACGGTTCGGCACCGACGGCGTTCGCCGCCTGGTCGGTGCGGAGTCACGGCCCCTCGTCGCCACGGCTCTCAAGCCGCTGGGGCTCGATGTCCGCGAGCTCGCGTCGCTCGCTCACCGATTCGCTCTGGGCGGAATCGATATCATCAAGGATGATCACGGAGTCACGAACCAGAGTCCCGCGCCGTTTCGCGAGCGCGTGAAGCGGTGCGCCGAGGCCGTGGACCGAGCGAACCGAGAGACGGGCGGACATTCGCTCTACGTGGCGAACGTTTCGGCAGACTTCGACGAGATCCTCGAGCGCGCCCTCGTGGCACGGGACGCGGGGGCGGGTGGTCTTCTTCTCGCTCCGGGACTCGTCGGATTCAGTGCGCTCCAGACGATCGCTGGGCGCGACGATCTGTCCCTGCCGATCATGAGCCACCCGGCGTTGGTCGGAGGCTGGCTCGCTTCGCCGCGGGCGGGCATGTCACACCGTGTCCTGCTCGGGACGTTGCAGCGCCTCGCAGGCGCCGACATGGTCATTTTTCCCCACGCATCGGGGCGGTTCTCCTTCACGCTGGAGGACTGCGCGGATTTGGTCCGTGGTCTGGGCGAGCCCAAGGCTGGACTTCGACCGGCTCTCCCGGTTCCTGCGGGAGGCATGGCGCTGTCGCGCATCTCGGAGATCCTCGGAGCGTACGGGCCTGACACGGTTCTGCTCATCGGCGGGGACCTATTTCGGCACGGGTCCGATTTGCAAAGCACGGCTCGCCAGTTCCGCTCGGCGGTAGATGGCTGGCCGCACTCTCAATCGGCGAATCCGATTCCGCCATCCCCCGCGCGACCGACACCAGACGCCCACGAGACACGACGTTCGGACTTGTAGACAGCTCGACCGGGCATCCCTATGGTCGTGACATGCTGCTCGCTTCCGAACACGCACTTCTCGGGGGAGTCCTCATCGGGCTCAGTGCATCTCTTCTTCTACTGCTCGACGGGAAGGTGGCTGGGATCAGTGGCATCGTCGGCGGCCTCGTTCGGCCTCGGCCGGGCGAAGCGGCCTGGCGTATCGCGTTCGTGATCGGCTTGCTCGCGGGGGGAGCGCTCCTCACCGCGTCGTTGCCAAGCGCCATTGCTCCGACCCACGGAGGTCTCTCCCTGAAAGCGGTCGCAGTCGCAGGCTTGCTTGTGGGCTTCGGCACGCGCCTGGGCCACGGATGCACGAGTGGTCACGGCGTATGCGGGCTAAGCCGCGGTTCGCCGCGGTCCGCGGTGGCGGTGATCACATTCATGGCGACGGGGGCGACGGCTGCATATTTCGTTCGTCACCTTCTGCCGAGGATTGCGTGAAGACCGCTGTCGTCGCATTCGTCGTGGGGGTCATCTTCGCGATGGGCCTCGGAATCGCGGGCATGACGAATCCGGAGAAGGTCATGGACTTTCTCGACGTGACGGGCCACTGGGACCCTAGCCTGGCGCTCGTGATGCTCAGCGCCATCGCAACGCACGCGGTTGGCGTGGCGCTGGCGAGGCGTGCACGCAAGCCGCTATGGGGCGACGCGTTCGATCTCCCGAAGCTAACGTCGATCGACGTGCCCCTGATCGCGGGCGCCGCCCTCTTCGGATTCGGCTGGGGGGCAGTGGGCTACTGTCCCGGGCCTGCGCTCGTGTCGCTGGTCGGCCTCGGACCGCCGACCGTCACGTTCGTCGCCGCCATGGTCGCCGGCATGTCGCTCTACTCCTGGGCCTGGCCCACAAGCCTTGGTGGCGTCAAGCGTCGAAACGATATCCCACGCCCCGCACCGTAATGACGTGCTCCGGTCGTTGCGGGTCCACCTCGAGCTTGGCGCGAAGCTGCTGGACGAAGTTGTCGATGGTCCGTGGCGTGCCGTGGTGATTGGGACCCCAAACCCGAGCGAATATTGCCTCGCGACTGAGAGCCTCGCCCCGAGCCTCGATGAGGCAAATGAGGACATCGAACTCCCGCACGGTCAACTCCACAGGCACCCCGGCGCGCGTGGTCGTTCGCGCCGTCGGATCCACCTGAACGTCGCCAAAAGTCGAGATCGCTCGATGCCGCCGCGCGGGTCGCTCCGTCCTACGCATCGCTGCGCGCACGCGAGCTAGCAGCTCTTTGAGGCTGAAGGGCTTTGCGACATAGTCCTCGGCGCCGAGTTCGAGCCCCGTCACCTTGTCCATCTCGGCCGTGCGCGCGCTAAGGACGATGATGGGCATCGACAGTCCGTCCTGGCGTATAGTCTGGAGCACCTGGAAGCCGTTGAGCTTGGGCAGCATGACGTCCAAGATGACAAGATCGGGCATTTCCGCCCGAACCGCGGCCAGTCCCTTCTCGCCATCGTCGGCGGAAAGCACCGTGTAGCCCTCGCCTTCCAGGTTAATGCGAAGGCCGAGCATGATGCTCGCATCGTCTTCGATGACGAGAACGCGCCGGCTCGGCGTTTCGCTCCCCCGGAAACTGTCCGGAATCATGGTCCGCTCACCACGGTCGGTCGGTGCGGCCTCGGGGCAGACCCGTGCGTCAGCGCAGGCACGACAATGCGAAAGGTCGACCCTCGTCCGAGCGTGCTGTCGAGTTCGACGCGCCCCCTGTGGGCCTTCACGATGTGCTTTACGATCGCAAGGCCCAGCCCGTTGCCCTCGCGCTCGCGCGAGAGACGGTCGTCGATTCGGTAGAACTTCTCGAAGATGCGGCGATGCTCGGCGCGGGGAATTCCATCCCCATTGTCTGTCACCGCGAAGATGACAACGCCCTGGCCGGCGCGCACGCGCAGCTCGACCACGGGCGGCACTCCACCATATTTGACCGCGTTCGACAGGAGATTGACGACAGCGTCCACCATGGCGGCGCCATCAGCGCGAATCGGCGGGAGGTTCGGTTCGACCTCGACGGCAAAATCAATATCGGGCCTATGCAAGCGAATCACGGCGATTTCGCTCGCAGCATCGTCTGCTACGCGAGCCGGAAACACGGGCCGCATCTCGAATAGCTTGCGACCGGCCTCCATGCGCCCCCAGTCGAGAAGGCGCTCGATGACCTGAGTGAGGCGTTCGGTTTCGTGGCCGAGCGCCTGCAGGCATTGGTCTACGACACGCGCGTCCCTGCGTGTTCGATCGATGGTCTCCACGAAGAGACGTATGCTCGTCAGCGGGGTTCGCAGCTCGTGACTGACCTTGGACACGAAGTCGGACTGGAGCTGACTGAGGTTCGCCTCGCGCCGCAAGAACACCAGGACGAGGACCGTCCCGGTCACCGTGACGAGCACGAAGCTCACCGTCAGCACTCCGAAAAGCACATTGAAGTAGCTTCCGAGACACATGAGCACGATGCCGACAGCGAGCAGCAGGGTCGTCGGGACGACGACGAGGAACACGAGAAGCTGAACGATTCGGCGGTAGCCGAGCCGATTGCGCTCCGTTCGCGCTCCAAGGAGACTGGCCGGGCCGTTGTAGGCAGCCCGTGTCATGGTCGATCGAGCGCCGCGCGCATGACTTCGAACGGCGCCGGTCGGTCCAGCCAGGCCTCGAACGCTAGAGCGCCCTGGCGCGCCAGCATGCCAATTCCTCCGACGCTGCGGAGCCCTCGGCGGCGAGCTGCACTCAGAAAGGGCGTGTCTCGCGGCGAGTAGACGACGTCGAACACGACTGTGCCGTCGCTCAGCGCCTCCCAGTCCACCACCGATGCGACTGCCTCTCCCGGATCCGCTCCAGCCATCCCCGCGCTCGTTGCCTGGACGACCGCTCGAGTCGCACGCTCCCCCACAGAGTCGGCCTGCCATCGTTCCGTGACGATAGGCACTCGCGCAGCTCGGACGAACGCGTCACGGCGATCGGCCACGCTGAACGACCTTGCGCGCACCGCAATCTCGGCCGTCCCAAGCTCCGCAAGAGCCGCCACGGCGGCCAAGGCGGCTCCGCCCGATCCGATCACCAGCGCCCGCGAGTCGGCCCAACCCGCGCCCGGACCCGCGAGGTCGCGCAGTTCCTGGGCGAGCGCTGGGGCGTCCGTATTGTGGGCGATGACGGTGCCAGAAGGCGATCGCACCAGCGTGTTGGCGGCTCCCACCGAAACCGCGCTCGGCGCGACCTCGTCGACCAGCGAAAGCACACTCCGCTTGTGCGGAACCGTGATGTTCAGACCGGCGAACGCATTTCTACGCAAGTCCCCGACCGCCCCCGGCAGCTCGTCGGCGGCAACCCTGAGCGCATCGTAGACGTGGGGGAGCCCTAGCGCCGCGTAAGCGGCCCTGTGCATCGCCGGACTGCGGGAATGGGCGATCGGATCGCCCAGCACCGCGAAGCGCAGACTCGTCATCGCTCCTCTCCCACGACCTCGACGCTGCACACCTCGGCGTCGATTCTGGCGTGATCAACGCGAACGGTCAGGCGGTCCCCGGGGTGGACGTCGGCGGCAGCGCGCACGGCCCGTCCGTCAGCGCGGGCGGCGATGGCGTAGCCGCGTGCAAGAACTTTGAGTGGGCTCATGGCGTCGAGACGCCCGACGCATTGCTCGAGCCGTGATACGCGGCGATCCCTCGCCGTCCGCCACAGCGTCACCAACCGCTCTCGAAGGTGCTCGCTATCGCCCCGTTGGCGAGCGAGGACCTCACGTGGATGGATCATCGCCAGACTGCGATGACTCCGCGCGAGCAGATCGCGTCTGCGCGCGAGCGACGCGCGGGCCCGCGCAGAAAGGCGCGAGAATTGGTCGTCGAGCAGCTGCTGGTGCGACGCCAATGCCAGCCGAGGATCGCCAAGCCGCCCTTGCAGACGAGCGGCGACTACGCGATCCTCGTCGATTCGTGAGCTCACTGCACGCGCGAGATGAAGGCGCGTCCGCCTGAGAACTTCCGTTCGCGCGCTGCTGTCCGGTACCAGCATCTCGGCGGCCTGGGACGGCGTCGCCGCCCGCGCGTCGGACACAAAATCCACCAGGGTGACGTCGACGTCGTGCCCCACAGCGCTCACGACGGGAACGGGGCATGCCGCCACGGCGCGAACGACAGCCTCGTCGTTGAATGCGCTAAGGTCGTCCGCGGATCCTCCGCCTCTGCCGACGACGATGACATCGACGCCCGCGACGCGTGACAAGTCCCTCAGAGCCCTGCAGATGGCCTCCGGGGCCGACGACCCTTGTACGAGCGCAGGCGCCAGCAGAATCCGAGCCCCGCCTCGGCGAAATGCGACGCGGCAAATATCGTGGATCACAGCCCCAGTGGCACTGGTGACAACGCCGACGATACGAGGGTCGGTAGGAAGCGGGCGCTTGCGCTCCTCGGCGAAGAGCCCTTCCGCGGCCAGCTTCGCCTTGAGGCGTTCCAGCGCTTCGAGCAATGCCCCCCGACCCGCTGCCTGCACCCTGTCGGCGACGAGCTGGAGCCGGCCTCGGGGAGCCCAAAAAGTGGGCTTGCCGTGCAAGCGTACACGCGCCCCATCGACGCAGAGAGTGCGCGCGCGCGGCGCGACGTTCGATCGATACACGACCACATCGACGGACGCGTCCTCGTGTTCGTCCTTCAAGCCGAAGTAGAGGTGTCCGCTGGGCGCAGCGCGCATCCCCGTCACCTCACCCTCGACCCACACCGACACGGAGAACGACGCGTCCAGCGCACCCTTGATGGCTCGGTCGAGGGCGGCCACGGTCATCGGATGTTCCGAGTCGCTCGACAGCGGGCTCACGGTGGACTCCGATGCCGCTGCACCGGGTCGAGCGCTCGCGGCGGGTTCGGCCACGGCAGGTTGCGCGGGGCGCGGCGTGAAGTCGAGCGAGAGGTTGCGGCGGTCGGGCACGTGCTCTTCCCCTCTAGCACGCGGTCCGGGGGAAAGGCCCGTGTGCTAAGTCTTCGGTCCTCGTATGCGTTACTACGTCACTACCCCGATTTACTACGTCAACGACGTTCCGCACCTCGGGACCGCCTACACGACGATCCTCGTCGATGCCATTCGCCGATATCACGTGCTGCGCGGCCACGTCACGCGGATGCTCACGGGGACTGACGAGCACGGCCTCAAGCTCGAGCGCGAGGCCCAAGCGCGCGGCCTCGACCCGGCAAAGTTCGTCTCTGAGATGAGCGACCGGTTCGAGGCAGCGTGGCCGAAGCTCGAAGTCCATGCCGACGATTTCCTCCGAACGACCCAGCCGCGCCACGAACGCCTCGTGCAAGACCTGTGGCGCACCATTCGAGATCGAGGCGATCTCTATTTGGGCACCTACGAAGAGTGGTATTGCGTGGGTTGCGAGGGATACAAGACTGAAAAGGAACTCCTCCCTGGCAATGTGTGCCCGCTCCACCTCCGGCCCGTGGAGCGCATGAAGGAGGAGACCTATCTCTTTCGCCTCTCGAACTTTCAGGATCGACTCCTCGAACTCTACGAGCGAGAGCCGGGGTTCGTCGAACCCGAGTCCCGCCGAAACGAGGTCATGAGCTTTGTCCAGGGAGGCCTCAAGGACCTCTCGGTGTCGCGCACGAGCTTTACCTGGGGCATTCCGGTCCCGGACGACCCGAGGCACGTCATGTACGTCTGGTTCGACGCCCTCGCGAACTATTGGAGCGCCGTCCAGGCGCCGCCGGATCTCCGTGCCTTCTGGAGTGACGGGACGGTGGTCCATTTTGTTGGCAAAGACATCCTCCGATTTCACGCGGTCTATTGGCCGGCTTTCCTGATGAGCGCCGGTCTGCCGCTGCCGTCGAAGATCTACGCGCACGGGTTTCTGACCTTCGGCGGCCAGAAGATGAGCAAGTCGCTGCGAAATGCGGCCGATCCACTCGGAATCGCCCACGCCCTTGGCGACGCGATGCACGCCGGAGACGACGCGGGCGCGGACGTACTTCGTTACCAGCTTCTGCGGGCCGTCGCCCTCGGTCAAGACGGCGACTTCGATCCCGCTGCGATGGTGGAACGCTACAACGCCGACTTGGGCAAGAACCTCGGAAACCTGCTCGCGCGCACGCTCGGCCTCTGCATCAAGATGACCGGGACGCGGGTACCGCCCCGAGGCGAGCCCGGTCCGCTCGAACTCGATCTTTTGGCCAAGCTCGACGAGGGGCGCCAGCATGCACTGAAGGCGTGGGACGAGATCGCCCCGCACCGAGCGCTCGAGTGGACCTGGACCATCGCGTCGGCGGCCAATCAATACGTCGACCGCGCTGCGCCCTGGGCGGAAGACAAGCAAGGCAATCACGACCGCGTCGGAACGATCCTGCACACGCTGCTGTCCGTGCTGAACGTGCTCGCGAAGCTCGTATGGCCCGTCATGCCGAACCGGAGCGACGAGATGCACCGACAACTCGGACTGCCCCCCGTGCGGGCTGCGATTGGCAGGGACTGGCTGCTCGCGGCGCGCGAACCGCGGAGCGACGGGGAGCCACTCACTCCGGGCGCGCCGCTGTTTCCGACCTTCGACGAACCGACGGGCGCAGCGCTCATCGCGACCGTAACTCCGCAAGTCGGCGACCACGAGCCGACGAGCGCGGCCGCGCCGTCCGCCCAGGTGGCTCCGGCCGCCGCGGAGCCTGCGCCGAGCGCCGAGACCGCTGCCATTTCGTACGACGAGTTCGCGGCGATCGACCTGCGCGTGGGCATCGTGCGCGAGGCTGCCCGCGTCCCCCGCAAGGACAAGCTGCTTCGGTTGTCCGTGGACCTCGGCGAAGGCGCGCCGCGGATTATCGTGGCCGGGCTGGCACTTACATTCAAACCAGAAGACCTCGTAAACCGCCGCGTGGTTGTGGTGGCCAATCTCGCTCCGCGGGAGTTCGGCAAGGGTCTCTTGTCGCACGGCATGCTGCTCGCGACTGGACCGAGCGACCAACTCGCGCTGGCCACCGTGCCGGGGGACGCGCCGCCCGGGTCGCGCTTGAAGTGAGCAGACTGTCCTAGAGCGTTCGAAGTGGCGCGCGCACCAGGGGTTGGTACCGTTTCCAGCGTGGCCGAACCCCATGTGGATCACGGCCTGGCGACCGCGCAGCGCGGACGCGCCGGGCTGCGGCTCCAGATAGTCCTCGCACTCGCCGGCTTGATGCTGCTCGCGTTTGTGCCGCTATTCGTCGCGATCGCCAGCCTCGTGCGCACGACGGGGATCGGACAGCACGAGGAGTCCGCCCGTGTGTTGGCTCGCGTTCTGACTGCACACATCGCGAATGCCTACGCGCGCGACGGCTCCCGCGGGGTCAAGACCGAAGTGGATTCGCTGCAAACGCTGGGCGCGGTCGACGACCTCTGCGTCACGTTCCGGACCGGAGAGGCCGCGCAGTGTGCCGCGAACTCGCTCGACTCGAGCGCGCATTCGCGTGACGCAGCCAGGAGCGCTGCGTATGTCGTACACACGCCCTACGGGCGGGCAATCGAAACGCGGTCTGCCCGAGATGCGATTGAGGTCGTCACCCGCGCACGCCTCTCCGATCGAGAGGCTGACGGCTCGCCCCTCGTCCGCCCTGTCGCCCTCTACATGACGACCTTCGGACTCGCGCTCGTGGTTTTCGCCTACATCTCGCTCACGCGACTCATCGTCCGCCCCATTGAAGAACTCGCCCGGGGGGCCGATCGCGTGGCCGGGGGAGCACGGACCTTGACGTTGCCTCGCGCCGGTGCCCGCGAGATCTCCGACCTCGCGCTCAGTGTGCGCGCGATGGCGGGAAAGCTCATCTCGGAGGAGACTGCGCTGCGGCTGAAGGTCGAGCAACTCACTTGCGCGACGGACGCACTCAAGCGCGCCCAAGCACAAGTCATCCGCAACGAACGAATGGCCGGCGTCGGACGCCTGGCCGCGGGCCTCGCCCACGAAATCGGAAACCCTCTGGCAGCGCTCCTCGGGATCGAGGACCTGCTGCTCGACGGAGATCTGCGCGACGAAGGCGCTCGCGACCTGCTCCTGCGAATGAAGAAGGAGACGGAACGCATCCACACCGTGGTGCGCGACTTGCTAGAGTTTGCCAGGCCAGACCGAGCCATTTCGTCGGAGGAGAGCGCTGCCTCACGGGCCGACGTTCGCGGCGTCATCGACGACGTCTTCTCACTCGTTCGATCGCAAGAGTCGTTCCGAAATATCGCGCTCCGCTCCGAGGTCGGTGGCGCGCCGACGGTCGCCATGCCCGCACCTCGCCTGACTCAGGTCATGCTCAACCTGGTGCTCAATGCCGGGGCGGCCGTGCCTTCGGGCGGGTGCGTCCTGGTTCGGGCCCGAGCTACCGACCAAGGTGGCGTGCGCATCGACGTACAAGACAATGGTCACGGAGTGGCCCCCGAAGTGAGAGGAAGGCTCTTTGAGCCGTTCGTGACGACGAAGGCTGTCGGGGAGGGGACCGGCCTCGGACTGGCGGTGTGTCGCGGAATTGTCGAGTCGGCCGGTGGCATCATCGAGTACGACGACACGTACATTGAGGGCGCCCGCTTTTATGTTGTCTTGCCGGCATCGCCCCCCTGATGGATCGCCTCTACCCACGTGCAAAGCGGGACTACAGCGAGCCGCGCGGCCGCGATGGCGTCGAGGATCGACGGCAGTGTCCGAACGATGACGGGCTCTCGCTCGCCACGCTCGGGCGCATCGTGGAGCGCGACGATGGCCCCATCGCGGAGCCCTCGGCGAACGCGCGCCACGACCGCGCCGGGCGTGGCGCCCGCGCACGCGTCCCCTCCGCGAACAGTCCAGCCGACTGGGACCAAGTCCAGTTCGTCGATCGCGCGCGAAATGATTGGATTGGTGTGACCAATCGGAGGTCGGAAGAGAAGGGGTCGTACGCCGGTCACGCGCGCGAGCACGTCGACGGCCCGCGCGATATCGGCCCGAACGCGGGCCGATGAGCGCAGTGCGAACCATCTGTCGTGATCGTAGGAGTGAACGCCGATCGCGTGACCGCGCGCGAGCATGTCTCGGACGACGTCCGGGAATTGCTCCACCTTGTGACTGATGACGAAGAACGTCGCACAGACGCCGTGAGCGTCGAGCGTGTCCAGCACGCGGCGCGTCCAGACTGGATCTGGGCCGTCGTCAAACGTGAGTGCGACGCCTCGAGCCCCGCGCGGCCCAGATACGATCGCGTCCACGAAGACGCGCCAACGCAGTATGAAGACTCCGGACAGGATGAGGGCAACGTACCCTGCGAGCAGAACGACGGCCCAAATGAGCGGCGGTGGACGACCGGCGATCGCTCGGGCGGATACCAGCGAGACGCCGAGCGTCGCTGCATAGAGCGCGAGACGTCCGGGCGGCACGGCTACCCCTTGGCGTGCTTACGGTCTTCCGCGTCCTCTTCCGGCGCATTCTCCGAACCGACGGACATACGTCGGGCGCCCCGCTTCGGCGCATTGGCCGTGTCCACGCGCGCACCCACGGGGCCCGCGGAAGCCCGTCGGGCCGCCGACTCCTTGGAGCTGTCCGCCGTATTGTCGAGCTCGAACAGGCCGCCGAGCACCGCTCCGAGCAGGGGCAGGGAAGCCGCGGGCAGGTCGCCCAACGCACCGGCTCCTCCGACACCGAACGCCGTCAAGTCCACGCGCACGCCGGGCACCCACTTGCGAAGCGCAAACATCGCGAACGTGCCGAGCATCGCCCCGAAAACGGCCTTGAGGCCGGCCTCGATGGACGCCCCGTGGGCCCAGATTGGCTTGCCCGCGACGAGCCCAGTGAGCACACCGGTCATCGCGGCCGTTGCGTAGGCGAGCACGACGCCCAGCGATCCGTCGTACGCTGGCGTGTGCAGACCGAACACGAGACCCGCCGCGACCGCCGCCCCGGCGAGCAGGCCGAGCACACATCCCACGAATAGGCGAGCTATCATCAGCGTGCCCCACAGCCTGGCCGGCCGATCCCGATTCGTCAATGGCCGCGGACGAGCATAGTAAATCCAGCGATGCGCGAGGCGAGTCCGCTCCGTCGCTCTTCGCGCAACGTCCCGCGAAGTGCCAGCTCGAGCGCACGCGGGTCGCTCACGAGGACGACAAGCCGCTTGCCGCGCGTCACAGCCGTGTAGAGAAGGTTCTTCGAGAGCATCACGTAATGGGCCGTGAGCAGTGGCATCACGACGGCGGGGTATTCGCTCCCTTGCGCCTTGTGAACCGTACAGGCATAGGCCAGGGCGATGTCGTCGAGGTCAGCGCCTTCGAACGTCACGTCGCGGTCGTCCACGCGCAGAGTCAGCGTTCCCCCCTCGAGGTCCACGTGGACGACCACCCCCGTGTCGCCGTTGTAGATGCCGCGGTCGTAATCGTTTCGAAGCTGCATGACCTTGTCGCCGACGCGAAAGCTCCGCGACCCGTGCACCAGCGCGGGGCCCGTCGGATTGAGCACGGCCCGGATCGCAGCGTTGAGCGCTACCGCCCCGACCGGCCCACGATTCATCGGCGTGAGGACCTGAATGTCTCGCACGGGGTCGAATCCGAACTTGTGCGGAATGCGTGAGGCCACTAGCTCGACGAGAGTCGACCGGGCCCGCTCGGGATCGCGGCGATCGATGATGAAGAAGTCGGCGTTCGCGTCCCCGGCGGTCGTCGCAGGCGCCTCGCCACGATTGATTCGGTGAGCGTTCATCACGATGAGGCTGCGCGCGGCCTGGCGGAAGACCTGCTCTAGGCGCACGCAGGGCACGTGGCCGGAGTCGATGACGTCGCGCAGGACCGCACCCGGACCCACGCTAGGCAGCTGGTCGACGTCGCCCACGAGCAGCAGGCGCGTTCCCGGAGCAATGGCGTCGAGAAGCGCATCCGCAGTCGGCAGGTCGAGCATCGACGCTTCGTCGACCACGACGGCTCCTGCTTCGATCGGACGGCGTCGGTCGCGTTTGAACCGGGCCGCGCGCGGGTCGAACTCGAGCAGTCGATGCAGGGTGAAGGCCTCGGCCCCTGTCGCTTCCGTCATCCGCTTGGCGGCTCGTCCCGTCGGGGCCGCAAGGCGCACAGCGAGCTTCGCAGCGGAGAAGACAGCCAGCAAGGCCCGAACGAGAGTCGTTTTGCCAACTCCTGGTCCGCCGGTGATGACGAGCACTGGACTGCGCGCGGCCTGCTCGACGGCTAGCCGCTGCTCACGCGCGAGGACCGTCCCCGTGGTTCGCTCGAAGTCGGCCATCGCCGTCGAGGCGTGAGAGAGCGTCCGAGATTCCCCGGTCCCAAGATCCCAAAGACGCCGGGCCACGCGAACCTCCGCCGCGTACATCGGCGCGGCGTAGACGCGCTCCTCGCTCCCCTCTCGACAGACCACCACGAGCCCGGCGCCCGCCAGCGCATCCGCCGCAGCCCGGAGACCTGATGCAGCGCCGGCGTCGGCCCCCTCGAGCCCCAGCAGCCGGGCCGCTAGCTCCTGTGCGTCGGACATGCGGGTCCACACGTGACCGGCGGCCGTCACGTCATGGATCACCTGCATGAACCCCGCCTGCATGCGCTCTGGCGATTCGCGCGCGATCCCGAGCGAAGCCGCGATTCGGTCCGCAGTCTGGAAGCCAACTCCGCGAACGTCCAGAGCGAGACGGAAAGGCTCTCGCGACACGATTCCCATCGCCGCCGCTCCGTAGCGACGCACGACCCGCATCGCGAGGGAAACGCTAGCGCCGTGGGCTTGCAGGAACACCATGACGTCGCGCAGAGCCCTTTGTTCGCGCCACGCCAGGACGATGGCATCACGCCTCTTTTCACCGAGACCCGCCACCTCGCGCAGCCTCTCGGGGCTCTCCTCCAGAACGGCAAGCGCCTCCAGGCCGAACGCAGCGACGATGCGTTGGGCGAGTTTCGGTCCGACACCCTTGACGAGGCCCGATCCGAGGTACCTTTCCAGACCTACCAGCGTGTTGGGAGCCAGCTCGAGGATCGAGTCGGCCCGAAACTGTTCGCCGTGCGTGCGATCGACCTCGAGGCGACCGCGCGCACGAACCCGTGACCCCTCTCGCACGGGAGGCAGCACCCCTACCACCGAGAGGGCATCGCGGCGATCGGCCACCGCGACCTTGAGCACGCGAAATCCGGACTCATGGTTCTCGAACGTAACCCGGTCGACCACCCCTTCGATGGTGAGCTCGGCGGTGGGCGCTCGGGGTGTCGACACGTGAATCCGCACCGATTCTGGCCTGTTCTCGCACCCGATGGAATGCGAAGGCCCCGAGAGCGGGGAGCTCGCGGGGCCCACGTAACCTTCCGGATGCTTCTAAGACATCAAGAATCGCCCAGCAGGCGAGTCCGAAACCGGCTCAGTAGTCGCCGTGTCCGTGACCCGCGTGGGCGCCTGCGCCGGCGTCCTTTTCTTCCTTCGGGCGCTCGGCGATCAGACACTCGGTCGTGAGCATCAGACTCGCAACGCTCGCGGCATTCTGGAGCGCCGTTCGAACGACCTTGACCGGATCGATGACCCCCTGGGCAAGGAGCTGGCCATACTGGTCTGTCGCCGCGTTGTAGCCGAAGTCGTCTTTGCCTTCGCGCACCTTATTGACGACGATCGAGCCTTCGAGGCCTGCGTTTTGGGAGATCATGCGAAGCGGCTCCTCGAGCGCGCGCCGGATGATCTGAACGCCGAAGCGCTGCGCATCGGAGACCTTGAGGTCGTCGAGAGCCGCCTGACCGCGGAGCAGCGCTACGCCGCCACCCGCCACGACGCCCTCTTCGACCGCCGCACGCGTCGCATGCAATGCGTCCTCGACGCGCGCCTTCTTTTCCTTCATCTCCGTCTCGGTGGCTGCACCCACCTTGACAACCGCCACGCCGCCGACGAGCTTCGCAAGCCGCTCCTGGAGCTTCTCACGGTCGTAGTCGCTCGTGGTCGACTCGATCTGCTTGCGAATCTCCTCGATTCGGCCCTTGATCTTGTCCTTGGCGCCCGCGCCGTCGACAATCGTGGTGTTGTCCTTGTCTAGGGTCACGCGCTTGGCACGACCGAGATCGCTGATCGTCACGTTCTCGAGCTTCAGGCCGAGCTCCTCCGCGATCACCTGGCCGCCGGTCAGAGTCGCGATGTCCTTGAGCATCTCCTTGCGTCGGTCGCCAAAGCCGGGGGCCTTTGCCGCCGCACAGTGAAGCGTACCGCGGAGCTTGTTGACCACGAGCGTTGCGAGAGCCTCGCCTTCGATGTCCTCCGCGATGATGAGCAGCGGCTTCTGGCTG
>JBEKXD010000043.1:0-52395 GCA_049512415.1 Polyangiaceae bacterium
TGCGCGCCTCCTCGCGACGGCCCTCAGCCTCCAGCAGGACCTCCGCGTTCGGTGCCAGCTCTATACGGTTTGCGCGTTCCGCTGGGTCATATGTCGCTTCGACGAGGGCGCGCAGATCCCTGGGCACAGCCACCGTGTCGCGCGTGCGAATCAGCTCATGTGCAATCCACATTGTCACGGGATCGTATACGTAGCGAGACAGCCCGAAATGCAGCGCGTCCACTTCGGCCTGTGGCGGTATGAGGATTCGGAGCCGGCGATCGAAGCCAGCCGGGCGTGGACGACTGTCCAGGTGCCGATGCAGGCGCCCGGCTCGTTGCATCAGCAGGTCGATCGGAGCGAGGTCCGAAAGCAGCAGGTCGAAGTCGAGATCGAGACTCTGTTCGATCACCTGAGTGGCAATTACCAATCCTGTCTCGCGGTTGCCGTCACGACCAAATCCTTCGAGCACCTCTCGCTCGACGCGCGCGCGATCCCGTGCTCGCATTCGCGCGTGGAAGAGAAGCGCCTCTGCCCCGGCGCCACGGGCCGCGTCCCAGGCGACCTGGGCTTCGCTGACTGTGTTGCGGATCCAGGCGATGCGACCGCGTCGGGATAGCTCGACGAGGCCGGGTAACACGTCGTTGACCGGCGTGGTCGTCGTAATGCGCTCCACGCGGAGCAAATGGTCAGCCGGTTCTTGCGCCAACGTCTTCGTCGCATGGCCCTCGCGATCCACCACGAAGACCAGAGGATAGGCTGTCGACTCCGACGATCCGTGAGTGCTATCCCCTCCGAAGGCGCCCTTTGAATATGCATTCGCGAAGGCTGCGCGGCGGCCCGCTGGGAGCGTCGCCGAAAGCAAAATCACAGGCGTTCGCAGCGCGCCGAGCCACTCGACGAGGCGCTCGAGGATGACGCTCATGTACGCGTCGTATGCGTGTATCTCGTCGAGAATCACCACATTGGTGGCCAGGCCGTAGAGACGCACGAAGTGGTGTCGCACCAGGAGGACGGCCATCATCGCTTGGTCGACCGTGCCGACGCCTACCTGACTTACCAGCGCCCGTTTGCTTGTTAGGTACCATTTCGCACACGCGGCGGTCGCATCTTCGTCATCTGCCGCCGTGTCTGCCGCG
Organism: Polyangiaceae bacterium; assembly: GCA_049512415.1. Classification (GTDB taxonomy): domain Bacteria; phylum Myxococcota_A; class Polyangia; order Polyangiales; family Polyangiaceae; genus Palsa-1150. The sequence continues at coordinate 1,119 of JBEKXD010000043.1, forward strand.
CGCCCGCTGCCGTAGCGTGACACCGCCTTGTCAATCAGGCGTGTCATCGCTTCGTTCTTCCGGGAGCGCGAGTGCGCAAGTAGAACGTTGACGTCGCCAGAAAACATCCGTGGCGTTACATCCTCGATGCGCTTGAACAGGCCGTTCGATGTCGCCATCGTGGGTAAGGCGAAGAAGATGCCACTGGCCGCATCAGCGCCGAGGAGCCGCTCAGCGATTGCGAGTGCTGCTTCGGTCTTACCCGCCCCCATCTGGGCTTCTATGACAACGAGGCGAGGCTCTGAGTCAACACGGATGGCCTCCGTCGCAATCTGGACATCACGCGGAGAGCGCCCGGGGAAGAGGTCGCCGAATCCGCGTCCCGATGGGACTGCGTCGAGGCGCAGGGCATCGAGCGCTCTCTCTGCCTTCTGTCGCGCGTCCGCAAAGTATGATTCGAGAGAGACTGGCTCTTTCACGTAAGGAAAGTAGTCGACCTGCGAGCCGATCCAGTCGGCGACGGAGCAGAGCCCGGCGACCAGGGCGACGGCCGGGAAGGTCGTTTCGGAGCCCTCCGCAAGGCGCGAAGCCCCACGTGTTATGAACAACGTTGTGGCATCGGAAAGGAATGCCCGCCTCGCGGCGCGATCGGCGTCCTCAAAGGGTTCGGCGTCTTCGTCGCTTCGAGGCCGCGCATTCGACGGGAGCTCCCCGTGATGTCCGGTGACCGCCTGGAGCAGAGGCCCGACCTTGTCCCCCAACAGTTCGCTTACGGACGCCCGCAGTTCACCGCGGAGCTGCGCATAGCCCCAACGACCGTGATCGTAGGGACCTCCGTGCCGGCATGTCGCACGCCGCGCATCGAGCCGTACGGCCAGGTCACGCGCCTTGACCTGAAAGCGCACGTCTATCTTCCCGATGTCGTGGAGGGCGACCCACAACGCCACCGTCGCGGGGACTGCTTCGTGCGGCAGCCCAAGCAGCGCGACAAGGCGGGCGCGAAGAACCTCACTCCGTTCGATGCGGCGTTCCGCGACCGCGGCGACGTCGAGCGAATGGAACGCCGCGAGGTGAAACCCACCTACAGCTGGATCTGCCTTTCCCCAATACGCCTCGTAGTCGTTCCCCATCGCTCGAGACGTACCACAAACGGTGCGACTCGAGCGGCGGCCTCCCGTGAGGCCTCGGCCGCACGAGAGCCGCCGCACGTCTCAACCGTCGAAGGTCGCTGTCTTTTTTCGGCCTGTCGGGTCGCGTACCGCGAACGGACCAGCGTTCGTCGCAATCCAGAGGCGTGGCGGCCGCAAGCTGAAGAAAGTGGACAGCACCGACTCGACTTGCGGACGGCGAAGAACGGGTCATCGCGCAAGCCTTGCGGTAGGGTTCCCTCGTGCCCCTGACGCAGATCGAATTCGACTCCCTGCTGGCCGACACGACCAAGCGCATCGATGGGGACATCGATTGGACGGAGGACGAGGACCACTCGCCGAGCGTCGAATTCCGTGCTGAGGTGAAGTCCGACGCCGGGTATCCCCTCTTTGTGAAGGGGAGCTACAACGCGCTCGCGAAAGCACTGTCTCTCGCGTTGGTTCACCGAGGGGTGGGGCGCATATACGCGCTCGACCTCGGCAAAGACCACCACAACCCGACCTGCCAGTATGTCGGCGAGAAGCACAAACACACGTACACGGAGCAGTTCCGCGACGCACACGCCTACGTTCCCAGCGACATCACGGCTCCGGTCGACGCCCCGCTGTCCGTCTGGCGGCAGTTTTGCGCAGAGGCCAACATCGCCCATACCGGGACGATGCACGCCCCGCCCCCTCCCCGGGAGGACCTGTTGCCATGACCGCCGACCCCTGCACCGAAATAGCCTCGCAGCTGAGCGCGCTCTTCGTGTGCGCCCCTCACGATTCGCGCGTTCGCGTTCGTACGCCGTTTCTCTACCCCGATGGCGACGTCATCGACGTCTACTACTCCGAAAAAGGCGGGGTGCGGACCCTGACCGACCTCGGAGAAACGGTTCGATGGCTACGAACTCAGACCCTCGCGCCGCGCCGGTCGCCCAAGCAGCGACAGATGATTGACGACGTTTGCGTCCAGAGCGGCGTTGAGTTCTTCAAGGGGATGCTCATGCTCCGGCTTCGTCCTGGGGACACGATAGCGGGCGCCGTCGTTCGTATTGGGCAGGCTTGCCTGCGCGTCGCGGACATATGGTTCACGCTGCGAACGCGAGCGGTCGAGACGCTCACGGACGAAGTCGCGGACTACCTTTCGGAAAAGCTCATTCCGTTTGACCGGGCCAAGAAGCTTGTGGGCCGATCGGGGCGGGATTGGTCCATCGATTTCCACACGCGAACGCCGGACGCGAGTTCCCTCGTGTGCGTCCTTGGCACTGGCAGTCGAGCGGCAGCACGCAAGGTAGCCGAGCACGTTCTCGCCACGTGGGTTGATCTCAGTGCCTTCGCCGTTGGCCCCCAACCGCACCGGTTCGTGTCTCTCTTCGACGACACGATGGACGTGTGGCAGCCCGAGGACTTCAACTTGGTGGATAGCGTATCCGACGTTGCCCGATGGTCCCGACCGGACGAATTCGAGGAGTTGGTCCGCAAGGCGGGCTAATTTGCCTCGTCGAGAGCGCGGGCTGCGGCTTTCGACCGTGCTCGCCTAGCGCGCGAGCGCCCTTCACGGTGCCGGAACAAGCACGCTCACCTCAAGCTCTACGCAGCGAGCGACGCGTCTCCAGTGAGAAAGACGTCCGCATTAGACCGCAGCGTCGCGTGCGTTGATGACCTCGGAGTAGAGCAGAGTGCCCTTGTAACTGGCGACGTACGAGGAGAGCAGGCCGTTGGTGTCGGGGGTGTAGGTGTCGGTCACGACGCCCAGGGACGTTCCCGTCAGGCGGCCGTTCTAGGGGTCGGGGGTGAGCACGAGGGCACCGGCGTTGGTGAGCAGGCCGTCGTTATCATACTGGAACGAGATGGCGGCAGGATTGGCCCCGGCGACGAGTGAACATCGTCTCCCCGCGGCCCGGCCCTTTCGCACCGTCGCTCTGCTGACCAGCGTGACCGTCATGTGCGTGTCGCACATCGGGCAACTGGATTCCTTCATCGCTCCGAGAAGCGCGTTCCTCGGCCGCTCGGCCGCACCGGCTTGCGCGGTTTCGCCTGGCAAGAACCGAGCCCCCTTGAACATTTCCGCGCCCTGACGCATCAAAGTGTCAGATAATCCCGCCGCAGCGGGGCTCCCGATTTTCGGGAGCAGACGACCTTGCCAGGACGGAATGACTTGGAAACTGAGATGAAGGAAGCGGCGGCGAGCGGAACGATGGTTCCGGAAGATCGCGCCGCGGCGCAGGCCGGAGCGCCCAAATCGAAGAAGCCGTACGTAGCGCCGGTGCTCAAGCGCCTGGGGTCGGTGAGGGAGCTAACGTTGGCCGGGGGCTCGATCCATGCCACCGACGGGCGCACCTTCTTGAAGCACGGCTGATGCTCGGACGCTGACGGGTCGCTTCATCAGTCGTGCGGCTGGCTTATCGCGCGGTGGCAGCAAGGCGCACGGCGACGACTTTCGGATCCCCTGACGGGCGACGCACAACCATGTTCATGGCCTTCTGGAGCGCTGACCCACGCGCAGCGGGTGGGATGCGGACGCGCGTGGACGCGCTCGTCGAGTCGACGGGCGCACGTCGAGTGTGGCGCGGAAACGCGATGCTGGCCGTGTGGGCGCCTTCGATTCTCGAGGGTGGCTCGGACGTCGACCTGGCCTCCTCCGGTCGCTGGGCTTCGCATCCGCGCGCGCGCTGCGTTGCTGACGGAGCGCTCCGACTCGACGCCGGCCCGTTGCCCCAATACCCTCTCTATTACACGTCGGACGGCCGCGGGGAGCTGCTCGTCGCGTGCTCTCGTCTCGCGTCGCTCCTAGCGCTGCTCCCCGAGGTCAAGCTGAGCACGCGCCGTCTGGTCTGCCTCTTGTCCGCACCGACGGACATCGATTCGGACGCGACGGCCTATCAGGGCGTCAAGCGCCTGCGGCCCTGCGAATCGGTGGTCGCGGACCGTAACGGGGTCCATGTGGAGCGAGTGTTCCCGCACATCGCCGGACGTTATCGTCGCGGGCGCCCTCAGGACCTCGCAGCCGAATTCCGTCATCGACTCGACGCGGCCGTCGACACCGCGGTTGGTGCCTCCCGGCGGGTCGCGGTTCTCGTGAGTGGCGGGCTCGACTCGAGCGGAGTTCTGTCGCTGGCTGCGGCTCGATTCTCATCCGACCGCGCGCTGACGGCCATTTCTGTCCAATACGCGGCGCCGGGCGACGATCGGCCTTACTTCGCCGAGGTCGTCCGTGCCTTGAAGGTCCACGCGGAGCTCCGCCCCGCCCGGGACGCGGGGCTCTGGTTTCGGCAATCCCTGTGCGCCGATGCACAGCCGGTCGTCCTTGGGACGACCTGCTTGGACATGCTCCAGTGCGCGACCGCGTCCGCGTGGTCGGCGGACGTCACCCTCTCAGGCGTCAGCGGCGACCGCGTCTCGGGGGGGCCCTTGCCTTACGCTCAGCTAGCTCGCCGCGGGCACATCCTTGAGGCTGTGCGTGGAGCGCTGCGGGTTAGGGTGCCGTGGTCGATGAGTGCGAGCAGTCGACTCCGAGAATTCGTCGTTGGGCCGCTGCTGCCGCGATGGATGTTGCCATCGGTCTGGTGGCCTCCGCGCCGGCGCCGCTGCGCCCCACCCGAATGGATGACTCGGCGTTCCGCGGAGATCTTTCTCGAAGTGGAGGAGGCCAGTGCAAACCGCTCCCGCGTCCTTCCGGACAGCCCAGACGCGTGGATGAAAGACCTGTGCAGCCATCACATGCTGCCCGACATGGCGGATCTCGGCGGCCAGGTGGCGGCTGTCACGGGATGCGCTCCCGTCGACGTCTTTCTCAATCACGAGCTGGTGAGATTCGTCTTCGAACTCGACCCTCAGATTCTCTCTTATGGCGACGAGTACCGAGGGCTTTATCGCCTCGCCATGCGGGGGATTCTGCCGGAAAAGGTGCGCACGCGGCAATCCAAGGCGCGCTACGAACCGGCCGTCGCAGCGGCAGCGGCGGCATCCAATTGCATGGACGAGCTGCGCGGGCTGGCGACGTTCGAGGAGCTGGGAGTTCGGGGTCTGGTCGAACCCGCTGCTCTCAGGGCGAGCTTCAACGAGTGGCTGGCGGTCGTCGCCCTCGGCGAGCGAGACTATCCCCTCGGTGCCGACGCTCGCTTTTGCCAGATATGGGATCTTCTCACCGTCGAGGCCTTTCTGCGGGAGCACGGGCGTGGGCGTCAACTCGCGTAACCCGGACAGCTCTCTCGCGGGCTCGGGCACCGGTGGGCCGCCCACCGTTTGGGTCCATGAAGTCAAGACGGGCGAGGCGGTCACGTTCCGCCTTGGCCGGTGCGGCCCAAGGGTACTGGCGGAGTGGCCAAGACTTGGAACATTCACTTGCGAAAGCGACGGGACGGACGCGCGTTTCGAGCCGGTGGGCGGGGCCGCGCTCGAGGCTGTCGAGAAGCTGAAGAACGGAATCGTCCGCGCCTTGGTCGGAGCCCTCCGCGGACAACTCGCACTCCACGCGGCCGCGATCGCTTGCCCCGCGGGCGCGGTACTGTTTCTCGGGCCAAGCGGGGCTGGCAAGTCGACGGCGGCCGCTGAGATGTGCCTGCGCACAGGCGCCGAGCTCCTCGCCGATGACGTCGTTCTCCTCGACGCGGACGCCGTACCCGTGGTCGTGCAGCCGACGGAAGAGGAGCATTGGCTCACCGGTCCGTCTTGCGTCGCGCTCGGTCTGGAGGATCTCTCCGGGCCGATCGATGGTGGGAAGGTCGCGCTCCGCCCCCATCAACGGGCGACCCGTGCCACCGCGCTGGCGCTCGCCGTCGCGCTGCGCTTCGACGCGTCCGCCCGCGGTCCCGAAGTGCGCGCGCTCCGCGGGACGGCCGCCGCGCGCTCCGTCCTCGAGGCGATCCTCCGTGTCGAGGTCGATGACCTGGCGGCCAGGCGCCGTGAGATCGAGCAAATATCGCGCCTCCATGAAAGCGCGCCGATGATCGAGCTGGTGCGAGATCCCAGTGCGCCCGGAGGAGTCGCGGATGTCGTCGCGGCCTTTCTCGGTGTACCGAGGGCGGTTCCATGAGCGATACCGCCGCGGTCGTGCGCCCCGCGGAGGGCGTTTTCGTGCGCCTCTTCGACGACGAGCTTCTCATCGTCGACCTGTCCCGTGGCGAGTACTTCTCCCTCGATGACGTCGGAGCACGGCTCTGGGGTGGACTCGAGAAAGGGCAAAGCATCGAGCAAGTCGCAAAGGACGTGATGGCCGAGTACGACGTGGCATTCGACGTGGCGCTCGCGGATCTGAGGTCGCTCAGCGCCGATCTCATCGAGCGCGGCCTTCTCGTCTGCGGAGCGCCGGAGCGTGCGGTTGATCGATGAGCTCTTGCACGGTCTGGCGCGCGCGCTGCTTCGCGTGGTCACGCCGCTTCAGGCTCACGCGGTCCTCCGTGGCCTCGGGAGAATCCTTCCCAAGCGACGTGGGCTCGAGGAGATCCGGCGAGCGGCTAAGCGTCTCGGGAGCCGCGGAACATGCCTGAGCCGCGCGATGGCCCTGTCGGCGCGAGCGCCGGATGCGGACGTGGTCATCGGCGTGTTTCCGCCGCAGCAAAGGCGCGGCGCGCTGGCGCACGCGTGGATCGAGTACCGTGGACTCGCTCTCGATGCAGAGGACGTAGCCGGTGTGGAAATCGCCCGAATGCCGGTTTGCCGCGCGAGCCGCCGCCGACGCTGCTGTGCGAAGGACCGCGGAGCGTGGTAGCGTGGCGCGCTGGTGGATTTTCCTGGGTTGAGGCGCTTGAGCGGAGGGTTCCATGAGAAACGTGCGACCGAGGATGCGGACGGCTCTTCTTGGGCTCGTGGCGGTCTACGCCGTGGCGGGTTTGGTTCTCGCGGGCTGTAGCGACGACACGGGGACATCGCCTGAGAATGACGGCAGCGCAGACGGCCCTTCGACATCGGACGTGATCCAGGCCGACGCGGCGGACGCGGCGCCCGATCAGGACGCGGCGAAGGTTGACGCGATGCCCGACTCAGGAGCGGATGTCGTGGGGGACGCCGCTCCGAACGACTCCAGCGATGCAGCGGACGCTCAGGACGCCACGCAGATGGACGCCGGCGACGCGGACTCGGCCACGGTGGGCGAGCAGGACGCGAAGGCCGACTCGGGCGATGCGGCAACGCATGATGGGCCCGTGGCTAAAGAGGACGCGGCGGATGCCAAAGTCGATGCCGAGGCGGACGCGCACGACGCTACGGTCGACGTCGTCGATGGGGAGGCGGATGCGCAAGACGCCACGGTCGATGTCGTCGACGCCGCGCCCGACGTTTACGTCTGCCCGACCGCCTTGAAGACTTACCCGCAGCAGTACGCCGCCGCCTACTGCTACGGCATCGGCAACTGCTGTCCGGGCTACGGGGATGGAGGCTTCGACCTGCCGACCTGCCTGAGCCAGAACGACTACGTCGGCTGGGACAACACGCTGCCGGACGATCCGAGCGTGCTTTGCCGCGGAAACATGACGATCGATGAGGATGCGAGCGCCGGATGCCTTGCGCAGTTGTCGGCGTATGGGTGCGGCACGGAAGTCTCGGCCTCGGCTTTCGCGGCGCTCATACACGCCTGTCAAAACGTGTTGATCGGGCATCTCCAGATCGATGCGGGAGGGTGCGTTACCTCGTTCGAGTGCGTCGACGGGGCTTACTGCTATGTTTCGCAGGAGGCCGGGTCGGGAACCTGCTTACCGTTGGTGGGCGACGGCGGAGCATGCTCGAGCGACGAGATGTGTCGTGCGGCGAGTTCGGGCCAACCGATGCAGTTTTGCGACGTGGATTTGACGGGGAATGCAACGGGGGTCTGCACCCCGATGCTACCCGACGACGCGGGCTGTTCCGGACCGGTGGTGAGTTACGACGATAGGGTGTGCGCCTCGCTGCAATGCGGCGATCCTCAGACCTGCGGTTCACCGGCTGGGCTCGACCAGTGTATCTTCTATCCGCCCCCGGACGCCGGCGGCGACTGAGACTGAAGGGGCAAGCGGTCACTCGACCGCGGAGCGTCCGTTTCCCGGAGCGGGCGGGGCTATTGCGTGGCCCCGCCTCCAGCTTCCTCCCATCCCCTCGTGACCTCCCCGACCGAAGGACTCCACCTCGTCCGCCGCCTCGCGGACCCCGGCACTCTTCGCGGACAGGTCCTCGCAGCGCTCTTGTCCCTCGTCCAGCGCCTGCTCGCGCCGGGGATCGTCTTGGCGGCAGCGGGCCGAGGAGCGTGGCTGACCGCGGGGGCCGTGCTCGCTTTCGGTGTCTGCGCACTCGCGCAGCGCGTGGCAAGGGCGGTGCTTTCGTCGCGGGTCGAGGCGCGAGTCTACGCTCGCGCGGTCCAGGCGGCGCTTCGGGGCGACGTCCTGCAGCGGAGCGTGCTGCCGGACGAAGAAGCGCGCGCCGTGCTGTTCGAAGGGATGCACGTCGTCGTGGCCCTGCTCGTCACCGGACTGCCCAACCTCGCAGCGAACTCGCTCGCCGCGACGGCCTTCGCGGTGCTGGTCGTGGCGACGCAACCCGCGGGCGTGATCGCGGCCGTGGCGGTCGGCTGCGGCCTCGGAGCGGCGTGGCTCCTCGGGTCGCGCAGAGCGACGGCGCGGGCTTGGGCTCGGTTGACCCCCCTGTGGGCGAGGCTGGTGGACGGGGTCACGGACGCCTTCGACGGCCGAGTCGACATCGTGGTGGCGGGACGAGCGGCCGCCTTCGCCGCGGACTATGCCGAGACGGTCAGACTCTGGCGGGCGGCGCGCTCGCGGTCCGAGTTCGTGGTGACGTTCGGCGGACGCCTCCCGCTGTGGGTCTCGGCCTTTGCGGTGGGTGTGGGCGTCCTCGTTCCGTGCCTGGCGCGAGGCGCGCCGATCGGACCCGCGCTCGTCACGGCGGCCTTGCTGGCGAGCCTGGCGCCGGCCTTCGCCGGCGTCGCCCAGGGCCTCCACGATCTCTTGCGCCACGCGCCACGCGTGCGCGCGATGGACGCGCTGCTCGCGGTCCCGGGCGAGGATCCGAGGCCGACCGTCGCGCTGCGCGAACCGATATCCAGGATTGAACTGCGAGACATTCACTTCGCCTATCGGTCGAGGGGCGGTCCCGAGCGCGCCGCGCTGGCCGGGTTATCGTTCTCCGTGGACAGGGGAGGCCTGGTCGCTCTGGCGGGGCCGAACGGCTCCGGCAAGAGCACGTGCCTTCACACGATCGTCGGCACCGCTCGGCCGCAGGCCGGCGGCGTGTGGATCGACGGCGTGCCTCTCGGGGAGCTCGACGTCGAGCGTTGGCGCCGCCACGTCTCGTTCCTTCCCCAGCGGCCGTACCTGGCGCCGCGGACCCGCCTGCGCGCGTGCCTCCGCTTTCTCGATCCCGACACCTCGGACGCCCGCATGACCGAGGCCCTCGGGAGAGTGGGTCTCGCCCATGTCGATCTCGACGCGAGCGTGGACAGCCTCTCCGTGGGTCAACGTCAGCGCGTCGGCCTGGCGCGGGTGCTGTGCAGCGACCGTCCAGTCGTCCTGCTCGACGAGCCGGACGCCGGCCTCGACATCGCGGGCTTGAGCCTCGTCACGGGCCTATGTCGAGACCTCGCTCGCGTCCGGACGGTGCTCGTCGCCGCGCATTCCCAGGAGCTCTTGGCTGCGGCCGACCGGGTGATCCTCCTCGAGGAAGGCCGGGTCATCTCGGAGCGAAGCCGCCAGCTGCCCGGTCAAAAATAGCCCAGCGCGCGCTCCGCCCGTCCCCGGCAAGCTCCCGCGACCGCCAAGCTCGCGCCGATGGCGGCCCGCCATGAGGCGTCCGAGGAGCTCGCCGTCGCGACGAGTCCTAGCTTGGGGGGCGAGCCGAGCTGTCGCAGCCACCCGCACGTGTGCGCCACACGACGCGAAGGGGCGCCCGCGCCGATGCCATCGCGCACGACCTGCCAGTCCGTCACGCCCTTCTCGCGGACGAGCCAGTCGGCGACGAGCCAGAGGACTGACGAGATGCGACCTTCGCGGGCGCGCTGCACCAGGATGGAGGGCTCGAAGCCGGGGACCCGTACGATGCGGCGCAGGTCCTCGAGCGACCACGGAAGGCAGGAAAACCAGTCCTTGTAGGCGTTGAGCGCGAGGACCAGCGCGTGGTCGTGAAGGTCGATGGTGCGGACCGGGAACCCGAAGAGCGTCCGGTCGCCCTGCGCCCTGCGCAAGAGGTCGTCGACCGAGATGGCGCACAGGCCCGGGGGGCCTAGGGTGCATTCGATGTCCACCTCGCATCCCATGAGGGTCAGCACGGTTTGCCAGAGCACCGGGGTCCCCTTGCGGGGCGACCAGCCGAGCGCCCGCGCCAGCCGGATCGCCCGACGATAGTCCGTCCGGCGGAGGCGCAGGTCGACGTCTCCCGAGTGGCGCAGCGCCATGTCTTCGTAGAGCGTCCGGGCGGTCACGACCCCCTTGACCGGCAGGACCGCGATGCCGTGCTCCTCGAAGCGAGCGAGCACGGCTTGAAGGACGAGGGCCGCCCGCAGGTGTCCCGCCCAGTTGGACTTGCACTCGTGGCCGTCGTCTCGGGACTCCACCCGCCCTCCCTCTCTCAGAACGGGTGCGGCCGCCCGGGGCTGGTGCGCGAGGCGGCAGCGGCCTGCGGTCCGCCGATGTCGATGGGAATCCAAAACGCGCGCACCTCGTCCGAGGAGCGATGGTGAGAATACCCAGCTAGGCCGAACAGCAGATTCCAGAAATACCCCCCCGGGTCTTCCCCGTAGGAAAAGATCGGGAGGAAATGGAATTGCCAATCGAGCCCGCCGGCGACGCGCTTTTGCATGTAGAGCGTGTTGCCGGCCACCTGCGTGACCGAATCGTCCGAGCTGTCGGCGAAGCGCCAGTACACGGGGAAGCCCACCGTGGTGCGCCCCTTGGGGCTCGCAAAGTCCCACAGGACGGGCGCGAGGACGGTGTGACTCTTGTCGTCGCTGCGGCCGATGTAAACGAGCGGGTGGAAATCGACCTCGCCGCCGTGCGTATCGGACGCGACGGTGAGCGTCGGGAATACCCACCACGTGTGCGACTCGCTGACTCGTTCGAAGTGACCGACGAGGGGCGTGAGCCAATCGTGGGTTACCGGGCTGTTCGACGTGTAGAAAAAGGGCACGGCCGCCCATGTTTTCAGACCGAGGTCGCGGTCGCTGTAGTTCCAATAAAGCGGCAAGACGGGCCCCACCGCCGTGAGCGATGTCGAACCATGGCGCGTCTGGACGTGCGAATAGAGCAGACTGAGGAGCGTGTCGGAGCCCGGCCCGATGCGACGGTAGTAGCCCGGCAGGATGAACAGGGAGTGATCGGGGTCGTAGCCGTAGTGAAAAAACGGGATGAGCGTCGTGTGATCTTCGGCGACGCCGCCCGTCTCGGGCTTGCCGTGAATGTGGAAGAAAAGCGGGCCGACGTCGAAGATGTCTCGCTTGGGCGTCGACTCCCAGACGACGGGGCCCGTCACGGTGAGCGCGCGACCCGCGAATTCCTCTTCCGCGTGATAGTAGAAAAGTGGTGGCACGAGCGTGAACGTGTTTCGCGTCCCGTCGATGTGGCCGTTGTCGCCCTGTATGAAGAAGGGCACGACCCCCGTCGTGACACTGGCGCCGGAACGACTTCGGAAATACGGCCCGACGACGGTGAACGCGCTTTCGGGAGACCATTGCGTGGTCGTCAGCAAGAGCGGCGAGTGGAAGTAGCCCCCGCGGGCGCGAGCGCCTTCGAACACGAGCGGCGCCAGCCAGTTGTCGTTCTCGTGGGGCGCCTCTCGGTGCACGAGCGGTCCGGCCACGAGCACGTGGTCAGCCCCCGCGCGCGCGCGCCAGAACGCCGGAAATACGACGTCCAAGTCCAGCGCGAGCGATCGACGGCGGTAGTACACGAGACCGTAGAGGCCTTCGGTGTCTTCGCTCTGCGGGACGCCGTAGAGGGCCTGCGTCGGGTCCCGCAGGCCTCGCGTGTGCTCGAGCCAGACGGGCGGGAGAGCCCGCGCGCGATAGTCCCCACGCCGCTCCTCGTAGTAGGGAAACCAGCGCACTCCGTGGATCGGACCCTCGGGCGCAGGCGGCGCTCCGAGCCAGCTACTGCCGATTCGCTCGCGGACCTCGGGCGATATCGCCAGCGGATCCGCCGGGGGCGCGATCACCGGTTCGGTCCGAGGCGGGGGCTGGTCGTCCTCGTCTGCGCTGGCGCTCGGCGTCGGCTCCCGAGGAGGTGGGGGAGGATGAGGGGGACGGCGCTGCGCATCGGCTCGTCCGGCGAGGAGAGCCAGCGCGGCCATCCATCCCCACCGAGCGCGCTTCAAGGAGCCTCCTCGGCCGGCGCCGTCGCGCCGCCGGCGGGGTTTCGGAGTGAGTCCGGGATCGATCGCAGGGCGACCTCGGGCGTCACTCGCTCCTGGCTATGCGCGTCGAGATCCTTGAGCTGTACAAGGCCCTCGCGGAGCTCGCTCTCCCCGAGGATCAGCGCAAAGCGGGCTCCCAGCGCCGTCGCGCGCCGCAGTTGGCTCTTCAAAGACGTGCCCCGCGTATCGATGTCGCATCGGATGCCGGCTCGACGCAGATCGCGTCCGAGGGCCAGCGCCGGCGATTGAGCGGCCGCCCCGATGGGAACCACGACGGCGTCGACGACCCGTCCGGGAGCGTCGACACCGCTCGCGAGGAGCAACCGTTCGAGTCCCATGGCGAAGCCGAAGGCGGGGACGTCGGGTCCGCCGAGCTCCGCGACCATGCGGTCGTAACGTCCGCCGCCGACGAGGGTGCTGCCGCTGCCGAGCTTGTCTTCCGCGCCTTTGATCTCGAAAAGCGTGCGAGTGTAGTAGTCGAGGCCGCGTACGAGGCGCGGGTCGACGGCGTACGGCGTGCCGAGCGCGTCCAGATGCGCTCGGAGCGCTGCGAAGTGGGCTTGGTCGTCCGCGTCGAGGAATTCATGAATCGTCGGGGCCTCGGCGACGGCGGTCCGGTCCTTGTCGTCTTTCGAGTCCAGGATCCGGAGCGGATTCGTAGAGAGGCGGCGCTGGGAGTCCGGCGACAGGGTCGACGACCGCGGGGTGAGATATTGGACGAGCGCGTCACGATATCGCTCGCGTGCCTGTTTGCCTCCGATCGAGTTGACCAGCACCGCGGCGCCGGTCACGGGCAGCGCGTCGAGGAAGCCGACGAGCAGATCGATCACCTCCGCATCGCAGCCCGGTCCAGGATCGCCGAACACTTCCGCTCCGAGCTGGAAGAACTGCCGGTATCGGCCCCGTTGCGGACGCTCGGCGCGGAACATCGGGCCTGAGTACCACCAGCGCGTGACGGGTTCCTTGGCGTGGATTGCGTGCTCCAGGTAGGCCCGGGCGGCGCCCGCCGTTCCTTCCGGGCGGAGCGTCAGGGGCTCGCCGTGGTGTTCGAAGGAGTACATCTCCTTTTCGACCACGTCCGTGGCTTCTCCGATGGCGCGGACGAAGAGGGGCGTTGGCTCGAGGGTGGGCGTCCGCACTTCGCGAAATCCGGCACGGGCCATCGTCTCGGCGAATAGGCGCTCAACGGCCTGGCATCGCCCGATCTCGTCGGGGAGCACGTCGTTCATCCCTTTGACGGCTCGGAGCAGGGTCATGGAGGCGGGCAAGAGAAACGGGGCCCGGACTTATGGCCCCGAGCGTGCGGCCGGGTCAAGCACGGGGATCGTCGATGCTGCTGGCGCCCGTCTCAGGGGCGCGGTATGGGCGGGCCGTGCCCCCGGAGAGGCGCTCTCGACGACGTACGTGTGCGCTCGACCTCGGACGGGTGCGCGTCGGCGTGGCGGTCGACGACGATCTGGGCCTGCTCGCCCACCCCCGCGGCGTGCTCGACGGACGGCGGCGGAGCGACCTGCTGGCTGCGCTGCGGTCCTTGGCGGACGCGGAGGACATTGGACGCTTCGTGGTCGGCCTGCCGCTCGACATGACCGGCGGCGAGGGTGACGCGGCGCGCCAGGCGAGGGAGACCGCACGCCAGGTCGCTGACTTTACCGGTCTGCCCGTAGATCTGTGGGACGAGCGGCTGTCCACGGTCCAGGCGGCGCGCTGCCTCGCGGCGAGCGAAGTGCGGGGCGCGAAGGCGAAGGGGCGCATCGACGAAGCCGCCGCGTGCGTCATTCTGCAATCGTGGCTCGACGCTCGTCGCAGGCGGTAGGCTCAAGGTGAGTCCCCGCGCCAAAGGAGGCCCCAAGAAAACAGGACCGAGGGCACCCAGGAAACGCCGTCGCGGCACGCCGGTCCCGAGCGCAACGCCTCGGAAGCCGTCCCGAACGCGCTCACTCGTCGTGAGCTCGGGTGCGGTGGCCCTTGTGCTCGCGTTCTTCGCGGTGGCCACAGCGTTCTTTGTCATCTACCCCAATCGGCGCGGTCCGGGCGTGGGTCGGGTCGTCGATCTCGACGTCCCTGCGCATGCCGGTCCGGACGAGATCGCGCTCTTGCTGGCTTCCGAGGGACTGCTGAAAGAGCCACGCCTCTTCGCTGCCTGGGTTCGCATCACGGGCGGCACGGGGCATGTCGTCTCGGGCCGGCACCTGCTCTCGGACGACGCGAGTGTCCGCGAATTGCTCGCACGCCTGGAGCGACGTGGCGGCGGCGGGGTCGCGCGGGTCACGTTTCCCGAAGGATGGACGAGGTTCGACATGGCCCGGCGGCTCGAGCAGAAGCGGGTCGTGTCCCTGCGGGCGTTTCTCGAGGCCACCACCGATCCGGCGATCCTCGAAGAACTGTCCATTCCGGGCGACAGCGCCGAGGGGTTTCTGTTTCCCGCAACGTACGACCTCGCGATGGACGACGACGCTGCGGATGTCGTGCGAAGGATGAAGCGCGAATTCGATCGGCGGTGGGATGCCCTGTCTGCGATCCATTCGACGGCCCTTAGCGACGTGATGACCTCCGCCAAGCTCAGCATCCGCGATATCCTCGTGCTGGCCTCCATGGTCGAGAAGGAAGCGGTCGTCGACGACGAGCGCCCGATCATCGCGGGGGTATTTCTCAATCGGCTACGCGACCCGTCGTTCAAGCCCAAGCGCCTCGAGAGCGACCCGACGGCGGCGTACGGCTGCCTCGCCTCGCCGGAGAAGGCGCCATCGTGCTCTTCGTTCACCGGGAAGGTCACGGCCGCGATCGAACACGATGCCGACAATCCGTACTCGACCTACACACACGAGGGCCTGCCTCCGGGCCCCATCGCCAACCCTGGAACGAAAGCGCTCGAGGCTGCGATGGCGCCGGCGCTGTCCCGATACTTCTTCTTCGTGGCGCGAGGCGGGGGTCGGCATACGTTCTCCGAGACCTACGAAGCGCACTCGGCCGCCGTTCGGGAATGGAATCGCCGCTGAGAGCGTGTCGAAAGACCTCTCTCCTCGCTCTCCTCCCGCCTCTCATCTTTGCGGCTCAGCAGCCTTGCGCCCCATAACCCAGGATCGCCGCCGCCGGGCCACGAGCGCCGGCAGTGGGGGCTTGCTCGGAGGTCCTTCTGATCTCAGGTGGGATCTGCTAAACGCGTCGGCGTGTTCGTCGTCGGCGATATCGGAGGCACGAACGCGAGGCTGTCGCTGGTGGCCCCGGACGGGCGCACCGTTCGGCAGTCCGTGTTCGTGAGCCGGGACTACTCCTCGCTCGAGTCTCTGTTGCGTGAGTTTCTCGGGAAGCCGGCGCCCAAGGTCTTGGCAGCGGCGTTCGGCATCGCAGGGCCCGTCGTCGGAACGCGCGTCTCGGCGACGAATTTGCCGTGGGTCATCGACAGCCGCGTCGTCTCTCGCAAGCTCGGGATTCCGCGCGTCACGCTTCTCAACGATCTGGTGGCGCTGTCGCTCGGCGCGCACGGGGTACCGCGTCGCAAGCTCCGGCTCCTGTCCGACGCCGGCCCACCCAAGAAGACCGGGGCGAACATCGCCGTGATCGCTGCGGGCACCGGCCTGGGCGAAGGCGTGCTCGTCTGGGACGGCGAGCGGTTTTGCCCCTGCGCGACGGAAGGCGGGCACACCGACTTCGCGCCGCGGACGGACCTCGAAGTGGACCTCTGGCGATTTCTGGAGAAGAGGCACGGGCACGTGAGCTACGAGCGCATCCTGTCGGGGGACGGGCTCGGCGGCGTCTATGATTTCTTCACGACGGAAAAGCGAGTTCGTGAAAAGAGAGCGAATGCTGAAGTCGTCGCTGGCGCCTCCGATCGGAACGCGGCCATCGCGAAGCTAGGAATCGGTCGTGCGAGCGAGGCCGCAGCCCGGGCCGTCGACTTGTTCTGCGAAGTATACGGAGCCGAGACCGGTAATCTGGCTCTCAAGGCGCTCGCGGTCGGTGGCGTCTACGTGTGCGGCAACATCGCGTACAACATGCTCCCGGTCCTCGAAACAGGCGGGTTTCTCAAGGCCTTCGTCGACAAAGGGCGGTTCGCTTCGCTCATGGGCCGCATTCCGATTGCCGTCGTTCCGGACAGCGATGTGGGGATTGCGGGCGCGCTGCACGTGGCAATGCAGTAGAATGCCGGTGTCTTTCGGCCGATCCCTTCGCGATCCCGGTGGCGAGCGTGCTCGCGTACGGGAGTGACGGGAGTACGCTCCGCGCGGCTCGCCGCCGGCCTCGCTCGGGTTCGACCGAATTACGCCGGCCTTGTGACAGCTTGTCCCGTCTCTGAAGTGAGCGTCCCACGCGTTGCAAACGCGCGGGAAGCTCCCGAGCGCTTCGGGCGTTCCCGCCGTCGGCTGTCGACGTCCTCGGGCGAGATCGAATATCGGCGGCGCTCTGAGCCACTTTGACTCCGCGCGGCGTCTGTGCTGCATAGGCCACAACGGAAGGACCTTGCCGTGCGGATAATCTCACTTGCAGCACTTGGCGCCGCGGTTTTCGTCACAGCGGCATGTTCCAGTGACAGCTCCGGCGTTGAACCGGGCGACAGCTCTCCCGGAGAGAATACCGAGGCGGGGACGAGCAGCTCTTCGAGCTCTGGTGGTTCGTCCGGCTCGAACAGCTCATCGGGCCCGAACGGGCTCTATGGTGGGTCGAGCTCATCGGGGACGGCGAGTTCGTCCGGAACTGCCAGTTCGTCGAGTTCGTCGGGTGGGTCCAGCTCTTCTGGCACCGGCAGTTCATCAGGGATTGCCAGCTCATCAGGCGGAGCCAGTTCGTCCAGTTCGGGAGGCCGATCTGGCTCCTCTTCAGGCGTTTCCGGTTCATCGAGTTCGTCGGGCTCATCGAGTTCGTCGGGCTCATCGAGTTCGTCCAGTTCGGGAGGCCGATCTAGCTCCTCTTCAGGCGTTTCCGGCTCATCGAGTTCGTCGGGTTCTTCGAGTTCGTCGGGTTCTTCAAGTTCGTCGGGTTCTTCAAGTTCGTCGGGTTCTTCAAGTTCGTCGGGTTCTTCAAGTTCGTCGGGTTCTTCAAGTTCGTCGGGAGGGGTGTCCGACGCGGGTTCGGACTGCGGGTTTTCGCCCGTCGATCCTCAGGCAACGTCCCAGGCGCGCAAACTCCTCTGCTACTTGCACAGCATCTACGGCAATCACGTGATGTCAGGGCAGCAGGAGACGAGCTGGGACACCGGCGGCGGCACGGACACTTCGTACATCAACACGACGACCGGCCATTATCCTGCTGTTCTCGGCCAAGATTTTCTTTACGCCCCCGACACGAACGGCGGAGGCGCCGAATCGATGGGCAGCACGCCGCCGCCCACGACCACGACAAGCCGCGCCATAACGTGGTGGGGCGCCGGCGGAATCTCGGAAATCTGCTACCACATGGGCGCCCCGGGCCTGTCAGACAGCTACGACAACGCCAAGACGGCGGTTCCCTCGGGCCTCGCCTCCGTCCTGACCGTGGGCTCCGCGGCCTATACTTCGTTCGTGTCCAAGCTCGACTATGCCGCGGCCGAGCTCCTGTATCTGCAATCGCACGACGTGGCCGTCATCTGGCGACCATTCCACGAGGCCGGCGGGACTTGGTTCTGGTGGAGCATGGGAACCGGAGCCCAATTCGTCCAGCTTTGGGAGTTCGAGTTCAAGTACTTCACGCAGACCAAGGGCATCCACAATGTCGTGTGGCTCCTGGCCTGGGACGGCTCGCCGTCCGCGGCCTTCGACCCAGGCGCGACCTATCGCGACCTCGCGGGCCCCGACACCTACGCGACCAACCAGCCTTTTACCTCGAACTTCGACGCGGCGAAGGGGGTCGTGGGAGCCTCCGTGCCCCTAGCTCTTCACGAAACCGGCACGATTCCGCAGCCTTCGGACATGTTCCCCAATACGGCGCCCTGGGTTCTCTTCAACGTCTGGGCCGGTTACGAGCAGTCGGCCAACACGGCCACCACGCTCAAGAGCGCCTACACGAGCTCCTACACTATCAATCGAGACACGCTCCCGAATCTGCACTGAGCGCCGCTGCGAACTTTGCGTTCCGAGGAGTGCCGGGAAATCGGGATGGAAAAAAGGTGGCTGATAGCGGTCGCCCTGACGCTCGTTGTCGCAGTCGGTTCGGGGGTGAGCTTCGTTTGGAGCGGGGCGAAACCACCCTCGATCGGGCGCGCGGCGGCGGCCTCCGCCGACGAGGCGATGTCTGTGGCGGCCAGGGTACCCGAAGCTCGAGCGATTCACGTGGACCCGGCGACGGCGTTCCCGACGCCGACTGCGCCGCCGGTCGATGCAATCTCGATATCGACTGCGTCGGCCGATGCCGCGCCCGGCCTCCAATCGGAGCGCCAGATCATGGCGCAGCTCCACGGACTGGCCCAGACGAACCCAGAAGCGTCGCTACAACTTGCGCGAGAGGGCAACGCCAGATTCCCCGACAGCCCGGACGCTCCGGAGCGAGGCTGGATCGTGGTCAAGGCGCTGACCAACATGCGGCGCTTCGACGAGGCGCGCGACGAAGCGAAGATCATGGTTGCGAGATATCGAGGCACGTCGTGGGCGACCGATGTCGAGCGGCACGTACTTGTCCATCCGCCGTGAGAAAATAGCGTCGATAGCCCCGATCGGGCCCCCGGTGAGCGCGTCTCGGCCCACGCGGGCCGCTTCACCTAGGAGTCGCCACCACCACGGTCATCCATCGCCGCCCGCGGCTTCTTTGTCCAGGATCCAGGTGACCGACCCTCGGCACCGTCGAAGCACCCTGCCGGGGGTGGAGCTGTCGCTGCCGTCTGCCGAGAACACGCGGGCGACGGCCGCTCGTTTCTCCTTGCCCACGACGAGCACGAACACGTTGCGGGCGTGTTCGAGGACCGGTGCGGTGACGGTGAGGCGAGCCTCGCGCACCCCGCGGGCGACTACGCTGGCGACGAGCGCGTTTCGCAGCTCGACCGTGGACTCTCCGGGAAACAGCGAGGCCGTGTGTCCGTCTGCGCCGAGGCCGAGGACGGCAACGTCCAAGGCGGGGACACCATCGTCGTCGGCCGCGACCTGTGAGCGCAGAAGCCTAGCGTACTCGAGGGCTGCGCCGTCGATGTCCGGAGAATCCGCTGGCATACGCCAAATCCGTTTCCAGTCGAGCCCGACACGATCGATGAGCGCTGAGCGCGCCATCAGGAAGTTGCTTCGCGCGTCGGTCGGAGCGACAGCTCGCTCGTCGACCCAGAAAAGCGAGACCTTGAACCAATCCACGCGCTGAGCCGTCGCCAGACGCTCGTAGGTGTCGCGCGGCGTCGTGCCCCCGGACAGGGCCAGACTGGCGGTTTCATTCGCCGCAATCGCCCGGCGGACCGTCTCTGAGATGCGGTCGGCGGCCACGCGGGCCACGTCGAGGGGATGCTCTTCGGTCAGAACCGTGGCGGGAGCGATGGCGATCATGAGGGCGGATCTCCATTGAAATGGCTTGGACTCGTGGGGCTGTCGGAGTCTGGCTCGGACCTTGCGTTACCCGAGGCGATGTTTAGTTTGGTGCGAAGTGAGGCGCGTCATGACAGTTGCACGGCAGTCGGATTTTCGCGTTGTCGGATACGTGGATGTGAGAGTGGCGTCGCGGGTGTACCGGCTGCCCGTAGCGGCATTGCCGGAGTCGGTCGAGGGGGACCAGAAGCCCGGTTTCTATGCCGACAGCTCGGACCGGTTCGGCATTTTCGTGGACGACCGCGCGTCCGACGCCGTGCAGCGAGAGACCATTCAGCAGGCGTCCGTTGAGGCGGCGCGTCATATCGCACGCAAGTTTTTCAATTAGATCCAAAGGTTGCACCTCGACCAGGGAGGTCGCGACCGCATCGGAACAAGGAAAACTCTGGAAAGAGACGCCGGACACGGCCGCAGATTCGGCGACGAAGGGAGGAATCAAACACCCGTCCTAGGCATCCACTGGAGAGAGACGGCGAGCAGACGTGAAACAGGCGCACGCGCCAACAACGAGAGGGAGCACACATGATCCTTGAAGAAAGATCCCAAGCCGCTCCTGCGGAGCCCAAGCAGCCCTCCGCGGGTGTAGCGCAGGAACTGTCGCCTGACGGACCGCCGCAGAGATCAGAGCCCGTCCGCGAACCGAAGCCAAGGCGGCCCCGGGGTTTCGCCGCGATGGACCGCAAGCTTGTGAGCGAGATCGCTCGCAAGGGTGGCCGGGCAGCGCACTCGGCTGGAACCGCACACGAGTTCACGACGGAAGAGGCTCGAGATGCCGGTCGTAAGGGCGGACGCGCGAGCCATGCTCGCCGCCGTGGCGACGGCGACGTGGCCGCGACGCCGACTGACGAAGGCTGAGCTAGGCCGGGGCTAGCGTCCGGCGTTCGATCCGAGCGCACCGACGAGGACGTCGACGTGCTGTGCGGTCCGCTGGCGCTCCTCCGGCGGTAGACGTCCCAGAACCAGAGAACACGCTCGTAGCCAATCGACCGCGATAGCCTCTGCCTTTCGTTTTCCTTTCGGCGTGAGGCGGATGCCCACGTGCCGCCCGTCCTCGTGACCGCGGAAGCGAACGATGTAGCCGCTGCGTGCGAGCCCAGCGAGATTGCGGCTCGCCGTCGAAGGATCGATGCCGAGTTCGAGCGCCAGGGACGACGTGGAAACGTCACGATGTTCGCCGATGATCTGCAATGCCTCGGCCTGCTGGGGCGTTATGCCGAGGGCGCGTGCGCGCTCCCGTTCGAGCCGCGTCAGTGAGCGAGCGAGAGCCTGCAGCGAGCGAGCGAGCTTGGGGTCGGCCATTTGTGAATCTCGAGGCATCGCTAAGGTCGCGCTCGGCGTCAAGTGCGTCGAGCCCAATCGATGACGCTATCGGATTTGTGGAGCGATTAAAACGCCCGCGGTCGCTTGTGATGGCTGCAGAGGGAACCTAAGAGCCGTGCCGACAATGGGAAAGGGAGAAGCTGGAGCTATGTCGGGCCCTGTCGGAGTGGCGCTGCCGGAGCGGCCGGAAACGTGTCGGATGTTCGAGAGCGACTGGCTCGAGCGTTTTTCGCGCATTCACCCGGCGACTCCGTTCGTCGTGTGGGGCCCCGTTGCGGCGTACTGCTGGGTACGTTCAGTGACCTCGGGGATGCTGCGGGTGCCAGAGGCGGTGCTGCTCTTGCTGGGCGGGATGTTTCTTTGGACGCTCGCGGAGTATCTGCTCCACAGGTACGTATTTCACTTCCGACACGATTCGGGTTGGGGCCGGCGTGTTCACTTCCTTCTCCACGGCGTTCATCACGACTTTCCGAACGACGCGGACCGATTGGTCATGCCGCTGCTGACCAGCATCCCGATGGCGGTGATCTTCTATTCGCTCTTCGGGCTTCTGTTAGGACCAGGGGCCGGGCCAGCGTTCTTCGCCGGCTACGTCGTCGGGTACCTTTTCTACGACGGAACGCACTACTACGTGCACCACTTCGTTCCGCGAACTCGCTGGGGCAAACTGCTCAGGCGCCATCACCTGACACACCATTTCGCCGACCATCACGGTGGATTCGGCGTCTCGACGCCGCTATGGGACCTCGTTTTCAGATCGATGCCGTCCAAGCGCACGACCGCGTGAAAGCGTAGACCGCGTGCCCGCGAGGGGACACACTGCGCGGGGCGGGCCGAAGGGCCCTTGCGAGCTGACTGAGATGCCCAAAGCACGCTAAGCTTTCGCCCCCCATTGGGGCCGCGCGATGACCACGGCAGTCCAGAGAACACCTCTAAACGTCGCGTCGAGTGAGATCGGGACCGTTCTCGCGCAGCGCTACGAGGTCGTGCGCGAGCTCGGCCGTGGAGGCATGGGCGTGGTTTACCTGTGTCGCGACATGGTCACGGGGGATCGGGTCGCGCTCAAACGCTTGCGCTCACCCGAGAACGGGGAGACGCGAGCCGAAGAGAATTGGTGGTTTCACCAAGAGGCCCGTGCAGTTGCACTCCTCGACCACCCGGCGATCGTTCGGGCGCGCGACTTCGGCCAGCTCGCCGACGGCAGCCCGTTCTTCGTCATGGACGTACTGCCGGGTCGCAGTGTGCACGAGTGGATGCACACGACACGGATGCCTTGGCCGGTCATCTGGTCCATGGTCGATCAGGTGCTGGCGGCGCTCGCTCACGCCCACGCGCGAGGAGTCATCCACGGAGACCTCAAGCCTTCCAACGTGATGCTCGACCTGGCCTCTCCGGGTCGCGGTCCGCGCGCGTACGTCCTGGATCTCGGCCTGGCGTGGCTTCGCGAGTACCGGCACGATTCGCGGCTCGACGGGGCCCGCGCGCCGGAAGTGGCCGTCC
The DNA here is from genome assembly GCA_049512415.1 of Polyangiaceae bacterium. GTDB lineage: Bacteria > Myxococcota_A > Polyangia > Polyangiales > Polyangiaceae > Palsa-1150. The sequence goes on from JBEKXD010000043.1 coordinate 23,845, forward strand.
ATTCCGGTGCTGGAACGGTCGGGTGGGTCGCGCCCGAGCAGATCCGCAGGCAGGCTGCCCTCGTCGGTCCGGCGACGGACATGTACGCCCTCGGTTGCGTGATGTACCGAGTTCTGAGCGGGCACGAGGTGTTCGAGGGCAATGCCCAGGACGTGCTGCGAGCCCACAAGCGCTCGCCCGTACCGCCGCCCGAACTGCCCGAGGACGCCTCTCCCGAAGCCGCGGCGTTCATCGTCAAGCTGCTCGAGAAGAAACCGTGGAATCGCTTCGAGCTCGCGGCCGATGCGCGCCGAGCCTGGACTGCCATCAAACCGGCTCATGCCGCCACGCTGGAGGAGACCGTACAGAGTGCCCCGAGCGCGCGCTCGGCGCCGGCGGCGTACGCCCGCTCGTTGGCGCCCGGAATCCTGAGTCTGAGGGCGCCCATGCTCGTGGCCAGACGGGAGGAACGCAGAGAGCTGTGGACCGCTGTCGAAGAGATCGCAACCGGCGTGCGGCCGCAGGAGCTCATCGCTCTCGTCGGTGACGCCGGGGTCGGAAAGAGTCGCCTGGCCGAGTGGCTGTGCGCGGAGGTCCACGAGCGTGGAGCCATGTTGCCTCTGCGGGCGCGCTACGGGCGGATTCCGACGCCGCTCGACGGAATTACCGGCGCGATCAACGCCCACTTCGGTCTCGACAACGCCGATCGTCCGACCGTCGAACAGGCCCTCATCACGCGCTGGGAGGTCGAGAAGAACGACGACGAAGCGCTGACGTGGGTTGCCGCGACGGCAGAGTGGCTGCGGCCGACGCCGCCCGGTGCGGCCGCGCCGTTGGGCCCGACTGGCAAACGTTTCGTGCTCGACCGGCCAGAGCTGCGCTTTGGCGTCATTCGACGCATCCTCGAGCGGTTGTGTCGAAGTCGACCCCTGCTCATGTGGCTCGACGACCTGCACTACGCGTCCGCGGGGACTTTCGAGGTGGTCGCTCGTCTCCACCGCGAATCGCCCACGCTTCCGATCCTGGTTCTCGCCACGGCGCGCAGCGAGTCCCTGGCGACCGATCTCGATGCGGCCCTTCGCATGGAGGCTCTGCGCGCCGAGTGGAACGGCCGCGTACTCGAACTGCATCCGCTGGCGACCGACGATACCGAGGCGCTCCTCAGCTCCGCGCTTCCGCTCGACGATTCGGCTGTCAAGCGTGCGGTCGAGCAGAGCCGGGGCAATCCGCTCTTCGCTCTTCAACTTTTGTACGCGTGGGCGGGTGGCGGGTATCTCACCCTCGATGGCGAGCGATACAAGGTCCCCGATGGGGCCCTGCACGGACGGGCCATCACGACAGCAGAGCTATGGGATGAGCGCGTGCGAGCGATTCCGACCGAGCTCCGTCTGAGCGCCTATGCGGCCGCGGCGCTCGGGGACGATATTCGCGGCAACGTTCTCAAGATGCTCTGCTCGTCGCTCGGCATGGACTCGCGCGATGCACTCGTCGCGCTGACGCGCGCACAGATCCTGCTGTCGACTGGGAGCGACCAATTCCGGTGGCCCCACGCCCTTCTTCAGGAGCACTTGCTCGACCGCTTGCAGGAGCGAAATGACGCTTCCGCTATTTACCGCCTCGCCGCCAACGCTCTAGCGCGACACCCCGCGGTCGGATCGCGCCGCATCATGAAACACCGCGTGGCAAACTTGCTAAAGGCCGGAGACGACGACACGGCGGCCAAGCTGATGTTCGACTTCATCCGCGGATCGTGGCGTCGCGGAAGGGACACAGCGGCGGCGCTTCGGGATCTGCGACTCCTCGAGGGTCACCTCCACGGAGCCAACGCCGCGGAGGGTGCGCTCTGGCGAGCGGAAGCTCTGCGCTACGTGGGCGAGATCGAGGAGGCTCGGAGCGAGGCGGAGAACGCTCGGAGGGCGTTCGCACTCGGGGGCGATGCCAGGAGCGAAGCGGCGACCCTGCGTCTCCTTGGGCAGATCGCGAGCGATCTTGCGCAGCCCGCGCAAGGGCGTGCGCTGGTGGTGCAGTCCCTCGCGCGCTACAGCGAGCTCGGGGACCTGGCCGGGAGCGTCCAGGCCAAGGTCGTCCTCGGCGAGATCGACTATCTGCTCGGCGACCACCCCACTGCGCGCACCGAGCTGAGCGAAGCGATCACCCAGGCCTCGGCCTTGGGGGACGGAATGGGTCGGGCTCAGGGACTCATCTTGCTCACGCTCGTCGAGGAGGCGAGCGGGGCATCCCGCAAAGCGAGGGACTTGGTGAAGCTGGCGCGGGCCGAGTTCGACAGCCTGGGATACCGTCTCGGAATCGCTCAGTGCGATGTTGCCCTTGGCCATGCCGAGCACCGCGCATTCGATTTCGACGGCGCGCGGACGCGAGCGCTGGCCGCACGAGAAAGCTTCCGCGAGCTTCAGAATCCGCGCGGAGAAGCTGCGACCGAACGGCTGCTCGCCATGGTCGCCTTTGACGTGAGCGACTTCGACGCCGCAGAAGCGCACGCTCGCGTGGCTCTCAAGCACTACGAGCGCCTCCAAGACCCGTGGGGCGATCTCGAGTCCCGCCTGCTGCTTTCCCAGGTGGCGCTTGCCCGCGAGGACCCGAGGGCGGAGTCGCTCGTCGTGGCCTGCGACCGAGTCGTTCTCGACGAAGCCGAGCCTCGGCAACACCGGAGCCTGACGCGCGCATGGCTGGCCGGCCGTCAGGGCCGCTGGACGGATGCGTCCAGCGAAATCGATGCGGCAAGGGATGCGTTTGCGGTTTTTTCATCGACCGAGCCCGGGGTTGCACTCGCCAGAGCCCGGACGCAGACAGGCGACCACACCCCGCACCTGCTAAGGAGGTTTCACAACCTCGAATGGGTGGGTCCGGCGCTCGGGAAGATCGAGGCCTGGCTGCGAGAGATTGAGTCCGCGGCCGTGGGGCAGAACGGGTGACGGTAGGGTCCGAGTGGCCAATCGTTTCGTCACTGCTAGAGTGCGGCCCGCCATGAGCACCCCGCAAGATCCGCCCGTTCGACGCAAACAGAAGGCTCGTCGCGCCAAGAAGCTCGCCGCGTGGCGCGTGAAGAACGCTCCTGCCGCCGAGAAGGGCGACGCCAGCGCTTCGTCGAAGTAGCTTTGGTCGATTCTGGCGCGGCGATACGTCGGCGCGACCCGATCCGTTGATCGCCTCAAGCGCGTCATGAAAGCCGTCGCCGTCGTCCCTTCGCTATTCGGGTCCGTTGGGGGAACGTTGCCTGCGCAGCTGGCGCCCGTGCGAAGCTCTGGGGCGCGGGCCGGTTCGAGCGGACTTCCGGTCGACGAAGAGGGTCTATGCGCAGAGGCCCTTCGGGGCAATTCCCGCGCCTGGAGCGCTCTCGTCGAGCGATTCAATCGGAGGGTCGTCCTGCACCTCGTGGCGCGTGGAGTCCGACTGGACTGCGCGAAAGATATCGCCCAGGACGCCTGGATTCGTTTGATCGAGCAGCAGCGCCAGGGCCGGCTCGAGCGATTGCGGCTCCCCGGATTGGCGATCGCGCAGGCTGGCTACTTGGCCTTGGAGTCCGCTCGGCGCAACGCGGCCTCCAGCCGGACGCACGATCTCGACGAGCCGACCATCGCCGCCTTGCTGCGCGACCCGAGCGGGGACGCCGAGTCGCGCCTTCTCACGGAAGAGAGGGTGGCCTGCGCGGTCGATGTTCTGTCGGCGTGCTCGCCCACGTCTCGGCGGGTATTTCGGCTGGCCTACGGCGGGGAAGGCTTGAGCCACGCGGAGGTCGCAGAGCGTGTCGGCCTGTCGTTGCAGCGGGTCAGGCAGATTCTATGCGAAGTGCGGGCTGAGCTACGCGACGCACTGCAAGGAGAGATGCGATGAGCGAACGTCATCCGGATGCGGCGGACTTCGTCCTCTACGTGATGGACGGGCTGCCCGCGGCGCGAGTCGGAGCGTTCGAAGCCCATGCAGCGACGTGCGACGCGTGCGCGGCTGCGCTCGTTCGTGAGGCCCGCCTCGATGCGGCCATGCGACGGGTCGCGTTCGTGTCGGCCCGAAGCTCGTGGCATCGAACGGTGCGAGCGACGGCGTGCGGCGCAGCGGGTGTGGTCGCGATGGCCGCGGCCGTGTTGCTATGGTTCGATCGTCCGTCCTCAGCGGCCGGAAGTCGTGATGCGACGGCGTGCGGCCAGATGACCCTCGGGGATGGCGCAGCATTCGAGGCGCGAGACGGCGGGTAGAAGGCCGGTGTCATTCGGCCGATCCCTTCGCGATCCCGGTGGCGAGCGTCCTCGCCTACGGGAAGTAGGCTCCGGGCGACTCGCCGCCGGGCTCGCTTGGGCTCGACCGAAATACACCAGCCTTCTGTCGGCGAGGGAAGATCGGGTTAGAGCGAGTAGTGAAGGATGACTGTTTGCAGGGCGTTCGCCCCGTCCGAGGTGCCCACCGCCCACACGTCGTGGCCCACTTGCGTGACGCCGCCCAGAAAGTTATCCCCGGCGGTATTCGTAGTGGGGCTCGGCACCTGCTCCCAGCCATGACCCCGGTTGATCTCGATGAGAGTGAAATTATTGCCGGATATGGCGTCGATGTACTCTCCCACCACGACGGCGGTGCCGTCACTAAGGATGGCGATACCCTGGAGATGATTGTCGGTCGGCCCGGGGCTCGGGGCGCTTTCGCGCGTCCACGTACCATTGGCATTGATCTCCGCCACGGACTTGGTGCCGGACATGAAATCCTCGCCGTCTCCGATCGCGCGGATCACGGCCTGATCGTCCCCCGTCACCGCCAGAAGATCGGTCGAATTCTCGCCGTTAGAGGGTGACGAGACGCTCGTGAATGCGCTGCCGTCCCAGTGCAGGATGAGCGCTTGGTCAGGCCCGCTGGCGCCGACTTGTTGGCCGACGGCCCAAATGTCGTGGCTGGAGCGCGCGAAAATCCCATAGAGGAGATTGCCGTTGACGCCGGGGTTCGGCGTCGGCACGACGGACCACGCGGTTCCGTCGAAGTGCTCGACGAGGGTCGAGAACGTTCCGCTCGCGTTGCGCTTCCAGCCGGCGGCCCACGAGTCGTCCACGCTATCGGAGGAAACGGCCTGCAGATGGTCGCCGCCCGCGCCGACCTGGGGATGGTCGATCACCCTCCAGCTCGTTCCGTCCCAGCCTTCGATGAGGCTGCGACTGACCCAGTTGGAGTCCTGGTAGTAGCCGACCGCCCACGCCTTGCCCTCCCGGGCCGCGACTCCGGCGAAGGAGTTGGCGTTGGAGCCGACGTTCGGAGTCGGGACAGGAGTCCAGACTGCGCCGTCGTAGTGGTGGGCCAGAGTCTGGGTCACGTTCGCGTTGTCGTCCGGAATGATCTGCCCGACGGCCCAGACGTCGTTTGTGGCGCTGCCGGAGACGGCCGCCAACACATTGTCTCCCGTACCCGAGTTCTGGGTCGGGACGACGGTCCAGCCCGCGGATACGGCGCTCTTGGAGCTCGCGACGGACTCCTCCGGGGCACCGGCGTTCGCGCTGCACGCGGTCGACGCCACGACGAGAGCAAGAATCGAATAGTTTGTCGAAGTGTTCATGGCAGTTCTCATGTCCTCACTGGGCCTGGAAGAGGGGGGCCATCGGCGTCACGTTGGTCGCGTCGCAGGTAAACTCCAGACACCCGAGGCCGAAGGCCTTTTGCATCGTCTGGAGCAAAGAATAGTGATTGTAGGGCGTCGGGTCCTTGAGACCGCGAGGGCCGTGACTCGTGATGACGATCGTGGCGACTTGGCCGGTGCCGGGGTCGGCATCGCAGCACCCCGCCGTGTCGTCGCCCTCATCGAACGTGATGACGATGGCGTTGTTGCCCTTCGACCAGAAGGGCGCCTGCGTGATGGTGTCGACCCAGGTCTTCACGAATTGGTCGGCCGCGGACACGAGCTGGTTGTCTTCGGAGTCTCCGAAGTTGCTAGAGTCCAGACACCAGGGGGGAGCCCCGTGCATGTCGTGGCACTGATCGGGGATGACATAAATGAAATTGGGGGGAGAAGCGAGATCGGTCACCAGAGTCTCGAGGGGAACCATCTTGGCGCGCTCGGAGGCGCTGGTCTGGATGCTCTTGAAATAGGGAACGCCGTTGTGCTTGGAGCTGTACAATCCGTCGAAATCCGGGACGCCGTTCGCCCGGCCGGGGAACGTATACCCGCGATAGCCGGGGTACGGCATCGACTGGTAGTAGCCTTTCCAGGTCAAGCCGGCCTGCTCGAGCTGGCTCATCAAGCTCGGCTTGTCGACGACGTGCGTATAATACGGATTGTCGTCGGCAATGCCGAACGTATTGCCGCCGAGCGTGGCGACGTAGTTGGGAGCGCTGGGGTCCCCGACGCCGTAGTACGCCGTCGCCAGCCCGTAGGCATTGGCGAGGGCGTTCATCGTCGCTGCTTTTGGATTCCCGATGATCTGGGGATACCCCTCGTTCTCCTCCATGATGAGGACGATGTGGTCGTACGCGCTGACGGAAGCGGTTCCGCGGGCCATCGCGGGGCGGTCACCGCTCGCCATTGCGACCGCGCCGGCGGCGAGGACCGACAGCGCCACGAGCGATCGTGCATTGTTCCACGGCATGATGAGTCTCCTTGAGGGGGAACACGATTCAAGAGTCTCAGCTGAGACCCTTGTCGACCGCCTTTCGGAGACGGCCCACAATGTGAACTACTCCGAAAGGGTGTCTCGGCATGACAACAGTGAGTGACGTGTATGTGACGAGGGGACGCGCCGCCTCAATGGCCATATACACTTCGCTCTGGTGTCGAGTCCGTGACGAAATCCAGCGGACGAGCCGGCTCGGCGATGTGTCGACTCGGCGTTCGCAGATTTCGCGGGACGCGAGCGCTGGGTAGACGTGCGGCCTCCGCAAGAGCCCGCCGCCCGAAGTCGTGGCCCGAGCGCGCGTCTACGGGAAGTTTGCGTCGCGGGCAGACAGGGGGATCTGAACCTTTCCGTGCGACGCGGGTCGGTGCGTCTCGCCTGTCGCCAAGATCGGGCGTCGCGGAGCCAAATGACGGCCGTGGCCGGCCGGTCGGTGCAACGATTTGGTGCGAAGAATTACATCTGCGTGACATGTGGTAGCCGGGCGCGTGGTTGACTGGCGCGCCATGGGTCTCGTGCTGTGCCTGCTTTACGTCCTCGTGCTGGCCGTCCTATCGGTGTACGGCATTCATCGCTCGTACCTCGTGCTGGTGTCGTTGCGGCTGAGGGAGCGCATGCGAGTGCTCAAGGAAGGGGTGCCGTGCGTCCCCTTGTCCGAGATGGTCGAAGGCAGCACCCTTCCGCGAGTGACGGTCCAGCTTCCGATGTTCAACGAGGCGACGGTGGTCCGACGGCTCCTCGCGAGGATCGGCGAGCTCGAGTACCCGCGCGACCGCCTCGAGATCCAGGTTCTCGACGACTCGACGGACGAAACTTGCGTCATCGCCCAGCGCGCCGTAGAGGACTTGCGCCGCTCAGGGATCGACGCCGTCTTCATTCACCGAACGGACCGCGTCGGGTACAAGGCCGGGGCACTCGCCGAGGGTCTCGAGGTCGCGAAGGGAGAACTCGTCGCCCTTTTTGACGCCGATTTCATCCCGCCGCGGGACTTTCTGAGGGCGGTCGTGCGGCACTTCGAGGACCCGACCGTGGCCATGGTGCAAACGCGCTGGGGTCACATCAATCGGGACAAGTCGCTCCTCACACGCGTGGCGGCGCTCATGCTCGACGGTCACCATCTCATGGAGAACCGCATTCGAGCGGCGGCAGGCTGGTTCTTCAATTTCGCGGGGACGGGCGGGATTTGGCGCAAGCGCGCCATCGAGGCGGCCGGCGGCTGGCAGCACGACACGCTGACGGAGGATCTCGACCTCAGCTATCGCGCCCAGCTCCAAGGTTGGAAGTTCGTCTACCGCGAGAACGTCGTGACGCCCGCCGAGCTCCCGGAGGATATCAGTGCGTTCCGTGCTCAACAGTTCCGCTGGGCGGTCGGCACGGTCCAGACGTCGCGCAAGATTCTTCGTCGCGTGCTCCGCGCGGATCTGCCTTGGTCGCTGCGCAAGGAGGCCTTCTTTCACCTCACTCCGCACTTCGCCTATCCGCTGACGATCCTGCTCGGTGTCATTCTGCTACCCGTCGTTCTCCTGCTGCCCGCGAGAAATTCGCCGCTCTTGATCTGGGCGATCGACGTTCCCTTGTGTTTTGGCACGACGGGCTCGCTGTTTGCTTTTTACGGGATGGCCGAGCGAGTCCAAGGGCGCCGGAGTCGCAATGCCTTCTGGCTCGTCCCCGCGCTCATTGCGGTAGGGGTGGGAATCGCTCCGCTCGTCACGCGCGCGATGGTTCGAGGGTTCCGAACGATGGCCGGTGAGTTCGTTCGGACACCCAAGAAAGGGGCGTCGGGCGGGAACCGGTATCGGACGAGCGTGTCCATCCCGTTGGCGGAGAGCGTCCTCTGCGTCGTCTCCTTCGCCAGCACGATCGCGTCGTTTCACTCGGGACACTACATCGCGGTACCGTTTGCCGCGCTCTTTACGTTCGGCTACGCGTTCATGGCGTCCTCCATGCTGAGCGAACAGCTGTCGAGGTCCTCGGGTCGAGCCGCGGAAGGAGCTGCGATCGTGCCGATCGAGCCGGAGCGAGCGATCCATGAGTCGGCCGCCCAGTGACAGCGGCGCAAGCGCGAATGCCCTCGGCTCGAGCGGACGAGGGCTCGGTCGCTTTTTCACCTGTCCTGAGGCGCGGTGACCGACCGTGAACGCGGACAAGCCGACGTCTACGATTGCGACGCTGCTGGTGTCGTGCCCGGACCGCAAGGGGCTCGTGGCCGCGCTTGCGCAGCTTCTGTACGGCCACGGCGCGAACATCGTCGATTCGGACCAGCATACCGACGCCGAAGCTGGGCAGTTCTTCCAGCGGATTCGGTTCGATCTCGCCGAGATTCACACGGATCGTGTGGCCCTAGAGCGAGGGGTTGCGGAGGTCTCCCAGCGGTTCGGCATGTCGGTGACCCTCCGCTATCCCGAGGCGCAGACCCGCGTCGCCATCTTCGTGTCCCGATATGGGCATTGCCTCGATGACCTGCTGTGGCGGTATGGATCAGGGGAGCTTCCCTGCGTCGTTCGGTTGGTTGTCTCGAATCATCCCGATCTGGGCGAACTCGCGCGACGCGCAAACATACCTTTTTATGCGATTCCGGTGACATCGACAGGCAAGGAAGCTGCCGAGGCTCAGGCGTTCGAGCTCCTCGATTCTCACGGTATCGATCTATTGGTGTTCGCCCGCTATATGCAAGTGGTCTCGCCGGAATTCATCGAACGGTATCCGTCGCGCATCATCAATATCCATCACTCGTTCCTGCCGGCGTTCGTGGGCCAGAAGCCATACCATCAAGCGTACGAGCGCGGAGTCAAACTCATTGGGGCCACGGCGCACTACGCAACGGCCGATCTCGACGAGGGCCCTATCATCGAGCAGGGCGTCGCGCGAATCTCCCACCGGGACACAGTGGACGACCTGGTTCGAAAGGGCCGCGATCTGGAGAAGGTCGTGCTGGCGAACGCGGTGCGGCTGCACCTCGAAGACCGAGTTCTGGTCGTGGGCAAGCGGACGGTCGTGTTCGATTAGGGCGAGCGTTTGGGGCGGTAGGGGCTGATGGGAGCGGGCGTTTATCTGGCGGTCGGGGTCGAGGTCGGAGGTCGCGGGGTCCCGTCGTTTGATGCGGCCCACCGCGACTCGATTCGCCGTGCCGTTCAGATCCGCCCGCGATAAATAGCAAACACCCCGTCCCCCTCGTCGAAACGGGGAGGACGGGGCATCTGCAAGCAACCGGGGGAGGTCAACCCGTATGTAGATAGTACGCCAAAACGTTACACAAAGTTAAGCTGGGCGTGCGAGAAACCGATCGATTAGGGCCGCCGATAAGGGAGGTGCACACGGGAGATAGAGCCTCCCACACCCCCTAGGAGTTCGACGGCCATGCGCTTGAGCGTCTCGATTGCAACCGGTTTTTCCTGTCTGTCCCTATGCTCCGTCGGCCAGGCAGACGACCGTCGGGCAGGGATCACCGCTCTCGTCCAGGGTGGCGCGCTATACCAAGCCAGGGACTATGAGGGCGCGCGCCAGGCCTTTGCCCGCGCTTACGACCTCGAACCAAGCGCCGGGACGCTCTTTGACCTGGCGCTCGCCGAGCTGCAATCCGGTCGGTCGGCGGACAGCGGCCGACATTTGCGCGCCTACCTCGGCCGTTCCGACGCTCAGGCGGACAAATCGGAAGCGATACGGACCCGCTGGCTTCCCCAGGCCCAAGCGCGTGTCGCCCACGTGCGGATTCAGGCTTGTCCCGGGGTCGAGATCCTCGCGGACGGCGTTCGCATCGGGATTACGCCGACCGACGACCTCGATATCGACGGCGGGCAGCACACCCTCGTCGCGCGCAAAGGCCAGTGGTCTCAGAAAGTGACGGTCATCGTGAGGGCGGGGGACTCGGTGCCCATGAATGTCGAGGTACCCGAGAGTGTCCTGCCGCCACGGATGGGCCAAGAGGAGCACGTCGACGAATCGAGTGCGGTGCGCGCGGCAACCGAGATCTCGCTGGCGTCGAGCGGCGCAGCAGCCGCGGCCGGCGCCATTGCCTTTGCCGTAGCGGCCCGGCGGACGTCGGGAGGCGAGCGAGCCCGGGAGGACGACGTGGCCCTGGCATTGGCGCTCAGTGCGGGGGTGCTCGCGACGGGGGCATCCGTTGCGTGGCTGGCGTGGCCAAATGCGATGCGACGGGATGGCGGCGTCGGGGCTCATGCGGCTCCGCAGCTCGGCTCGGACGGCGTTGGTGTCTCCATCACGGGGGCGTTTTGAGAACGACGACCGATGTTGGAAAAACGCGATCCGCGAGAGTTTGTGGTCGGCGCTCCCGTGCCGGGAACGAAGTGGATCCTGAGGGGCACCCTCGGGCAGGGCGGAATGGGCGTTGTTCTCGATGTGTCGAAAGAGCCCGGAATCGCGGGTGCGATGAAGGTGCTTCTTCCGGCGTTCGCGCACCAAGACGCATTCACGCGACGCTTCTTTGAAGAGGTGAAACTTCTGGCGCGAGTGCGTCACCCGAACATCGTGTCCGTCGTGGATTACGACTCGCTCGACGACGGGACGCCATTCGTCGTCATGGAGCGCCTCACGGGGCATACGCTGCGCGCGGCGCTCCGCTCGAGCGGACAGGCCCTGCCGCCGCGCAACGTTTATGACATAGCGCGTCAGCTGTGCGACGGCCTTTACTGCGCGCACTCCCATGTGCCGCCCATCGTGCATCGGGACGTCAAGCCGGAGAACGTCTTTCTCCATCGGCCCAAGCTAGCCACACCGGTCGTAAAGCTCATCGACTTCGGAATCGCCGGGGTCTTCGGCGAGGCGTCCGACAAGCGTACCGTGGGGACTCCTCGGTATATGGCTCCAGAGCAGATCCTGGGAGAGCCCACTTCTCAACAGACCGACCTCTACACGGTGGCGGTCGTCGTCTACGAGATGCTCACGAATCGGTTCCCCTGGCCTGTCGACACCCGAGACATGTCCGCGGTTATCCACGCCCATCTGCGGGGGATTCCCGCCCCGCCGTCGAAGCACGCTCCTTGGATTCCGCGCCTCGTCGACGAGTGCGTGCTGCGCGCCCTGTCCAAGGATCGGGCGGCAAGGCCGCGCGATGCCCACGAGTTTGTCGCGGGCCTGTACGAGCTTCAATACGCCGAAGACCGCCCCTCGGCGCCGCCAGGAGCGCGTGCGAGCACAGCGGTGACGAGTCCGAGCCACGCGCTCGCCGCGATGGATTCTATGGACAGCGCACTCACTTTCTTGAGCGCCACCCTGAACACCTATCCCGGAACGGACTCCGGACTGCGAGCCTTCTGCTTGAGCCCAGGTGACGTCAGGGTCCTTCAGCCCACGCGACCGGCCGTGCGGCCTCGGCGCAGGCCGCTCTGTGCTGAGGCGCCGACCGTCGTTCGAGTCGACGGGCCATGCGCATGCCGCACACTTCTTCCGCCCGCGGCAATCGCCGATCCGCCCGTACCCGCCGCGGCGAGGAACGCATCGGAGCTGCCCGCGGAGCCATTCGACAAGGCTCGACGTGCAGGGCGTCGTCGCATGAGGAAAGCTGCGATGTGCGGTCTCCTCGTGCCGACGGTGGTCCTGCTGTCCGTACTGGCGATTGCTCGGGCCCGGACCGCGAATCGCGGCGAAGCGGAGCTCGACGCATCGACCGGTGCGGACGGGTCGAAACAAGGCGATGACTTGTTGGTGAATCTCGGTTCGGCCCGCGAATTCATCCGCGTCCTGCACGAGCTTCCGCAGCGACCGGCCTCGAGCGGCGAAGCGGCCGAACCACCCGACAATCCCGCTCCGACCTCACCCGTCCGACGTTCGATCTGTCCGTGGGGGCGCGCGAAGAGTACGCCGAGCTCGACGTCGGCCCCTCAATCCGGTCAGGACGCTCCAGAGCTGTCGTCCCCGACTCGCGTCGCCAAAGGTGCCCGCTCCGCAAGCGATGGCTTCGACGAACTCGTGCTTCCGCGTCCGTGACGCCAGGCGCGGGCTCCTCGCATGCTCCTCGCATGGCCGAGAACGCGCGCAATCGTTGCACGCGCACGCAAGCGTTCGCGGAAGCGGTGCGATGCTTCGGCCGATCGCCCGCTCCGTTTCCTTCGGATTCGCCCCCTGGGTTTCGGCACTGTCAGTGCAAGCGAGCGCCACCCCAGTTCAAGAGCTCGGCTAGACTAGCGATCTCGGGCTTTCTCAACTCGGAGGCATCTCATGGCAGACTTCCTACTCTTGATTCCAACGGGTCCGAACGTCGGCCTCACGTCCGTGAGCATCGGGCTGGTGCGCGCGTTCGAGCGCCAGGGGGTGCGGGTGGGCTTCGCCAAACCCATTGCGCAGCCGCGACCCGGTCACGTGGAGCCCGAGCGATCGACCGAGATCATTCGAGCGGCAGCTCACATCGATCCGCCGACGCCGATCTCACGCGAGACGGCCGAGCGTGCGATGCGCGAAGGAGATGAGCAACGACTGCTCGAAGAAGTCGTGGCTCGGGCGAACGCAGGCGCCGAGCATTGCGACGTCGTGGTCGTGGAAGGTCTCGTGCCGACGGAAGACACGCCGTTTGCCTCGCACGTCAACGCGAGCATGGGCCGCGCGCTGGATGCGGACCTGATTCTCGTGACGACCCCCAACGGCTCGAGCCCCGAGACGCTGGTCGACACGGTTCGCCTCGCTGCGCAGCCCTACCCGACCGACCGGCTGTCCGGCGTCATCATCAACAAGGTCCCGCCTCCGGACGAGACGGCCCCGCGGCCGGGCGCCGCACGGGTGTCGGAGCCGCCGGCGGGCAGTCTTCGGCGTACGGCGTACGGCGAACAGCTCGCGGCCGCGGGCTTCGCGTGCATCGGCGCGATTCCATTGAGGGAAGCACTCGGAGCGCCGAGAGTGAGCGACCTTGTCCGGGCCCTCAAGGCGCGGGTATTGCGTGGCGGCGACACCAATCGTCGGGTGCTCAAGTTTCGCCTCGCCGCGATGAACGTCCCTCACTGCTTCAATGTCTTCAAGCCCGGTGCGCTGGTCGTCACGCCCGCGGATAGAAATGACGTCATCATGGCGACGTGCCTCGCGGTATTGCGAGGCGTTCCCATAGCGGGTCTCTGGTTGACGAGTGGCCTCGAGCCCGATCCTCAGGTGCTCGAGCTCTGCAGCCGCGCGTTCGACCAAGGACTCCCTCTGATGCTCGTCGACGGAATGACTCTCGAGGCGGCGAGTGCGCTGCTCAACGTCGACAAGGATCTTCCAGTGGATGACGCGGAGCGGATCGAACTCGTCATGAACACTGTGGCCGATTGTTTGGATGCCGAATGGATTCGGACGAAGAGGCGCAAGGGGCGCACACCGCGACTGTCGCCGCCCGCGTTTCGATACCAGCTCATCGAGCGTGCGCGCGCCGCGAGCAAACGCATCATCCTTCCCGAGGGTGCGGAGCCGCGTACTCTGCGCGCGGCAGCCATCTGCGAGGAGCGGGGGATCGCCCGCTGCGCCCTGCTCGGCAATCCGAGCGAGATCAGGCGGGCAGCTGCCGACATCGGTCTCACGCTTCCGCCGGGCATCGAGATCCTCGCCCCGGAATCCTTGATTGACCGCTACGTCGAACCCATGGTGGAGCTGAGAAAGAGCAAGGGTCTCACGGCGGTCGAGGCCAGAAACCAGCTCCATGACACTGTCGTTCTCGGGACCATGATGCTCGCCCAGGGGGACGTGGACGGGCTCGTATCGGGAGCAGTTCATACGACCGCGAACACCGTACGCCCGGCGCTACAGTTCGTGAAAACCGCCCCGGGCATGCGCTTGGTGAGCAGCGTGTTCTTCATGTGCCTGCCGGACCAGGTCTTGGTCTACGGCGACTGCGCCATTAACCCAGACCCGACCGCGCAGGACCTGGCCGAGATCGCGCTGCAATCGGCCGACAGCGCAGCGGCATTTGGCATCGAGCCGCGAGTGGCCATGATTAGCTATTCGACCGGAACGAGCGGGGCAGGGGCCGACGTTGCCAAAGTCCACGAGGCGACCGAGATCGCGCGGACGCGCCGACCGAACCTCATCATCGATGGTCCGCTTCAGTACGACGCAGCCGTGATGCCTGACGTGGCGCAGAGCAAGGCGCCGAACAGCCCGGTTGCGGGGCACGCGTCCGTGATCGTCTTTCCAGACCTCAACACCGGCAACACGACCTACAAGGCTGTCCAACGCTCGGCCAACGTGGTGTCCATCGGTCCGATGCTTCAGGGGCTGAGGAAACCGGTCAACGACCTTTCTCGCGGCGCGCTCGTCGACGACATCGTTTACACGATCGCGCTGACGGCGATTCAGGCTTGTTCGGTCTAGTGTCCGGTCTCTGAAGTGGAGTGAACCTGGGCGAGCTGCTCCGTGCCAACGTCGCCCGCGTCGCACGCGGTGCCCTCAAGAACCACGGGCTCCACAAAAGTCGCGACACTTCAGAGACGGGACACTAGGACATCAGGAGATCTCCGGCGGGGCGTCTAAGACATCCCCTGGGCGAGCGTCCGCGTCTCATCGCGGAAAAGTACCTCGACCTTCGCGGCGTCGATGACCCGGATCACTACGCCATCGCCGAACTTCTTGTGGCGGATGAGGTCCCCCTCGTTGAAGCTTGCCCCCACGCTGTACGCCTTGAAGTCCGTCATCGCGTGTCCGAGCACCGATTTCTGCCATTGCTGCTCGAGGCGCGTGGCCGACGCCACTCGCGGCGCGTGCGATGTTGGCCCGGCCCCGGACGAACGTCTCTCCGCCCGCTCGGTCGGCGCGACTTTGTCGCCGGGCGCGCGAGCTCTCCAACGATGCTGGGAGCGACACGTCAAGCATTCGACTTGGTGGGGCTTTCCACCATCCATGGAAACGATGCGGTGATTGAGGACGAGGCGACAGCGGGTGCACCAGCCGTCCACCTCGCCTGCGACGCGCAGGACCTTGGGCATGAGCAGTCTCTAATTTCCTCGTCTACTCGCGCGTCCGCCGCCGATCGCGCGGCCGATCTTCGCGCTTGACTTGTACTTCAGTGTTGATTTCGGGCTTGGGCAGTGCCGGGCCTTCGGTGTCCGCGACCGAAGAGTCACCCGGCTTGAAGCGAATCGTCGTGCTTATCTCAAACTGGACCGTCGTGAGAACCTTTCGAATCTCGGTCGCAAGATTCGCGTGCTCCAGAAAGTCGCGCATCTCTTTGGCCACCACGCGAAATAGCCCAGTTTTGGTCTCCTCGACCTGAGACAACAAGTAGTGCGCCACTTCACGAGGCGGCTTCATGGCCCCGACGAAGTCCTTGAGGTTGTCGGGCGCCTCGACCGCCTTATCGACGCCGATCTCCACGGCACGTTTGATAAGATCCGAGATGACCGTGTCGAGCCGGCGGCGGTGATCGTTGTCGCTCATCGCGAGGCCTCCCTCGTTCGTACCGTGCCGCGGCGGATCGGTCAACGAGCGGCGCGGCACGTTCAGACCCGTAGACTACGCGGCGGTCGCCAGTATTCGCGCCACACCCTCGGCAGCGCGATCGACGGCGACGTCGCGTCGCCGAGCTCCACGGACACACAGGAGCACAGTCTGGCCGTCGACGCGGACGGGCTTCACGTCCACTTCACAGCCGAGCTCCGCCAGGCGGGAGCGCTCGGGGCCACACGCTTCGTCCGTGTCGCCGGCAGGGCGGGAGCCCACGAGAAGGGGCGCATACGCGGCGAGTTCTTCACAGGCGGCCCAGGGTCCGGCTCCGGCGACCACGATGCCTGAAGCGTCCGCGACGACGATGGTGTCGAGACAGGCCTCGCGGTGGGTGTGGAGCAGCTGATAGTAAAGCGCCACAAGCGCATCGTCGCTGCGCTCCTTTCTTCGATCCGAATCAAGGCTCATGCGGCGGATCGTCGCGTAAAGCGGCGATGTGGGCCAAGTTGTCCCGACTACCACTCGGGTTCGCTTGTCGGATCACAAGGCAAGGTCTAGAAGGTCGGTGTATTTTGGTCGAAACTGAGCGAGGCCGGCGGCGAGTCGCGCGGAGCGTACCACTTGTGCGCTAGCCACGCTCGACGCCGGGATCGCAAAGGGATCGGCCGAAAGGCACGGCCTTCCAGGAGCGAGCCCCACACCCATGAGCCTCGATTTGGCCTGCGTCGATCCGGTCCACTCGCGCCGCCGCGCGGCTTTTTTCGATGGGATGAGCGCCGAATCTCCGTCTGCCGTGGCCGTCCTGGCCGCCGCGACGGTGTCGCTGCGCAACAACGATGTCGAGCACGACTACCGCCAAGACTCCGATTTTTACTACCTCACCGGTTTCGACGAGCCGGACAGCGTGGTCGTGCTCGACTCCAAGAGTCGTACGATGACTCTGTTCGTCCGGCCGCGGGATCCGGCCCGTGAAGTGTGGGTCGGGGTCCGCGCGGGTGTCGAGGGGGCCAAGGAGAGATTCCAAGCCGACGAAGCGTTTCCGATCGCCGAATTCGACGATCGACTTACAGGCATTGTCAGCGACCGAACGCGCCTCTACTACCGCCTCGGGACCGAACGAGCCTTCGACGACCGAGTCCTCGCCGCCATGCAGCGTGTGCGCGTCCGTCAGCGCACTGGAGTGACTGCGCCGAGCGAGATTGTCGACCCGGGAGCGCTCCTCCACGAAATGCGGCTGCGCAAGTCGGCCGATGAGCTCGAGCGGATGGCCATTGCGGCGAGCATCACGAAGGAAGCGCACGCTGCGGCCATGAGCACCACGCGCCCTGGTATGCACGAATACGAGGTCGAGGCGCTTGTCTTTCGAACGTTTCGCGGGCGCGGTGCCGAGCGGGTCGCGTATCCGACGATCGTCGGCTCTGGACCGAACGCGTGTGTGCTGCACCACACCAGAAACGACAGGCGCATCGAAGAAGGCGACCTGGTCCTCATCGATGCCGGGTGCGAATATGGATACTACGCGAGCGACGTCACGCGAACCTTTCCCGCCGGCCGCGATTTCTCGAGAGAGCAACAGGCGATCTACGAGCTCGTGCTCGATTCGCAGCTCGAGGCGATAGCGGCTGTGCGAGCGGGCGGGACCGTGCGCGCGGTGCACGACGCTGCCGTAGCGGTCCTCGTCCGGGGTCTCGTGAGCCTAGGGCTCCTGACTGGCACTGTGGACGAGATCGTTGCCGCGGAAACGCATAAGCGCTTTTACATGCATCGCACCAGTCACTGGCTCGGAATGGATGTGCACGACGTCGGCGCGTACTATGTCGCTGGCCAACCGAGGCCGCTCGAGCCTGGCATGGTCCTGACGGTGGAGCCCGGCCTTTATATCGCTCCGAACGACGACACAGTGCCTGCAGCGTGGCGCGGCATCGGCGTGCGAATCGAGGATGACGTGCTTGTCACCCAATCGGGCTCGGAGGTATTGACGGCGGGCATTCCAAAGACGGTCGACGAGATTCGGCGCGCGCGGCTCGGGTAGCCCATCGCGCCGCTATTCGCCATGCGGCGAGCCCCGCCAGAACGCCCACCAACGGCGCGATGATCGCCGCACCGAGGAGCCAGTCCGCGAGAAGTTCGCGACCGTGGGCGAGGGCGCCGCCGACGGACAGCGGCGCCCAGACCCCCTTTCGCAGTCGATGCGCTAGCTCGATCTCGGCGAACACGATGAAGGCGAGCGTCGGGGAGGACGAGAACCGCGACCCGACGAACGCCCAGAGCCTGTTCGTTCGAAGGAGCGTGGCAAGGCCCATCGCGATCCACATGTGGAGCCCGATGAACGGCGTGCTGGCCGCGAACACGCCGATCCCGATCGACCAGCCCACCTCGGACGGCGAGGAATGCTCCTGGATGGCGCGCTGCCACAGGTCGCGCAGGGCTCGGAACCAGGCTCTCACGAGCGGAAGGTAGCATCCCGATTGCGAAGGACGCGCGGCGGACCGGAGACGCGTTTGCGACGTTCGTGTTAGGAGTCTGTCGGGTCGCGTTAGAGGGGAGCGCGGCCATTGAGCATTCACCGCAATTTTCGTGTTTTCCACGGTATTTTGGTAGCTGGGAGCACGTGACGCAGGCCACGAGCGACGACGGTAGGCCCGGGCGGGCCATTCCAAGGGCCACCCAGGTCGGCGATCCATCCCACGCCCGGTGAAACTCCTCACTCTCCATCGACAGGAGTACGCCCGCTCGAGCTCGAGCACGTCACGTCGGTTGCCGGATGGGGTGGGTGGTGAGCAATAGCCATTCGATGCGGTCGTCTTTCAGACGGCCCTTTTCTCGGACCAGCACGACGTTGAAACGCACCCGTCCGACGGAGCCCGCCGTTGACGACGAGAAGCAGTTGGTTCAGGGGGTGGTGTCAGCGGGCTGCCAACGGTCGGGCAGCAACGCGTCCAATTGCTCGTCGGTCGTGGCGTCACGAACCCGCGCAAGAATGTCGGTGAGGTATTCGGTCGGCTCGATGCCGTTGGCGATGCAGGATCCAACGAGGGAGTAGAGACCGGCGAAGTTACGCCCGGCACGCGGGTGACCGAAGAAGAGGTAGTTGTGTCGCGCCAGCGCAAGCCTCAGGTCATTCTGCCCATGTCGGATATCGCGTAGAGGTCCACTACGCATAGCATCCAGCGCGAAGTTCGGAGATTCCCGTTCACTACCGCGAACGGCGTGGAGGCCAAGAGGTCTTCGTTTGCACG
This sequence comes from Polyangiaceae bacterium, assembly GCA_049512415.1. GTDB lineage: Bacteria > Myxococcota_A > Polyangia > Polyangiales > Polyangiaceae > Palsa-1150. Next base: position 43,019 of record JBEKXD010000043.1, read on the forward strand.
CTCGTCGACGACGCCGCGGTCGTCATCCCGGCGTGGATGTTCGATCGTGCGTTGTGCTCGCGCATGACGTCAGGCCCGCGCTGTGCGGACTGGTGGGCGCCTACGTCATTGACAGTGATGGTGTTCATGAACCTGGCCTACCGAACGAACGTATCGGCGTACCTATTGGTTACGTGTGGTCCCGTGACAACGGACTAATGATGGATCCTGACCGGAGGATACAAGACGCCATTCGGACCATCTTCAAACTCTTCGAGAGGTTCGGGAGTGCAACGCAGGTCTTGCTTCATATGCGCCGCGAAGGCCTATTGTTCCCACGTCCATCGGACGGTTCTAGTCCATCCCAGTTGGCGTGGCGCCCGCCCTGCTACCGTAATGTGATTTCAGTGCTGCGCAATCCGTTCTATGCCGGCGCTTACGCCTATGGCAAATCCAAAGTGCAAACCTACCTCGTCGACGGCTCGCTGCGAAAGCGTTACGGGCGTGCTCGTCCGATGGACGCATGGACCGTGCTCACACGCGAGCACCACGAAGGGTACGTTCCGTGGGAAACGTTCGAGCACAATCGCGACCGCCTCTCGGGTAACTCGTTCTGTCAACGCGCAGGCGGATCGAAGTCGGCCCGTGGAGGCCGCGGACTGATGGCCGGCCTGCTACGATGCCGTCGCTGCGGGCGAATGCTCCAGGTTGCCTATACGGGCAAGTACAACAATGCCCGGTACTCGTGTCGAAGGGGCCGAGCGATGCATAGGACCGCGCCATGCATCTCCTTCGGTGCCCGCAGACCCGACCTAGCGATCGGCGCCGAGATTCTTCTTGTCGTCGAGCCTCTCGCCGTGGAAGCTGCGCTGATGGCCGAGCGCGATGCCATCTCACAGATCGACGAACGCAACCGAGCGCTCGAATTGGAGCGCCAGCAAGCCGAGTATGAGGTCAAGCTCGCGGCCCGTCGCTACGAGCAAGTTGACCCCGACAATCGCCTCGTGGCCGCCGAGCTCGAGGCACGTTGGAACGCAGCGACTCCGCGAGTGCGAGACTCGGATCCACAACGAGACGACGACGACAGAGCGGCCCACCGTCGATCGCGAGTCGCTCTTCAAACGTGACCGAAGCCGACCCCCTGCCCCTCAACTCCCGCGACGCTGCTCAACTCGTCAGAGCGAAGAAGAGACGCGCCAGCTTGAGAGTGTCGCGCGAATTGGTCTTCCCCAAACCCCGCCCGCGCGGGTACCAATGACGGAGCGATCACCACGCACTGGATCTTGGTGGCGACCAACGCTCGGTACAGCCCCAAGACCGTCGGCTCCGCTTCCTAGCAGCAGCGCGGCTCCGCCACCTTGCCAAGCCAAGCTTGCGCAACTCCTTGAGTAGACGTGTCGTTCGGGACCTCCGACACAACGTTGGGCGCGCTCCCATCTGAGTCCGCGACTGCAATCGCGATGTTCTCCTTGTGGACGTCAACCCTCGCCGAGGCGACCATATTCAAACTCGGGCGAGGGGATCTCCCACGGTAGCACACGGACCGCTGGGAGCCATTGGTAGCAGCTTGGTCGGACCGTCCGGATAGCCTCGATATCTCCCACGACGCAGCGAGCGGCCCAAACGCAGTGACGAATGGCAGATGGTACGACCGAGCACCCACTCCAGACGTGCTCGACGAGCTCGCGCTGCGTTACCACCCGTCGGCGATGCTGAATCAGGTAAACGAGGAAGTCGAACACCCGGGGCTCGACGTGAACGGCCCGACTACCACGACGAACAGGGTCCAACGTCTCCGAAAGTGTTGTACGTGTCAAGCAGTTCCCCGACGCAGAAATGTAATAGAGTGTAATTGACATTCATGGAAGCGGCTCCGCCGAACATCACGCGTTCCAAGTTATTGCCCTGTGTCGCGCGCTTCGTGACATACCCGAGCCCGACCGCCTTCGCACGATAACGAAGCACAACCGTTACGGGCGTCACTTGACCTTCGCCCGAAAGGTGGGTAAGGTTTCTTTATGGACAGACGATTAGGGGTAATCTTGCTGTTCGTCATGCTTGTTGGCTGCACCAGCACTTCATCAGAAGCGCCAGCCTTCGGTGGTCCAGGATGCATATCCGTGCAGGGACCGCAGGAGGATGGAGGAGGGCCATGCTCGTGTCTCGGCCTCAGGTTTCTTCTCGAAGGAGGGACACTATGCCTCGAGTGCGTGAACGGAGCGTGGGAGACGACCGATGCGGACTGTCTTGCTCCCACTAGTGACTCGGGGCCAACATCTGCCGCCGCTTCCACCTACTGATTCAGGTGGGGGAGACGGTCATAGGCCTTAGCCAAGGCTGAGCGCGCGCAGGAATACGTCGATCTTGCGAGGACGCCTGCGAGCATTGCAGCGCCGCAGGTGGTTCATAAAATGGCTCGATTCTCGACGAACCGGAAAGCCCCTTCGCGTGAAGCGCTCGTCTGACACGCTCCGGTAACGGTCCCCGCGAACGACGAGGCGACTTCGGCGGCCAGGTGCACCAAACGCAAGGGGGACTCCTAGTGTCCCGTCTCTGAAGTGTCGCGACTTTCGTCGAGCCCGTGGTCTTCGAGGGTAGCGCGAGCGAATCGAGCGATCTTGGCGAGGATCTGGTCCGCCGTCTTGGTCCAAACGAACGGTTTGGAGTCGGCGTTGCTCGTGTCGAGGTAGGCGCGGATGGCATCTTCGAGTTCCTTGACGCTGCGATGTAAGCGGCCAGCCAAGGGCCTCTGGCAGGAACGCATGATCAAAACTCGGTGTGCCGCCTCGACGACCGTCTCGTCCTGGCCGACGTCCGACGACCCCCGTGGCAGGCGCCCGAGCCGAACAGTGATTCGGTCAGGCTCCCGTCAGGAATGCGTGTGCTGCTTTCAGATGGGTCGCGATGGGGAAGGACTGCGGGCACTTGGACTCGCAATCTCCGCACTCGGTGCATCGATCGACACCGGCATTGGCTTTCACGACGAACGTGTCGTAGACCCAAGCGGCCTGCTGCCGAGCGTCGAACATCTTCGCGCTGTTGTACGCGGAAAAGACGCCGGGAATGGCAACGCCGTTCGGACAAGGTTGGCAGTAGCCGCACGTCGTGCACGGCACCGCCATCTTCGCTCGGTAGAAGTCCTGCACTTCCGAAACTCGAGCCAGGTCCTCGGGGGAGAGCGGTGTGGCCTGGCTGGCAGAGGCGGCGTTCTCCTTGAGCTCATGGAGAGTTCCCATCCCCGAAAGGACGGTCACGACTTCAGGAAGACTCCACACCCACCGTAAGGCCCATTCCGCGGGACTCCAAGACCGTCCCGATCGCTCCCACACGGCTCTAACCCGAGGAGGCACGCGCGCCAACGCACCGCCGCGGAGCGGCTCCATCACGATCACTCCGACGTTCCGCGAAGCGGCGTAGCGCAGCCCTTGCAGGCCAGCCTGAAACCCCACATCGAGGTAATTTAGCTGAATCTGGCAAAACTCCCAGTCGTAGCCGTCAATCGTGGCTCGAAAGTCGTCGAGTGAACCGTGGAATGAGAAGCCGATGTGACCGACGCGCCCATCGCCCCTGGCTCGCTCGAGGACTCGAGTGGCGTCGACCTCTCGCATGGCCTTCCATCGACACCCGTCCAGTGCATGCAGCAGGTAGAAGTCAATCCGGTCCGTCCGGAGCTTCGCGAGCTGCGCATCGATGAGCCTCTCGATGTCGACCGCCGCCTTCACTTCCCAGACCGGGCACTTGGTGGCGAGCTGCACCCTGTCCCGCCAACCGTTCTCGAGTGCGCGCCCCACGACGTGCTCGCTCTGACCGCCGTGGTAAGGCCATGCAGTGTCGATGTAATTGATGCCGGACGAGACCGCCTCGTGAATGAGTGCGGTCGCCGCCTCTTCGTTCACTCGCGACGCGTCGCCGCTCTGCGTGGGGAGCCGCATGGCTCCCAACCCGAGGGTCGAAACGCCGAGGTTTGGAATCTTTGGAAATGATCGGTATTGCATCGGCTTGCTCGTGGTCGGGAGCGCATGGTAGCCGAGAGAGTTCTCCCCGGGGAGAGCAGGACGGCAAGTTGCAAGAGGTAGATGATTTGCGAGTCTGTGACGCGACGGGACAGTATGTCCTGGCGACATGGCGCCGCGTGATGGTGGTCATCTGGAAGGGAGTCGCAACGGCGGAGGGCATCGAACGGTCGCGCCAGGTCATGGACGTTTGGGCGAGAAGACATAAGGAGGGCGTGATGGTTCTCGTCGTCATGCCTGCCGCCTTGCCGAGGCCTCCATCGGAAGAGGCACGCGCAGCGATGCTGCGCGCTACGCAGGGCGCGAAGGCGAACCTCAAGGGGATTGCGATGGTCTATGGAGGCAGCGGGTTTGTGCTGGCCGCAATCCGCGGAGTGACCGCCGCGCGGAGCTTGATCGATCGTTCGCGGATTCCCACCCGCATCTTCGCCAACGTGGCCGAGGCGGCACCGTGGATTTCGCAGTGTGTCGGGCCGGACCACACGGCGAACGGTCTGGTCGAGGCGGTGGACCGAGCGGCGCGAGCGTGAAATCGGTTTGAGCCACGCAGCGCGCCTGAGGGCGACGCGGAAGCACCCGTCTCAGCAGCGGCCGTGGCGAGCGCGAGCCAACGGATGGGCGGCGTCGTAGATGCGCAGAAGCTGCTCCATCGTCACGTGCGTGTAGCGCTGCGTCGTCGATAGGGAAGCATGACCGAGCATCTCCTGAATGCAGCGGAGGTCCGCCCCGCCGTCGAGCATGTGTGTGGCGCACGAGTGGCGGAATGCGTGCGGGTGCAAGTCAGCGCGCCCGGCGCCGCGTGATCCGTACGAGTGTACCAACTCGCGAACGGCTCGCTGACCGATGCGCCTGCCGTGGGCGCCAAGAAATAACGCCTCGGGATCTTGGGCGCCGGTCTTTGGGTGGATCATGCTGGACCTTGACCCAATCCAGGCGCGGAGAGCCTCGATGCATCGCCGACCGATCGGAACGATGCGCTCCTTGCTTCCCTTGCCCATGACGCGCGCAGTCCCTTCTCCGAGATTGACGGAACCGAGGTCGAGTGCACAGAGTTCGCCCACGCGCAGCCCGGAGCCGTAGAGAAGCTCGAGAATCGCCCGGTCTCTCGTTGCGCGAAGCCCGTGCAGACCGGGTGTCTCCACGACCTCCTTGGCAGTGTCGACGGATAGCAGTGTGGGCAGCGGCCGTCGCACTTTCGGCGTGGCGAGTTCGTCGGCGGGGCACGTCTCGATCACGCGGCGGCGCCGCAACCACCGGAGGAACGTGCGGGCCGCAGCTACCTTTCGAGCGACCGAGCTCGGGGCGCGGGTTTGCGCGATTGAGGCAAGCCACGCGCGCAGCACATAGATGTCGATGCGCGCCACGTCCGTTGCAGTGTCCGGAGCGCGTTCGCGGACGAAGGTCGCAAGACTCGTCACATCGGATTGGTAAGCCCGCCGCGTATTCGGCGAGCACCGCCTTTCGGTTTCGAGATAGCTCGCGAACCGGCCGATGGCATCATTCAGGGTCAACGAAGTGTGCGTCTATCGCACGCCGAGGGCGGTGGCCAACTTCGGTGCTCAGGCGGTCCGCTCGGGTGCGGGTACCGAGATTCGGGGACGACGTAGTGTCCTGTCTCCGAAGTGGAGCGAACCTGGGCGCGCTGCTCCCTGCCAGCGTCGCCCGATTCGCACGCGGTTCCCTCAAAGACCACGGGCTCCACAAAAGTCACGACACTTCGGAGATGGTATTTCGGTCGAAACCGAGCGAGGCCGGCGGCGAGTCGCGCGGAGCCTACTTCCCGTTACTTCCGTAGGCGAGCACGCTCGACGCCAGGATCGCGAAGGGATCGGCCGAAAGACACCGGCCTGCTACGGTGAGCGCATGGAGTTGCGCATCACCGCGCGGCGCCGGGTGGAACACTCCGGACAGTGCCAAGCGCCCACGCGGCGTCCCGACAGGTCGACCTCGAGCACCAGCCGCCATCCGCGCTTGCTGATGAGAGAGTGATCGGAGCTCACCGCCGGCGCCTCCGCCCCGCAGATCTTGCACTTGGGAGCCACGCGAATGGGTTCCTCGTCGTACGCCTCTTCGCTGAAGAGTCGTTCGGGCTCATGTGAAGGCCGTTCCTGCCCCATGGTGCGCGTCTCCTCGTCCCAAGGAGAAAACGGCTGGACGAGTCGGACCTTTAGGTCGGGGGAAAGCGGGCGGCGAGCGAGGTCGGGCAAGGCGTCCGTGAGGCCCGGCCCCTGCCGCACCCAGTGTACTATCCAGACGTCGTGTCCAGGCGCCTTCGCGATACTCTGCTCGTGGCGACGGCTGGCCTGTGCGCGCGACTGGCGATCGTCATCTGGGCGCATGCGCGCTTTCCGCCAGCGGACGACGGCCAGTATTACGATGTCTTCGCGCGGCGCCTCGCTTCCGGGGCTGGATACACGTGGCCCTGGCCCGACGGTACGGTAACGTACGCCGCGCACTATCCGGTCGGCTATCCGGCCCTCCTCGCGCTCGCCTACGCCTGTTTCGGCGCGTCCACCACCGTCGCGATGACGGTGAACGCCGTGTTCGGCGCGGCCACTGGGTGCGCGGCGTACGGGCTGGTCGACAGTCCGAGCGCGCCCAGGTGGCGCCCCCTCGCAGCCGGTCTGACTGTCGCGCTGCACCCGGCACTCGTTGTGTACACGGCGGCCGTGATGACCGAGGGTATGACGGCCTCGCTCCTTATCGCCGCGGCATGGATGGCGAGACGATGCAGCCAGGGCGGTCGTCGGTCGTGGGGATGGTTTATGGGCGCGGGTGTCGTGATGGGTGCAGCGACACTCGTGCGTCCGACAAGCCTCCTTTTCGCACCCGTGTGGGGCCTCATGTCGACACGTGCGCCGGATGCCCGCGGTCGCCTCGTTCGCGCGGCGGCGATGACCCTCGTCGCGCTCGCGTGCGTCCTTCCATGGACGGCGCGCAACTGCGTGCGCATGCATCGCTGCGCGCTCGTCAGCGTCAACGGCGGCTGGAACCTGCTCATCGGCGTACAGACCTCCCGCGGAACATGGACTCCGGTCTCGGTGCCGCCAGCGTGCGCCACCGTATGGGATGAGGCGGCCAAAGATTCATGCTTCGAGCGGGAAGCCCGGCGTGCGATCCTCGCGTCCCCCGCGGCGTGGCTCGCTCGCGCCCCGGCGAAGCTTGCCGCAACGTTCGACTACATTGGCGCGGCTCCGTCGTATCTTGGAGCAAGCAATCCAGCGGCCTTTGGCGAGACTTTCAAGGTGCGGCTCGGCGCCTTCGACACGCTCGCCTGCCGTGGGTTGCTGGTGGCGGCTCTCGTGGCGTGCGGTCGCTTTCGGGGCAGCCGGTCTGCCGCGCGCAAGGTCGTGGCCTTGTTCGGGGCGGCCGCGTGCCTTACGCTGCACGCCTGGATCGGTTATGCCGCGCTCGTCGTCTGTACGGCGCTTGCCATGGACCAGAGGGGAGCGGTCCGCGTGCCGTTCGTCCCGGTGGCGGCTGCCGCGGCAGTCGCCGTCACGATGCTCGTCCATGCCGCGTTCATTGGAGCCGGCCGTTATGGCCTGGTCGTGCTTCCGTTCGTGGCGATCGTGCCGTTCCGCGGATTCGAGCGCCCCCGAGCGTCGCCGGTTGCGCGGGCGCCGTAAGCGAGGCAGATTGGCCGAGGTTCACGCCGCTTGGGTGATCGCCGGCGGGTCCCGAATGCTCGGGGGCCGCGGGAGGAAAGTCCGAGCTCCACAGAGCGCGATGCCGGGTAACGCCCGGTGGCGGAAACGCCGAGGAGAGTGCCACAGAAAGTAAACCGCCGCCGCTCGCTCAACCGACCGGCGGCAAGGGTGAAAAGGCGGGGTAAGAGCCCACCGCGCTCGCGGTAACGCGGGTGGCAAGGCAAACCCCATCGGGAGCAAGGCCACATAGGCAGGCGCTACGAGAGCTGCTCGCTCCAGCCTGCGGGTAGGCTGCTTGAGGCGGCGGGTGACCGCCGTCCTAGAGGAATGATCACCTCCGCGCCCCGGGGTGACCCGGGCGCGAGACGAAACTCGGCTTATAGAGCGACGGGGACCCCGAACGCCTGGGCACTTGCCTGGGCGTTCGTGTGTGGAGCTGCGCACTCACGCTTTCGACGCGTCGGCCGAGGCGGCGATTGCCCCCGTTCGGAGGATTCGGATGGATCGATCTTCCGTGCAGCGCAACCGCAAATTACGCGTAGCACGGCAGCAGTCCGCATCGTTTCCCATCCGCCCTTGAGGGGCTGCCCATGCGGGAGTACGTCGACGCCGGGTCGGCGAGCCGCCCCCGGCCAGGCCAGGTAGAGAGGACTCCACTAGCCGCGCACCTTGCCCGTCGGTGAGCCGTCCTGACGGTCTAGCGCGACTGCCCGATCCAAAGGCTTCCGTCGCGCTCCAAACAATAAGAGGCAAATCGCATGAAACGGATAGACTCAATGAAACTTGGGGCCCAAAACGTTCGGGGGTCGTGGCTGTGCGCCATCGGCTTAGCCATGGTCCTCCCAGCTTGCGGGACTTCCGACGACAGCGGGGCGACGAACAACCTATTCGACGGAGGCGCGACGTCGAGCAGCGGCGGCGTCGGTTCCAGCACGAGCAGTGGATCGAGCGGCGGCAGCGGATCGAGCAGCAGCAGTTCGGGGAGCAGCGGCGCGAGCGGGACCAGCTCGAGCAGCAGCGTCGTCTCGAGCAGCAGCAGCGGATCGAGCAGCAGCGGATCGAGCAGCGGTGGCCGCGGTAGCAGCAGCTCGAGCAGCGGTAGTGCATCGAGCAGCAGCGGATCGAGCAGCAGCGGCAGCTCGAGCGGCGGCGGTGGATCGAGCAGCGGATCGAGCAGCGGTGGCCGCGGCAGCAGCTCCAGTAGCAGCAGTGGATCGAGCAGCAGCAGTGGATCGAGCAGCAGCAGTGGATCGAGCAGCAGCAGCGGATCGAGCAGCAGCAGTGGATCGAGCAGCAGCAGTGGATCGAGCAGCAGCAGCGGATCGAGCAGCGGTGGCCGCGGTAGCAGCTCCAGTAGCAGCAGCGGATCGAGCAGCAGCAGCGGATCGAGCAGCAGCAGCGGATCGAGCAGCAGCAGCGGATCGAGCAGCGGTGGCTCTAGCTCCGGCACAACTTCGTCGTCCGGCGGAACGAGCTCCGGCGCGACGCCTGTGAGCGTCCACGGCCAGTTGAGCGTCAAAGGGACCCAGATCGTCGACAAAAATGGAACAGTCACCCCGCTGCACGGGATGTCGATGTATCCCTGGAATCAACAGGGGCTGCAGTTTTACAATGCGTCCGCGGTCGGCCACCTGGCCAAGGACCTGGATGTTGCCATTTTGCGTATTCCCATTTTGCCGAACAGCCTCTCCACGCAAACAGCGCTCGTCCAGACCGTGGTCGAAGCCTGCATCGC
>JBEKXD010000044.1:0-46082 GCA_049512415.1 Polyangiaceae bacterium
TCGCCGTCGTCACTACGGCGGGGTTCCCACGAGGCGTCGACGACCGAACGGATGCGAGCCAAGGTCCAGAGCGCTGCGGGTGCCGCGCTCTATCGCCTGCGCAAGGCGATCGTGGAGCCGGTCTTCGGACAAATCAAAAGCGTTCGTGGGCTGCGCCGCCTTCTGCTCCGGGGTCTGCACCACGTGCGGCAGGAGTTTCGCCTAATCGCGCTCACCCACAACATGCTCAAACTGCATCGCCACTTCGGTGCAGGCGCTTTCGTCGCGAGCGGATAGCGGAATCTACTCGTGGGGGTACGACTGTGAGAGGCGATCCCGAGGTCCCAAGCGGCCCGGCGGACCGGCCTTCTCGGAAAAACCAGTGCGGCATGCGGTGCTCGAGGGGAGCGGCCGCGCTCCCCTCGAACGCGATTCGACACGACGGAGGCCGGCGGGCCTTTTTGTTCCCGCAAAAAGCCCGACAGGCTCCTAGTTCGGCTTGGAGATGTGCGCTATGGCCCCGACAACCGTGATGCATGCCGCCGTAGTCCAGTTGAGCTCGCAAGAGGACGTCCAGACCAACCTGTCGCGCGCGAGGCACTGGATCGCCCAAGCGGCGCGCGCCGGAGCGGAGTTTGTCACGCTCCCTGAGAATTTCGCGTTCATGGGGGAAGAGGCGGCGCGCCGTGAGATGGCGGAGCGGCTCGATGGTGCGTTTCCCGGGCCGATACTGTCGGCCTTGGCAGAGAGCGCGCGGGCTCACGGAGTGTGGGTGCTCGGCGGCGGCATGCCCGAGCGCAGTGACGACGAAGCTCGGCCCTACAACACGTCTGTGCTCCTCGACCCGCGAGGGGAGGTCGCGGCTATGTATCGCAAGGTACATCTCTTCGACGTGTCGCTCGCAGATGGCTCGTCGTACAGAGAGAGCTCGGTGACGATGCCGGGCGGAGACGTGGCGACCACGGAAGTCCTCGGCGTTCGTGTTGGTCTCACGATCTGTTACGACATGCGTTTCCCGGAGCTCTATCGTCGCCTCGTCAATGAAGGGGCTCGCGTCGCCACTGTGCCGGCAGCGTTTACGGTTCACACCGGCAAGGACCACTGGCACACGCTCTTGCGAGCTCGAGCCATCGAGAATCAGATGTACGTCGTGGCGCCCGCGCAGAGCGGGACGCACCCGAGAGGCCGACAGACGTTCGGTAAGTCGATGATCGTCGACCCATGGGGGGACGTAGTTGCGCAGTGCTCGGATGGCGAAGGTTTTGCGACGGCCCGTCTCGACCTGGACTACCAGGACCGCGTGCGCACGTCCCTTCCGGTTCTGCTCCACCGCAAGTGGTGAGCCCCATCCCGCTCGTCGACCTCGCGGCCCAGGACGCTGCGGTCCGCGACGAGGCGCTCGCGGAAATCGCCAAGGTTGCCCAAGGCGGCCACTTCATTTTGGGCTCGAGCGTAGAGCGATTCGAGCGATGGCTGGCGACCGCATGCGGCGTTCGTCACGCCGTCGGGGTTGCGTCCGGGACCGACGCTCTGGAGCTCGGACTGCGAGCGCTCGGAGTCGGACCGGGCGATGGGGTGGTCACGCCCGCGTTCGCCTTTATTGCGGCCGCCGAGGCGATCGCGGCCACGGGTGCGCGTCCCTTGTTCTGCGACGTCGAGGACGAGACTCTCTGTGCGAGCGCCCGGACGATGGCCGTGGCCGTCGAGCGAGGCAGGCATCTAGGCCTCGCGGTGAGGGCTCTCTTGCCGGTGCACCTGTTCGGTGCGTGCGCGCCGCTGGCCGAGCTCCAAGCTTTGGCGAGAAGCGAAGGGTTGGCGTTGGTCGAGGATGCGGCCCAGGCGCTCGGAGCCCGGGATGCTAGCCGTCTCGCCGCAGGGGCGGTGGGGGAGCTTGCGTGCTTCAGTTTCTTTCCGACCAAGCCATTGGGGGCGTGGGGTGACGGGGGCGCCGTCGTCACGGACGACGAGGGCTTCGCGCAGAGGATCCGGCTCCTGCGCGCGCACGGAGCCACCGCCCCGTACGTCCACCGAGAGACCGGCCGAAACAGTCGGCTCGACGCCATCCAAGCCGCTGTGCTCTGGGTCAAAACGCGCCATCTGGCGTCATGGCAAGAGGCGCGCGCCAAGGTTGCGGCCCGGTATCGAGCCGGACTTCGAGACCTTCCCCTGGTGCTCGCCCCCGACCGTCCACCGCCGTCGGTGCACGCGTGGCACGCCTTCGTCGTCCGTGTGGACGGACGGCGCGATGCGCTCTCGGCGTGGCTCGACAGCCGTGCCGTGGCGACCCGCGTCTACTACCCGCTGCCCCTGCACCGCCAGCCCTGTTTTCTTCACCTGGGGGAGCCGCCGTGTCCCAACGCCGAGCGCGCCTGCCGGACCGCGTTGGCCCTGCCCATGTCCGCGGCGTTGACGGCTGCGCAGACGCAAGAGGTCATTGACGCGATTCGGGCGTTTTTCGAAGCGTAGTTGCTCACTCAGTCCTGGCAACTCGCGCCGCCGTGACGGCACTGACATCGACGCCAGACTTGGAGATGAACTGCAGAGCCAGCTCGTTCGCGCCGTGAGCGATCTCGTCCGGAGTCCCCTTGGCGACGATCTTGCCCCGGTCCAGAAGCACGCACTGATGGGCGATTCGAAAGCAGCTCGCGATGTCGTGGGTGATGACGACGCTCGTCACTCCGAAGTGCTCGCGAGTGCTCTCGATGAGGTCGTCGACGTCCCGACTCGTGAGCGGATCGAGCCCGCTCGTGGGCTCGTCGTACGCCAAAATGGGAGGGTCCAGCATGAGCGCCCTCGCCAGGCCCACGCGCTTTCGCATGCCGCCCGATAGCTCCGCCGGGAACTTGGACAGCACGCTCGCATCGAGTCCCAAGATGCGGAGCTTGTCGACCACCCGTTCGCGGATCTCCTTTGCCGAAAGTCGCGTGTGCTCCACGAGCGGAAAGGCCACGTTGTCTAGGACGTCGATGGAGTCGAGAAGCGCCGCATACTGGTAGACCATGCCGAACTTGTGGCGCACCCGATTGAGCTTCGTTTCGCCCATGGCAACGATGTCTTCGCCGTCGACGAGGATGCGACCGCGCGTGGGCTTGTCGAGCGCCACGATGAGCCTCAATAGGGTCGTCTTGCCCGCCCCAGAACCGCCGACGATGCACGTCGTCTCGTTGCGACGACAGGTCAGATCGATGCCAGTTAGCACGCGCTGGTCGCCGAAGCTCTTTTCGACGCCCTCGAGGACGAGAATGTCGGGCCCGCGCGATGCTCCCGACGCGGACTTCGACGATGCGACTTCGTGGCTCTGCACCATGAGCGAGGACCTCGGAGCGTTGCGGCGCGTCTGCAACTTCCGAGAAGTATACCTGGTCGGTCGTCGACGTGAGCAAGGCTTCGCGGTAAGAAGCCACCCATGACTGGTGAGCAGCTCGACGCGATCCTGAAGACCCTTGGCGCCAAGAGCGACAAGGACGGCTGGCAGGGGCTATCGGACGGCAACACGCTCGGAATCTACGTCGCACACGAGGGCGCGAGCATCACGATCAGTCGCGTGGAATCGCTGCGTCGAGAGGGCGAGGTCGTCTACGCACGCAATGCGAAGCGCGAGGTGTTCGCCTTCGTGCGGGGCGACATCTTCGCTCTGTCGCTCGATAGCGAGGGGACGTCGACGAAGACCGGTCGGCGCGCCGGCTTCGGTTGAGATGGCGCGCCGGCTTCGGTTGAGATAATGCTGGGCAGCCTTCTGCGCTGTCTCGTCGCCGTCGTCGCGCGCATGCCCGTAGCGACATTCTCATGGCTCGGCGCCGGCCTGGGTTGGTGGGCTGGCAGTGTGCTGCGCGTTCGGCGCCGCGAGGTCGAAGATGCCATGCGGGCGGCCGGGATCGACAGCCCGCGGCATCGCGCTCGTGCGATGTATCGCTCACTCGGGAGATCTGCGCTGGAGTTCGTGGCCCTCTCGACTCCGCAGGCCTCTCGCATTCTGAGCCGCGTCCACGTGGATGACCGTTCCCGTCGCTCCCTCGCCGATGCCCTTGCGCTCGGTCGCGGGATCGTGGTGGCGGGAACGCACACGGGCAACTGGGATCTTGCCGCGTGTGCGATGGCCAGCACCGTCGAATTGCTGGTCGTGACGAAGCGCCTTGCCATCCGGCCGCTCGATCGGTTCTGGCAAGCTGCCCGAGCGAAGCACGGCGTGCTGCTGTGCGATAAGGCGGGAGCACTGACCCAAGCTCGGCGCGTTCTCGCCCGGGGCGGAGCGGTGGTCCTGATGATCGACCAGGTTCCCGAGGGTGCGAAGCGAGCCCTCGCAGTCGATTTCCTGGGTCGTTCAGCCCTGACAGACAGGGCGCCGGCCGTGCTGGCGGCTTCTGCCGGTGCTCCGCTCGTTCTCGTCGCCGGTTGGCGCGAACCCAACGATGACCAGCGGCTGAGCGTCTTGGGCACCTGGCACCCGCCCACGCGAGGCGCCCGCACATGGGTCGACTCGATCACGCGCGAGGCGACGCACCGGCTGGGAGTCTTCGTGCGCGAACATCCGAGTGACTGGCTATGGCTGCACCGACGCTGGAAGCGGCTCGACTCCGGTGCGCGCGAGACTATGCTCTTTCGGCCATGCGCGACCCATTCACCATTGCCGGGCGGTCGTTCGAGAGCCGTCTGATCGTCGGCACGGGGAAATACAAGAATGTGGAGGAGACTGAAAAGGCCGTCGACGCGTCGGGAGCCGAAATCGTGACGGTGGCCTTGCGACGGGTCGATGTGAAGGACACTTCGTCCGGCTCCCTGATGAGCCTCCTGTCGCGCAAGAATTGGCTCGTGTTGCCGAATACGGCGGGCTGTTTCACCGCCGACGAAGCCGTCCGAACGCTACGGCTCGCGCGCGAACTCGGAATTGCGGAACTGGTCAAACTCGAGGTCATCGGCGATCCGGTCACGCTGTATCCAGATAATGAGCAGACCCTCGAGGCGGCGAAGATCCTAGTTAAGGAGGGATTCGCAGTGCTGCCTTATTGTATCGACGACCCTATCGTATGCCGCAAGCTGGAGGACATTGGGTGCGCCGCCGTCATGCCGCTCGCGGCCCCGATTGGCAGCGGGCTCGGAATTCGCAATTCCCACAACGTCGAGCTCATCGTGGAGCAGGCGCACGTTCCCGTCATCGTCGACGCCGGCGTGGGCACGGCCAGCGACGCGGCGGTCGCCCTGGAGCTCGGCTGCCACGGAGTCCTCATGAACACCGCAATTGCGCAGGCGAGGGACCCCGTACTGATGGCCGAGGCGATGCGGGAGGCGGTCCGTGCCGGACGCAAGGCCTTCCTCGCGGGGCGCGTGCCAAGGCGGCGGCACGCGAACGCTTCAAGCCCGACGGCGGGTGTGGTCGGGACGCCTGTGCACGTCGAGTGAGAGTAGAGCCGACAGGCCGCGGTGGGGCGGCTCTCGTCGCACCGCCCGTCTTCTTGGTGACGGACCCGTATTTTGCCGACGACGCCATCGTGCGATGTGTCGAGGCCGTGGCGCGGGCCCTTCCAGTGGGCGCAGTCGCCGTCCAGCTCCGGGACAAGCGTCGGCCGATAGCCAGCCTGCGCGTCTTCGCCTTGAGACTACGCCAGGTCACTCGAAGCGTGCGCGCCCGACTCTTCATCAATGGAGACGCGCGTCTTGCGAGGGACGTTGGCGCCGACGGTGTCCACCTGGGTCACGGGGTAAGCACTGTGGCGGCCGCGAGAACGATTTGCGGCCGCCCTATTCAGGTGTCAGTCGCTGTGCATTCGGATGACGATGTGCGTCGAGCCCTCGAGGATGGGGCAGATGCGGCTTTGGTGAGTCCGATATACTCCAGTCGTTCGCCATTCCGACTGGCCGTCGCGGCCGGCAAGACCGCGCGCGGGCTCCGTGCCCTGCGGGCGGCGCGCCACATGGCGGGATCCCGGATGCGCCTGTACGCTCTCGGCGGGGTTACCGTCGAGCGCGTGGGCGAGTGCGCGAGGGCCGGCGCGGATGGCGTCGCGGTCATTCGGGCACTTCTGGATGCCAACGATCCGGCCCGCGCTGCTCGTGCTCTGTATGAGGCTTGGGTGCGATGCTAGGGTCACGAGCATGGCGAGTTACATGGAGTCGCTAGCACTGACGTGCGACCTTCTGCGGCGCCATGTCGACGAGACCCGATCCATCGGACCGTCGGACCACATCCAACGAGATCTCGGCCTCGACAGCCTCGCTATCCTGGAGCTTGTGTCCGAGGTAGAAAACTTGTTCGGCGTCTGCGTGTCCTCCGATATGTTCGAGCATCTGTCGACCGTGGATGACGTCGCGCGCCTCGTTGAGCAGTTGAAGCTTCGGTGACGGGGCTCTTCCAGAGCTGGCGATCGAGTCGTGACGGAACATTCTATCAATCTGACTCGGGCGAAAGCGGCTGTGTTTCTACAGTGAAATGCGTTTTTGCGAGCCTGGGCACTAAGCGGACGCAACCTCGACGATGGGGCTGCCGTCTGTTAAGGTTCCACGAAGGCTCGGCTTAGCGTCGTGGCACATTCTTCTAGGAGTTCGCAGTGATGAGAGTCCGTCGTGTTGCGGGACTTGCTTTCGTAGTCTCAGGGTTCGCTGTCGGGTGCTCGATCAACAATCCGCTGGACGAATCGGCGGGCCCGTCGGCGACGAGTTCGTCCTCCGGGAACGCGTCGGGGGGCGGAATCGGGTCCTCTTCGAGCTCGGGGTCAACCACCTCGTCGAGCAGCGGCTCGATCGCGAGCTCTTCGAGTAGCTCTTCCGGCAGCCCGTCGAACTCGAGCAGTGGGCCTTCGAGCTCGAGCGGGACCGCGGGCAGTAGCGCGAGCGGAAGCTCTTCGAGCTCGAGCGGGAGCGTGGGGAGCAGCGGAAGTGCAAGCTCCTCGGGCGCCTCCAGCGGCGGTCGTTCCAGTAGTTCAGGCAGCTCCTCTTCCAGCAGTTCGAGCGGCGCATCTTCGAGCGGATCTGGAACGTGTGTGGATGTCGTGCCGCCCAATCAGGGCACGACGACCTGTGCGCAATGGGCCTCGTACGGCGAGTGCGGCGGCAGCTGGTTTACGACCAATGGGTTTTGCAACGCCACCTGCAAGGCCTGCTCGGGCAGTGGAGGCGGGAGTAGCTCGGGCACGGGCTCGTCGAGTAGCAGCTCGAACGGCGGCCGCTCGAGCAGCTCCAGCGGGAGTTCGTCGAGCAGCTCCGGCGGGGGCTCATCGAGCAGCTCCGGGGGGAGCGCATCCAGCAGCTCCGGCGGCACCGCCTCGTGCGGGTCCGCTCAGCCGGCGCCGGTATCGGGTGGCACGAGCGCTTGGGCTTCGCGATACTGGGATTGCTGCAAACCCGCTTGCGGATGGAGCGCGAACGTGGCGGGCACTCCGGCCACGAGCTGTTCGATTTCCAATGCAAGTGAAAGCGACTACAGCGAGGCGAATGCCTGCGGCGGTGGCACCGCGTACGCTTGCTACGATCTCTCGCCGTGGTCCGTGTGCAATACGCTTTCCTATGGGTATGCAGCGGTGTCGTTCGGGACTCTGCAGTCGACGTGTGGCCACTGCTATCAAATGCAGTTTACCGGTCCGTCGAGCAATGCTCCTGGCGATCAGGGCTCTCAGACTCTCGTTGGCAAGACGATGATTGTTCAGGCGATAAACAACGGTGGAGTGTCGGCGGACCAATTCGACATCATGATTCCGGGCGGCGGCGTGGGGGCCAACGACGCATGCACCACGCAGTGGAACACCAACACGAACGACCTCGGCGAAACCTACGGTGGCTTCCTGGCCACCTGCAAACAGCAGAGCGCCGACTACTCGACCTATAAGAGCTGCGTGTTGCAGAAGTGCACGAGCATGTTCGGGGGCAGCGGGATGAGCAGCCTAATGGCCGGGTGCAATTGGTTTCTCAATTGGTACGGCGCGGCCGACGATCCGGCGTTCACGTACACGGAAGTCACCTGCCCGTCGGCGCTCACGTCCAACTCCGGCCTGCACGACTGACTGCGGCTGGGACCGAGACGAGACTGAACTCTCACAGCCGCTGGCGGCCCGCCAACGCCCGTCCGACGGTGATCGGGTCGGAGAATTCGAGGTCTCCGCCGTGGGGGACACCGCTGGCTATTCGAGTGATTGCGAGACCGAGAGGCGTCAGCTCCCGCTTGAGCAGCAGCGCCGTGGCCTCACCGTCCACGCTCGGTGGCGTGGCCAGAATCACCTCGGAGACGCCCTGCTCTACGATGCGCCGGCTCAGCGCTTCGAGCGGCAGGTCGTCCGGACCGATCCCTTCGAGCGGAGACAGTAGCCGTCCAAGCACGAAGTAGCGTCCGCGCATGGATCCGGCGCGCTCGATCGCCAGGAGGTCGGGCACCCGGCCGACGACGCAAAGGAGGCTGGAGTCGCGCTTGGGATCGGCGCAAATGTCACAGAGCGCGCGCCCCTTCACGATCTCGGCGACGTTGCCGCAGCTCTGGCACGGTCCGAACTCGTCGCGAAGCGTCGAGAGAAGCGTCCCGAGATCGCGGGACACCGACGGGTCTGCGGTCAAAAACCATAAGAGATACCGCTGGGCCGTCTTCTGTCCGACGCCCGGCAGGTGGGCGAACAGACGGACGATGCGCTCTACCCTCGGACTCACACCATCCCTGGGATCTTCACGCCGCCCGTGACCTTCTCGAGGCTCGCCTGCATTTCCTTGTCCGCTTGTTCGATCGCCTGATTGAGCGCCGCGCACACCCCATCGAGGACGAGGTCCGTGTCCTCGGTCGCCAGCGTGTCTTTGGCGACCTCGATCCGTTTGACGCTTCGCCCGAGCGATACGACCACCTTGACCTTGCCGCCCAGACCCTCGACGGTGACCTCGCGGTCCTTGAGCTCGTCACGAGCCTGCTCAACCTTGCGCTGCATACGCGCCGCCTGGCGCATCAGTTCGGTCATTCCACCGCGGAATTGCATGGCGCAAGCTTAGCCTATTCGTCCATGCTCGGTAGTTTCACCTCCCGGACTCGAGCGCCGAAGACGCGCGTCGCTTCGCGGACGAGCGGATGCTCCTCAACGGCCGCACGTGCCCGCGCGATCTCGGCGGCCTTGCGCTCGGCGTCGACAGACGCGATCGTAGGGACGGTCGCCGCGCTCGCCACCGAAGTCCGGACCGTGACCTCGACGGCCGAACCGAAGTGTTCTCGGGCAGCGCGCGTCAGCTTCGCAATCGCTGCCGGGGCGGACGCTCGCTCCGCGAGAAACCCTTCCACCGAGTCGAAGCCCACCGCGAGCTTCTGCGGCCCGATTTCCATCACCACGGCATGCTCGAGCGTGGATGCGAGTGCGACGTCGGCTGATCGGACCCGGTCGATCACCGCCCGCCACGACCCCTCTGCGGACGCCACGGTGGCGGGCGACGATTGCGGGCCCATCGCGGGCGGACGGGACTTGCGGACGATGGGGATGACGTCGGCCGGTGCCGGTGGAGCCTCCGGTTCGGAGCCCCGAGGATCGACGAGCCCGAGGACACCGCGAGACCGTTCGACTGGACTCGGACCCGGACTCTCGCGGCCACCGGAAGAAGGCGCCACCGGTCGCGGCGCCCGAGCTCCTCCGCCTCCGCCCTGGGGGCCTGACGGCGGAGACTGAAGCCGCCGTTCGAGGTCGCCGATGCGCACGAGCAGCTCGTCGAGCGGGAGCAGAGGTGGCCGGCGTGCAAGCCGAATGAGGGCCATCTCGAGGGCCAGGCGGGGTTGTCCGCTGCGCGAGATGTCGTCGAATGCGCGCGAGAAACCCTGGAAGAGACGGGACAGGTCGTCCGGGTCGCTGCGCTCGGCGAGCGACGTCACATCCGACAATTCCTCGTCCGCCACGTCGAGCATCTCCTTCAAGGAGGGACCGTCACCCCCTCGCGAGCAGACTCTCGCGACCACGAGCCCGCGGAGATGCCACAAGATATCCCGCGCCACGTGGGGCAGGTCGAACCCCTCTCGCGATATCCGGTCGACGATCGCCAGGCACGCGGGCGCGTTGCCAGCGACCAGAGCGCCCGCGAGTTCGTGGAGTACCTTGCGGTCCGCAACTCCGAGCACCCGCGTAACGTCCTCGACCCCGAGTTTCGCGCCGCTATACGCAATCACCTGATCTAGCAGGCTCATGGCATCCCGCATCGAGCCAGACGCCTCACGCGCGAGAATCTGCACAGCCGCCGCATCCGCCTCGATGTGTTCGCTCGCAAGGACCTCGTGCAGCCGCGCGGCGATGGCCTGCGTGCTGATGAGTTTGAAATCGTAGCGCTGGCACCGGCTCAAAATCGTGACCGGCACCTTGTGCACCTCGGTCGTCGCGAAGACGAACTTGACGTGCGGAGGCGGCTCTTCAAGCGTCTTCAGGAACGCGTTCCACGCCGCGTTCGAGAGCATGTGCACCTCGTCGACCACGTAGATCTTGTACCGGTCGCGAGCGGGCCGGAAGCTCATGCCATCCTGCAGCCGCCTGACCTCGTCGACACCGTTGTAACTCGCCCCATCGATCTCCTGGACGTCGAGATCTTGGCCGGCCGTGATCTCCCGGCACGGCGCGCACAGGTTGCAGGGCGTCGGGGCGGGCGCCGAGCCCACTGCGTCGACGCCCACGCAGTTGAGGCACTTGGCGAGAAGACGGGCGCTCGTGGTTTTCCCGACGCCCCGGACGCCAGTGAAGAGGAACGCGTGCGCCACGCGACCCGAACTCATCGCGTTCGCCAGGGTCCGGGTGACGTGCTCCTGGCCGACCAGATCCGCGAAGGTCTGCGGCCGATACTTCCGAGCAAGAACGAGGTAACTCACCCTAGCTTCTACCCCGTTTACACCGCCCTAGATTCCAATGCGAGCAGGGCCGCTCCGTCCGCGAGAAGGTCGGCGTCTTTCGGACGATCCGTTCACGACGATCCCGGCGCCGCAGTGTACGCAAGTGACGCAAGTACGCTCCGCGCTCCTCGCGGCCGGCCTCGCACCGTCGCGGTCGGAATGCACCGACCTTCGAATGAGGACGGCCGACGTGGCGTCTATGACTGCCCTCCCGCCTTGAGCTCACGGGTGAGCTCTGGAACCGCCACGAAGAGGTCCTGCACGAGGCCGAAGTCCGCCACCTGAAAGATGGGGGCTTCGGCGTCCTTGTTGATGGCTACGATCACCTTGGAAGACTTCATCCCGACGACGTGTTGGATGGCCCCGGAAATGCCGACCGCGATGTACAGATCGGGCGCGACAGTCCGGCCGGTCTGACCAACCTGGAGCTCGGGCGCGACGTAGCCGGCGTCGCAAGCGGCTCGACTGGCTCCGACCGCAGCCCCGAGCGCGTCCGCCAGCGGATCGAGGAGGGCAGCGAATTGCTCCTTGAGCGCGCGACCTCCCGCAACGACGACGCGCGCCTCCGCAAGATCCGGACGCTCGCTCTTCTTCTGCTGCGTGTCGATCCACTGGATTCGCTGCGCGGCGGCATCGGCCTCCGCCGCGGCTATCGGTTCGACGGACGCGCGGGACGACGTTCCCTCTGGAGTCGGGAATTCACTCGCTCGCACGCTCACGACGTGACGCGCAGTCACGATCTCCATCCATCCGTGGACACTCCCCGAGTACATCGACCTCCGATAGCGGCGCGCGCTGCCGCTCGCGTCGACTCGATTGACGTCGGGGGCATATCCGCAGCCCAGTCTGGCAGCGACCCGAGGCGCGAGGTCCTTGCCGAAGGCACTCGCCGTCACGGCTACCGTGTCGTAGTTGCGCTCCGTCACCAGGCTCACCACCGTCGGCGCGACGCGCTCGCACACCGAGCCGGCCAAGGCAGCATCTTCGCAAACCCAAATCGTGCCCGCTCCGTAGGCTCCGAGTTCGTCGGCGGCCGCACGGACGGCCGCTCCGATGACGAGAACATCGAACGAAGAGCCAAGTTGCCTGGCGAAACCGAAAGCGCTGTAGGTCGACTTGCGGACCTTGCCGTCCGTAACTTCCGCAATGATGAGGGTGCCGGGCATTCAGATCACCTTCGCTTCCGACTTCAGGCGCATGACCAGTTCCGCCACATCCTTGACCCTTACGCCGGCAGCCCGCTTCGGTGGCTGCTCGACCACCCCATAGCGCACCCTCGTAGCCCGGTCAGACACGAGCTCGGACAAGGCGAGCTCTACGAGCGGTTTGCGCTTGGCGGCCATGATCGCCATCAGCGCGGCAAACCGAACCCCCTCGGGATATGCGAACGAATCGGGCGTGTGCTTGGAACGAACACCCCTAGGATAAGCCACCTTGTCTAGCACGGTGACGACCGCCGGAAGGGTCACGCGGACTGTGACCGTTGCGCCCTCGACTTCGCGACCGACGACGAGGGCCGTATCCTCTTCGCTTCGGATCGAGCCCGCATAGGTCGCCTGCGGCCAGCCGAGGTACTCGGCCAACATCTGGCCTACCTCGTTCGACTCGCTCTCGGTCTGCTGGTAGCCGACAAGGACAAGATCCGGCTTTTCGCGGTCGACGAGCGCCTTGAGTGCGCGCGCCACCAGGTCCCCGTCGAGCTCCTCGTCGTTGGCGTCCACGCGTATGGCGCGGTCGGCTCCGGTGCCCAGCATGGCGCGGAGCATCAGTTCGGTCGGCTTGGGGCCGAACGTCACCACGACGACTTCACCCAGCCGCTGCCGCGGCATCTGGCCGTTCTCGGTCAGGCGCAGAGCCGACTCGAGAGCATACTCGTCGTACGGGCTCGGCTTGGGCTCGAGGCCCGATGCATCGACCTTGCCGTCCGGCGTAACTTTGACCTTGTTCACATTCTCCGGGTCACTGACCCGCTTTACTGCGACGAGAACTTTCACGGAGTGGATCTCTGAAGAAGGGGGTAGGCGGGAGAGCTTGGGACGTATTGCGAAGCGTACCGCGCTTCTGCGCAAGAAAAGCTCATGGATCGGAGAGGCAGTCGATAAAGGCTGGACCGCCCGGTGTCAACGGGGATGACGCGTCCGGATCAGGTCGGGCGACGGCGCCTTTCCGTGGAGGAGCGCTTGCAGCGGCGGGATTTGGCCTGGGCAAAGGCGCTGCGGGATTCTAGTGTGCTCAGCGATGCCCATCACGACGGATTGCCTCGTCATCGGAAGTGGCGTGGCGGGATTGTCGCTCGCGCTCGAGGCGGCGGCCTACGGCGACGTCGTCATCGTCACCAAGCGCAGTGCGGATGAGTCAAACACGAAGTATGCCCAAGGGGGGATAGCCGCGGTGCTGAGCACGGGGGATTCCTTCGAAGCCCACATCGCAGACACGATCGTAGCGGGTGCGGGACTCTGCCATCCACTCGCGGTCGAGGTTTGCGTGAAGGAGGGGCCGGCGCGGGTTCAGGCGCTCCGCGACCTCGGGGCCCAGTTCGACCGCTCCGGCGGAGACACCGACTTCGACCTGCACCTGGAAGGCGGCCACAGCCAGCGGCGCGTGGCGCACGCCGCGGACATGACGGGCCGAGAGGTCGAACGCGCGCTTCTCGAGGCCGTAGGGCGGGCCTCGAACGTTCGCATTCTCGAAGATCATATGGCTGTCGACTTGATCACGCTCGCGAAATACGGCGGTCCCGAGATGTGCGTGGGAGCGTACGTGCTCGACGTGCCAACGCATAAGGTAAATACGATCGTGGCCAGAGCGGTGGTTCTGGCGTCCGGCGGTGCGGGAAAGGTTTATCTCTATACGACGAACCCCGATGTCGCGACCGGAGACGGTGTAGCCATGGCATTCCGGGCGGGCGCCGAAATCGCCAACATGGAGTTTTATCAGTTCCACCCGACATGTCTCTATCATCCGAAAGCCCCCCGGTTCCTCCTGAGCGAGGCGCTGCGTGGCGAAGGAGCGCTCTTGACGCTTCCAGACGGCTCGCCGTTCATGAAGCGGCACGACCCGCGCGCCGAGCTGGCGCCACGGGACGTGGTCGCGCGCGCCATCGACTTCGAAATGAAACGCACGGGGGCCGAGCACGTCCTACTCAACATCACCCATTTGAGTCCGGACCGGGTGCGCGACCAGTTTCCGGGGATTTACCACGAGTGCCTGCGCTGGGGACTCGACATCACTCAACAGCCGATTCCTGTCGTCCCGGCTACGCACTACATGTGTGGCGGAATTACGACGAATCTAGAGGGTCGAACGACGATTCCAGGTTTGTGGGCGATAGGCGAATGCGCGTGCACGGGCCTCCATGGCGCCAATCGCCTCGCGAGCAACTCACTCCTCGAAGGCCTGGTCTTCGGGCATCGCGCCGCCCACTGCGTGGGACAGGCGATCGACCGCAGCCGCGCCTGGCCCGATGTTCCGGAATGGGAGGTAGGAACCGCCACGTTGAGCGATGAAGCGGTGGTCGTGACGCAGAACTGGGACGAGGTCCGCCGGCTCATGTGGAACTACGTAGGCATCGTGCGGTCGGATACCCGCTTGCGCCGTGCGGCCCGACGCATTGGACTCTTGCAGGAGGAAATCGTCGAGTACTATTGGAAGTACTTCGTGACCCGAGACCTCCTTGAACTTCGCAACATCGCTACGGTCGCCCAGCTGATCGTGGAGTGCGCGTCCAATCGTCTCGAGAGTCGAGGTCTCCACGCGACGACCGACCATGTCGGGACCGACCCGCGGTTTGCGCGCGACAGCGTCATAAAGCGCGGTGTCCCGGCCCACTTGCGTGTGCGATAGGGCGGCGGTGTCCCAGCCCCACCAGCCGACCGCGCGCCTCATGAGGCCTGCAGCTGCCCTCGGGTGGACCGTAGTCCTGTGGCTGCTCACGATGCTCACCGTGCGGCTGACAGAGATCGCGCGGCCCGGGGCTGCCGACGATCTCGTGAACCTCGGGGCGTGCCAAACCCTGGCGGTCCTCGTCGCCATCTTCGTCATCCTGAGGGTGTACGTGCCGGACGGCTCGGTGAGGGCCGCGCTCGGTGTGAGGCCGATCGCTGGATGGCAACTCATCCTCTCCGCAGGGCTGGGCGCCGGTCTGCAGCCGTCCCTGTCCATGATCGAGCGCGCTGTCTTGGAGCGGTTTCCCTACCCAGCCGACGAACTCGAACAACTCGAGAAGATCGTCACGATTCATTCGGCGTCCCATCGAGTGATCTTCATTGTAGTCGCGTTCGGTGTCTTGCCTCTCACGCGCGAGATTTTCTTCCGCGGCATGCTCTTCGAGCAGCTCGTGCGCGGGGCCGGCCCCTCGGGGACTGCCATCTTGGCAACGTCTGCCTGTTTCGCGCTCGCGCTCGATCTGCGCACGGTTCCGACTGCGCTGATCCTCGGGCTGGCGCTCGGGCGACTGAGGTCGGCGACCGGAACCGTCGTCGGACCGATTGTCGCCGAGCTCGCGTACTGGACGATTCCGTCGCTCACCGTCGCCCGTGGCGTGGACCCGGGCGCCGACATCGCGTACCCGACTCGGTACGTCGTCGTTGGAGCGGTGGCCGCATTGCTCGCGCTCGTGCTCGTGGGACGCCGCGGCGGGGCACCAGGACACGGGTGAGGATCGCGGTCAGGACAGCGGGTCGCGCGAGGACTCCGCCGCATTTCGCGCCACTCCGTTTCTGACGATCGTCTTGCGCACGAAGTGGGGCCGCCGCTTCGTCTCTTCCAGAATTTTCGCGACGTACTCGCCGAGTATGGCGATGCCGAGCAGGTTCATGGACCCGAAGAACAGGACAAAGAGAATGATCGTCGTGACTCCGCGTGGTGCGAGGCCCGGCATGAGCAGGCGAGCCGC
This sequence comes from Polyangiaceae bacterium, assembly GCA_049512415.1. GTDB lineage: Bacteria > Myxococcota_A > Polyangia > Polyangiales > Polyangiaceae > Palsa-1150. The sequence goes on from JBEKXD010000044.1 coordinate 15,690, forward strand.
GATGTGTCCGAGACCGAGCAATCCGCTCATGAAGAAGAAGATCGTGCCCGCGAGGCTCATCACCGAGAGCGGCGCATAGCTAAACGATAAAATCCCCTTTTTGGCCCACCCGATGTTCTTGAGCCACGTGTTGGTCGTCCGGCCGAACAATCTCTCTGGGCGCACGTAGTCGACTCCCGCCTGCTTGAAGCCCACGGAGGCGCGGATGCCGCGCAGGAAGAAATCCCGTTCCGGGTGGGCGAGGATGGCCTTGACCGCACGACGGTCGATCAGCGAGAAGTCGCCGGCGTCGTGAGGAATGGGCAGGTACGAGACCGCATCGAACACGCGATAGAACAGCTTGTACCCGACGCGCTTCAGCAGCGGCGCTTGCCGTTTCACGCGCCGGCCGTAAACAATGTCGAAGCCCTCCTTCCATCGGCTCACGAACGTCTCGATGAGTTCGGGGGGATCCTGGAGATCGCCATCGAGAAGCACGCATGCATTCTTGCTTGCCAGCTCCATGCCGCTTCGAAACGCGGCTTGCGAACCGAAGTTTCGAGAATGGGAGATCCCGAGCACATGACGATCGCGGCTACTTAGATCACGAATGATCTCCTCGCTGTCGTCAGGGCTGCAGTCGTTGACGAAGATGATTTCGTGGTCGATCTTGAGCGCGGCGAACGTCTTCTTCAGCCGGTCGTACATGACAGGAATGGCCTGGGCGTCCATGTAACACGCCACCACGGCGGACACGCTGCGCTCGGTGTCCGTGCGAAAGCGTTTCGACGCCCGATAGTAGCGATCCGAATCTTCCAGCATCCCGTACCAGTCCGCGGTCCGGCGCAGACCCTCTCGAAAGTCGATGCGCGCCCGCCAACCGAGGACGCGAGCGGTCTTGTCCTGGTTGGAGAACCAGTCGACGAGGTCCCACGCGCGCCGCTCCAGCGTCCCATAGCCTGGCTCGCCCGGGATCCACAAGAGGTCCGCGGCGACTTTGGCGGCTTCCGCGATCGTGGTCTTGCATCCGCTTCCAATGTTGAACGAGTCGCCGAAAAATGGTTGCGTGAGCCGGAGTGCCGTGTCGACGTAAGCCTCGGACACATCGTCGACGTACACGAAGTCCCTCGAAATGGCCCCGTCGACGAGAGGCGGGAACTCACCGGCCAGCCCACATCGTAGCAACGCCGGGATCAGTCGCGACGCGTCCTCGTACGGACCATAGACGGAGTAGAGTCGGAGATTGGCGCAGGGCAATCCCCTCTTTTTTCCGTAGAAGCCCAGAAGGTTCGCGCACGCGAGCTTGGAAACGGCATAATCGCTATTGGGCTGCGGAAGATCGTCTTCCTTCGGTCCGGCAGACCTGTCCCCGTATTCCGACGAGCTTCCGGAATGCACGTAGCACGAGAGGCCGAGGGCCTCGAACGTTCTCAATAGTTTGGCCGTGAGGTTGAGATTGGTCTCGTAAATGAGATTGTAGTCCGCTTCGAACGCATAACCTCCGTAGCCGACACAATTGAATACGGTGCGGGGCCTGATGCGGCCGATGAGCTCATTGCGGCTGGAATCCACCAAGAGATCGGCGAGGAGGAGATGGCGCTCCGCGACGCCATCGAGGCGCCACGCGGGAGCGTGGCCGACTGACCCGTGGACATCGTCCCTGTGTGCGATGAGCGTGCGCAACAAGTTTGCGCCGAGAAATCCACTGGCACCGAGTACGAGGACCGGTCCTTGAAGGCGGCGAATCTTGTCTTCCAAATCTGTCGGTCCGGCATTCGTCATCGGGCGTCGGTCGACAGTCTAAGGATGGAGGGAGCGTCCAAGCCAGACTCTTGTCTGTGGAAGAGTTGCGACCCACCGCGGCCGCTCGGATAGCCGCGGGCAAACCGGTGCGTAAAGCGGCGGGGAATCGAGTGTTCCTCGAGCAGTGCCCGGGCCAGCGCGGCGCCGGCGCTGCCGTGTGCGACGTGCTCTTCGACGACGATGAGATGTCCGCTTCGTTGGAAATCATCAATGAAAGCGGAAGGAATGGCTTCGGGGCCGATGGGTAACTCGGACAAGACCCACAGAGTGGGCCGAGAGGTTTCAGGTACATGCAGGGCTTCTTCGAGGATCGAGCCCGCCAGGGGCCCCACGACGAGCAGTGTGGCGCCGCCGCCGCCAAGAAGTCTCCGCCAGGGCGCGTAGTCGGGCAGTGCGAAGCCTGGCGGCCGTTCGTCGCGGCCGAGACGCAAGTACGCGGGCGTCCCTTCCGCCATCAGGCGCGACACGGCGTGAGAAACATCCGCGCCGAAGGTCGGTATGTAGACGGTGAGGTTGGGGAGACCGAGAAGCGATCCATAGTCTTCGAGGGCGTGGTGACTGGGTCCCATGACGCCGTAGGTGTAGCCACCCCCGTTTCCGACTAGGCAAACGGCAAGATTATGAAAGCATATGTCGTTGCGGATTTGCTCGAACGCGCGAGCATAGAGAAACGGCGCGATGCTGTAGACCCACGGTCTGAAGCCGGCGCCGGCCAGACCTGCGGCAACCGACACCATGTTCTGCTCGGCGACCCCTGCGTTTATGAATCGCTCCTTCGCCACGTCGCGCAGCGATTCCAAAGCCATGAAACCGAGATCGCCGGTGAGAAATACGAAGTCGCTGGCTTCGGCTTGCGATACCAAGGTGGCCGCGAGGATCGCTCTCACAGGCGGCTCACCTCCTCGACGGCGAGTTCGTACTGCTCTGCGGTCATCGGAATGTAGTGCCATTCTACCTTGTTCTCCATGAAGGAGACGCCATGACCCTTCACGGTGTGCGCGAGCAGCGCCAGCGGACGATCGGGAGGGACTGTCCTCAAGCAGCTCTCGATGGCTTCGGTTCGGTGCCCCTCGACCTCGCGGACCTCCAGACCGAAATCTCTCAACTTGTGTGCGAGCGGACCGAGGTTGGCCACTTGCTCCGTGGAGCCGAACCCTTGCAGCCCGTTGACGTCTACCATGACGACGACGTTGCGCAGATTTCGATGGGCGATGAACACGAGCGCCTCCCAGGTGGACCCCTCATTGCACTCGCCATCGGACATCAGGCAAAACACGCGTCCCGGCTGACCGCGCAACCTCCTGCCAAGGGCCAAGCCGGCGCTCAGGCCGAGACCATGCCCCAGGCTCCCCGTGGCGAAGCGAGCCGCCGGAAAGCCCCAGGGAAGGGGATGCCCGGCGAGTGTAGTGCCATCCTTGTGGAACTGGACGAGCTGCTCCTCGGGAATGCGCCCCTGCGACCACAGCGTGACGTATAGGGCTCCGGCTGCATGTCCTTTGGAGAGCACGAACTCGTCGCCTGATCCCATGACTCGGTGGTGCAGAGTCATCAGGAGTTCGAGCGCGGAAAGGTTTCCGCCGATGTGACCGACGCCGCTCTCGAAGTGCATCTTCAGCAAGCGCAGTTTCGCGTCTCGGACAATCTCGTTCAAGGTGGGCATCCTCTTCTAGCCCTTCGACAATTACCAGCCCCGCTCTCCCAACAAGCTGCACGTCTTGCAGACCTCCGGCGGATCGCGGACTGGATCGAGAAGACGCTCGCGCATGGACACTAGCGTCGGATGGTTCCAGACGCGCTCCGGTGCGCTGTGATAAAGGTTACTATCCGGTCCGACCAACGTCCGGTCGCTTCCGCAACAGACCGTGATGTTGCCGAGTACGTCGCAGATGATGCGTTGCCACAGCTGCGGACACCGCTTGTTCGGAGCGCCGTCGTGGAGGGCGGCCGGCCACAAACAAAAGCCCGGGACGGCCTCGTCGATCTGCCGCTGAAGCTCGTGATACGCAGGAAGCGTATCGTAGATCAGCTCTTGCGGTTTTGGGTCCGATCCTACCGCGCGGTACATCCAGAAGCGCAGGCTGCGGCACCCGACGTCGCGAAGGAACAGCGCTGTCGAACGGAGCTCGTCCTGATGGTTTTCCACGTCTGAGCGAAGCAGTACGATGCTCACGTGTACCGGGAGCACCCGGTTGATCGTCGGAAGGTCGCGCTCCATCGCCTCCCGCGTGGCGGGATACAGCGACACGTTGATCCTCGAGATGCCGGCGTTCCTCAATCCGGCGACGCGTTCGGCCAGGAACATCCCGTTCGTGGCCACGTTGACCACGTGGCCACGGCCGACGAGATAGGCCACGATGAGCTCGAGGTCTTCGACCAAGAGCGGTTCCCCCCCAAGCAGATCCACGAGCAGGCAGTTTTTGAACAACGGATTGTCGAAGATACGTTCGATGCTTTCGACCGTGGCCTCGCTCTGCCGCCAGTCAGTTCCTTTCTGATTGATGACGTTTCCGACGGAGCAGTAACTACACTGAAGGTTACATCGCTTCGTGAGCATCACGGATGCAATCTGCGGAGTGTACTGACGAACTGCCGCCGTGCTCCGTCTCGGGAGGCTCCGATATCTTACGTAGTTCAGCACCTTGGGCGCCGCGCGCAGCAGCTGCACCCGCCGCCCCATTTCCCAGTAGTATGACAACTTGGATGTCATGAGTTCGCCACGGCCGCGCTCTTACCTACCACCCTAGCAGGGTCCCAGCGCGCAGGACGCTGCAATGAAACTCTACCGATCCCTGGGACCGTCGACCCATCGGCGCTCGTCGGTGGGTGGCGAGCTCCATGACCGCGAAGCGATGGCCCCCACGGGTCCGCCGCCCGCAGGGTGGCGCAGCGCGTGGACAGTATCGACATGGATGCGTTACGGTGCGTCGAGCCCGCCGCGATGGAAGTGCCGCGTGATCGCAGTTCCGTCGCACCCGATGGTTCGGGGGATGGTCCCCTGAAGACGACACCCGGGGCCCGGTGGCGCGCTCTGCCGTGGACGATCCTCTTTGTCCTGGTGCTCCTGCCCATGTGGAAACTCGCGCTCATGCGTGGGACTCTGGTGACCGACGATGTGTTCGCCAGCGACTTGATGAATGAGGGGTTCCCCTATCGGTACGCGCTGTCGACGGCTCTGTCGCACGGGGAGTGGCCGGTGTGGTTTCCCGAGATCTATGGAGGCTATCCCCTGCTCGCCCGGGCGGACGCTGGAATCTGTTATCCGGTCAATCTTCTTTTATATGGCTTGTTCGACCCGTTCGTGGCGCTGAATCTGTGCACCCTGGTGACCATGCTCATCGGCGGATCGGGCATGTACCTGTACACGCGCGAGCTCGGAACGCCGCGAAGGATGGCGATTCTAGCCGGATTTGCATTCGCGTATTCCGGGTTCATGGTCGTGCACGCCAAGCACCCCAGTATGGTCGACACCGTCTGCTGGTTTCCGCTCGGACTCACCGTGCTCGAGCGACTCCTCCGGTCTGCCGAACGGGGAGCCGCACGGTCCACGGCATTCTTCGCAGGCGCCCTGGCCATTGTCTTCGGAATGCACCATCTGGCGGGCCACGTCCAAACGGCCTACTACGCCGGCCTCGCTTATGGTCTTTACGCGGCGACTCGCATTCTCTCGATGCCTGCGCCGGGCGACCGCGCTGCGGCCGGGTGGGCGCGCCGCATCGTCGGGCGCCTTGCGTGCCCCGCGTCGGCCGCCGTTCTCGGAGCCATGGCGGTCGGATCGCTCATCGCGGCCGTACAGGTGATACCGACCTACGAGCTCGTGGGGCTCACGCAGAGGGGAGGGGGAGTCGGGTTCGAGTACTCCTCGGCATTTGCGTACGACCCGGCGGATCTGCTGATGTTCGTCTATCCGCTGGCGCGTGGCGACATCGGAGCCATGACGTATCGAGGGACCGGGATATTCTGGGAGGACTACGGGTACGTCGGGCTCGGTGTCCTTCTTCTATCCATCGTCGGAGTCCTTCGGACGTGGCGCAGGTGGCACACGCGGTTCTTCGTCGTGGCCCTGGGGGTCGCGCTGGTGTTGGTGCTCGGGTCGAACACTCCGATTTATCGGATTGCGTTCCGGTTCGTTCCAGGGATGAAGTTCTTTCGATTTCCCACTCGATGCATGTTCGTCGTGGATACTTCGCTCATCGTGCTCGCCGCCATGGGGTGGACGTCGCTGTTCGCCGGCCGCCCCGGCGGCTGGCGCGGGCGTGTCGGCCTTCTCGTCCTCGGTGTCGCCGCGGCTGACCTTCTTTTCTTTCAGATGCGCCAAAACGCGATTGTGGACGCCCAAGTCTGGCGCGAGACCCCGCGCAGCGCAGCACGCCTCCAACGCGAGTCTGGCCTCTTCCGAATTTATTCGCCATTCGGTCGGTACACGCACCGAGTCGCATTTTCGGCGGCGCACGGCTGGCAGGGAGATCTTGGGCCCTTCGTCGATCAGCGCGAGTTTCTTCAACCGGATCTCAACGTGCTCTTCGGCCTCTCGTCGGCGGACGGGTATGCGGAGCTGACGCCAAACTACGTCGTCGACGTGTGGGGGGATCAGAATCGTCCGGGTGTCATCGCCCAGTTCAGCCGCGTCCACCGGGACGTCCTGGAGCCTGATGAGCGCTTTCAAAGGCTGATGAACATGTTCAACGTCCGTTACGTGCTCTCCCTCATTCCAATCTGGGTCGAGCACCTCCGTCCGTTGGAGCGAGTCGGTGCGGTCCTCATCTACGAGAATCCGGAGGTCCTGCCGCGGGCCTATGTCGTTGGGCGCTCCCGCGTCGTTCGCGAGGAAGCGGAGGCCCGGGAGACGATGCTTGCGCCGACGTTCGATCCGCGCAAAGAAGTCGTGCTCATGGCGGACGACTACGAGGTCGGGCAGGGGGGGGACGGCTGGGGAACCGCGACCATCGGCATGTACCGGAGAAACGAGATCGTCGTGGACGTGGAAGCGACAGCTCCTTCGTATCTCGTGCTCGCCGACACCTTTTTCCCCGGCTGGAACGCGACCCTGGACGGTATACCCACACACATCGCTCGGGCCAACATGTGCCAGAGGGCTGTGGCTGTTCCCGGTGGGCGCCACCAAGTCCGATTCACCTTCACGCCGAAGTCCGTGATCGCGGGCTTCGTACTCACGCTGGCGGGTGTCGCCATGGCCGGCGCTCTGCTCCTGATTGGGCGCCGTCCCTTCCGGCGCGCGGCCAAGGCGGCATAATCATCAAGAAAGAGGAACATGCAGCTCTCGCCATATCCCGATCCGCCCGACCCCTCGGGCGCGGACTGCGTTGCCTGCGGGCGCTGCTGCCACCACGGACCGTCGACCGTGCACCTGCTGGAGACGGACGAGGACCGCCTGCGCCGAGCCCCTGACGGCGAGCAGCTGCTCTCGCGGCTGACGGTGCTCGACGATCGGCCGCCCGGATGGCGGTTCGTCCGCAACGACGGAGAGTGCTGCGCCGCACTCGACACGACGACCAGAGGTCGATTCCCATGCCGGATCTACGAGGCTCGACCGGACGACTGCCGCATCGTGGAGCCCGGATCGCCGTGCTGCTTGGAAGCCCGCAGACTCGGGCACCTGGGAACGAGCGTCGAGTTCGTGGCAGCCCGGTGAGCGCTATCGCCTCGGGCCTCGGTCGCGCCCGTGCGGCGGACCGTCGTGACCTCGTCCGCCGCTGCGTGGCGGAGCCCCCGTCGTCTCTCGGGCCTGCTGCATACGCTGTTTCGCCCGCTCGCCTTCCGGTCCTTCCGGAAGAGGCAGCAATTCGCGCCTCGTGAGCCGGATCTTGCCGTCGCGGTCGATCGACAACACTTTCACCTCGACCGCATCTCCCTCTTTCATCACGTCGGTCACACGCTCGACGCGCTCGTGGGCCATCTCCGAGACGTGCAGCAATCCGTCCGTGCCCGGCATAATCTCGATGAATGCGCCGAAGTCCACGACTCGACTGACCTTGCCATTGTAGACCGCGCCGACTTCTGGCTCGGTCGTCAGGCCCTTGATGATCTCGAGGGCCCGCTTGACGGCATCGCTGTCGCTCGACGCAACGTTGACGGTTCCGTCGTCGTCGACGTCGATGGCCACACCGGTCTGGTCGATGATGCCCTTGATGGTCTTGCCACCGGGACCGATGATGATGCGAATCTGGTCGGGCTTGACCTTGATTTGTGTGATGCGCGGCGCCCACTGAGACAAGTCTTCGCGCGGCTGCGACAGCGTCGAGATCATCTTGTCCAGAATGAAGATCCGGCCATCTTTCGCCTGCTCGAGCGCCCGGGCCAGCACATCGCGCGACAGGCCCGCTATCTTGATGTCCATCTGGATCGCGGTGATCCCCTTGCGGGTTCCGCAGACCTTGAAGTCCATGTCGCCGAGGTGATCCTCGTCGCCGAGGATATCGCTCAGAATCGCGATGCGCGTGGCCGGCTCCGTGAGCGGGCCGTCCGAAATGAGACCCATGGCGATGCCCGCGACCGGTGCGCGAATCGGCACCCCCGCGTCCATCAGCGACAGGGTGCCCCCGCACACGCTAGCCATCGACGAACTCCCGTTGGACTCAAGGATCTCGCTGACGACGCGGATCGTGTAGGGAAAGCGCTGCTCGTCGGGGATCATCCGTGCGATGGCTCGCTCTGCCAAGGCTCCGTGACCGATCTCGCGCCGGCCTGGCCCGCGGATCGGCTTCGTCTCGCCGGTGGAGAACGGCGGGAAATTGTAGTGCAACATGAAGCGTTTCCACCGTTCCCCGGTGAGCGCGTCGATCTTTTGCTCGTCGCTGGCCGTACCGAGGGTCGTCGTCACCGCAGCCTGCGTTTCACCACGCTGAAAGAGAGCCGAACCGTGGGTGCGCGGGAAAATGCCGACCTCACAGACGATCGGGCGGATCGTCTTCATGTCTCGACCGTCGATGCGCACCCTCTTGCCGAGGACGTACTCACGCACCACGTGATACTTCCGCTCCTCGAAGCACTCCTTGATGAGCTTTTCCAGACTGGCGTAGACGCTGTCCCCGAGCTCCTTCTTGAGCGCGTCAGAGAGCCCGTTCTTGATCGCCTTGTAGGCGTCGTAGCGGGCAGCCTTTTCCTTGATGAGGGACGCGTCGAGGATCGGCCCGTCGCACTGCTCGCGAACTCTTGCCAGGACGCCCTCGGGCAGGTGCTTCGGCTCGAAGGCTCGCTTGGGCTTTCCTACCGCCGCCCGCATTCGCTCGATGAGATCGATGACAGGTTGGGCAGTCGCGTGCGCGAACATGAGCGCGTCGATGACTTCGGTCTCGCTGGCCTCAGCGGCACCCCCCTCGACCATGACGATGGCGTCCTTGGAGCAAGCGACCATCAAGTCGATATCGGCCTTCGCCAGCTGATCGAACGTGGGATACGGGGTGAGCTCGCCGTCGACGCGCGCGACGCGAACGCCTGCAAGCGGGCCTTGCCACGGAATGTCCGATATGTGCAGCGCGGCGCTCGCCCCGGTCATCGCCAGGACGTCGGTCGGATTGTCTTTGTCGCTCGACAGTACGGTCGCGACGATCTGCGTGTCATTTCGAAACCCCTCCGGAAACAGAGGGCGGCACGGTCGGTCGATGAGGCGCGACGTCAGGATCTCCTCGTCTCGCAGCCGCCCTTCCCGTTTGAAAAAACCGCCGGGAATCTTCCCGGCCGCAAAGGTCTTCTCGATGTAGTCGCAAGTCAGAGGGAAAAAGTCGATCCCTGGCCGTTCCTCGCCGCTGACTGCGGTGACGAGCACGACGCTTTCGCCGTACGTGACGAGCACGGCTCCGTGGGCCTGCTTGGCCAGGCGGCCCGTTTCGAACACCAGCGGCCTACCATGAACGGGAATGGATTCGCGGACGAATGACATGATGCGAACGCTCCTCGCGCGACGACGCCGCGTACGTGCGGCTCAACGCCGAGCGCACAGAGCGCCCTTGATCCTCGGTTCGTACGCGCGAGCGCACCACCACCGCGGGCGGCGCTCACGACTCACGCGCACGAATCGAAGAGCAAAAGGTCTCTCCAGTGGGCTCGGGGATCCGATGGAAGGTGAAGAACTATTTGCGGAGATTGAGCGCTCCGACGACTTTGCGGTACCGGTCCAAGCTGCTGCGTTTCAGGTAGGTGAGGAGCCTGCGTCGTTTGGAGACGAGCCGGAGCAGACCGCGACGGGAATGGTGGTCCTTGACGTGGGTCTTGAAGTGCTCCGTGAGGTAGGCGATTCGCTCGGTGAGGAGCGCGATCTGGACCTCAGGCGAGCCGGTGTCGTGATCGTGCGTCTGAAACTGGCTAACGATCTCTGCTTTTCTGTCGGGTACAAGCGCCATCGAAATACTCTCCGTCCGGACCACGCCGCAACATGCGGTGTGCCCATAGCCAGGCTACGTCCAGCCGTACTGCATCCCATCGCGCCCGCGGGTGGGCGATAGCAACGGGGGAGAGTGTGCAGAGCCGGATGAAGCCTCGGTGGGGGCCGAGTATAGGCGTAGGCGGTGCGGCGTCAATTCACATGCGAGAAAGACCGCCTTGCCGTCGGGTCGAGAGAACGGTAACGGTCGAACCCACCCATGACGACCTCCGAGCCCTCGAGGCTTCTCCAAGCGCTTTTTGACGCGGAGCGCGCAGTCCGCGATGCTCATAGTCGCCTCACGGCCGGCGATGCGGACGAGATCCTTCGACTTCTCGCCGAGACCGTGCGCGGTGCGGCGCAATGGGACGCCGAGGAATGTTCGCTGCGGTTGGTATGCATCTCCGAGCTACTGGGCGACATGCACGGCCCGCGCGCGGTGGACATTCTCATCGACGTTCTAGCGTCCGACGACGCCGATGCCCGGCACTCGGCCGGCGAGGCGCTCTCGGAGCAGGCTTGGGATCGGTTCAAGGACGTGGCACTCGGCATCGAGCGCGCGCTCGCCAGATTGCCGGGCGACAGCCCCGCGCTCCTCGAGCTGCCATACATACTCGCCGAAATTCCCGAGGCGGGTGCGCTCCGGCTTTTGGGGCAGTTTCTGCAACATGCAACTGCCGAAGTCGTGGCCGCGGCTATCGAGGCCTTGGTAGAGAGAGTCGACCCGCAGGCTCTCGAGCTGCTGGAACCGCTCGCCAACGACCAACGAAGAGTGGAAATAGAGGATGACGAAGGTGCTTCGGGACAGGCAACGATAGGCGAGCTCGTGGCGGAGGCTCGAACGATGTGGGAGGAGAACTAGCCGTGACGCCCGAATCCTCGGGCGCCCACTCTTCGGCGGACCTGCTCATCCCGTCAGCGTCCGACTTGCGAGCGAACCTAGGGGGGGCCGAGGCCGCGATTCTCGAGACGTTCGTGGTGCCGCGGTATCTCTCCTTATTTGGGGAGTTTGCGCTGGACTTGATCGCCGAGAGCGACGAAGCGCGCGTGGCTCACGTGAACTGTCGCACGGGATATCCAGATCGGGGATTTGCCCGACGACTCCATGGGGCGCACGTCATCGGAGTCGATGCGTCGTCGGCCGCCATCGAGCTCGCGCGCGCCAAGGCCGCGACGATGCCAGGCATGGTCATGTCCTATGTCGTGAGCGCAGATCTCGCGACCGCGCTTCCCGCTTCGGCCTTCTCCCATGCGCTGACGCTGCACCCGACCATCCGCCCCGAGGAGCGAGGCCGGCTCGTCGCCGAGCTCGCTCGCTTGCTCGCGCCGTACGGCCAGGGGCTCATCGCGCTGCCGATGCGGGGCAGCTTTCAAGAGATCATGGATCTATTCCGAGAATACGCGCTCAAGTTCGATGACTCGGAATTCGGGCACTCCGTCGAGCGCGCGACAGCCTCACGCCCCACCGTGGAGATCCTGTCTCAGGAGCTCGAGGATGCCGGGTTTGACTTCGTCGACGTGGAACTGCGCACCTCGACACTGACCTTTCAGAGCGGGCGAGACTTCATCGAGGACCCGGTGTCGCGTATCCTTGTCGTTCCAGATCTTCGCTTGGCGCTGGCCCGCGCCGACATCTCGAAGCCGCTCAACTACGTTCGCGACGCCATCGACAAGTACTGGAGCGAGGCGCCTTTCGAATTGACGGTCCACGTCGGGTGTGGGACGGGCCGCCGGGTCGCCGGGCAGGCTTGATCAAGGCGAGGGCAGGGGCGCCCCGGCCTCGATCCACTCGAGGAACAGGGCGATCATCTGCGGGTCTGTGGGGACCGTGGAGTAAGGCATGCAGAGCCCTGTGATGCCGGCGTCGTCGCAGACGAGCTTGCGATAGAGATAGCTACCCTCTGGATCGTAGGGCGCTATGCGCAGCACGTCGGGCATCTCGCTCGAGGTAACGTCGATGATCGACGCGAAGTCCTGGTTGTACGAGAGAGCGAGATTGCCGGCGCCGTGCGCATGACACGACTGTTCCGCACCCCCGGAGCAGGTTTGATCGAGGATGCCCTTGACTTGGAGGGGCACTGACACGTCGTACGACGCGTCGGTGGCGACAATGCCGATCTCGGCATCCGGGGCGTTGCCGATCGAGGCGTCGTCGACAGCGCTCGGTCCTTCCCCGCTTGCGTTGCCCGCAGACTCAGGTCCCCCCGAGTAACAAGCGCCAGTCGCGAGCGCCATCCGCAGCGAGGCAACGGCCGCCAACCGAGCACAACACCTTGGAAGTGTTGCCCTATTTGCAGTAGCCATCCACGCACGAATGGCCGCTCGCGCACGGGGCCATCGCTGCGATGTCGCAGTCGCTGCCCAGACCGCCAGGCGGCGCGCATACGCCGTACGTTCCAGCGGCTACGGTGACCTCCCTGCATGTCTTGGACGGGTCGGCGCAGGGGCTACCCGCATCCGCGGTCCCATCGCATTCGACGTAACAGTCGTGGTGGAGGCAGACGCTTCCATTGAGGCACACGTTGGCCAGCTGAGAGGTCTGCCCATCGTTCTTGCACGTGAACAGTGCGGCCTCGTCGGGGATGCATCCTCCGTTGACGCACACCTGGCCGGGCAGAGCGCACGAGGCCCCAGCCTCGGAAGGCAGACACTGAGCTACGCAGCGCTGCTCGACGCACACGCTCCCGCTGGGACAGGTCGAAGACCCGGAGCCCGCGCACGGGGCGGGATTGATCGAACAAGCGCCGAGCTCCGTGTCGCACGCGAATCCGACAGGACAGCCCGTAGGGGTGGACCCTGAACAGGGCAGCTCGCAGATACCGTCCACGCAACGGTCCCCGGACACGACGCACTGCGTACCGTCGGAACACAATGAAGCGGGGGAAACACACTGACCGTCGACACATCGGTCGGACGACGAGACGCAGTCGGTGTCCGCGTTGCAGCTCGCTGCACCACCGGCCTCCGCTCCGCGCTCCGCGTCGTCACCGGCCGAACTCTCCGAGGTCGCGCTCCCATCGACCTCCGACGTGGAATCTGGCCCATCCTGCTCGGTGGCGTCCTCGGCCGTGACGTCAACCGCGTTGGCGTCGACCGCGGGTCCCCCATCGATGCTGGCGTCGACCGCGTCCGCATCGTTGGCAACCCCTGTGTCTATGCGAGAATCTGTGCGGGCCGCGTCGACGAGAGAACCCGCGTCCGCAGCGGCGTCAGGCGAAACCGCTCCGGCCTCCGAGCCGCCGACCAGGAGCTCGACGCAGGACGCCGTCCCGTTCGCCAACTTGCAGACATAACCGGCGCCGCAGCCGGTCGTCGTGCAGTCGAGCGCGGCATCGACCCCACTTACCGTGCACACAGCGCTCACACAGCTGTAGCCACTGTTTGGGCAGTCGCTGTCCCATGTGCACTGCCAAGGAATGCAGGAGTCGGTGCACGATTCCGTGGGGCAGTCTTGCAGTGTACCGCTGCAGAGGACGGCCACGCTCCCAGGAGACGAGTCGGAGTAGATCGGGCAACCGCAGAGGAAAATTACCGCGCTCAGGCTCGTCACGCCGACCAGCAGTCGTATCATGGCCATGCCGCTTCCCTTCGAGCTTGGGTCCGGCGGGGCTGCCGTTCGTAACCCCGCCGGATCGTTATACAGCGCATCCGTCGCGAAGCAACGCGCATGCCGGGCAATATATCGTCCGACCCCCGGGATCCTCGAGACCCCACCTCGAAAGTGTGCACCTTCGTTCACGTGGAGGGAGATCCCACGGGCTACCAGACCCCGGTCGTACCTCATCCACTCTGCTGCGCTGACGTCCAAGGGCGACGGATCGACAGTTCCGGCAGGCCCATGGTAGCTTCGGGCTTCCTGGAGATTCGCGGTTCGCTCGCCGCGATCGCGCGCAAACGGAGGCCTGCGAAGGCCGCGCGCGACAGTGCGAGCGGGCCCCTGCAGGGCAGCCGAGTACCGATGGAAGTTCAGTGTGAGATCTGCAAGGCGGAATACGAATTTGACGACGCGCTCGTCACCAGCCGCGGTACGACCGTGCGCTGCACGCAATGCGGGCATCAATTCAAGGTCCGGCGCGCTGAACCGGCCGACGGAGTGGATGAGTGGATCGTGCTCACTGCTCGCGGGGACGAACTTCGCTTTCGAGCTCTCCGCGATCTGCAGCGCGCGATCCTGGAAAAGCAGGTAGCTCGCTCGGACCTGTTCGTAGTGGGCTACGGCGAGCCCCGTGCGCTCGGATCCGTCATCGAACTGGAGCCCTTCTTCGATGGCCACATTTCGGGCCGACCGCCTTCGCCCGCCGACGGTCCTTCGGTCCGCATGCCGCCCGAAGCGGGCTTACCTATACTCGGGCTTCGAGGACCGGCGAATCCAGCCGCTGCGGAGACTCGGGGCGCAGCTCCAGGCGCCAACCCTGGGCCTTGGGGCCCCGTGCGCGACGACTTAGCGGCTCAGCAGACGCCGACGTCGAACGAAGGCGCTCACGGATCTGAACGCACTCGCGGGCAGGTCTCGACCGACGCTGAGCGCCTCGAGGTGCTGCAATCCCAGCCCCCGAGGTCGTCCGATAGCCCGGAGGGTCCCACGGGCTCTGGGCCGGATTCCGCGCGCAGGCGGATGAACACCCTTCGCCCCCCCGACGATGGCACGGGAGTTCCTCCGCCGTCGGTTCCGGTGCCCGCCGAGCTGCATCGCAGCGCCGCCATCGCGCCGCAACCCTCGGCGCGGTCGGCCCCAGTCCCTACCCAGATCGCGTCGCTGCCCGTGCCGAGCCAGGCTGCGCGGCATACGCCCTCGGCTCCCACCTCCGGGGATACGCACGCCTCGCCCAGGACCGACTACAGCTCGCTCGTCGACGAGCCGATCGGGCACGTTCGGCGTCGCCACGTGGGTGGATGGATCGTGAGTGTCACGCTGCTCGTCGCGTTGACCGTGGTGGGCTGGAGCGCCATGCGCCTCCACTTGTTGCGGCCCGCAGCTCCGGCCGTTGCGCCGATGGATTCGCGCGTTCCAGGGCTGCTCGAACAAGGAGAGCACGCGCTGATCGAAGGCGATATCGACGTCGCCGAAGAATCGCTCGACAAGGCCAGTGCGCTGGCCGAAAACGATGTCAGGGTTCTGCGCGATCAATCCCGACTGGCGGCGTACAAGGCCGACATTCCATGGCTGGCCCTCAAGCTTCTTGCCAAGAGCGCCGTGAGCGAGCAGCGCACGGCGGCGGCTCAGCTCGAGTCCGACGTCGCGAGGGCCAAGAGGGCTGCGACCGAAGCCTACAATCTGGCGCCGGACGATCCGGCCAACGCATGCGCACTCATCGACGCCCTCCGGCTGGAGGGCAATGTCGGAGCCGCTCGAGAGCTGGTTTCCAAGGTGGCGGCGAACGGAGGCGGTCGCGATGTCCCCTACGTCTTGGCCGCGCTCGACCTGACGGAGCCGGAGCCTATGTGGTCGACGGTCGTCGATCGACTGAGGGCTGCGGCGTCCTCAGATGTTCAAGCGGGACGCGCTCGCGCTGCGCTGGTCTACGCGCTGGCGCGCTCGGGCGATCGGCTTGGAGCGGCTACCGAACTAGGCCGGCTCGACATGGCCAAGCGGCCCTACCCGCTGCTTGCGACCCTCCACGCGTGGCTCGATACGCTCGGCCCTCTGCCGTCCGTCTCGGCGGCCCGTTCGGGGACGCGTAAGTCCGGCGGAGCGCCGTCGGCGCTCACTGCCCCGCAGTCGGGCACCAGCGTGGCTGGCGTCGACAACGCGTCCGGAGATGTGGGGCTGACGTTGCAGGCCGCCGCTGTCGCCCTTCATAACGGAGCGTATTCTCGTGCCGAGCGCATCTACCAGGCTCTGGTCGCGCGCAATGACCGCGATTCGGAGGCCCTGGCCGGACTCGGAGATGTGGCCCACGCTCAGGGCGACATCCGCGGCGCCGTGGCGGCCTACAGTCGCGCGATCGCGGTCAACCCGTCTTATCTGCCGGCGCTCATCGGGCTTGCGGACGCAAAGTGGGCGGCTGGAGATCGGGCCGAGGCTCAGCGCGCCTACGCAAGTGTCGTCGATCATTTCCCCGAGGGTGCCTATCCCGCGTACGTGAAAGGGCGATCGGAACCGCCGCCGACGGTGGCGCCGTCGCCGTCCGATGGCGTCACCGAACACGGTACACCGGACGACGAGCATAGCCCCCCTGCCAAGCCGTCTGCGCCGGACGACGAGCGCCCTTTCAAGCCAGCCGCACCGGACGACGACCGATGATCGCTCCGACCGCTCCCGTCAGATCGCGCCGTGGGGGCGGGGGGCTGCGCAACTCCGAGTTCTGCCAACGGTCCAAGGGATTGCTTGGATACCA
Source organism: Polyangiaceae bacterium (assembly GCA_049512415.1). Taxonomy (GTDB): domain Bacteria; phylum Myxococcota_A; class Polyangia; order Polyangiales; family Polyangiaceae; genus Palsa-1150. The sequence continues at coordinate 32,187 of JBEKXD010000044.1, forward strand.
GTCCCCCCTTTCGAGTTGGAATGGGCTGGGGATAGGTGGCGGCGGATGCAAACCGATGCCGGTGATATAGTGAACAGGCTTCCACGGAGCCAGTCCGCGAAGATGAAAGCGGTCCGAAGCCTGCTGGCGACCCTCGCATGTTTCCTCATGGGCTGCGACGGCAGACCGCATGCGACCGGGGAAGGCCTGGCAGCGCGCGCGAAGTCTCCGATCGCTATTTTCGACCTGTCCGACGGTGTTCCCGAGAAAGCCAGTGCGGGGTTCCTAGGATTCTCCGTAAGCCACACGTCGTTCGACGAGTTCGTCCATTCGGTGGAGCGTCTGGCCGGCGACGACCGCGTCCGGGGGGTCCTGGTCCGGCTTGGAGGCACGCGTCTCGGACTGGCGCGTGCGACTGAAATTGGCGCCCTTCTCCACCGTGTCGATGAGCGAATTCCCGTCTGGTGTCATGCCGACGACCTCGGGAATGCGACCCTTTACGTCGTAGCCACCGGCTGTCGGCGGACGTGGATGTCGCCATCGGGGAGCGTAGACGCAGTGGGTCTTGCCGCCCAGTTGATCTACTTCCACAAGCTTCTCGCCGATCGGCTGGGTCTCGACGTCAACTTCCTCCAAGTCGGTAAGTACAAGGGCGCAGAGGAACCCTTCACGCGCGACGGGCCAAGCCCGGAGGCCAGAGCGTCACTGGACGACATGCTCGGCGCGCTCCGCTCGGCTTGGGTTGCCGGCATTTCGCGGGGTCGGCCGCGGGCTACCGAAGCTTCGATTGAGGATGGCCCCTATGCGGCGGGGCGAGCGCGCGAGCTCGGGCTGGTGGACGAACTCGGGTATTTCGACGAAGCTCGGGAGTCACTACAGAGAGAGGTGGCTGCCGGACATGCCGACGTGTGGTTCGGACCCGGCGAGAGCAGGGATGACGTGGCGGACATGCTGCGCGACGTCGCGGGCGGTTGGTTTGGCGATGCCCCCGTCGCCCTGGTGCGCGCCGTGGGGGCCATTACGCTGGAAGGCCAGTCGTTCGGCGAAGGCGGAATCGTCGAGCGCCGGCTCGCTCATACGCTGGCCCGTCTCGAAAAGGACGACCACATCAAAGCCGTGGTCCTCCGCGTCGATTCGCCTGGTGGCAGCGCCCTGGCGAGCGACCTCTTGTGGCACGCATTGATGCGCGTGCGGTCGCGCAAACCGCTCGTGGTGAGCGTCGGGGACATGGCGGCGAGCGGAGGATACTTCATCGCTTCGGCGGGTTCGGTGATCCTGGCGGATGAAGCCAGCATCCTCGGGTCGATTGGCGTCGTCGGTGGGAAGATTTCGGCCGGTCGAGCCCTGGGCGAACTCGGGGTGCACAGCGAGACCCTATCGCCCAGGACGGGCGACGGTCACGCGTCCTCGCGCGCGGCGCTCGAGTCTCCTCTGGTGGCATGGGACGAGGCCACCCGCGAGCGAGTGCTCGCGACGATGGTCGACATTTACGACCTGTTTCTGAGCCGTGTAGCCGAGGGCCGAAGCGTGTCCATCGAGCGCGTGGCCCAATCGGCCGAGGGGAGACTCTTCGGCGGGCGTGAGGCGAAAGAGCGTGGCCTTGTCGATGAGCTCGGAGGCCTGGCGGACGCCATCGCTCGCGCCCGTTCTCTGGCAGGGCTGCCGAGCGATGCCGCCGTCGACACGGCCGAAATCTCCAACGGCTGGCTCCAGTCCATAGCGGACACCGAAGTCGAGAGCCGTGGGGCGACGTCTCGCCTCGCAGCGTCCCTTGCGCCCGACGGATCGGAGCTCGTTGCCTTCGTCGACGCCATCATGCCCTTCTCCGCCGCCGAGCGCACCGTGTGTGCGCTGCCGTTCGCGCTCACATTGCGATAGCTCCTGTCGTACGATCCCGCTCTCGACGATGCCTCCCGAAGCCAACGCGGAACTCGCCGCCGGCGCGGCCGCACCCGATCTCGCAGTCGGCCACGGCACGCTGCGGCCTCCGGCGTGTGAGCCATCCCTGAGCCTCGACAAGAAGGTGCACTTCGAGCCACCTCAGGGCCTGCGTCGTTGGACAGGGGTTCGCGCCCAGGAAGCTTGGATGCGAGCGCGGGTCCATGAGGCTCACGCGGCCCAGGATGCGGCTGCGTTGCGCGAGGGGTGCGTCGCACTCGCCCGGCACCTGGCCTCGCGCGAACGCGACCTGACGGACGCCATCGTGCTCGCCACCGAAGCCCTGAAGATCGCCGACGATTCGGAACTTCGCCACGAGGTCTCGGCGTGGCTCGAGAGCCTGGGAGACACGACCGCTGCCGCTCACGTTCTGCGCGCGATCGTCTCGAGCCGTGGGGCAGAACCGGCCGAAGTGGCCGGCGCCTGGTTGCGCACGGGCATTCTCAAGTCCCGCGCGGGGGACCTGCTGGGGGCGGCGGTGGCGTTCGAGGCGGCGCTCGCGCTCGACGCCCTGGATTCGGCCGCCGTCGAGCTTGTGACGTCCTTGAGGGTCGAACAGGAGCCGGAGCCAGCGTTCGAAGCTGCCACGAGCGCCGGCACCGCCGACGCCGTCTCGGACTTGCTGGCCTCGTGGATCTCGCGGCCCCGGCCGATTGCAGAGGTCCGTGCGCTCTTCATCCGCGGCCTATCCCAACTCGCGAGCCTCGACGTCGATCGTGCCCTCGTCCTGGCCCGTCGGTCGCTCGACGTGTTTGGCCCGCGGGATTCCGAGCTGCGCGATGCGATGATGGAGACCGCGACGAAAGCCGCCGACCATGCGTTCGCCGCCGCGATCGCAGAACGATCGCTCGACGCACGCTGCCCGGGAATGTCGCGGGAAGAACTCTGGCTGCGGCTCGCTGCTGCATGCGAGGCCGTCGGCGATTTCGAAGGAGAGGCTCGGGCCATAGCCCGGGCCGCGGGCGAAGGATCGCGAGCCCCCGAGCTGCACGGGCATCTCAAGCGCCTCGCCGAGCGGCAGCTTTCGCCGGACGGGCAGATCGAATGGCTCCGCGCGCGGGCCGGAATCCTGCGCGGCGATGCGAGCACGGACGCGACGGTCCAGGCGCTGCGCGAGCTCGCGGTTGCGCTCTGGGACATGGCGGAGGACCGGCCGGGTGCGCTCGAGACCTGGAGGCGCGCGGGCTACGTGTCCGTGGAAGGTGCCGCGGCGCTCACCTTCGATCTGGTCGCGCTATGTGGACCCGACTCCGCGTTTGATCAGATCGGGCATTGGCTGAACGATGAAGCCGCGGGCGTCGGGGTTGGGAAGCTGGCCACCGGAGCGGCGAGCGCCGCCTATTCTCTGGGCGCATTCGACCGCGCCTTCGACCTCGCGAGCCGCGCACTCGAGAGCGCGCCGCGCTCCACCCGAGCGCTCGAGATCGCCGAGGCCGCCGAGGACGGACTCGGCCGCCGGGGCGAGCTGTCCGAGCTTTACGACCGCTTCGCGTCTCACGCCCTAGGACGGTTCGGGCGCCGCGCGGCTCACTACCGGGGAGCGCGTCGCTTCGAACGTGCGAACGACTACGTCCTCGCCCTTCGGCACGCGGTCCGGGCATTCGAAGCGGTTCCAACTCCTGGGCACGCGGTCGATTTCCTGGCGCGGACGGCCGATCGCGCGGGCGATCTCATTCAAGCCGTTCAAGCTGTCGAACTTCAGGCCAACAACGAAGAGAGTGCGTCGGCGCAGGCGCGGTGGCTCGTAAGTGCGGCGGCCATCGCCCGCGAAGACGCCGACGGGTTGCGAACGCGGACTGACTTGCTCCTGCGCGCGGTCGGGGTCACTCCGACAATCTCCACGCTGGCGCTCTTCCGACACGCGGCTGCCCGGCTCGTCGAGATCGCTCCGGCGGAGCGCGAGGGCCTGGGCCTTCGAATGGCACGCGTAGCGACCGCGATTCAAGAAGGAACGCACGGCCCGAGTGGAGCCCGGGTAGCGCTTGCCTTCGCGGAAGCTCAACTCGAGCTTTTCGACAATCCAGACGCGGCGCTCGAGGCGCTCGAACTCGCCTCGGCCATGGACGCGGACGTCGACGAATTCGGTCTCTTCGCTCGTTGGGTCGAGCGACTTTCCCGGGCCGAGCGCGCGCGCGAAGTCGTGTCCGCCATGGTCGCCAGTGCGGAGGCGAGTCCGGGCGCGGGAGCACCGCTGCTGTCTCTGCTCGAGGCGTTGGCCAAGAGGATCGGAGAGGACGGGGCGGCAGCTCGCGCATTCGCCGCTCGGGCGAGCCGTCATCCTGAATCCGTGGAGCTTGGCGGGGCAGCTCGAGAGGGGCTGGGAAGCGCCCCGCTCGTCGATTCCGGGTCGGATGAGTCCATCCGTCCAACACCGACGGTCTTCCCGCCGTCCTCGGCTCCCGCCCCGGACCGCGCAGCGCGGTGGGCGGACATCGCCGCCCGCCGGCGCATGCGCGGAGACTATGCTGCGGCACTCCAAGCTCAGCGCGAGGCTTGCTCGATCGGATCGAGCTCCGTCGAGCGATGGGACGCGCTCGAGTGGCTGGCGGAGCACGTCGGCGACGACGCGGCGCGCATGGAGGCGCTCGAAGGAATTGCGCAGTCCACAGGGGGCGAAGAGCGTCTTGCTGCCCTCAAGCGTCTCGCACGCCTGCGGGAAAAGCGCGGCGAAGCGCAAGCGGCGAGCCTGGTCTGGCAGAGGATTGTGGACCTCGACCCGAGCGACGAAGACGCCGAGTGCGCCCACGAGGCCGCCCTGGCCGCCGCGGGTCGCTACGAGGACCTGGTGACTCATCTGGCGCGGCGGGCAACCCGGATGAAGGACAATCCAGCCGGTGACGATGGGCTCCCGGCCCTGCGGCTGCGACGAGTCGCCGTTCTCGAGCAGCGGCTAGGTGACGTGGCCGAAGCGTGCGCCGAGCTGGAGCTGCTCTTGGAGGAGTGCCCTGAGCATCTCGGAGCGCTAAGGTACATGGCGGATCTGCTTGAGCGAAGCGAACGGTACGCCCGCGCGGCCTCGCTCTGGAAGAAGGCTGCCGCCGTCGAAGCCAACGCCCAGGAGCGCTTCGAGCTCGAGCTCCGCGCCGCCCGGGCCTCGTTCGCCGCGGGCGATACGGCCGTCGCTCTACAAGGAGCCGAGTGCCTCCTACAGCTCGATCCGTCGCGTATCGACGCTCTTGTTCTGCGCGTGGATGCGCTGCGCAACCTGCACCGCGATGCGGAGCTCGGCGACGCGCTCGAAGCTCTGGCGCGCGCAGGTGTCGACACTCGGGCGCGAGTGGATTCGCTTCTCGAAGCTGCGGTGGCGGCGTCGAGGGCGCGCGATCCGGTTCGCGCCATCGAGCGCGCGAGACGAGCCGCCCTTCTCGCGGGGGATAGGGCCACGCCCCCGCTCCTCGCGCAAGCCCTCGAATATCGTTTGCGCGGGTCCGGGGACGCCGACGACGCGCGTCGCACGATCGCGGAGCTTACCCGCATGGGGGAGCCGCTTGGACGCGATGACGAGGCTCTGAGATCGTTTCTCGTGGCGGAAGCGCTCGACGTGATCCAAGGGGACGATGCGGGACTGCGGGAGATCGAAGCGACGCGTGCTGTCATCGGCGATCATCCGCTTTTGGCGGTCGGAGTGGCCGAGCGAAAGGCGAAGAAGGGCGAGGCCATAGAATCTCTACGTGAGTACCGAGTGGCGCTCAGTGGCTCGCTGCTCGAGCTCCGCCGACCCGGGGCAGTGGCCCGAGCAGCCGCGGAAGTGGCGACTCGGGCGGGCAGGCCAGCTGACAGGGCGCGATTCTTGGAGATGGCGGAGACCTATGCCGAGCTCCGCGGTACGGCGGAACCTCCGCTCCAGGACCTCGGTTCGAGCGCGGAGTGGGGCGAACTCCGAGCTGCGGCTGACCTCATGCGGCCTTCCGGAGAAACCGCGCCCCCCGCGGAAGGGTCCACCACGGCCACGGAGAGCCACTGGTCGACCGATCTCGGCGCGCACCCCGGAGCGTCTCCGTCCGGTTTTGCCGGCGGGGGATACGGTGTCCCGTCGATGCATCGCTATGCGTCATCGATGGTAACGGCTCCCAGCCCGCCGAAAGGCTTTGGGCCGAGCACGGTTCCGGCGCCGACCGCAGAGATCGCGGAGGCGGAGGCCTCCGTCCAGAACGCGAAGACGCCGGGCGACCAAGCGGTGGCACGGTTGGCTCTCGGGCGGGCTCGACTGGCCCACGGAGACGTCGCCGGCGCCGAACCTCTTCTGTGGGCAGCCTTGAGCGGAGGCTGCCGGGAGGCGGCCGAGGTGCTGCATCCGCTCCTAGGCTCAGGGCCGGATAGGGCGCGGGACCGAGTCCGTCTTCGCTGGCAGCAGGCCGATCTGGAAAGTTACGATGTCGACAAGTTGTGGGCCCTTCGGTCCGCCGCGCTGGACGACGGCGACTCCGTGTATGCCAACGCCGTCGAGCACGTGCTGCGGGCGCTCGACCCGGCCGCTCCGCCGCTTGTCGCTCCGCCGCTGAGTTTTCAGCCAGAACACCCCGGCCTGTTCGCGCTTCTAGCGCGGCCATCCATGGACACTTTCGGCGAGGCCTTCGCGCTGCTTTGGGAAGGGGCCATGCAGCTCTTCTTGCGCGAGGCGGCAAGCTACTCGATAACGGGAATCGAGCGCGTCGTTCCGGGACCTGCGTCGCTGCTCGCGCGACTGCTCGACGTGGCGCTCCGGATCCTCGACTGCCCGCGCATCCCCGTATTCGCAACGCGCACGGAACCGGGCAAGCCGGTGGTTCAGGCCGCGCTCCTGTCGCCGCCGTCGGTCATCCTGTCGGGCAGCGTCCAGGAAGATACGCCGTCGCTGCGGTTCGCCCTAGGAGCGGGCCTGTCCGCCGCCCTCCCGCAAAACATCCTGCGGCTGGGCCTTCCTCCGTCGGAAGCCAGAACCGTCTTTTACGCCCTGGTCGCGGCATTCGGTCCGGCGGAATTGGGACGCAGCGTGGACGCGCGGGCCGCCCGACTCGCGGAGTCCTTTTGGCAGATTGTACCGGCGCGGGCGCAGCGCCGATTGCAGGAATTGCTCGCAAGCGCAGGCTCTCCGGACTTCGACGACATCGTCGATCGGGCTACGCACGCCGGTCGGCGTGTCGGGATGTTCGTCGCGGGGGATTTCGCGTTTGCCGTGGCGACGGTACTCGCAACGTCCCCGAGCCACGAAGGTCAGCGCCTCGTGCGCGATACGGTGCAGGGCCTTTGCGAGGAGTTGCCGGCCGTGCTCGACCTGTTGCGGCTGGCGGTGAGTCCCGAATATGCCCACGCGAGGTGGGTTGCGGACGGGTCGGCCCATCGGCGCTCGGTTCGCCCATCGACGAGGTTTAGCCTCGTGTGATGAATTCGTCCCCTGACTCTGGCGCCCCTTGGTCTTATGCTGGTAGCGAGCGGGGCTCGGGCTCGGCGCGAGGAGGGAGAAAGAAGCACCATGGTCGACTACGATGAGCAGAATCTCCTCTCGCGCGTGGCTCGTCTCGCGGCCGTGCCGCCCGCTTCGCCAGGCGCCATCTCGAACGCCCCGTCGATCGTTGCGCTCGCCGCGGGGGCCTTTCGAGCGCGACCCACGCGAGACGCGACGGTGCCGACCGGCTTCGACCCACAGGCGGCCGCCCTCTTCGAGGCCATCGTCGAGGCCGCGTACGTCGTGGCCAACGCAGACGGTATCTTCGACGCAAAGGAGCGCCGATTGTTCGAGCTCGTCATCGAAGCTGCCTGCGGAACCGTCGTGCGCGCCGAACAGGTGACCGCGCTCGTGAGCGACCTTGCGGACCAGCTCTGGGAAGACGGTGCCGACCGCAGGATCGAAGCTCTCGCCAAGGCGGTAACGAGGGAGGAACACGCGAGGGAGGTGCTTCGCATAGGGGCTCTCATCGCCACGATCAGCGACTCGGCGAGCCCTGCGGAGCGCGCCGTGCTGGGGAAGATTGCGGCCCAGTGCGGACTGCCGACTGCTTCGGTCGATCGCGCGCTGGCGGAGGCGCAACGGGCGCTCGCGCGGGCGTCTTAGTAGAGCTGGTCCGGAAGAGCGGCGTGCGCGACAGCGTGATCGCGCCGCGAAGACCTGCGCCACATCTCCCCGAGAACACGGGGTGGTGTCCAGCGACGCGCTTGAACGGCTTGTCCGAACCGGCTCCTGGGAGGCCGTCTTCTTTCGTCCACTCGCGCGGCCCTCGTCGGCTCCTTCGGTCGCGCGGAGAAACGAACTCATACTCCGAGGACGGCTCGAAGCTCCGCGAGCGATCGCTCGCACTCGGGCATTTTTTCTCGACCTTCGGCGAGCAGTCGCTCCGCCTCGCCGAGAGCGCTCGGGAGCGACGACGCTTCCGGAGAATCGGGAGTGAGGCGGCCGGCTCGAATGTCTGCGAGGCGCGCGGCCACAAGGTTCTTGATCTCCACGGCTCTCGCGCTCGGGACCACGGCGTCTTCGCACGCGCGCCGAGCCTTGCACACGCTCGCGTCGGAACACGGAACCGCGGCGATGGCGCGCGCGCGCTCTACCTTGGCGGCGTCCGACGCGTCGCGGAAACGGTCGACCGCACCTACGAGCGACGCCGCCTCCGTCCGGGCGCTTGGCGAACAGGACGAGGCTCCCAAGGCAATCAGAGCAAGGAGACACCATCGAGCGGTGACCAACGTGGACCGAGCATAGTCGCGCAGGCCCGATCGGCGCACGCATGGATTGCGAGGTGCTTGACGGTGGCGGCTGACGAGTTTGGCAGGCGGCCGCGAGGGGTGGTTCCGCTCGCTCTCGCCGCCAAAGTTGGCTATGAACTCGACACTATCGTGGGCGAATCGGGTCGGCGAACCTTGAGCTCAGTACGTCCGTTCGCGGTCTGGCTGCTTGGGTGCGGTCTGAGCTGCGGGTGTTCAACGCCCTCGCTGCACGACGACTCCGTGGCGACCGTCGTGGTCGGTACCGGAGCCACGGTCTCCTGCGCTCCCGGTCGAGCGGGCTGTCCCTGTTCTTCGGAGGGAGCCGTCGCGCAATGTGGCTCGGTCATCACCAAGGAGGCGGACTGGGTCTCCTGCGCTCAAGGGCAGTCGACCTGCACGGACGGACGGTGGACCCCGTGCTCCGGCAATACAGTCGTCACAAAGTCCGTACGCCCTGCGATCCTCGACGCGCGTGGCGCTCGGACGCTCGGCGCGGCGGTCCCGTGCGACGACCCTTGCGATCCATACTGCGCCGCCTTGTTCCTCGAGGGGCCGGGCGACGTGGACGCGTCCGGCGTGATGATTTCAGACGGCGGCGTGACCATCGAACCGTACTGTCTGGGACTGCAGTGTCAGGTCCCTTCATGCGACGGTAGCGCTGCGACGACGCTCATAGGGAAGGTGTTCGACCCCGCCCAAGTCAACGCGGTCGCCAACGCATATGTCTACATTCCGGTCGATCCGACCGGAGCGCTCTTGCCTATGGAAGCCGGTGCAGCGTGCCAGCCGTGCGGCGGAGGTCTCTCTTTCGAGGCGGTCGCGGCCGTGCAGACCGCACCAGACGGGACCTTTGCCCTGGAGAATGTTCCGTCGACCGACACAGCTCCCTATGGGCCGATTCCCCTGGTCGTACAAAAAGGCAAGTGGCGGCGGGAAGCCTGGCTGAACGACGTTCCAGCGTGCGTGACGACTTCGGTCGATGCCTCGAACTCGCACCTGCCGGCGAATCGATTCGACGGCGCGGGGGATGCCGGCGACATTCCAAAGATGGCGATCGATCTGGGAGCTGCCGATGCGCTCGAGTGCATGATGTACAAGGCGGGGATCGATCCGGCGGAATTTCAGGCTCCCACTGCGAATGGGGCCAGTCGGATCGACACGTACGCTACCGACGACGACATCGACGCCGGCTTGAATTTGGAAGTGCCCAGCGCAGGGGCTACGGCTCCCGGACCCCCTTTAAGTCTATCCGCGATGGCAGAGGATGCCGGCGCGCTTTTCTCATACGATGCCGTGCTACTTCCCTGCGACGGCGAGCGGGCCCCAGAAATAGACGGTCTGGGCCTGAGCAACATGGCTGCATACGCGAACGCTGGTGGACGATTGATCACAACCCATCTGGGGGTCTCGTGGCTCACGGCGCCTGTCGGGGATACCGGCGACCCGAATCCGTTGTCCGGCGCGGCGACGTGGAACCCGGGCGCGGCAACCTTTCGCGGAGCGCAGATGGGTGTGGTGGACTCGGTCCTGCCGAACGGACTGCGCTCTGCCGTCGGCTCCGACCTCGACCCATGGCTTCTCAACGTAGGCGCGGCCAGCACGGGCAATCCCTGGCAGATTTCGGTCCTGAACCCCGGTGCCGACATCTTGGCGGTGAGCGCGTTCGCGACGGAGTGGCTCCACGGCGCTTCAGGCGCAGGGTCGCCGATCGCGCTTGGATTCGACACGCCACTGCCGGGTGTGGACGCGGGTACGTCGCCCGGACCGTGCGGTCGCGTGCTCTACGCGGACTACCACGGGGAGAGCCGGAATTGGGGCGGCCGGTGCACAGCGGACGTCATGACTCCTCAGGAAAGCGTGCTCGAGTACATGCTATTTGACCTGACGGACTGCGTGCTCCCCGATTCGCAGGACGCACCCGCACCGAACCTCATCGCCCCACCGCCTGCGGCGGCGTTCGATGTCCTCGGGTACCGCCAGATCTCCTTCACGGAGGACTTCGTCTCGGCCTGCCCTCCGTCCACGCGTGTTGTCTGGCGGGCGCTGGCGTGGAACGCCATTGTTCCGCCGACAGCTGCGATCGTGTTTTCAGCACAGACGGCCGATCTGACCGCCGACGGTGGACTGCCCGACTTCATCGGCGTCCAATCGGTCGCTCTTGCGACGGATACGACCAGCACGTCCCCGCCGGGGTCCGAGGCCCTTCTTGACATCAACTCGGTCGATGGCGGCGCACCGGTCGGCGCATTTGCGAATGCCGTCCCACCGGTGGAGTCCAAGGGCGCTCTTCGGCTGACGGTTACGCTTACGCCGACCACCGATGGTTTTTTGCCGCCCACGCTTTTGAACTGGCAGGTCACATCGGATTGCCTGCCATCGGAGTAGGCGCGGGCGGGGGGTGCGGCCGACCTTCTAGAACCCTGGACCAGGCCGCTCTGCCAGGGGCCCACGGGCCGGCGTAACCCGAGGGCGTTGGTCCTTCTTGTCTTTCTTTCCGCTCGATATCGGAGCCGGGTAGGGGACCGGCCCTGCCCCCGCTTCCGGGGCCGATGCGGACGACGTCGCAGACGGTGATGGGACCAGGGCAGCAACCGAGAGCCCTGCGACCGAGAGCGCGGGCGGAGGATGGCTCGGCGCGATCTCGTCGAACGCAGGAGTCGCAATCGTGGGCGCTGGCGCTACCTCGAACGGTTCCGCTATCGGCAGTCGATCGGTGGCGCTCGTCCGCGCTCCGGAAACGGCAGCGGGTCTTCGGACGGATTGGACGACCGCGAGCGCACTTGCTGCCGCCACGACGAAGCCCACGATCGCGAAGGCAGTCACGGGCCGTCCGGCGATCCGAGCCCGTGCGCTGGCCCTAAACGAGCGCATCTGAGGGCCAATGCTGCCCCCGCTCGGAGGACGCGCCGAGGCCCTTGTGGACGCCACCGACAACGAAGGCAGTGGAATCAGCGGAGGAGACTCCGGCCCCTCACCGAACGAGCGTGGGGGATGAGTGAACGTCCCAGTGGACCCGACCACGTCCGTTCCGTCCTGAGGACTGGGTCGCGAGATGGGCGTGAACGTTGCGGTCGCAGCCTGGGCTTCGGGCGATGTCGGACGGGTCGGGTCCAGCCCCACCGAGGTAACCATCGGACCCTCGGAGGCCGGCGTCGTGTTCGCGGGAGTCTGGTTCACCGTTCTTTCGGAATCGGCGCCCCTGACGGGCAAGATCACGAAAGGGCCATCGGGTGAGGCCCGCTCGACGCGGACGAGGGCCGCTGGGGGCGTCGCGGCGTCCACGTCGCCGACTGCGGTCGCTCGGCTTTCCGTCGAGTCCACGCTCTTGCCGCCGAGCAGCACTCGCTTGATGTTCCGGAGGCTTGTCGCGAAGGAAAATGCGTCTCGCGGCCGGCACCATGGAGACTTCGACAGCGCGACGGCGATGATGTCATCGAGTTCGTGCGGTACGTCCACGAAGCGCGACATGGGCGGCGGCTCCTTCTGGAGATGCGCCGCAGCGATCCGCTCGGGCTCGCCCTCGTCGTCGAAAGGTCCTCGTCCAGAGAGCATCTCGTAAATGACGAGGCCGGCCCCGTAGACGTCCACGCGAGGACTGGGCTTCTCGCCTCGAACCTGCTCTGGGGAGGCATAACGCAGCGTGCCCATGAACCGTCCGGGCGGCTCGTTCGGGGCTGCGTCGAGCAGGGACATGATCCCGAAGTCGAGCAGCTTGGTCACTGTGACGCCTGCGATCGTCCGGTGGAGGAATATGTTGTCGGGCTTCACGTCTCGATGGATGACGCCTTTGTCGTGAGCGTGGTCAAGAGCATCGAGGAGGTCGATCCCGATGTGCAGGGCGTGCGAGAGTTCGAGCCGGCCTTTCTTGTCGAGCACCACGCGAAGCGACTGCCCGCTAAGCCGTTCCATGACGTAAAATGGCAAATGGAGGCTGTCGGTCGTCACGCCGGCGGTGATGACATCTACGATATTCGGGTGGTGAAGTCGCGCGAGCGTCCGGGCCTCGCTTCGCATCCGACGGGCAAGGTCCTCGCGCGAACCGAGGCGCGGGTGCAGGGTCTTGAGCACGTACCGTTTGCCGATGGTCGTGTCTTCCACATCGTAGACCGTCCCCATTCCTCCGGCCCCAATCAGGCGGACGACCTGGTAGACAGTGCCCGGAACGCGCTGGCCCGGCTGGTAATCGTGCGCACTCTGCGCCATGAACCTACTTTCCCACGTGTAGCACTAAATCGCTGCGCCGCATCCTCTCGGCTCGAGGGCCCGCCTCCGTCGAGCAAGAGCACTCCATGCCGCGCACTCCGACCGCATTCCAGGCCGCGCACTCCGAGCTAGTGTCCCGTCTCTGAAGTGGAGTGAATTCGTGGCGGGCTGGCTCGTCCAACGGTCATGAGAAGCGCAAGGCCCCTGGTCGTGACGTCGGAGGAGCGTGAGGAGCTCCTGGGACTGGTACGTCGCTGGTGCGCCTCTATCGCTCCGAGAAGCTCTGCAAGAAGGAGAGCCGCGCATTCAAGAAGAAGACGCAACTCGCAGCCGAGCTGATCGCTGTGTTGGCCAATGCCTTTCCAGAGCGAGACTTTCTCGTTCTCGGGGATGCCGGATACGCCAACGCCTCTGTCATCCGTACGCTTCCTGCCAACGTGCAGTTTACCGGACGAGCGCGGCTTGACGCCGCCCTGTACGCACGTCCCACGCGCAATCCGCGGGGCCGCCGACGCATCAAGGGCGCCAGACTTCCAACCCCTGAAGTACTCGCCCGAAGTCGCCATGGTTGGACCTGCGTGCGCGTCACTGTCTATGGAAAGACAGTCAACCTGAGCACCAAGACCATCGATGCGCTTTGGTACAAAGTCGGCCGCGAGCGGCTGACCCGCATCGTCATCGTGCGCGGCTGGCCAGGCCACGACCACGATGACGCCCTCTGCACCACCGACCTCTCGCAATCGGCCACCGCGGTCATTGAGACATACTGCAAGCGCTGGTCGCTCGAGGTCACGTTCCACGAGACCAAAGGAAAGCTCGGGCTCGAGCACGCGCAGAACCGCACAAACCGCGCAGTCGAACGCACCACGCCCATGGCCCTTTGGACCTACACCCTGGTGGTCGTCTGGTTTCTCAAGACCGTCGGTACGCTCTCACCCCACTCCATCCCCGCACTCCCCTGGTACCGAAAACAAACCCCGGCCTTCAGCGACATGCTTGCCTCCTTGCGCCGCGCCTCGTGGCACGAGAGATTTCTGAGCCTCCTGCCCACAGCACCCCGGCACCATAAATCCCTCGATCCCCTGCTGAACACCCTCG
>JBEKXD010000045.1:0-45423 GCA_049512415.1 Polyangiaceae bacterium
CGCGCAGCAAACCCGTGACCCGAAGAGCCGGATGCGGTAGTTCCGCACGTCCGGATCCGTGGGAGCCCCGGGGGGCAACCCCCGGGGCGACCCGAGCGATCCCGGCGTCGAGCGTGCTCGCGCACAGGAAGTACGCTCCGCGCGACTCGCCGCCGGCCTCGCTCGGGCTCGACTGAAATTCCCCTTTCGGGGACTCCACCACACATGCTGTGTGTGTCACTGAATCGATCCTGAATTGCCTCTAATAGTTCGCGGTGTCTTCGCCAATCCGACACACATGCGCGTGATGCTGACGAGATCGGTGCCGAGGCAAGCTACGATGGCCGAATATTTGGTGCGTACCCTCAAGCCGTCGGATTTCGATGCGGTGATGGCGCTGGAGCAGGGGCTCTTCGGCGACAGTGGCGACAAGACGCTGGGCCCGTTTTACGTCCGCCTGTGCTGCGATTTCTTTGGGGATAGCTGTTTTCTCGCGATGGCGGACGGAGTGCCCGTCGGATATCTGCTCTCGTTCGTGCGCAATCGTGAGGCGTACTGCTCGACGCTCGCCATCGCACCCGCGCATCAGCGCACGCGACTAGTCTTTCACATCGTCGAAGCCTTCCTTCGGGCGATCGATTCGATGGTCGACTCCGTCTGGTTCACCGTTCACGAGCGGAATCTCGATGCGCGCGCCCTGCACGCGACTCTCGGTGCGCGCGAGTTGGGCCGCCGCGACGACTATTATGGCCCAGGGGAGCCGCGCATCGTGTCGCGGATCGAGCGCCCGGCGTTCGAGAAGCTTCGACTGCGCATGAACCGACTGGGGCTGCTGCGGCCGGTTGCGATGGCCTGAGACGCATGGCGGCGTCGGAAGCTACGGTTCTCTCGGATCGAGGCTCGAGCGTGACGGGGGGGGTTCGCTGCATTCGCCGAATATCGGCTTTCATCGCGATCACTTCAGCGCTTGCTGCGCAGGCTCGGTCCGCTCGGTCGGTGGGCCCCGTCGAGCGGACCCAGCGGGCCCAGCGGGCCGCGTGCCGCCTGCTGGCCATTCACGGGATCGACGTGAGGGTCATCGGCCCGCGGCCGCAGGGTCGTGCGGTCGTCGTGACCAATCACGTGAGCTATCTGGACCCTCTTGTCGTCGGGTCCGTCATCCCCTGCGCGACACTGGCGAAGTCGGAAGCGAGACGCTGGCCTTTGGTGGGCGATGCCCTCGTGGCCCTCGGCGCGATCTTCGTCCGGCGTGGGGACGCGGTGAGCGGCGCCGTGGCCCTCCTCAAAGCGCGGCGCATCCTTTTGGCCGGCGCCAGCGTCCTCAATTTTCCCGAAGGCACGACGACGTGGGGTGCCGCGGTCGGCCCGTTTCGTCCCGGAGTCTTCGGGCTGGCGCGCATCACCGGGGTCGATGTCGTACCCGGTCACGTGTCGTACGACGACCCGCGCGCGCACTGGTTCGGTGGCCAGACTTTCGTGCCCCACTACCTCGCGTTGTCCCGATTTCCGCGGCTGGTTGCGACCGTGCGGTTCGGCGCACCGCTCGTTCGAGACGGGTCCGACCGATCCATGGTGGAGCGTGCTCGGGAAACCGTCGCCGCGCTCGGCGGGATCCCGTGTTAGGAGACGGAATGGATGTCCCAGCGGTCGGCCTCCGAGTACATTCGGCGCGGCCTGACGCCGTTCTTTCGGCTGCAAGCCGTTTCTTTCGAGGCATCGGAACCCTATTCCGGATATGACGCGGTCATCCTCGGCGTGCCTTTCGACCAGGGGACGACCTATCAGCCGGGAGCGCGCTTCGCGCCGTACGAGATCCGCCGAGTGAGCGCCCTCGTACAGGGCTTCCACAGCGCGCACAAGATTGACGTATTCGAGGCTCTTCGCGTGGTCGACGGGGGCAACGTCGCGTTCCCTCCGTTCTCGGCGTCCGGCGCGCGCGAGGCGATCGAGCTCGAGGTCTCCCGAGTTGTGGGGGCGGGTGCGGTGCCGCTCGTCGTGGGCGGAGACCACTCGGTCGCGCTTCCCGCGATGCGTGCGGTGTCGTGCCGACATGGCCCGCTGGCTGTCGTCCACGTGGACGCCCATCTCGACACGAGCGACGCGTCCGTCTGGGGTGAGGCGTACCACCACGGGACGCCGATTCGGCATGCGATCACCGACGGTCTCATCGAAAAGGGCCAGCTCTACCAGGTCGGGGTCCGAGCCTCGTGGGGCCATGGAGGAGAGGCGGACCTGTCCACGGCGTACGGGGCCACGCTAGCCAGTGCCAACGACGTGGTCGACCGGGGACCCCGGGCCGTAGCGGCAGAGATCGCAGCTGCGATAGGGCCGCGCCCCGTGTACATCACGTTCGACATAGACGGAGTCGACCCGGCTTTCGCGCCCGGGACGGGCACGCCGGTCCCCGGGGGCCTCTCGTCCCGGGAGGTCATCAGTTTTCTGCGCGCTCTCGCGGGGGTGCGCCTCGTCGGCATGGACGTTGTCGAGGTCTGTCCCCCGCTCGACCACGCCGATCTTACGTCGCACCTGGCGGCGCACGTTCTTTTCGAAGGTCTCGCCTTGGCCGCGCTCGCCCGAACAGGCGCTGTCGCCTCCATGTAGGGTCTGCCCGGGGTCTCCGCGACGATGGGTGCGCGCAGTCTCGCTCCCGCGGGAACCGTCGGGTCGCCCGCGTGTCCCTCCTGGTGATCGGCGCGGTGTCCGCATGCACGAACGCATCATCATGGGGGTGGCCCTGGGCTTGGCGGTCGCCGGCTGCGGATCGGTGGGCGGGGCCGCCCGTCTCAAGCCAGCGGCCGCTTCGGGGGTCCAAGAGGATCTGCGCGTTCTCTGGACCCCAAGCCGCGGGTTGGCTTCCGGAGACGATGGGATTGTTCGCGTCGTCGGGCCGCAGACCGCATGCAGCGGGGCCCTGGTGGCCGATGACCTCGTGCTGACAGCCCACCACTGCGTGGTCCGGAGAGGCCCCCAAGGGGAATACCTGCCCATTCTCGTCGCGCCTTCGAGCGCGGAAATACAGCTCGGCGGTGACTACCTGCCTTGGGGACACGTCAAAGTGAGGGCGATCGTGGCGCCGTCGTGCGGGTACGCCGGCGGCGCAGGGGACGTCGCCGTGCTCGTCCTTGATAGCAAGCTCGACGCCATCGAGCCCCTCGCCCTCCGTTGGGAGAGCCCCCTTGCTGGACAAGACATCGCCCCGATAGGGTTTGGTCGGTGTGCGCTCTCCCCGCAGGGCATTCGCAGGCGCGAGCGTCAGGGCGGCCCCATTGGGCGGGTGAGCACGGGAGCCTTCGAGGCTGAAGCGAGCCTCTGCCCTGGCGATTCGGGCGGTCCGGTCATAGACCGGGCCACGCGTGAAGTCGTCGGTATCGTGAGCCTCAGCGCGATGGATTACGACGAGGACACACGCGGTCGCTCCGTTTTCGCGAGGGTGGACGGTCTCGCTTCCCTGCTGGCGCAAGCGCTGCTCGTGGCCGACGGATCGATCGCTCTGGACGAGGCTCCGGTGAGCTGCCCAAAGTGAACTTGAGCGTCTAGACCGAGCGCCCGTCCGGCGTCTCTTGGCTCGCGCTCTCCAGGTACGCCGATCTCCGGGCCAGGACCGAATGCATGAACACGGTAGACGGCGTGCGCAGGACACAGTAGGTCGCGGGCCGGTCGCGTCGGGGCGTTGGGGGGGGCGCTATGTGCACAATCCGATATCCGGTGTTCAATCGATGGTATGTCATCGCAGTCAACAGGCTGCTCCATGCAAGAGTCGTGTCGACGCGGTCACGGAGTTACGAGGTCGCGAATAACCGCCAAACCGCGGATGGCTCGTCGAATGGGGCAGCCACTCACGTGCACTTCATGCGTCTCGAGGCGCAGGAAACGCGGCTCTCGACCCGCTCAATCGGCTCTTCATCCGCCCATATCCCACGGCTCGTCATGGGAAACTCGCGAAGAGATCGCTCAGATCAGCCCGGTTTGCGGCATCCCCGAGGAGCGGCGAGAGGCCGAATATTTCCTCGACCGTGGCGACCAACGACGAATGATAGTACTTGCGATTGTTTGCATATCCGCCCCCCTTCGCCCATGGGGAGAGGACGATCATTCCGATCGGATGCTCGCCGCCCACGCTCTCGTCCCAGGTGATGAAGACGGCGCCTCCGTCCAAGTACGCCCTCGATCGCAGCACGGTGGGCAGCTCGCGGGCCAGCCAGGAGTCCCCCTGGGCGACCGGATCGCCCACGCAGGGAGTGTGCATGTCGCTGCATTGGTTCGGCGTGATGAAATTGTACGCCGCGACCCGATTGGACTCGAGGTCTCCGGCGAGCTCGCCGTAGGGGCGCACGTGCTCGATGCACGAGCGACTGTGGGTGTCGGGAGGATTGCCCACGACGTCGCTGAAGAATACGAATGGGACGTGTTTCGGCGCGTACTGTCCGCGCGTGGCAAGGGGACACGCCAAGCCGTCGATGTCTTCGGCGTACGCCTTCCACGAGATTCCGGCCTTCGTCATGTACGCCGTGAGGTGGTCGGCGGTCGTGAGCACGCGACTGGGAGAAGGATCGGCATCGCCGGCGATTCCAAGGGTGCTGCCCGCTTCGAGCCAGATGTAGTTCGGCTCGCTCGGGTGCACGCCTGCCGGGTTGTCGTAGTAGTTCGTGCAATAGGAAGCTCTAGGCAGGAGCCCGTTGATGTAAGGACCCGACGGGTTGCCGTGGATGAACTGCTGGCCGTCGTTTTGATCCTCCCAGTTGGAGTTTTCCATCAGGATGACGAAGACCGTCTTGATCTGATGCGGTCCGTCGGTCGAGCGTCTGAGAGAAGCCGTCGACGCGCCGGGCGTCCCCCCGTGGCGGTCGCATCCGGCGGTGGGAAGCGAGACACAGACGGTGAGCGAGAGCACGAGCCAGGAACGCGCGGTCCGCATGGAGCCGAGTCTCGCATTCATCGCCGCTCGGCGGGATGGGAACTGGCCGGGCGGCGGGGCTGCCATCGACGCACCGGCCTGGTGCGTGCTAGCCCGGAGCCATGAGGTCAGCCCCCTCCGGTGCTGGGGAAGCTGTCCCTGGAAGTCGGATGGTTCGTTTCGCTGTGAGAAAATGGTCACGATTCGGCGACCCCATTTGCCATGCCCGATAACACCACTCCCTACGACTCCAGTGCCTACGAGTCCGAAGTAGAGCGCACCATTCCGCTGCACGCAGAGATCCTTGCGCAAGCGATCCACACGTCGCTCGCGGTCTGGCCCAGTCCCCGTCGATGGCTGGACACCGGGTGCGGCCCCGGGAGGCTCGTGGTCCTCGCTCGGGACGTGTCCCCGAACACGGACTTCTTCTTGGCCGACCCTTCCGAGGGCATGCTCACTCTTGCGCGCGCACGCCACGCGGATCTCCCCGACGGACGCTTCTTCCTCGTCCCCTCGGAGGACCTCCCTCGTGTCGAGCCGTTCGAGGTGATTACGGCCGTCCAGTGCCACCACTATCTGTCTCCCGCGGCCCGTGAGCGCGCGGTGCGCAAGTGCCACTCCCTCCTGGTTCGCGGTGGGGTCCTTGTCGTCTTCGAGAACGTTCGATCCGAAACGGAGCGAGGTCAGGAGCTCCAGCGCTCCCGCTGGGCGGCGTGGCTCCGATCGAAGGGTCGCAGCGAGCAAGCCGTCATGGCTCACGCGGCGCGCGAGGGGACTCAGTACTTTCCATTGCGCCCGAGCGAGCACGTTGCGCTGCTCCAGAGAGCCGGGTTTTCAACGGTCGAAACCATTTGGCGGGCGTACGGACAGGCAGGCTTCCTTGCCATTTCGGAGACCTGACCGGCGCGGCTCGCGACGGCTGCACTCCTCGGCCGGCTCCGCCCCTGAGTCCCAGTCTGCGCGCGCCCTTACCGAGCGGCGGAAGGGTGGTTCTCGCTGCGCACGTCGGCCCGCGTTCGCGGCAGGGCACTTGGATGGACGCGCTGCACGTACGCGATGATCTTCTCGCGTACTTCGCAGCGCAGTTCGAAGAGCGCGCCCGAGTTCTTCGCGCTGACGACCAGACGGACGAGCATCGTGTTCTCGGTCGAGTCCGTCACTTGCACGCGCGACGTCTTGCGGTCCCAGGACTTCGAAGTCTCGAGAATGCGGTTGAACTCGGCGCGGATCTCGTCGACCGACAAGCTGTAATCGAGGTGAAGCTCGACGGTCCCCAGCAGCTCGGTCGACGAGCGCGTCCAGTTCTGGAATGGCTTGTCGATGAACTGGCTTATCGGAAGGATCAGTCGCCTCAAATCCCACGTTCGAACCACGACATACGAGAGCGTGATCTCCTCGATACGCCCCCATTCCCCCTCGACGACGACCTCGTCGTCGACGCGAATCGGCTGCGTGACCGCGAGCTGAACACCTTCCAGAATCGTCGCGAGCGATTTCTGGGCGGCAAAGCCGAGTACGATGCCGGCAATGCCCGCCGATGCGAGCAGTCCGGCGCCGAGGTGGCGCAGGGTGTCCACGCTCATCAGGGCGAATGCAAGAGTCACGACGACGACGAGAAACCGTGAAATGTTTCCGAACGCTCGGACTTGCGTGTACGTGCTGCGCACCCTCGCGTCGCCCTCGCCCCGCGGGTCGTATCGGCGACTGAGCACGTCTTCGATCTCGCGAATGACCGCGAGGAGCAGCCATCCCGAGATCACCACGACGCCGACCAGGGCCACCTGGCGAAGGCCCTCGGACAGTCCCTGAGACAAGGGCAGCAGCGGCAGCGCGAGCTCGACCGCGAGCACGGGCAGCAGGGTCCGAAGGGGCTGGGCCACCCGTCCGATGGCTTCGTCGTCGACGGGCGTCTTGGTGCGCTTGATGATGCGGCCGAGACTCCGAATGGACAGCCAGGCGACCAGCCAACCGCCCGCATAGGCGAGGACCAGGAGCACGAGCGACCAGGCGAGGCCCACCGCGTCGAGTCGTTCGAACAGGTCGGCGAGGGAGATGGGTCCGATCAGCACGGCGAATCCACGGGTCTCGGTGCGCTAGGGATCATGGGCGGACATGGGCAAGGCGAGCGGACATCGGGACCTCCCGCTTCGGCAGGGACGACTAGCCTATAACGGCCCGGTCGTGTACGTCGGCGTCTTGGATGGCTCGATCGCCCACCTGGACGCTCTCGCCAGTCTGGCGCAGGGCGAAGCCAGCATCCCTGGCCTCGCGGTCGCCATCGTGCGCTCCGGGAGGCCTGCCGTCTGCCGGTCCTACGGCCTCGCGTGCTCGCGGCCGGTCCTCGCAGCGACCTCGTCGACGCCCTTTCTCGCCGCGTCGGTGTCGAAACCCGTGGTGGCCGCGGTGGTTTCTGCCCTGGCCGAGCGGCGGATGCTGGCTCTCGACGCCGACGTCGGGTCGGTGGTCCCGCACGCCATCCGCAACCCTTCGCACCCGAGCGATCCCGTCACGCTGCGGATGCTGCTCCAACACCGGGCGTCGCTCCTCGACGAGCCCTCGTGGACGGACCGCGGCTACAGCGTGGGCGATCACTCCGTCCCGCTCTCGGAGTGGCTCACGGCGTACTTCGCGCCCACTGCGGCGGGCAGCGTGCGAGGTTGGGGACCGGAGCGGCCAGGCAGCTTCGTGCGGTATTCGAACGTCGGCTATGCGGCAGCCGCTTGGGTCGCTGAGCTCGCGGCCGCGATGTCATTCGACCGGCTCGCGCACGCCCTCATTTTCGGTCCGCTCGGGATGACCCATTCGAGCTTCCGCTTGCGGGACCTGCTCTCCGCGCAGCCGGCGGTGCCTTACACGGGCCCGTGCGGCTCGCGGCTCCGCGCGGTCAAGCACTATGGCTATCCGTTCTATCCCGCAGGAACACTCCGAACGAGCGCCGAAGACATGGCTCGGTTCGTCCTGTGTCTGCTCGACGACGGAGAATTCGACGGCGGGAGCCTTCTGGCGCGGGAGACGGTAAGAGAGATGCTTCCGCTCGAGGGCGCGGGTCTCGGATGGGCGAGGTTCCCGGCCATGGGTCGCTTTGTCAAAGGGCACGAAGGGGCGGATATCGGGGCGGGCGCGCGAGTGACCGTCGACGTCGAACGAAGGATGGGCGTCATCGTCCTGGGCAACGCCGAATGGACCGCGTCCGAGCCGCGCTCGCGGGCGGTCGAGGCTCTCGAAGCGGCTGCCCTCGCCTTCGCGGCCGGCGAATAGCGTCAGCTCCAGTCGGAGCGACGGGGCGGAGACCGGTAGAGCGTGACGGGAAGGATGTGATCTTCGTCGGCGTCCAGCCCGAGGGCTGCGTCGAGCGCTGGGAGGCGGCGGTCGTCCTGCTGGTCCGCGTCCGGGGCGCTATCCACCGACGTGGCATCGACGGCCGCGCTGTCGACCCCCGCGGCATCGGCGGTCGCCGAATCCTGCGTGGAGGCTTCGGCAGGAGACGTCTCCGGTTGGGAGAACGCGGCGTCCCCCGGTGCCGCGTCCGGACCGGCATCGAGCGAGCCGCCGCACGCGGCGGTCGCCACCATCAGCGCGCTGCCGACCAAGAGCGCTGGCGCGGTTGGGATCCGCTTCGTGGACGCCTTGCAGAATGGACAGTCCACCTCGTGGGCGAACACGTGTCTCCCGCAGGCGGGGCAAGGAAGCAGGACTCGCATGGGAAACCTCCCGAGCCATTAGTCTACTCCTCGGCGAGAGTGACGCAAAGCCGCCTAGCCGCGAAAGACGGCGTTTGCGTGATTGGGCTGCCCTCCGTCCCATCGCACACGGCTTGGGGTCCATCTCTCGCCTCTGAGAGTTGAAGCGCCACACCGGGACGTCGCGAATTCGTAAGAAACTCGCCACGCGACCGAGACCTGGAACGCCGCTCGGCTGTCGTGCCTAATTGCCGAGCGACCGCCTGGCTTCGAGACGTGCCTGGCGCTAGGGTGCCGCCATCGGTCCCCGACCACGTCCTCGCGGCGTAGCGGCGGAAAGCCCGATCGGTCGAGTCCTCCGCGCGCCGAGGCCACTAGTCATGAATCGAGCCCTCGCCGGAGCCGCACGCTACCTCCGAACCAGTGATTCTCCGAGCCCGAGCCCAGTCATCCAATGGCAACAACCGAAACGACAAAACGTTCGTGGCCCACGACCCTGCAACCGGCGGTGGCCATTCTCCTTTTCTCCATCGCGTCATGCGGGATCTTCTTTCCGTGGATTTCACAATTTCCTGCCGGGTTGATCCGAGACGACGGCTATTTCTACGCCCAGATAGCGTACAATATCGGGACTCGCGGCCTTTCCACCTTTGACGGCATCAATCCTACGGACGGCTATCACCAACTATGGTGCTACGCGCTCGCTGGTCTGAGCTGGGTGCTCCACTTCTTCACCTTGGCCAAGGGCGCACACCTCTTCGCGTACGTGACGCTGAACTTTGTCGTGATTGGCATCGTGGCGTGGATCGCATCGGAGCGCTGGCTGGGGCGCGCTGCCGTAGTCCTGCTGATGTGCCTATGCAGCTTCCTGATGGAAGGGCACCTCGCCATGCTCTGGATCGCGGTGGCACTAGCTAGCCTGATTCGCGCGCAGGACGAAACCCTCAGCGTGGCGAGTCTGGTGGCGCTCTTTCTTCTACCGATCACACGCGTCGATGCCGTCCTCGTCTTCGTCCCCTTGCTGGGTCTATGGTTTTTCGCCGGGGCACGCCGCCAGGCGATGCTCGCGTCGTCAGCGCTCGGGATGGGGATCGTTCTGCACGTCGGGATGCTCAAGCTGCTCCACGGCTCGTGGGTCACCGTCTCGTCAGAGGCGAAAGCGGCGAACGCAGTGAGCTCGAGAAACCTGTTCGTAGAGAACTTGTTTCACGGCGTCGGAAGCCTCCCGATCCCAATCAATCCAATGCCGTTGATCTTCTTCGCGTTGGCAGCCTTGTCCTGCGTACTCGCCTTGAAAGCTCCGGAGCACCGGCGGGGGTTGCTGATGGCCGTGCTCGGAGGAGCTCTGTTCGGACTCATCCATCTAATATTCAACGAAGCTCGACCTTGGTACTATACCGTGCCCTACGGTATCTTCGCACTATGCAGCCTCAAGGCGATTGAGGCGTCGCCCAAGTGCGCACGCCTAGGCTCGATCCTGCTCAGCTCAGTATGTCTGCTCATTCTGGGGCTCGGGTATCGCCAAGCGCGAAAGTACTCCGACGAAGCGGTTGCGACACACGCATTCCTGGCAGGTCTCGGCCGGATCGTTCCCGCCGGAGAAGCCGTCTACATGGTGGACGGCAGCGGCTACGCAGGCTGGGTGGCTGACCGACCCATCGTAAACGGCGACGGTCTCGTCAACAGTCACGAGTACATGCGTCGATTGCGCCAAGGTCGACTCGCGAATTATATGACCGAACGTGGACTGCGCTACTTCCTCACCGATGCCATTGGGCCCGATGAGCCCCTGCTGATCAATGTCGGAGGTCTCCGAGTGACCCGACTTCAGGCGGACGAAGTCGCGGTCAAACCCGGCAACGGGCGCTACCGATTCACCCAGCTGGTTCTGTGGCGATTGAAATGAATGGGCGTTTGCCGTTCCGTGTGCGGGTCGTGCCCTGGACGAATCGACGCCATCGAGGTCGGCGCTAGCCCGCGCGCAGGATCTGTCGGTACTCCTCGAGCACCTGGGGTGCCGCGTACTGCGAATCGTAGAGGGCGCGGCCCGCGTTCGACATTCTCTCGTTGAACGAGACGTCGAGCAGTCTCTCCATGAGGTCGGCGTACCGCGAAAGATCGTCCTCGATGAGGGCCTCCCGACCGTTCTGCACGAGCGTGCCGTCCACCCCATTCTGGGTGGCTAGAATCGGAATGCCGTAGTAGAGGGCGTCGAGAATCTTGGTCTTTACGCCCGTGCCGTATGGGATGGGAGCCACCAGGGCTGCACACGTCCTCATGAGCGGTTCGATGTTTTCCACGAAATCTAGTAACTCAACGTGGGCCTCCAGCCGCCGCGCCTTGGCTCGCAATTTCTCGTCGGCTCCCCGCCCTGCGACCAGGATCTTCACGTTCGAAATCCGCTGAGCGATGGAGGGCATGGAGTCCAAGAAGACATCGAACGAATGGCGATTCGGTCCGTACGCGAGGTTGCCAAGGAAAAGGAATGTAGGCTCTCCCGAAAAACGACGTGACGTCCGCGCATGTTTCGCCAAAACCAGTGGCTTTACGACGAAGACATTGTCCGCGTGGGCCCATTCGGAAAGCAAGCGCGCCTCTCCCGGATTCAACAGCAGGGCCTTCTGAAACCGCCGCGTCACCTCCACTTCCCGACGCCGTAGAAGCCCGACTTCAGCGCGAAGAAGCTGCTTTTGCATCGCCGATGCGACCGGCAGCACTGCCTGCGGAAGAAATCGCACGAAGTTGCCAAGAGCATTGAGCTTGAGCTCCGGATGTTCCTTCTGCAATCGAAGCATGCGCTCGTAACGCACGGAATACAGATCGTCGAGATAGATGATGGCCCGCTCCGGATAGGGCTCGGCGTACCGGGCCATGCGAACCGTGTCGACGAAGATGAGGTCTGGGCGAAGCGTGTCGACGAGCTTCAAGACGCTCCGCATGGCGGTCTGGCTGTACAGAATCGCCTCTTGAATCGGTCTACGACGAAGCAACACACTGTTGTGCGCTACCGAGACGCATCGGCGCACCATCGAGGCCAACGGCAGTCGCTCCACCCGGAACGGAACGTTGGAGTAGTCCCCCTCGGTGTCGGAGGTCGCGTATACGACATTTGCACCGCCGTGTTCCTCGACGAAGAAATCGAGGAAACCGGCCATCACCATCTTCCGACCCGCGTCCACAGGGTACGGAAAGCTGGAGCTCAAGATGAGAACCTTCATTGCAGCCTATTGTTCAAGATCTTCGTGCGATAACCGTAAAGCGCGCTCAAGAGCGCGGATCGGTGGGTGCCCGGTCTGACGCTCTGCGGGGTTGTCGCAGCCCGTATCAATCCTTCGAACGACACGCCGTTAATATGCCTCAGAGATGTGTCATACACTGCACTCACTTTTCCGTATGAGTTATCGAGAAGCGAGACCCGGCGCCCCACGAGGGCGGCCGCGATACCGACATGAAGGCGATTGGTGCGCACAGCCCCCGCACGCCGAACGAAGGCCAGCATGTCGCGCGCGATGAAGTCCGCTTCGTTGCGCGAACGGAAGGCCGACGCATACAAGTTACTGATGTCCCAGCGGGCGTCCCCGGCAGCGCCACTCACGGCCTCGACATCGGCGCGAATGATATTGATGGTTGAGCCGGGACAAATCTGAAGGCCACCCAGGGAACGGCGCCAGAGCCAGTAGTCTACGAACTTGGCGCTCAGCATCAGGTCTCTGGCAAAAGCGGCGATGACGGAAGGCTGAGCGCAGCGTCGCTCGAGACGCTCGACGTCGAGGCGTAGCGCCATGTCCGGCGCCAAGAGAGTCGTGGCCCTCGTCCGCGTGTTTCGAACGCCCTGAAGGGAGTCGGCGTCGCGGCAAACGATGGTGAAGCGGCGGTCGAGCCGTGCAAGAAGGCTGTCGTACCCGCGAATGGTGTGAGGAAGAATGATCGCCGCCGACACACCGACTCGAAGGCAATGCTCCAAGAACCGTCTGCACGAGCGGTACTCGGGGACGAGGTTGCCTCCGCCGCTGTAGATCACGGCGTCTCCGGCCGATACGAATCTCCGGCGACACACGGCGGGATTCAAGCGAAGATCGTCGAAGAGTTGCCAGGTGGCTGCCGCGATCAGCGCATCGCCGGCGTTGCCTGGATTGGCGACGTAACGCAGCCTCGCCCCGCTCGCGACGATCTGTTTTAGGTGTTGCTCGACTTCGCTCCATCCATCAGTGACCAGCATGGGCTCCTCCGCTCAGACGACTCCCGTTACGTGCAGCTCTTCAAGAACTCACCATCGCATCACGACAAGGCGGGCTGGTCTCGATTGCGACGAGTCGCAGACCACGCGAACTCCAAGACGTCTACGACCGACTGCCGATCGATGAAGTAAGCGACGCCGAGATAGACAGCCGCCGCAGCAGGAATCAGCACAACAAGGCGAATGCCCGGCGCGGAGCTGGGTGGCAGAAGAAACGCGCGCAACACCCATAGGCTCGCGCCCATGGCAGC
Organism: Polyangiaceae bacterium; assembly: GCA_049512415.1. Lineage (GTDB taxonomy): Bacteria > Myxococcota_A > Polyangia > Polyangiales > Polyangiaceae > Palsa-1150. Next base: position 13,042 of record JBEKXD010000045.1, read on the forward strand.
AGAAGCGGCGAGGGGACCCAGAGCGCCCAAGACCTGGTCGACATACCGGATGCCGCTCGCCCGCTTGAGAAGGAAGGCCAATACCGGCGCAGGCAGGATCTCTCGAGCGGCCCATATCGCGACCACCCACGGCAGAGACCTCGCGCCGGAAATGGCCAAGAGGGCGAGCATGACGGCCATCTCGACTCCAGCACTGATCAAGGTGTCCTGGGGGCGGCCCACGGCGGTGAGAACCGGCGGACCGAGCTGCTTGGGAGCGCGAACCAAAATCACGAGCGCCAGCGCCGTGATGTACGGGCAGCTCGGGAGCCACGCGCGGCCAAACAAGAGTTCGACTATTTCCGGAGCGGTCATGGCGATGCCGACAAAGCAGGGAAAGAGGGTCAAGCACGCGAGCGAAAGCCCGGAGGCATACGCCCGCCTGAGGCGCTCGGGCTGGTATTGCAGCCGCGACATTACCGGGAGAGCGACCTGGAGGACGGTGGTCGACGCAAGGGCCCACAGCATGTCGACAGCCCTAAAGCTCAGATTAAGGTACCCGGCTCGCTTCGTGCCCAGCGCGACACCGGCAACAATCGTGAAGATCCGACTGATGGAAAAAGTGAGAAAGACGCCACCGAGGGCGTACAGCCCGAAGCCGACGACGGAGCGAAACTCCGCGAAGCGAAACCTCAGACGCGGATGTTCGTCTGCGGTCACCCAAAGTACGAGAGAGCGGACTAGTGCGATGAGCACCTGCTGGGCGACGAGACCCCAGATTCCCGCGCCTCCTGCGACGAGAGCGATGCCAAGGACGGCACCAGAGATTCGCCCGACGAGGGAACGGAGCGCCAGACGGCGGAACTGGAGCCGTCGTTTCTGTTGCGGGACGACCGTCGCCGTGATGGCGGTGGCGGGGAAATACAGCGCGGTCCACGTCAGGACTCCGGCCCCCAGAGGGTTGCCCACAATATGCGCGAAAAGGGGCCCGCAAAGCGCGCAGCCAGCAAAGAGCACCACGCTCAAGAAGAGCGTGAACGTAAACGCGCTGTCGAAGTGCAAGGGCGTGACCTCAGGCCTTTGAATCAAGGCATCATGAAACAGCATGCCAACGAAAAGGCCGAGAAGCTCCACTATCGCGTTCACAATCGAAAACAGCCCGAAATCGGCGGGTGATAGGAATCGAGAATAGATGACGAGCGAAAGAAACGAGACGACGGTCAGCCCCCCGTTCTCCACCGCGCTCCAGACCATCATCCGAGCGGCGCTACGTCGGTCTACGGTCACGCCGCGCTCCTCTGCGAACCGCGGTCGGCGATGGGCTGCGCCAGGCGCTGCACAGCATTTCTCCACTTCGATTGGCTAAATCGGAGTCGAAAGAGCTCGCGGGCGAGCCACCGGGGGGACGCGAAGAGAGCGCCGAACCACGCAGCATGCGCAAGAGCAGCCCGGGGAGGGCATCGCTCCGCGCGGATCACACTGGCCGCATGCCGAAGCAGGGACAAGGGCGAGTCGTTGGACTTATTTACATAGTCGAGCCCGAGCCGCCAGGCGAGCAGGCGATAATTGATGAATACGAGCTCATGGTCGAGGACGTTTCCAGGCGGCAAAGCGACACCCCGCCGCTGCGCGTGGTCGCGCAAGAAATCGACCTCCCACTGGCGACGACAGATGCGGTCCGGCAGTCGACCCCAGTCAGAGGAGGTCGGAGCCCACGAGTTGCTGCCGTGCACGCGGTACGAGGCTAGGGCTCGCGGAATGGTTACGACGTCGCCGTAGACAGGAGCGATCGAATTGAGCGCTCCGTCAGGAGCAAACGTGGTCTGGAGCGGAAATGCCAGGTCCAAGAACCAGCGAGAGTAGGCGTTGCCGACAGTCACAGGCCATCGATACGTGCCTGTGCGAGCGAATGAATCCCGGACACGCGTTACGTCGTAGTCCGGGGTGAACCCGCAATAAAGGCGCCCCAGATCGGCGCCGCTCCCATCGATGATCTTGAGATCGTATTGGATCTTGGCACATTGCGGAGTCCAGACCGAGGCCACGCAGGAAGCCACGTCCGGTTCGAGCAAGTCGTCGGCATCGAGAAAGATGACGATGTCGCTGGCCGCGGCAGCAACTCCAGCGTGCCAGGCCGCGACCATGCCCTGGTTGGGCTGATCCACGAGTAGCAGGCGATCCGCGTATCGCTGAATCACCTTGAGCGAGTCGTCCGTCGACCCGTCGTTGACCACCACCAATCGGGCTGCCGCGTAGTCTTGCGCCAGCGCGCTTTCGATGGCATTTCCAACGTAGTCTGCGTAGTTGTAGCAGGGGATAACAATGCTGACCGTGGGCTGTTGAGTGCGCATGAGGATCTCCGGTTTCAAGATCGCCGCTCACAGGCGCCGAGGAAGGGACGGTCGCGCGCGCCGTCGGGAAGGATTGCCGCCGCGCGCGGAAGCGGCCGGAAACCAACCCGCGAGGGCTGGCGTAAGCACATTGGGCTCCGGAGCCAGGAGGTGGCCGCCCAGGAGCGACCAAGAAATGAAGAGGATTGCACGAAGGCGAATGGGAACCTGCGGGGAGCGCAAAACCGCCCAAAAAAGGGTGAAGAACGCGACGAGCTCGGGCACGCCGTATTCAAAGATCAACTTGGCCCACGTCGGATCGTGGAAGTCATAACCCATGACCGTTCGCGTAATCGAGCCCGGGCCGTGTCCGAGCCACACCGTCCACGAGTCCGTGTCGTAGGTTTCCAATATGAGGCGCGCGGGCGCGATGAAGCGATCATAAGCGCTCGACCGCTCGGACCCGAACTCTTGTACCCGGTTTACCGTGAACGAGAGGTTGAGGGCGTCTCCGAGAAGCCAAAGTATCAAGAGCCCCGCCGCGGCGAGTCCAAGAACGCGCAAGAGTGTCTTGGGGCCGAGCGGGAAAAGCATGCCGATAATAACCGTTAGAATGCCGCTGCCCGAATAGGTAAGAAGCAAAGCCAAACCAAAGCATGTGACACGCCAAAGCCGTCGCCATGGGGACGACCATTCCAGGACCAAAGCCAGTCCCATGATGAACGAAAAACCGGAAGGCTCACGAAAGAAAAAGCCGTTCGACTTGTAGTGAGAGCCGACCGGGATAACCGTGTTCCACCTCCCTTGGACCTGCAGAATCGAAGGGATCGATGGGGTAAAGTCAAATAACCAGGGTGCGTGGATGAAGAACTGCGCGAAGAACTGAGCGATCCCCGCAAAGGCGCAGAAAAGAGCGACATCCCGGAACTGGCGCAGGACCGCTTCGTGCACATTGGGGCCGAGCGAGGCGGGGCGCCACAGGAATACATACGGGAAGTACGTGACAATGAGGAGAAGGAGGGATCCTTCCGAGCACCTATCGACATGTGCAAATCGCTCGTTGACCCAATAGCTCGCGATGGCGAGGCCTACGCACGCACAGTAGAGGCAGAGACGCCGGACGGAGAGGGCCAGGTATCCGCATAGTGCCGCGGCGCCAACGGACACATAGAGTGCGATGAGCGCAGCGTTGAGCGTATACGTTCCGAAGTTGAGCCCGAAGCGCCCAAGTATCATGACCGATACGACCTGAAGACCGACGGTCATGTGGACGAGCGTTGCGGGCGCCGGCCGCGGGAGCCGAGGTGAAGAGTCCGTCGGCATGGCCGCGCCAGGGGTCGTCGTGGAGGTCACGGACATGGCCATCACCGCTGCCACACGCGAACGTGCCGGACCGAGAGGCTGGCGGGGAGTGTGCGGTCGTCGGGGGGCCCGGGCCAATGACCTCCGACCGACAAATTCACTAGGATGTGCGCCCTTCCGCCGTCGCGACCGTCGTTGTGAACCCAGCGAAATGTCTGGTCGCACACCGTGACGCCGTCGACGAAGTGGCGAACGGCCTCGGCCGTCCACTCGACGCCGAAGACATGGAAGTCGTCAGCGTAGTCGAAACCCGGATCGTACGACTGGGACTTGGAGAGTTTGGACATGCGACGGACCGAGTTCGCGGTATCGGCACCGTGGAGGTAGTGAAAGCTTCGGCGCGTCGTGTCCGATTCATTGTTGACGATCTCCACCACATCGATCTCGGGCGGCCAGACTTGATCTTCTGCATTCAGCCAAAAGGCGGGCAGCAGGCCACGGCCCCGAGGTGCTCGCATACAGATCTCAAAGATCCCATACTGTCCACTCCATCGGGAGCGCAGCATTCCGCTCTCGACGGCGCCCGGGGCGAGAGGGCCTGTCGCGCGCGCGATCAGCGACAGTCCCTCGGCGGTGAACACGTGGTTGTTGTTGTCTCTGTAGCGGCTCCACTCGTCGGCGAGATGGTCGAGCGTCCCGTCGTTGTAGATGTAGCGAGTGTAAAACTCTTTGGAGAGAGTCGGGATATCGCGGATCTCGGTCGCAAAGTCCCAGTTCCGTACCAATCGATACCCCCGCTCTCCGGGCGGGACGACGGGCGCGAGCGGAGCCGACGCGGCCTGTGTCTCGTCGCGAGGCCTCTTGCAGAAGACCTGCGGCAAGGCCACGCCAGCAAAACCGATGAGGAGGCCCCGTCGGTTCATGGTCTGTCCTCCCTGTGCTGGGCTTGGCGGTAGACACGCCTCGTCGCGGTGCCGATGGTCGTCCAGTCGGAAGTTTGCGGGCGAACCGCGGGGCAAGGCCGCTCGGCGATGGCTCGGCCCATGGCGGCCGCGAGCGCGCTAGGATCGGACGGGGCAACCAGCGTGCCGTGGACTCCGTGGGTGATGTCCTCCGCAAAGATGCCAACGTTGCTTGCGATAAGCCACTTGGAAAGCGACTTCACGAGAAAGTACACTCCGCTCGCGTCGATCTGCCGGTAGGGAAAGACGAAGCAGTCGGTCTCGGCAAACAGGTCAGCGACTTCCTGATCGGAAAGCCGACGGAGTCGAAGGTCGACGGCAGCCTGGATCTTGAGCTCGGCGATCCTTGCGAGAACGGGGGCTAGATCCATCCGGGGCCTCCCGGCCACGATGAAGCGGGCCCGCGCGCGAACGGAGTCCGGGAGTAGCGCGAGCGCGTCGACGAACACGTCAATGCCCTTGTAGCGTTTGATCTCGCCGAAAAGAAGGAACGTATAACGGTCGTCGCGGCGCGGAGTCGTGGGCGTCGGAGTGGCGGCGAGACGCAGCGGGCCGTGGGGAATGACCGTGATCTTGGCGCTCGAGATGCCGCGCAGGAGCAGCGCCTGTCTCGCGGCCTCCGTGTGGACGATGACGTGGTCGGCCACCTTCATCGGAAGGTCGTATCCCGCGGTCTGTCCAAGCGAGAGACGGTCACCATTGAACGGAGTCGTGTCGTGTACGGTGAGAATGACGGGGCATCGCGTGCGAATCAGAGTCATCGCGAGCGCGTCGAGCGCTGGGATTACGGCCCATTGAAAGTGAACGATGTCTGGTTTCTGCGCGCGCACTCGCTGCCCAAGGCGTGCAAGTCCGCAGCCGTGCGCGAGCCCCTTCACCCACGCCCGAACGCGGCCTGGCACCCAGCGGAGCTCGTCCACGTGCCGATAGAAGAGGACGTCGACGTACTTCGATGCGATGGGCTGGCGGTCGCCACGACGGGGGGGGCGAACCGCCCAAATCGGCTCAACGCCCGCTGCGAGCAGACCGTCAGTCAGGGCCGCGTCATAGGGCGCTGTGAACAGCGAAGGGTCTACGAGCACCGCGCGCAGAGGCTCAGCACCGGTCATCTCCGGCTCCCGAGGCGGGCTCCCGAGAGCGGCCCAGGGTCGTCCGACGCGGGTCCGACCGGGCCGTTCGGCTGCAGATGGTCTTTCGCGTCCGGCGTGTCAATCATCGCCCTGCGCGCGGTGGGTTGGCCGCGGTCCCGTGTAGCTAGTCGCCGTGCTCGTCGCCCGACCGGGGACCACGAGGGAGTTGGTGAGGCCATTCGGTTCGCCTTCGTCGGCGTGGTGGAGTCCCCGCGGAATCCCGGTTGTGGCCGGGGTGTGCAACGGTTCGTCGCGAAACACGATCGCCCCAAGTCCGGATTCGATGTCGGCGTCGTTGATGATGAGCGCGTGACGTCGGGCGAAGGTCGAGACGTGAACGATGTGTTCGGCAGCGAGGTTCCGAGGTGTCCTGTTCAGGCGCAAAACGGTGAGCGTGCCATCCGCCATCTGCGATAGCGCCAGCGCCTCGGACGCCTGCGGAAAGCTCGGACAATCGATGAGTACGTAATCGAAGGCGCGGCGGGCTTCGTGGACGAACCTCACCATGTGGCTGTTTGTCAACAGCTCCGGACGGTCCGTCCCACCTGACGGAATCAAGGAGAAAGTCGAGATCGACCCTGGCACCTCACGAATGGCGTTCCGCCAAGCGCAGGTCCCGGCCAGAACGTCCCGCAGGCCCGGGGATGCCCCGCTGTCCTGGGCCTTTCGAGGGCTAGGCCGTCGCAGGTCGGCATCCACGACCAGCACGCTCTTGTCGCCCGCGCTCACAACCGAGGCCAGCGACCGGACGCAGGTCGTCTTGCCGTCGCCCGCAGTCGGAGACGTGACGACGAGCACGGTGCCCTGACCCTCCACCTCCCAGGAGTACAATCTCGCGCGCGCCACTCGGAACGCTTCGGTGAAGCGCGAAGTAGGGTGAAGACTGATGAGGTCAGAGTATGGCTGCGCTCCAGGTCGGCCTTTCCTTCGCCTCTCCTTCGGCCCTCGCGGAATCGCCGCCACGACCGGCATACTCCCCAGAACTCGTCGCACGTCGGCCTGACTCTGAAACGTGCCCGCGAAGAGCGTGCGGACGGATACGGTGGCGGCGCCCAGTATCAGTCCTACGATGACGCCAAGGGCGCGCAAAAGAAGGTTGGGGGAGTCTTCCCAAAGAGGCATCTCGGCGGAGTCGAGAATGCGATTCTTCGACAAGGCGGAAGCCTTGGCGATGGCGGCCTGTTGCTGTCGTTCGAGCAAGTACGAGTAGGTTCGGCTGTAGACTTCCGATTCGCGCGACAGCTGCGCGAGTCCGAGCTCGGCGGCCGGGACGGTCTTCAGCTTCTCTTCGAACTGCCCTATGATTGCATTGAGGGCTTCGAGGCTCTCCTGCGCGCGCAACTGGCGACTCGACACGTAGCTGCGTATCCCCTCGAGCTGAGCGGCCACCTGCGCGCGCTGTTCGCGCACTTCCGGTGCCGCATCTTGAAACTGGCTCTCGAGGTCCGTCAGCTTCGCCTTCGCCTGGGCCAGAGACGCGGCCAAGTTCTCCAGCACCTTGTCGTTCGCCTCGCCGAGAAGAAATGCGCCCAGCGGCGGCTCCGGCGCCTTCAGAGCTCGCTTGACGTCCGTCAGAGCGGCGACGTCCAGTCTGGCGGCGACCCGCTGCTCCTCGTATTTGCCCACCTGCTCGATCATGGCCTTCGCTTCATCGTCGAGCACGACGACGCCGTTGCTCCTTCGGTATTCCGCGAGCTTCGACTGGAGTTGGTCGAGCGACTCTCGGACGCTCTGGAGCTGCTTTCCCACGAAGACTTCCGCCGCGCTTGCGTCTTCGGTTTTCCACGACTGCCGCTCGCTCAGATACGCCCCCATGAGGTTCTGGAGGAAAGACGAAGCGAGCTGCGGGGACGCATCGGTGAACTCCAGCGCGACGACGTTGATCGATTCGCCTCCCGCGGTTTCCTTCTGGGCGGTGATTCGGAGCACATGGAGGATCCCTTCGACGACGCGGTCGAGGGGACGAACGACCAAGTCGTATTCGGAGCCAGCTTTCGGTTGGCCTTTCTTTCCACGGACCAGCGTCACGGCGACGTCGGTCGCGCGCAGGGGCTGTCCGAGCGTGCCCCGACCGAGACGCTGCTCCTTGGGCCACAGGCCGAAGGGCCCGGTGGTGCGCAGCCACAGTTCGTATTCCGACTCGCTGACGAATCGCACGCGATAGGCTTGCGGATACCGAACGGTATCTGCGAGCCGGGTGTCCGTAGCTCGTACTTGGTCCAAGGCGCCATCGATGAGTTCGAGGTCTCGACCGGACACCCGCCATTGCCAGTACGATGGCGCGCGCTGGCCCGCCCACGCGACCGTTGCGTTCAATCCCGATTCCAGAACCGCCTGCTCGATCAGGGAGTGGCTCCGCAGAATCTCGATTTCGCTGGCAACCTGGCCCGCCGTCTCGCCGGATAGGTCGAGTTCTCCCGGCGCATCCTGGCTGATCCTGTTCTTGTGATCCACCTCTCCGAGGTAGAGCTGACCGACGGCGCGGAAGGACATTCCGAACACCAGGGTCCACACCGCGACGCCCAGCGTGACGGTCGCTGCGAAGGCCAGCACGAATAGCCGCCGCCGTCGAATGGCTGCCCAGAGCACCCCGACGTCGATCAAGTCGCCGCCGGTCCCGAATTCGAAACGACCCGACGGTGAACGCATCGAATTCGGCCCGGTGCCGTTGTAATGAGAATTCTCGTTGACGGGGTGCTCGATCATGCGGTCCGCTCACTGTGACAGGTATTTGACTTGGACGAACGGAGTCAGAATGCCAGCAATCGTCTGCAACGAAGGAAGCATCATGTCCAGCGCCTGATTCCAATTGGCGAGGGTCGTAGCGGGAACGAAGATAACGTCACCCGGCGCGAGGTCGAACTGGGCCGCTTTCCCCTCCATGATGGCGTGGGCATCGACGATGAAGAGCTCTCCGTGGTCCCCCTCACTGCGAATCACGTGGACGTCCGAAAGGGCGCCTTGGAACCGCTCGCTCTGTCCGAATCCAGCGCGCGCCAGCGCTTGAAGGAGCGTGAGGCTCCCGTTGACGAACGGCACGGCCCCGCCCGCGGGATCGCTTCCGGGAAAGCCGCCGAACACGAAGGCCTGCTCGGTCTGTTGGCTTGGCACGACGACGATGTCCCCCGTCTTGAGCCGCATGTTCTGAGTCAGATCGCCGTCGAGGATCAACCGCCGAAAGTTGACAGGAATCTTCCTGCCTCGTCGCGCCACGTACGCGGTCCGCAGACTGGCTTTGTCGAGGTCGACGGACCCGCCGAGGCTCAGGGCCTCCAGCAGGCCGAGCGGTCTGTCGCTGTACTTGAGGCCGGGGCTGGTGAATTCGCCGAATAGGTAGTAGCGAATATTGCCATTGAAGAGGACCTGGACCGTAACCTTCGGGTCCTTGATGTACGTGGCGAGTCCCTCTTCGACGAGCTGCCGTACGCGCTCGCTCGTCTGCCCCTGGACTCTCACGCTTCCAAGCAGGGGTAGTTGTACGGTGCCGTCGTTGTCGATCAGCAAGCCCGCCGGCCGCCCCCCTTGGGGCCCAGGGGTGCTGAGGGGCACAAAGGGGGCGACCGACAGTTCCGGATGGCCGTAGACCGCGACGAGAAGCAGGTCCCCGGGGCCGAGCCGGTACGCGTCTCCATCGCGTTCACCGACCGTCTCGGCGAGGAGATCGGGGTCGAGAGCAGCCGCGTGCCGAGAAGTCACGGCACTAGGCATTTGCGTGACGCTCACCGCAGGCCGCTGCCGCCCGCAGCCCAAGGCCACGAAGGCGATGACCACGAGCGACAATGCCATTCGCGAACCCCAGGCGCCTCGAAGGCCGGGGGCTCGGCCAACTTCTCCTCTCCTCTGCATGAACAAGCCTAACATGATGGGTGATGCTGCGCTGGCCCACCCCGCTCATGAAGGAGCGGGGCGTAGGCTCGGAGCGATTGGACTCAATAGGCGTTCTTGTTGACGAATCCCTTCAAGAACGTCATCGCCAAGATCTTGAAGTCCAACGTGAGCGACCAGTTGCGAATGTAATAAAGGTCACACGCGGTCCGCTCCACGAGCGACGTATCGCCGCGCCAACCGTTTACCTGCGCCCAGCCCGTAATGCCAGCCTTCACCTTGTGCCGGAGCATATAGGCCGGGATCCGCCGGCGAAACTCCTCGACGAAGACCGGGCGCTCCGGTCGCGGCCCCACCAAGGACATGTCGCCGCGCAGCACATTCCACAACTGCGGCAGCTCGTCGAGGCTCGTCTTCCGAAGGAACGCCCCGATCGGCGTCCTGCGATCATCGACCTTGCGCGACCAGACCGCGCCCGAATTCGCTTCGGCGTCCACATGCATCGAGCGAAACTTGAACATTCGGAAGGTCCGCCCGTCGAGCCCCATGCGCTCCTGGGCATAGAACACGGGTCCAGGCGACGTCAGGGTGATGAGCGCGGACAGGAGCACGAACAGCGGCGCGGCGACGACGAGAGCGAACGCCGTCACGACGATGTCTAGGCACCTCTTCGCGACGGCCTGCAGCGCGTCCATCCTCGACTCGTTCAATCGAATGATAGGGATGCCTTCGAACGTTTCGGCATAGCAGTGAAGCGCGGCGAACGCGCGGAAGTCGGGAACGACGTGAACCGCGACGGTGGCGTCCGTCAGGCAAGCGAGCATCGGGGTCAATTCGGCCTGCTGGTCCGGCGCGAGCGCGATGAGGACCTGGTGTGGCTTCTCCGCCTCCACGACGCGCTTCAGGTCTCCGAAGGCGCCAAGGACGGCTACCCCGGTCAGCTCGCCCTGGGACGAGCCATCCTGCGTGAGCAGCCCGACGACCCTCAAGCCCAGTTCGGGGAGCCCGGAGACCGTCTGGACGACCGTTCGGGCCGCGTCACCGCTTCCGACCACCAGGACGCGACGCACGTTGAACCCGCGCTGGCGCAGAGTCCGCAGGGTCGTGAGCACCGCGACGCGGACTACCGCCAAAGCAATGGCGCCGAGTGCAGCGAAATAGAGCATGACCAGTCGTGAGTACTTGTACTCGTCATACAAGTACGCGATGGCGAAGAAAATGAGTACTGCGGTGAAATGGGCCTTCCAGAGAAGAAGGACTTCCTGCTTTCGTCCACGAACACGATTGGATTCATAGACTCCAGACAGCGAAAGCACGAGTGTCCACAGGGCCGCGACCAGAGGCACGAGCGAAGCATATCGGCCGAAGGGCGGCAACTCCGTCGAAGTCCGAAAAGACGGGAGGAAGAACCGCGCCCAGTACGAAGCGAGCCACGAGGCCACCACTACGAGGGCATCCGTCATCCGGAATACGACGCCGACGACGACTCTGTAACGACGTTCCATTGATATTTACTCCGCAGACGCGACCGTCGTTTGCGGTCGCACTATCTGCTATACGCCCCGACCCTTGTCAACGACTATCTGCCTGGCGACGATATTTCTTCCCCGTTCGCACAATCACGTTTCGACTTCGATGCGTTGACTGCAACTATTGTGTGACGTCGTCGCAACAATCGTGAATGGACTGGGTTGGAAAGCGGGGCGGGGAATGCACGGATGAGCCATTGATCGGCGTGCGTCGTCGCCGCGCCTGGGGAGCGCCTTCACGGCCGGGGGTGACGGACGTGCAGGTCTTGCGGTGCGGAGTCCGTCAAGCACCTGCCCCTTGCGGTCGGTTGCGTTCGGCGGTATTGCCGCGCGGTCGGTAGGGGCAGGTCACGTAGAAACGCTGGATAGGCGACGAGGCGCATAGTCTTGCGCCGGGCACGTCACGCGGGAACAAAGCATGCGAATTCTGGTCACGGGCGGAGCTGGCTACATCGGATCGAACATGGGTGCGCGCCTGCTGGCGGAGGGACACCAGGTCGTGGTGATCGACGATCTCTCGTCGGGCCATCGGGAGTGTGTTGCTCCAGGCGTCCCCTTCGCCGAGGTCGACGTGGGAGACCGACCGGGCGTCGCCGCCCTGCTGCGGGCCCACCGCGTGGAGGCCATCTTCCACTTCGCGTCGCGGATCCAAGTCGGCGAGTCCGTGCGCGATCCCCGCCTCTACTACACGGGCAATCTCGCCGCTGCGATCGGGCTCCTGGAGAGCGCGCTCGACGCGGGGGTCGGCCTCTTCATCCTGTCCTCGACGGCGGCGGTTTACGGCAATCCGATCCGAACCCCAATCGACGAGGACCATCCGACCCATCCAGTCAATCCGTACGGAGCGACGAAACTCGCAATCGAACGGATGCTCGGCTCGTACGCAGAGGCCTACGGTCTCAAGTACGCCGCTCTTAGGTACTTCAATGCGGCAGGCGCGGACGTTGATGCGGGTCTGGGCGAGAGGCATCAGCCAGAAACGCATCTCATTCCCATCGTGCTCGAAGCCGCGCTCGGTCGCCGCCCGTTCGTCGAAGTCTTCGGATCCGATTACGACACGCCCGACGGAACCTGCATACGCGACTACATTCACGTTTCCGATTTGTGCGCTGTGCACCTTGCGGCGCTCGAGTTTCTCACCACGGGGGGCGACAGTGGGGCGTTCAATGTCGGCACGGGCCAGGGCCACTCGGTGGCCGAAGTGATTGCGAGCGCAAGGCGCGTGACAGGTCGGCCGATCTCCGTCAAGCAGGGTGCGCGTCGCGCGGGCGATCCAGCTCGGCTCGTGGCCGCGCCTGACCGGGCACAGAAGGTCCTTGGCTGGCGTGCCAAACGTCCGTTGCTGGATGACATCGTCTCGGACGCGTGGCGGTTCCACACCCGAGGCCCTTGAGCCCGGCACTTCGCACGCTCCGCGATCGTCTCGCATTGCGTCGGCGCGGACGAATCCTATGTTGGGACGCATGAACAGCGCACGTCTCGACACCGGTCACCCTTCGAAAACGCGCGATTCGAGCGCGCGTGCGGTCGAAGGGGTCCACCGCGGAGCCCCGCTGCATTGGGTTGGCAACGGCTTTCACGTATCGACCTACCTGCCGAGCTCGAGCTTGCCATTCGAGCGGGTGAGTCCATTCGTATTGATGGACTATGGCGGACCCAGGGAATTCCCGCCTCTCGCGCGAGGCAAGCGCGGCGTCGGATGGCATCCGCATCGTGGGTTCGAGACCGTGACGCTCGCGTGGGAAGGCTCCGTCTCGCACCGCGACAACGCGGGAAACGCAGGCGTGATCGGTCCCGGTGACGTGCAGTGGATGACGGCCGGGGCAGGGATCTTCCACGAGGAATACCACGAGGAGGAGTTCACCCGACGAGGCGGGCGGATGCACATGATGCAGCTCTGGGTCAATTTGCCAAAGAGGTACAAAGCGGCGCCGCCCGCATATCAGTCGATTACGGCGGCGCAGATCCCGAACGCGGCCATCGAGGGCGGCACAGTGAGCCTCGTCGCCGGCGAATATCAGGGCGTAATCGGTCCCGCTCACACGTTCACGCCGATGACGATGCTCGACGCGCGGCTGAGCAAAGGGGCGTACTTCGCGGTGCCACTTGCCGCACATCACAACGCTCTTGCCATCATCACCAGCGGTCGCGTCGCCGCGGGTGGGTTCTCGGCGGGAGGCGGCGACCTCGTCCTGTTCGAGAACGGAGGTGCGCGTCTCGAGCTCACGGCCACCGAAGACGCCCACGTCCTGGTGCTCGCTGGCGAACCCATCGATGAACCCGTCGTTCAATATGGGCCATTTGTCATGAACACCGACGATGAGATCGAGAAAGCGATCGTCGACGTCGAGCTCGGCAGATTCGGGCCGATCCCGCCCTGAGGGAGCGAGCGCGGTGCGTCTTGCCTTCGATGGGAGGGTGAGTATGGTGCCAACCCCATGCGTTTGGTTGCATTCGGCGTCGGGTATGTGGGCCTGGTGACGGGCACTGGGCTCGCGGAGCTGGGGCACGAGGTGCTTTGCGTGGATATCGACCCGGAGAGGATCCGCCGGCTGCAGGAGGGCACTCTCCCGGTGTACGAACCCGGCCTCGGGGATCTGGTCAGGCGCAACGAGCGTGCCGGACGGCTGCGGTTCTCGACGGTCGTGACCGATCCGTTCGACGGCGCCGACGCGTACTTCATTGCGGTGGGGACACCCGCGGGGCCCGACGGCAGCGCCGACGTCACTGCGGTGCTCGCGGCAGCGGATGCGGTGGCTCGCCTTGCCACGCGGCCAGCGATCGTCGTCATCAAGAGCACCGTTCCCATCGGCACGTGCGATTTCGTCCAGGCGCGGATCGATGGCAGCGCCCGCGTGGCGGTCGAGGTCGTGTCCAATCCGGAGTTCCTAAAGGAGGGGTCCGCGGTGGAGGACTTCTTTCGCCCCGATCGAATCGTGCTCGGCGCTCGTAGTGAGAGGGCGCGCGAGACGCTGCGTGCGCTCTACGCGCCGCTGCAGCTCTCGGGTGAGCGAGTGGTCGTGACCGACCCCCGGTCGAGCGAACTCACCAAGTACGCGGCGAACACAATGCTGGCCATGCGCGTGTCGTTCATGAACGAGCTCGCGCGCCTCTGCCACGCCACGGGCGCCGATGTTCACGCCGTGAGGCTGGGCGTAGGCAGCGATAGCCGCATCGGCAAGCGCTTTCTCTATGCCGGCCCCGGGTATGGAGGCTCGTGCTTTCCCAAGGACGTGCAAGCGCTCTGGCATCTTGGGCGCCTTCACGGCGTCCCGATGCGCCTCGCGGAGGCGACGCATCTTGCGAACGAGGAGCAGGCCAAGTTCCTGGCGGAGCTTGTCGAGCGGGCCGTGCAGGGTCTGTCCGGCAAGGAGATCGCTCTGTGGGGTCTGGCGTTCAAGCCCGAGACCGACGACGTGCGCGAATCCCCGGCGGTGCGGTTGACGGAAGCCCTGCTCGCGAAGGGCGCCACCGTGGTTGGCCACGACCCCGAGGCCAACCAGAACTTCGCCCGCGCCATGGCCGCTCACGGCCCGCGGGTCCGGGTCGTCGAGCGCGAGTACGCTGCTCTCGACGGCGCGCACGCCCTCGTGCTGCTGACGGAGTGGCGCAGCTATCGTGCTCCGAACTTCGCAGAGATACGAAAGCGCCTTCGGGAGGGGAACAACGGGGCGGCGCCGGTCGTCGTCGATGGACGCAACGTGTGGCGTTCGTGGGAGGTTGCCCGAGCTGGATTGCGCTATCAGGGCATTGGCGTTCCGTCGACTGCAGTACCACCCGAGCGAGAGTCGAAGGCGACCCTCTATTGACTAATTCACGCGAGTTAGTGCGGCCTCGTCCGGGTCAGCCCCAAACCGAGCGCCGCGGCGGCGACTTGTAGACGGGGAGGCAGCATGGCGGGGCGTCCGCACTGTTGCCATCCGCAGCGTCGCTCGCGTCCGCGAAGGGGGCGTCGACTAGGAATGCCGACCCGTCCGCCGCAGCACCGTCGTGCGTCGCAGAATCGGCGCCCGCCGCATCTGCGCCCGCCCTCTCTTCACCGCCGCTCTCCGCGACCATACTGCCATCCTCGACTCCGATGGCCGCCGCGTCGCTCGGGCCGTTGTCGAGGGTCCCGCCGCACGCTGCCGCAACCATCATCGCGCCGCCTACCCATGCGGCGGGAGGAACACCCCGTTTCATTGTGGCCTTGCAAAATGGGCACTGCACCTCGTCCGAAAAAACGTGCCGGCCGCACGCGCAACACGGAATGAGCGCTCGCATAAGCACCTCCAGTCGCGTAGTCTACTAGACTGCGTGGGAGACGCAAAGATGAACCGTGATTCGGCGCAAGGCTCGAAAGCAGGATATGTCCGCCGGGAGCGACCTCGCAAATTGCTGACGCTCACGCTCGAGACCACTCTGCGGTGCGACCAGGGCTGCGTGTTCTGCGGCTCGCGGGCCGGCAGGCAGTCGCCAACGGAGTTGTCGACCGACGAAGTCCGGAGCCTCTTTCGACAGGCCGCCGCGATGGGAGTCAAGGATATCGAGCTGACGGGCGGAGAGACGTATTTGCGCGACGATTGGATTGACCTCATCCGGTGTGCACGCGAACTTGGACTGACATGCGCCCTCATCACCGCGGGCCGGGAGCTCCACGATGACAAGGCTCGCATGGCGCGCGAGGCGGGCCTCGACCGGGCGGGGGTTTCGATCGATGGCCTGCGAGAGACCCACGATGCGCTCCGCCGTACGCCCAACGGATTCGACAGCGGCATGCGGGCCATCGCCGCATTCCGGAATGCGGGAATTGCGGTGGGATGCAACACGCAAGTCAACGCACGAAACTGGCGGGAGCTGCCCGCGCTCGCGGAGGTCCTCGTGACGCAAGGACTCTACGCGTGGCAAATTCAACTCATGATCCCCATGGGGCGTGCTGCGGATGCCTCGGACCTGTGGCTCCAACCCTACGAGATGCTCGACGTCATTCCGACGATTGCCGGCGTCATCGAACGCTGCGAGCGCGACGACTTGAAGGTCTACGCCGGTGACAACGTTGGCTACTTCGGGCCGCACGAGGCGGTGCTGCGCCGGCACAGTTCGCGTTCGGGCCACACGTTCGGTTGCTGGGCCGGTCTCGCGCTCATGGGCGTGGATGCGAATGGCAACGTCTCGGGATGTTCTGCGCTCGACGGAGCCGATCAGATGGCGGGCAATGTCAGGGACCGGGAGCTCCCAAGGATCTTCGATGAGGCCGAAGTCCTGCGACGCAATGTCGGGGATGGTGAAGTCTGGGGCTTCTGCGGCGCGTGCTACTACGCGGCGGTCTGCCGCGGCGGATGCTGCGCGACATCGATCGCCCTGACGGGCCGGCCGGGCAACAATCCCTATTGCCATCATAGGGCCCTCGAGCTGGCGACGAGCGGGAAGCGCGAGCGGCTGTCTGTGGCGGGGCCGCGGGTCGACGGGCCCAAGGGGCATGCGAACTTCGAGGTGGTGGTGGATCCCGCGATCCCTGCCTGATATGAGCGCACGGCGCCGCGGCGCCTTCGATCCTTGGCGTGGAGCATGCATCCGCCCGCCGCAATCACGGAGGAGAGCCAAATGATGCGCCACATTGTGTCAAAGGCTGCAACGGCTGTCATGGTCGCTTCGGCAATTGCCGGGACGGCCCTCGCACTGCGGAGCGCCAGCGCTGCGCGCTCGCCTACCGCCACGCGACCGGACATCTTACGCGAGGAGTCTGTGAGCGTCGCGGGGGCTACGTTCTGGATGGGGAGTGCTCTCTATGAAGGAGCCGCGGACGAGCACCCGCGCCACGCGGTCGCCGTCTCGAGTTTTGTTCTCGATCGGATGGAAGTCACCAATGCGCGTTACGCCGCGTGCGTGGCCGCCGGGGCGTGCAAGGCGCCGGCGTACTCGTCGTCGCAACAGCGAAAGCACTACTTCGATGACAGCGCCTACGCGGACTATCCGGTCATCTTCGTGAGCTGGAGCCAGGCCGATAGCTTTTGCCGTTGGGCGGGGGGTCGCTTGCCGACCGAGGCCGAGTGGGAATTCGCGGCGCGTGGACCGTCGCCCTCGGTGCGGCCCTATCCGTGGGGCGAGGAGCGTCCGGACTGCGCTCACGCAAACATGGGCGGGTGCGTCGGCGACACGGACCGGGTAGGGGCGCGGCCGCTCGGGGCGTCGCCGTTCGGGGCCGAGGACATGGCGGGCAACGTCTGGGAGTGGACGCAGGACTGGTACGACGCCAGCTATTACGAAAAAGCGCCGACCGCCGACCCGCAAGGCCCCGAGACGGGCACGCTCAAGGTGATGCGCGGCGGGTGCTGGATGAGCGGTCCAGAGGCCGTCCGCGTGTCGTGTCGCAAAGCGGAGCTGCCGTCGACGTGGGCGCCGAACGTTGGATTCCGATGTTCCTACGCGGAGGGGAAGTGAGCCATGCGCCGTCATCACGTCATCGGTCTCGCGCTCTCGACGGCTACGTCGCTATGGGCGGGGTCTGCGCTGCCCTGCGGCGGCGGCTTCGGAGACGGGCTCCAGATTGGCACGACTCAGAACATCGTCGTCTCGTACAAGGGCGGCATCGAGACATACTTTTTCTCGCCGTACTTCTGCGGCCAGTCCGCGCAGTTCGGCTATATCCTGCCCATCCCACAGGCTCCGTCCTCGACCGGAACGCCCACGCTCGGCGCCGCCAGCACAGTCGCCGATCTCCAGACGCTCGCGGCTCCCACGATCGAGTACACGTGCGCACGCAGTATCGGCGCCGTGGTGGACGCAGGCGTGGGCGCCAGCGGCGGTGGGGGAAATGGCTCGCTCCTTCAGGTGATCGACAAGGGGCAAGTCGGAATATTCGACTTCGCCGTGCTCAAGGCCGACACGGTTTCCGCATTCACCGATTGGCTCGATGCCAACCAGTATCCGTACACGGCCGAATCGTCGACGATCTTTGCCAGCTACGTGGCAGCGGGCTGGTACTTCGTTGCGTTCAAAGTGACGGCCGACAGCCAGAATCCCCCTGCTGGCGAGCAGCTCTGCGGAAACCTCGGCCCTATCCAGCTTTCGTTTCCGGCAGACCAGGCGGTCGTGCCGGCGCGCATCGCCGCGGCATCGGCATCGAGCTCGGATGCTGGCGACTCGTATTATGAATACGATCCGCTCCTCTGGTATGTGTATTTCCTGGCTCCGCACGAGATGAATCTCACCGCCACGATCGGGGGTGCGCTGTGGTCGTCTGTGGAGTTCTCTGGCGCGCTGAGCGCAAGTGACGTGGCGACCCACCCCGCAGGCGGTCTCGCCGTGGCGGGAGACCGGCTGACGGAGCTCAACATCGATTTCTTGCCATCGGACCTGACCACGGATTTCTACTTCCAGCCCGCAGCGGCCGACGTCGACCTCCGGGGGGTAATCGAGGAGTATTCTTCGGCTGCGTGTGGGGAGCCGACGGGAGCCGAGCCGGTGGGCGCGGAGCCTGTCGGAGCCGAGCCGGTGGGAGCGGAGCCCGTCGGAGCCGAGCCGGTGGGCGCGGAGCCCGTCGGAGCCGAGCCGGTGGACGCGGAACCGGTGGACGTGCGGTGGCCCGCGGATGCGAGTGTCGACGGAGGGTCCGTCAGATCCGAAGCGACCGGCGGCTGCAGCGCGTCGCCCGAAGGATCGACGTCGGGAGCATCTTGCGTTTTCGGGATTGGCGCGGCCCTTCTAGCTCTGCTCCCGCGCTCTCGAAGGGGTCGCCGCTCGCGCGATCGTTGACAAGGACCACCCGCTCTGGCCGTCCGATGTAGCTCCGCGCTCGCGCCCGTTCGCTCGCGGAGCTACTCCGTCACAAGCTGGTGACATGCCACTACGGCTGTACTAGGTTCCCTCGCCACCATGGCGCAGGCACGCATCCACAGCCGTAGCGACGACGCCCGGGAGGCCCGCATCGGAGGCGCCGCTCGAGTCCGCGGTCGCATTCACGGGGACGGCGCCCTCATCGTCGAGGGTCACGTCGAAGGCGATGTCGCCATCGCAGGGGAGCTGACCGTGCTCGCTGGCGCGAGCATCGAGGGCGATTCCGTCGAGGCGGAGAGCGCGACCATCGGCGGCAGTCTCGAAGGGGACGTAGTCGCGAAGGGCCCTGTGCGCCTCGTCGCCGGGGCCCGCGTCCGCGGCAACCTCCGCGGCAGCGCCGTCTCGATCGAGGAAGGTGCGAGGTTCTCGGGGCGACTGGATTGCGAGTTCGATTTGCCGCAGGAGCTCACGGATGCCGCCCACGCCGAAGAACGCGGGCGCGCCGGGGCGCGGCGCTAATGCGAGGATGACGGAGACATTCATGGCGAGCACGGTCATCGGTGCGGGAATCACCATCGAAGGCGAGATCACGACCGACGAAGACGTCGTCGTGGCCGGCACGGTGCGAGGGAAAGTCACCGCGAAGGAGGCGGTCACGATCGAGGCCGGGGCGACGGTCGAAGCGGACGTCTCTGGAAGCTCGCTCGCGATCGCTGGGACGCTCACGGGAAATGTCACCGCGGTCGAGCGGGTGGATTTGCAGTCAGGGTCGCGCGTCATCGGCAACGTGAAAGCCGCGCGCGTGACCATTGCCGACGGCGCCCAGTTCAAGGGCAACGTCGACATGGACGTGTGATCCATGGCGACCGACGTATCCATCATCGGGCAGTCCGCGCGGGTCCACGGCCGAGTCGTAGGCACGGCGGACGTAGAAGTCCTCGGGTTCGTCGACGGCGGGGTCGCCGTGACGGGTTCGGTCACGGTTGGCGTTCACGCAATGGTGGGCGCTGGAATCCAGGGACGTCGCGTGGTCGTACGCGGCGCGGTCCGCGGGGACCTGGTCGGCTCCGAGGCAGTTGTCGTCGAGGAAGGTGCGCGCGTCGTGGGAGACGTGCGCGCTCCGAGCGTGGCGATCGCTCCGGGCGCGCTCGTCCGAGGCTTCGTCCAGGCCGGTGAACCGGATCAGGCGCCTTTGGCGCGCGCAGCCGAGGGGGCAAGGGCGGTCTCGACCCCGGCCGTCGCGGCCCGCGTTGCGGCGAAGTCTCAAGCGGCCGCTCCCGTGGCGACGACGCCGCGCGCAGCCGCGGCCCATCCCCCGCAGGCACGCGCGACGAACACCGCGGTTGCTGTCGCTGCATCACCGGCCCGCCCTCAAGGGGCGCGCCCAGCAACAGCGGTCCCTGCACGCCATCCCCCGGCAGTCGCCGCGACTCCCCCCGCCTCCGCACCTCGGCATCCCCCGCCTCCCATCGTGCCCGCGCTCAAGAAGTCGCGGGGACAGATGGCCAAGAGGCGGGAGCGTTAGCGTGTCGGCCGGCGCCCGGAGGCGGCTGGTCGAGCTTCTGGTCTCGCGGGCGTTCGAACGCAAGCGCGTGCTCTTGGCGTCCGGCCGCGAGAGCGACTTTTTCATCGATTGCAAGCAGGCGGTGCTCAGCGCCGAGGGGCATGCGCTCGTCGGAGAGCTCATGTTCGAGGCGCTCGCGGCGTGGCCACACTGCGATGCGGTCGCGGGAGTCGAGCTAGGGGGGTGCTCCCTCGCGAGCGCAGTGGCGCTGACGAGCCATCAAAGAGGCGCGCCTCTCGACGCGGTGTACGTGCGCAAAGACGCGAAGGATCACGGATCGCGGCGAGAGATTGAAGGCAATGCCCACCTGCCCGCGGGCGCGCGAATCGTCTTGCTGGAGGATGTGGTCACGACGGGCGCTTCCACGATTCGCGCGGCTACGAAGCTCCGGGCCGCCGGCTACGAAGTCGTCGGAGTCGTCGTGCTCGTCGACCGGATGGAGGGCGGTCGCGAGGCGCTCGAGCGCGAAGAACTGCCGGTGATCGCCATCTGCACTCGTGCCGACTTCATGGGGTCGTCGTGACCGCGGCTCCGGCCCTGGTCCCCTTGGCGTCCGCGCAGCAGCGGAACCCCGTCGAATAGTCGTGGTATGCGGCCGCGTGAGCCGTCGTGCGGTACGTGCACCCGTCGCCGTTGAGGTGCGTGTCGAGGTAGTAGCCGCCGCGAAACGTCGCTCTGCGCGACATCACCCATTCGTGCAAGTTCCCCACCATATCGTAAATGCCGAACTCCCCCCTGCAGCCCTGAAACTCCCCAGTTTTCGCCACCGTTCCCGGTTGCTGGTTCAGTCGAGGATCGTTCATCGGGCCCTTGGTGTACGCCAGGGGAGAATCCTTGTAGAGAAGCTGGAGCGGGGCGACTCCCGAATCGTTGCACGCGCCCTTTTGTCGGACCTTGCCATAGGGAAACGCACGGGGCTGCGCGCCAGTGCATGCCGTGACCCACTCCGATTCCGTGCACAATCTCTTCTTCGCCACAGCGCACGCGCTCTCGGCCTGGTCCCGCGAGATGTACCCCTGAGGCACGACTCCCGGCCGACTGACCGCACGCACCAAGGCACCCTCCGGCGACTCGTACGGGGAGAACTCCCTCTCCCCGCTGGCAGTGACTTCGACCAGGGAGGCCTCCCATCGGTCGACACACGTGCCCTCTCCGACGAGCGCCATCTCGTCCGGGCAGGGTCCCTCGGGGGGAGTGACCGGGGGGCCCACCGATGGCTCCGACGGCGGTAGTTTCGGCGGCTCATACCGGGCGCATGCCACCGTCATGGCGAGACCGACCACGACCAGAGCGACGCCGGAACCGAATCGCAAAGGCATGTGGGCTTACGGGTGCGGGATGAGTCGTGTGAACCAGGCGGCCGCTCCGGTGGCCATGGCGACGACGATCGCGACGAAAATGCCGACCAAGAGGGGCGCATTCGACTTGCGCTCGGGGATGTCCACGGCCAGCGCGCCTGCGCGCGCAGAGGCCTGGATGTGGTGCGACGCGGGCCGGAGCACGATCGGCGCGGGCCGGGACGCCTCGACGGCGGATGTCCCCCGCAGCATGGCCGAGAGGCCCGAAGTGCCGGCCTTGGTAGCGGCCGCCGGGGGCATTACGTCGTCCTCGAGGGCGGCGAGATTGCCTTCGGACAGCCCGGCGGGCAGCGACGCGCTCAATCCCGATTCCTGCCAGCGTGCATCTCTCGATATGTCGTCGATCCATGACGCCGGATAGGCGCGAGCCGTGTTGAACGGCATCATCGGGGTCGGGATGACGGGTACATCGATGGGCTTGGCGCCGAGGGCCGGAGCTGCCTTGTCGTCGGTGAGCGACGTGAACTCGAGAAGCGCCTCCTCGATCAGTCTGTCGATGATGCTCGGCTGCGGGGCTCGATGCCCCTGGCGGTCCCTCATGACGCCGCGGACGAGCGTCTCGATATCGAACGAACTGACCGGCACTCCATACTTGAACAAGAAGTTCGAAAGATCGACACCTAGCGACCGCGCGTTGGGGTAGCGCTGGGAACGATCGCGAGCCAGCGATCGAACGATGATGCGGTCCAGGTCCTGCGGCACCCGCTTGTTGATCTGCGCGACGCTCGGCACGACGGCGGCCTGAACCTTCTTCACAGTCTGGAAGTCGGTTTCCCCCAAGAAAAGCCGCTGCCCGGACAGCAGCTCCCAGAGAATGATGCCGACCGCGAATATGTCCGCCCGCGCGTCGACGTCCTGGCCCATCGCCGCCTCGGGAGACAAGTACGAAAACTTCCCTTTGATGATGCCGGGTTCGCTCCTCTCGAGTTGGCTATTGGCTTTGGCGAGCCCAAAGTCCACGATTTTGATCTCGCCGTGCTTGGTGATGAGCACGTTCGGAGGTGACATGTCGCGATGAACGATGTGAAGGGGCACCCCGCTGGAATCCGTCAGTTCGTGCGCGTACGCGAGCCCTTCGCATAGGGCAAGCGCGACTGCGACGGCGACCTCCACAGGAAAATCGCGTCCTGACTTGTGCAGGTGCTCCACAACGGCTTTGAGATTCGCCCCGTCGACGAACTCCATGACGATGAAGTACGCGTTGTCGCCAACACCGATGTCGAAGACCTGAACGCAGTTCGAGTGCGACAGCTGGGCGGAAAGGCGCGCCTCGTCCAAGAACATGGAGATGAACTTGGTCTTCGACGACAGGTGCGGCAGTACTCGCTTGATGGCGACCTGCTTGCGAAATCCTTGCAAGCCCTCGCTCTCGGCGCGAAATACCTCCGCCATGCCTCCCGACTCGAGTTTCTCGATGACGCGGTAGCGCTGCTGACTGTCGGACATTGGAACGGCGTGACTCTAGGGGGATGACCGAGGTGGATGCCGAGAGGGATAGGGCGGGATCGCGCGCGCCGTGGCGCTCGCGACCGAGCTGACAGGTCTCGCATCGGCGGGGTGCGGCCTTAGCTTTCGTGTACGGGTGCGGGCACGGGCTCGTTTACGGCAAGCGATTCAAGCGCGCTGCTAGGGTGCCACCCGAGCGGATCGGGGGTCAAGGACCGTGCTCGAGGGACATGCATCCGCATACGTTGTGACCCGTGTGCAGTCGCGCAGACAGCGCGTATCCTCGGCCCCGGACGATCCAGGAGTCGACGTGAGTGACGACCCGCAGCGAGCCGCCATGCCCCGTGTCCCGACGCGAGAGCGATGCGCAGACGAGCGCACTCGGCCTCTCGTCGTTCAGCGCGCCGCGTGGCTCTTCGCGATCGGTGCCGTGCTGGGCGCGCGACGAGCCAGCGCGACCGACGGCGAGGTGATGAGCGACGCGGTGGCACAGATGTATGACGTCCGGTCGCCGACCGGCGAGGTCGTCCTGGAGCGTCGGAGGCTCGACACTACACTGGGGATCAACGCATACGACCTCACACACGCGTCGCCTGCGGACGCGACTGCGCCCCTGATATCGTTTCGCGCGCGCCTTCGGTATAGCGCCGACTTCGGCCTGAACGCCGCTACGTTCGACCCCTCCCAAACGAACGACTTCGTACCCGGGCGCCAGGCGGGCGCCGTGGACGTAATGTTTGCCTACGTCGAAGGGCGGAGGCTGCTCGGCGGACCTCTCGGTTTCCGGTTCGGCAGACAGTATGTCACCGACGTCCTCGGCTGGTGGTCGTTCGACGGCCTCGAGCTGAATGCCACAACGCCCATCTTCTTCCGGGCTCAGGTCTATGGAGGTTTCGAGCAGCGCGGGGGACTCGCGCTCGGAACGTCGCACTTCGAGAGCGACGGAGTGTGGCGCGGAAGCCGCGACGGACTTCCCTCCGGCCTGTACCCGACCTTCCAAGCGGCCAGCCCGGCCCCGGCCATCGGCGTAGCCATCGAATCGATCGGGCTACCGTGGCTGCACGCACGGCTGACGGCTCGGCACGTGTACGATACCGGAGCTTCCGACGTGGCCGTGTACGGCGCCGCGCCCAACGCGCCGGCGACGGTCGATGGAATGCGCACCTCGTCGGACAGGCTCGGCGGGTCGTTCAACGCGACTTGGTCGAACGTCGCGGCGGCGCAGAGCGGCTTCGTGTACGACGTCTACCTAGGCCAAGTCACTCACGTCTATGGCGCACTCGAGGGACGCCCCCACCCGCGCATGAACGTCGGCGTCGACTACGACTATTACGTCCCCTCGTTCGATGCCGACAGCATCTGGAACTTCTTCGCGGCGGAACCCCGAAACGACATCGGATTGCGGGCCGACTCCTCGCCGAGCGAACATCTGGCCTTCGCCGGAAGCGCCAAAGTGCGGGTCTTCACGGTCCCCGCCCTTCAGCCCGGCCTGGGCGATGCGTACGAGCGCGCCGGGGCGGCACCGACGAACGGCCATCCGTTCGACGAGGCCGTGAGCGCATCGGCTCGCTGGCACGGGGGGGCCACCGCGGTCGGTTTTCGCGCCGCTGGCGATTTCGGCGCTGAGGGCGACAGGGTAGGCGGGGACGCTGACGCCGAACGGGTCTTCGAGACTCGCACCATCGTTCGAGGCCGCCTCGGCCTATGGCACTGGGATGACAGGTTGAGACCCGGCCGCAGCGCGTTGAGTCTTGGGTGCGTCGCCGGCATCGGATACAAGTTCGCACCACGCTCCCAAGGCATGGTCGAGTGGGAGCAAGACATGAATCGCCTGGTCGGACAGAGATTCCGAGTGGTGTTCTCGCTCACGGTGACCACGGGGCCGTGAGATGGGTACCTCTGGGTTGATCGTCTTGCGGTCTGCTCCGTCTCTCTGGGTACTGCTCGTCGGAGCCGTTCTCTTGGCCGCGTCCGCAGCCATTGCGGAATCCCCCCGGACCGTCCGCGGCCTCAGTCCTCTGCCCGACGGGCGCGCCGTGCCTCACGCGTGGCTGCCCGCCGGCGCGGACGACCCCGATCCGGGACCGAGCGCGGTCGTGTTCCCTTCGCAGAGGATTCCTCTTGTGTTCAGCCACCAACGCCATCTCGCGCCGGCCGTTGGCGCGACATGTCGGACGTGCCACGAAGGAGCGTACCGAAGCGACTCGGTCAGGGACACCCTTCTTCCGAGCGGCGCCGTGTGCGACACGTGCCACCGAAGGGTCGATCACGGGCGCCTCGCGGACGCCGACAATTCGGGGGACGGGTGCGCCATGTGCCATCGGGGCTACTCACCCCAGAACCGCACGGTCGTGCCGCCCGTGGATGCTCCGCGCGCCAACCTCGTCTTCAGTCATCGCGCTCACTCGGCGCGCAACATCGGTTGCGCCCAATGCCATGGGGCGGTCGAGCGACTGGACCTCGCGACTCGGGACCAACTCCCGCGCATGCGGGGGTGCTTTCGCTGCCACGCGATGCCTGATGCGGCCTCCCGTGGCGACGCCAAGAGCGCCTGCGACACATGCCATCCGACGGTGCCCGGCGGGCGCGTGCAAACGATGTTCGCATCGGGCGCTCTCTACCCACCTGCCTGGATGCGGGATGCGGAGCACACGCCCGATTTCCTGGCGCGGCACAAGCGTGTGGCCGGCGACGATTCGACGTTCTGCGCAAGCTGCCATCAGGACACGTTCTGCACCGACTGCCACGATGGACGGGTCCGCCCACGATCGGTCCACCCGAATGACTACCTCGATATGCACCCCATCGAGGCACGGATGGGTACGCAGCGATGCCAGAGCTGCCACTTGGAGCAGAGCTTCTGTCTCGACTGCCACATCAGGGCCGGGGTATCCGAGGCGAGCCCACTCAACTCCCGGGACAGTGGCCGGTTTCACCCTCCCAAGTCTGTATGGAGCGACGCCCCGGCGGGCGCCGGGCATCATGCCTTCGAAGCCGAGCGAGGGCTCAGCGGGTGCGTCAGCTGCCACACGGAGCGAGACTGCATCACGTGCCATGGGGCCCTGGGCGTGGGTGCCGGGTTCAATCCACATCCGCCGGGCTTCCTGGGCTCGTGCGGCCGCGAGCAGCGCCAAAACGAGCGCCCCTGTCTCGCTTGCCACGTCCCGAGTGACAGCGCCCTGCAGCGCTGCCGCTAGAAGAAGGCCGGTGTCTTTCGGCCGATCCCTTCGCGATCCCGGCGTCGAGCGTCCTCGCGTACAGGAAGTACGCTCCGGGCGACTCGCCGCCGGCCTCGCTCGGTTTCGGCCGAAATACTCCGGCCTTCTTCCGTTTCCACCTGGGCTCCTCGCCGCCGGCCTTGCTCGGTTTCGGCCGAAATACGCCGGCCTTCTTCCGTTTCGCCGTGGCGGACACGAAAAAAAGGGCTCCCGGCCGGTCTGGTTGTTGCGAAACGGCCTTGCAACTTTCGGCTCGCGGGCGATATGAGTCTACCCCCTGAAAAAATGTCGGTCGCAGGCTCGTGGGTTGCGGCTTTGGCCTCGAGTTCGGTCACAATCCTGCGGGATGTGGGCGGAAACTCGAGCTGGCTGTGCGTCCACTGGGTGTGATTTTATTCAGCTCGGTCGAATGTCTTGGGCGGTCGGCAGCGATCTTGAGGTAAAGGAGGGCGACGGTGAAAGAGCTCGTGCGATATCTCTTGGAGAACATGTACCTGGACTTCCAGGGCGAGATCTCACTGGACACCGTCCGTCAGTTTCTGAGAGGGGACGACAGTCGCGAGGCCCGACAGCTTCTCCAGAAGCTCATCGAGGACAAGGGTGTGGACGAGCTGCTCCTCACCTTGGCCGATTGCCTCAAAGAGAGCCTGCGGACGGGGGTGAGCGAAGAAGTCGTGCGCGATCAACTCGTGCTTTATTCGGAGAGCTGAGCCTCGTCGCCCTGGCTAGCTACGGGTGCGACCAAGGGGTCGCTCACGACCAAGGGATCGCGGTAGGGCCTCCCGTTCGTCTCGTGGGCTCCAACGTTTCGTCCGTGGAGCCTCTGCCAGCAAACGGGACCGCGGAGTTGGCTTTCGACCGCCTCCTGTCCCCCGTGTGCATCTCTCGACAGACGTTCTCCCTGCACGACGTCGACGGTTACTACTTGACGCCCGTTGTCGGGTACGACCCCGTCGCTCGCATCGTTTCGCTCACGTCGTTGTGGCCGCTCGATCCGAACCACGTTTACGAAGTCGACGCTCTGGCCCCGAGCGGCCCGACGGACGTCAACGGCGTTCGCTCGATCGATGGCGCGACGCTCGCGCAGTCGCCGCTCGGCATCGCGTTTTCGATCGGCCCTTCCGACCCCGGCCCGTTGCTCCCGTCTGCCCCGGTCATGGACTTCTGCCGCGACATCAATCCGATCTTCACGAACAAGTGCGCCATGTCGGGGTGCCACGGCAGCTCGCTCCCGGCCGCTGGACTGCGTCTCGACTCTCCTCAAGGCATCGCGCTCACCGCGATTGGACTGGTCGCCCACGGCGCCGACACCGGGCCAACGGCCTCGGCGCTTCCGCCTGTCGTCACGTTCGGCACCAACATGCCGTTGATCGATCCGGGGGCCGGCAGTCCGGCCGCGGGAAATCCCGCGAATAGTTGGCTGCTTTACAAACTGCTCTTGGCCCCGCCTGCTCCGATTTCGTCGACCCCGTATGCCTCCGATTGCGACGGGGGCGTTCTCGTTGCACCCAGCACGGCCCAAGCGCACGTCACATCGTGGCAGCCACTGAGCGCGTCCGAACGCGATGCCCTAGAGGCCGTCATGTCCGGGCAGGCGATGCCGCCCCCGTCCACTGCCGCGGACGGAACCGAGAACACGCCCCTGAGCGAAGACGAGCTCGAGCGGGTGAGTCTTTGGATAGCACAGGGAGCGGCGATGCAAGCAACCTGCGCGTGCCAATGAGTCGGTAGTCGCCGTAGAGGCCCCGGTGGACGACCGCAACGCATGAACCGACTCTCGTTCTAGTCGCCGTAGAAGGCCTGCGTATTTCGGCCGAGACCGAGCGAGGCCGGCGGCGAGTCGCGCGGAGCGTACTTCCTGTAACTTCCTGTGCGCGAGCACGCTCGACGCCGGGATCGCGAAGGGATCGGGCGAAATACGCAGGCCTTCTAACCGGCTACGCGATTGCGACCGCTACCCTTGGCCTCGTAGCAGCGCTCATCGGCGCTCTTGTAGAGCGCATCGGCAGAGTCCACCGCGCCTCCCACGGCCTCGACGCCCAAGCTGACCGTGCACGAAACGGATTGCTCCGAGTCCACCTTGACACGCGTGGCCTCGACGATGCGCCTGACCTTTTCCGCGGTGGCCCGGGCCCCGTCGATGCCGACCTCCGGAAGAAGAATCCCGAACTCCTCGCCCCCTGTCCGAGAGAAGATGTCCTCTCGGCGCAGTCGAGGTCTGACGGCCGCTGCGACCTGCCGAAGGAGGCCGTCACCGACGAGGTGACCGTAGGTGTCGTTGACTCGCTTGAAGTGATCGATGTCGAAGAGCACCAGCGAAAGCGGACGTGCATATCGCACCGCGCGATTGAACTCGCGTTCGATGGCTCCATCGAAGTAGCGTCGATTGTAGATGTCCGTCAGCCCGTCGACCGTCATCAGCCGGTAGATTTCTTCGTGATAGTGAACTTCCACGTTCTCGCCGGTCATAAACTTCAGGATGGACCGGCCGACGCGCAGTTGATCCCCGTCGCGCAGCTTTTGCTCGCGAACGGATTCGTCGTTGACGAACGTGCCGTTGGTCGACTGCAGGTCCTGGACCCAATAGTTCGATCCGTCGAACGTGATCCGCGCGTGATGCCGGCTCACGCTCTCTTGGTCGATGAACAGATCGTTTCTCGGCGATCGCCCGATGTCGAAAGCGGCCATGCCGAGCTGAACGCGCCTGCCGAGTTCGGATCCGTAGATGACGACGAGGCAGGCATCCCCCGGCCGGGCCGCCGGCGAGCGCGCCTCGTTGTTTAAAGTAACGCGGGTCCGCTCCGAATCACGGTCTGTCAATCCCTCATCATCTTACACGACCTACCGCCCACCTCGCGACTTCTGCGCGCGCCAGACCGTCCAATCGGCAATTTACGCAGCTCGAGGGTCCGTTCCCGCTCGACTCCCTGTACTCTCCCTCAGTGCAGCCGCCCGCGCATCCAGCGGGACCGCGCATGCTGAAACGGAGCTCGCTCGGCATGAAGATGGACTGGAACTCGCATGACATCCCCAACCTGGGTGGCAAGAGCGCGATCGTCACCGGCGCCAATAGCGGGATCGGGTATTTCACGGCGCTGGAACTCGCGCGGGCGGGCGCCGCCGTCGTGATCGCGTGCCGGGACCGCGTGCGGGGCGAAGAGGCCTTGGTCCGTCTGCGCGCGCAAGCGCCGAGCGCGATCGTTTCGCTCGAGCTGCTCGATCTCGCGAGCCTGTCCTCGGTCCGCGAGTTCTCCGACCGAGTCTGCGCCTCGCACAAGAGCCTCGACATTCTCGTCAACAACGCGGGCGTCATGGCGATTCCGGAGCGGCAAGTGACGCCCGATGGATTCGAAGTGCAGTTCGGCACGAATCACCTCGGTCACTTCGCTCTCACCGGATTGCTCCTCGAATTGCTGCTCGCAGCCCCGGCGCCGCGAATCGTGACGGTTTCGAGTGCGGTCACGATGTGGGCGGGCCTCGACCTGAGTGACCTGCAGAGCGAACGGCACTATCGCCCGATGAGAACCTACGGGCAGTCCAAACTCGCGAACTTGCTCTTCATGCTCGAGCTGGACCGTCGTGCTCGTTCGCGCGGCGTCGTGAGCGTCGCCGCGCACCCCGGTACGTCCGTGACCAACTTGCAGCGCTTCGCCTTTGCCCGCCTCGTCAAGGTCTTCGGTCAGTCCGCGGATCGGGGGGCGCTGCCATCGCTCTACGCAGCGTCGGCCCCCGAAGTCGTCGGCGGGAGCTACTTCGGGCCGCGGGACTGGTTCGGTACGGCCGGGCCCCCCGCGCCGGCGTCGATTCCGCAGCGCGCGAGGGACGCCGGAGTGGCGCGCGAGCTATGGGAGGCGTCCGAAGCGCTGACAGGGGTGCGCACCGGGCTCGACGCTCCTCCGTCCACTGGCGGGAATTGAGGTCGGCTCGCACTGAACGGGAATGCTCCAGTGCGTCTTGCAGCCATCGATACGTCGAGTCCGCTCGGTTCCGTCGCTCTCTTCGACGACGGCGTCCTTGTTGCGGAGGCCGCACAGCGTGTCTCGAACGCTCACGGGGAATCCCTGCTGCCGATGGTCGATGCCCTATTCTCTCGCGCCGGGTGGCACCCGCGAAGCGTGAACCGGTGGGCCGTCGGCATAGGTCCAGGGAGCTTCACAGGAGTGCGCATTGCAGTGGCCACGGTCAAGGGAATGGCTTTGGCTACGGGAGCGACGGTCGTGGGCGTGACGTCTCTCGACGCGCTCGCCGATGGGGTGGTTGACGGGCTGGTCGTGAGCGTGCTGGCGGCCGGCAAAGGCGAGGTGTTCGTCCAGGCGCGCTCGTCGCGCGGGCTCGTACTGGAGCCGGCGCACATTCCCTTCGGTGAAGTCGTCCTGCGAGTGCTCGGGGTCGTCCAGCCTGCCGAGGTTGTCACGGTCGTGGGAGAGGCGTCGTCGGACGTGGACTGGTCCTCGATGCGCGAACAGCCGGCCCTGGTCACGGGGGCCCCCCACGACCTCCCACGCGCGTCCGCGGTGGGTCGGATCGCTCTCGTGCGCGCTCCCACGGATGCAGACTCGCTCGAGCCGTTCTACGTTCGCGCTCCGGACCTCACGACGCCTAGAACAGGAGCCTGACCGTGAACGTCGTCACCTGGAACGTCAACGGGATTCGCGCCCGAGAAGCTCAGTTCGTCGAGTGGATCCAGCGCGAGCAGCCGGACGTGGTCTGTCTTCAGGAGCTCAAGGCGACGCCCGACCAGCTGAGCGCAGCCCTCGCCGAGCTGCCCGGCTATGCGAGCTATTGGCATGGAGGCCCCAAGGGATATAGCGGTGTCTCGATTCACTGCCGGGTCGCAAGCTTTTCCGAGAAGCCGCAGTTTACGATCCCCGCGCTCGACGTCGAGCACCGCGCCGTCGAAGTCCGCTTGCCCGATCACCTGATCGTCACGAGCTTGTACGTGCCGAACGGCGGCAAGGACTACGGAGCCAAGCTCCAGTTTCTCGAGACGATGCGCGGTTACGTGGATACGCTGCACGCGTCCGGCGCCAGGCTCCTCGTGTGTGGCGACATGAACGTAGCGCGCTCGGATATCGACGTGTATCCCAATCAACGCAAGGCTGACGTCATCGGGCAGCGACCCGATGAGCGGGCCCTCTTCGAGCGAGTCCTCGATACGGAGCTCGTCGATGTCGCGCGCACGCTCGATCCCGGCAACGACCGTCTATTTACGTGGTGGCCCCCCTGGCGAGGTCTCAGGCAGAAGAATCACGGGTGGCGGCTCGACTATGTCCTCGCCAGCCGCGGGCGGGGCCTCCAGGCAGCGACCTGCCGCGTGCTCACCGAAGTCGGCACGAGCGACCACGCGCCCGTGCTCGCCACGTTCGTATAGGACGCAACAGCATAGAAGGCAAATCACACGATGGCGGTAGAGGCCGACCTGACGCGTGACGCCGAGACGGCGCGCGATTGGCCAACAGGAATCGTACGTTCGAGCTGAACGCGGGAGGACGCTCCGGAGGACGCGACGGAGGCGGCCCGAGGCCCGCGATTTCATCAAACCGCTTTTGCAA
Organism: Polyangiaceae bacterium; assembly: GCA_049512415.1. GTDB lineage: Bacteria > Myxococcota_A > Polyangia > Polyangiales > Polyangiaceae > Palsa-1150. The sequence goes on from JBEKXD010000045.1 coordinate 44,992, forward strand.
CCGTGGCGGACACTTGAGAACGCTAGTAAGGTTCCATGTGTCGAGTGCGGTCGAAGCCAGGCTTGGCCTCGTCCCTTGCGCTTTCGTGGTACGTTTTCACCCCTAGGATCTATCCTTTTTTCGTCCGGATTGATGAGGTCTGTCGAATGGAATCCCGATCTCGTTTGTGGGTGTTGACTGTTGCAGTTCCCTTCGCGGTTGCATGTGGGACTAGCAGTTCCAGCGAATCTTCGGACGCCCCTGATGCGGGAGTTTCTTCGAGCTCGGGGACGAGTTCGGGGACGAGTTCGGGGACGAGTTCGGGGACGAGCTCGGGGACGAGTTCGGGGACGAGTTCGGGGACGAGTTCGGGGACGAGTTCGGGGACGAGTTCGGGGACGAGTTCGGGGACGAGTTCGGGGACGAGTTCGGGGACGAGTTCGGGGACGAGTT
>JBEKXD010000046.1:0-43589 GCA_049512415.1 Polyangiaceae bacterium
GATTCGAACCCGCTGGATTGCTCCGTGAGGTTTCTGCTTCTGTAGTCGCTCTACATCGCTTCCTCCTCACCCAGGCTTTTCCTGGCGCACCGAAGGGATCGGCCGAAAGACACCGGCCTTCTTGTCACCAGGAGACCCAGCCGAGCATGGTCGCCGCGGCCAGCGCGACGACTACGACGGCCACCTCGAGGGTGAGTCGCGCCGCAGCCCCTATGAGCCGCCTCGAAAGCACTATGGCCAGCGCAGCGATGACTATCGCCGGGACGCCGGTATGTCGCGACGCCTGGCGCAGTGCATGTCGGCACCCAGCCAGCGCGGTAGCTCCGAGCGCACCCCAGTGATGGACATCGAGCGACGGTGGACCCATCGGGTGCTAGGGATGGCAGACTCAGTCCCCACGTTCAAGTATGTCGGAGGCGACAGCGCATGCGAGCGCATTCACGGCACCTTGTAGCGTGAGGCCGCGCCGCTCGGCGAGGCGTCGCGCGGCCTGTAGACCGCAATGTCGCCGCCGGTGCAGGAATGCAGGCGCACGCACGTGAGAGGCCACGGCAGCTTGCAGGTCGCGCGATAGGCGAGCACGTAGCTTGTCTTCCCTAGTGCGAGCTCATGGAAAAACGCGAGAGTACTCGCTTCCATGTAGGCGCCGGGGCCCGGTCGCGTCGGGAAAAACTGCGGCGTCGCAAACTCGACGCTGACAACGAGGTAGTCGGGATGCCGCTGGTCGATGAGCCGAGGATCGCCAAGCTCCTCCGTGACGCCGGGGATTGCGCTGCGAGCCGCGAGGGCATCGAGGCCGACTCGCTTCGCGACAACGTGGGCCGGGAGCCTGGGGAGAAATTTCGGGCCCCCCATGACCTCCACGCGCGAGTTGGCCGGCAGCGAGGCGAGAAACCGCTCCGCCGCATATCGACTGTCGGCCATCAGCGTCGCATCGAGCGATGCCACCGCCCGAAGGCACGCGGCCCAGGCGGCAAAGAACACGACGGCGCCCACCGAGCCAAGGCGGCGATGACGCCCGAGGGCAACGACCAGCGCGGCGTAGGGGGCCACCAAGACCGCCTGGACCATCAGGAATCGATGCTCCGAGCGCAGGGCTAGGAAGTTGAACGTCGCGGTGAATGCCAAGGCAGCCGCGGCCGGCAGCAGGTGCTTGCGTCGCTTCGTGTCGGCCACACACACGGCGATTCCGACCGCCGACAGCAGCGCGGAGGGCCACGACGTAAGCTCCGGGATCCGCGCGAGGATGGCGCGCGCGAGGGCGATCCGCCCCCCCAGCGTGGGCGCGAACCCGACCCAATCGCGACTCGCTGGACCGAAGATGAAGCGCATCCGCGCCAGCCATCCGGTCGGGTTGACCAGCGCCCCCGAAATCAGCACGTAGAGCGCCAAGCTCAGGGCCGCAGACTTCCAAAGAGACCCCCGAGCAAGAGCTCTGGCAACCCGCCATCGCTCTGCGGCCGGAGAGCGCCCGTCGAGTCCTGCACCCGGCACGGCGGCGCCCCTCACAGCCGGCGCCACGACCAACCATGCTATGGGGGCCACGAGCGCGCCCGCGATCTGATCTTTCGTAAGAACCGCGAGGGTTGCGAAGACGAGCGCACGCTGCTCGGCGCGCTCCCCATCGGTCGGCGACGTTCGTGGCGCGAGGACCTGCTCGAGCGTCAGACACAGCCAGAACACCGACGGGATGTCCACATTGCCCACCTTGCCGTAGTAGGCCCAAGGCGTGACACCGACGACGCTGAGCGCCGCCAGCGCTCCAATGTATTTGTCTTCGAGGCGGGACCAGATTCGATAGGTGGAGTCGACGATGCCGAGCGCCATGGTCATCGCGACGATGCGCGCGATCCCTTCAATCGCCGTCATCAGCGCGGGCTGCAGAAGAACGTTCTCGATAGGGACGCGGGTGCCGATCGCGATTAGCGCTGCGAGGAGCGTGACGGGAAGGCACAACACGGTGAGCAGGGCCATGTGCAGCGGCGGATAGGTGTGGAAGTGACCCCACCAATACGGGAGCGCGATCGCGAACAGACCTGTCGATCGAGGAGTGATGGCGTCATTCGCCCATGACTCCGAGTGCGGAAGACCCCACCAAGAGCCGGCAAGCAGGACGACGAGGGCCGCCCCGTACAGCCACGGCGGGCCGCGAAACCAGGATGGTGGAACCTTTAGGCGCATGGCCTGACGCGGCGTCGCCCCTGACCACGCGGCGGCGGCCCGCCGCGAGCGCGCCGAAGTCCGCTCGAGGTTCGAGGTCGGCCTCCCAACGCCTCGATTTTCATGACGGCACGTGCGAGGGGTAGGCGGATGATCCGGCGCGAATCGTTCTCGTGGCTGGGGCTCGCTCTATTGCTTGGAGCCCAGGTCTTCGTCTTCTTCGGCTTCGATGCACTTGCGTTCATGGACTTGCCAGCGCACGCGGGTCTCATCGCGCTCCGGCACCGATACGCCGAATCGCCATTCGATCAAGCGCATTTCATCCTCGCCCCGCATCTCGGACCCTATTCCGTGTTTCGCGCGCTCGGCGAAGCCTTTGACTCGCTCTTCGGGCCGGTCAGAGCGGTACGGCTGCTCGCGCTGCTGCCGGCCCTGCTGACTCCCGTCGCGGTGCTCTGGGCTCGCCGGCGCCTTCACGGCGAGTCGAGAATCGGGCTCGGTGCGATGGCCGTGGCGCTCAATTTCGGCCTGATGACGCTCTTCGGCTTCGCGAGTTACCTGCTCGGTCTGTGTGCTTCCGTCGTAGCGGTCACGCTGTGGCTGGAGCTCGCGGGCGCCCACGAGGCGATCGCTCTGGGAGCCGCTGGACCTGCGCTCGCCGTCGCCCGGAGGCGGGCTCATGGCGCGGGGATCGCTCTGACGTGCTTTGCCCCACTCGTTTTTCTCTGTCATGGGCACGCGTTCCTTGTGTCCGCGCTCGTTTCGCTCTTCAGCCTCGCGGCACCGCCACGGCGCGCGCGGCGGATTCTCCTGCTCTTGGCCTATGCGCCCGCCTCGGCGCTCGCCGCGTATGCGGCATGGCGCGAGCACGCGTCGGCCTCGTCGCTCCCCAGCCTAGTGACCTGCACCGGCTCCGGAGTGCACTTCCAAGGACTCGGCGACAAGCTCAGTTTGCTGATCACGCCGACTCTTGTGACGCGCACGGGCGTGGACGTTCTCGTCGGCGTCGCCATTTGGAGTCTGCTGGCCGTGGCGTCGGCGAGCACCGTGCGACGGGCGTGGGTCGGGCGAAGCGTCGCGGACTATCAATCGCGTGCGTTCGCGTTCGCAATCGCTGGAATCCTCATCGCGTTCGCCGGCCTGCCGCACGTCATCGGCTGGTTCGGTTTCGTCGACGGAAGACTAGTGCTACCGGCCCTCTTGCTGGCGACGATCGGAGTGCGTCCGGACGCGATGAGTCCGAGGCTGGCGCGCACGATGAACTGCGGTGGGTTTGTTGTCGGCGTGGCACAGGTCACCATTGTCCTTACTGCGTCCGTCCTCTTTCAACGAGAGGCGACCGGCTACGCGGAAGTCCTATCGAGGGTCCCGCCCCGGGCGCGCCTGCTCAATCTGCCTGTTGATCCGGACAGTAGACTGTTTGCCGGCCACCCGTTCACGCATTACGGTATGCTCACTCTCGTCGACAAGCCCATCCTCGCCAGTGACATCTGGTACCATCAGGGCACGGCGGTTTACCCTCGCGAGGGCAATCCGGCATTCCGACTCCCAACGAGCTATTGCGAGAGCGATATGAGGGGGGTCGATTGGGCGTTGTTCCATTTGGAAGACTGGGACTACGTGCTTGTGCGACAGCGAGCAACCGATGCGGCGCCCCACGTCCCGGCCGCGCTCACCCTCGTGGAGCACCAAGGGGGCTGGTGGCTATGGCGCAATCCTGCGTCAACGCCGGATTCAGCTTGATCCCCGGTCCAGGACCTCCCAGGGTCCCCCGACCGCGACCCCCGACCGCGACCCGCGACCGCGACCCGCGACCGCGACCCGCGACCGCGACCCGCGACTCCTCGGACCCCCTTTACGGCGCCCCCTCCGCAGGCGCGCCCGACTCGGCTCCGTCGATGCGCTCGAAGATCCGCAGCATCTTGCCCGTGCTCGAATGGATGTCGACCGCGGGCATGACGGAGCTTTCGTAGCGCGAGACGTGGGCGACGCGGTACGAGAGCCGGCCTCCCACCAGCGCGTGGAAGTAGTTTCGAGAAGCGACGTCTCGCTCTCGCGCGACCTGCTCGGGTGCGAGCGCCATCCCAATCCCGTGCAAGAACTCCTCGTAGTCCAGGTATCGCCAGGCCCAGGCCTCCGCGAGGACGATGAAGCGCGGTCTCCGCTCCTCGATGTCGGCATACGCAGCCCGGACCTCGCGGATTCCAGGGACCGCGCTACGGCCCGACAAGGGCTCAGGACCCACGCGCGCGACCGTCACCTTGGGCGGGAACCGCGGCAGGTACGCATCGCTTCCGTACGTCTCGACGGAGTCGGCGGGACCGATGTGGGCGCGCATCCACGCTTCCGCGTCGTAGCGAGGATCGAAGAGCAACGTCGCGTCGACCGCGGAGGCGCGCCACATCGCCCACGCGAGGAGAGCCACGGCAACCGGCCGCGCGATGCGCGCCCCGATCCAGCCTCGAACGAGCCACGCCATCCCGACTCCGCCATACACGCCGAACATGAGCATCTGGGGCAAGAGAAAACGGTGCTCCGTGCGTCGCGCACTCATATTGAAAGTCACGGTGAACGAAACCGCGGCCGCCAACGGAAGGAGCGAGGCGAGAGCCACGCTTGCGGGACGCGACCTGCCGGGGGTCCAGAATGCCAACGCCACCCCGAGCGCGCAGGGGACGGCAAAAGGCCACGGATAATACCGGTCAAAGAACCGGAGCGTGTCGCGCGCCACGGCGGCCCAGCCCGCCGGGTTCGCTGGGTAGACTGCGTGGTCTTGACTGGCCGTCCCGGTCAGAAACGCCACGCGGGCGCGAAAGCCTAGCGGGTTGACAAGTGCGCCGTCGATGAAGAGGACGAGCGCCACGGCTAGGACGAGCGCCACGGCGGACTCGCGTACGATCGCCCCGACCGCCGGACGCGCGGGTCCGCCCATCGCGACCCACGCCAACAGGACAGCGGGGACGGCGAGGACGAATAGCCCGTAGGCTTGATCCTTGGTGCATATCGCGAACGCCGCCAAGACAGCGACCCTCCGGAGGCGCCGGGGCTCCCCGCGAACCACCGCGCGCGCGGCCTCGGCTAGGGCTAGCGTCGCCCAGAAGAGATAGGGCACATCGAGATTGCTCGTATGTGCATAGTAGTTTAGAACGATATTGGAAGTGACCACGAGGGCGACCCAAATGCCGGCCCGCCGACTCCACAGATCTTCGGCTAGGCGATAGAGCGCGACCACGATTCCAATGGCCATGGCGACCGACGCCGTTCGCGCGACGACCGAGAATGCCGTCATGTAGGGCACTTTCGTAAACTCGGCGATGAGGTCCGCAGCCCCGAGACTTCGAGCCCGCACGAGCGCGGTCACCCAGACAGGCACCGTGAGCGCCGTCAAGAGAAACAGGTGCAGCGGCGGGTATGTGTAATAGGACCCCCGCTGAAACGTCTCGACGACTCCTACGAGAAAGTCGCGCGGCGCGACCCCGTCGTCGTCCCAGCCCGTGGAGCTCGGCAACCCCCACCAGAGGCCCACCCCGTGCAGCACGATGTTCGCCAGCACAATCCACGCGAGCGGCTCTCGCATCCACCCGCGAACCCAGGAACGCTGGGGCCCCCCGTGAAGCAGGTCGGGGACGCTCGAGGTCGGCACGCCCGCGCGAGAATATCACAGCGTGCCCCGCTGGCCGCCCCCGTCTCGAGCGAGTGCGCTCGACGGTCTGCCGTTTTGGCGTGCTGCAAATTGGGGCAACACTTGGTAGCTCCCGTGCAGTGACTGTCTCCCCTCTGAGAGGGCTCTCAAGCTTGAACTCCGGTCATCGCCTCGCGGCCTCGCGTCTCGAAGTGCTCCTCGTAGCGGCGGCCGCGATCGTCGTGCTGGTCGCGTTTGCGGCCAACGTCGGTTTCGTCGTCTCGACCACCCGCGATCGCCTGCTCGACGGCGTGGAGGGCGAAGTGCTCTTCGAGGCCTCCCGATTGCGCGACGGACTCGCACTCTACGTCGACCCGATCCGAGGTGCGTTCGACTACGGCGCGGTCCCGTCCCGCTACTACGTGCTTTACCTGCCCGTATGGGCCTGGCTGCTCAGCCTCGTTCCCGCGCATGACGCTCCACTTGCGAGCCGCATCGCGGCGGCCGGGTTGTGGTTCGGTCTGCTCGGGATTCTCGTCGCCACTTCGCACAAGGGGCGACGCCTGCCCGCTCTTTTCGCGGCCTTGTTCCTCGGCGGCACCTACACGCTCACGCTCTTTGCTGCCGCAGGCCGCCCGGACGCTCTCGCGGTCGCCCTGGCCGGGCTTGCTGCGCTGCGAACCTCCAGGCGCGCGCGCATCGACGCGGTCGCGGGGGCTCTCTTCGCTCTTGCGGTGTGCGTCAAGCCCAACGTGGTCGGACTGGGCGCGGGAATGTTCGCCGTCGACTTGTGGGAGCGTCGTGCGCGCGCCTGGCCGGGCCTCTGCGGCGCCCTCTCGGTCGTCGGCGCCGTGGTCGGGGCGCTCGGACTGGCAACCCACGGCGCCTGCCTGCGCCACTTGGTGCTGGGCACCGCGCAACCGCTCGACCTGCGCCTATGGGGCGAACAAGTGCTCGGGCGCGCGCAGATGATGGGGAGCTTCGTCGCACTCGCGCTGGCCTGTGGGCTCAAGGCGCGCTCTTCTCGCGCGTCGCGACTGCTCGTCGGAGGCCTGGGCTCGAGCACCGGCTGGGCGGTCGTGTGCGCGGCGAAGATCGGCAGCGCCAGCAACTACTGGCTCGAGCCGTGCGTGGGAGCCTTGCTCGTCTTCGCACACGTTCCCCTCCCGCGCGTCGAATCGCGGTGGCGGATCGCTGGGGCAGCGCTCTTGCTAGTGCAGGTGCTCTGGAGCGGCGTGGCGAGCACCAGAAGCTGCCTCGAGTGGCGCCGCCTGACCGCCGAACGGAGACGGGCCCTGGAGCTCGCCCGCGCGGGGCTCGTGCCGATGGCCGTCGTCATCGCCGACGAACCCGGACTTGAAGTCGCGCTCAATGGGCGCCTGATCACGACGCCATTTCAGATGACCCACCTCGTGGCGTCGGGAAGATTCCCGGTGCGGCTCTGGCTGGACGACGTCAGCCGCAGTGATGTGCAAGGGGTCGTTCTCATGGATGACCTTTTGGAACGCCCGATCTCCGCCGTCGACTTCGCCCACGACCGCTTTCCTCCCGAACTCCGCCGGCGACTGCGGGAACTCTACATGCTCCAAGCTGTCCACGGCGGATTCTACGTATACCGGCGCCGGGACGCTCCGTCGCGCCCGTGAGTCCTCTCGGCCGAGTGCGCCGGCACGCGTCGGGCCCGCGCTTTGTCTTCGCGCGGCCGCTTGGGTAGAGTGCCGCGCCCGCGCGCTCGGTCGCGCTGGGCGCGCGCGGAGGTCCACGTGGCACATATCCTGGTCACCGGAGGCGTGGGATTCATCGGCTACCACGTGACGCGCGCGCTCTTGATGCGCGGCGACAATGTGGTCGTCGTCGATGACTATTCGAACTCGCCCTATCCGGCTGCGTTCAAGCGGCGCAATGCCCGCGATCTGATGGCCGCCGCCCACCACTCGCCGAGCGCGACGGACGGGCAAGAGCGACTCCGCCTCGTCGAGGCGTCCGTCACCGATCGCGAGGCGATCGCCCCACTGGCGGACGGCGCCACGGCGATCTTGCATCTCGCGGGCCTTGCCGGCGTCAGACCGTCATTCGCCACGCCAGCGCTCTACGCGCGCGTCAACGTCGAGGGCACGGCCATCGTCCAAGAGGTCGCAAGGGAGCGAGCGATCGACACGTTCGTCTTCGCGTCGAGTTCGTCGGTCTACGGCAACGCGACGCCCCTTCCAGCCCGCGAGGACGCTCCCGCGGTAGCCCCGGAATCTCCGTACGCAGCGAGCAAGAGGAGCGCTGAGCTCGTGGCGAGCGCACTGTGTCGAAGCACCCCTGCGATGCGGTGCGTCGCGCTTCGGTTCTTCACGGTCTACGGTCCTCGGCAGCGACCCGAGATGGCCATCACGCAGTTTGTCCGCGCTCTCTTGGCACGCCGCCCCCTCGTGCTCTTCGGCGACGGCACTATGCGCCGCGACTTCACCCACGTCGACGACATCGTGCGGGGCGTTCTGCTCGCTCTCGAAAGGGGGCCGCAAGGGTTTCGCGCGTATAACCTCGGTTCCGGCGCACCCATCGAGCTGCTGTCGCTCGTCGATGCGCTCTCCGAACTGACCGGTTGCCCCGCTGTCGTGCAGCGCGCCGCCGTTCCGCTCGGCGACGTGGAAGCCACATTCGCAGACGTCGCGCGCGCCCGCACCGAGCTGGGGTGGGAGCCCCGCATATCCCTGCGAGACGGCCTAGAGTCCGTCATAGCGTGGGCGAGAGCCAATCCCGAGTAGAAGGCCGGCGTATTTCGGCCGAAACCGAGCGAGGCCGGCGGCGAGTCGCGCGGAGCGTACTTCCTGCACGCTAGCCACGCTCGACGCCAGGATCGCGAAGGGATCGGCCGAAAGACACCGGCCTTACACTACGTCCCGATCCCGGGATGCAGCTTGCCGTTCTGACCGAGATGGATCGGCCTCAAGCAGCCCGCTAGAAGGAGCATCCCATTGTATTGGGTCCAGGAGCGAGCGTGACTCCATGTCGTGAGCCACTGCAAGAACTTCGGGCGCTCGATGGCAGGCCGTTCGCCACTCGCTGCGGCGTGCTCCTGCGCATGGACAAAAGCCTCCGCGATGCGGCCCTGGACCACCGAGGGCGCGCAGCGTTCGCGGGCTCGCTTCGACGCCTGCTTTCCGAGTCGCGCACGTGCGGCCGGATTCCGCATCAAGTCGACGACGGCCCGTCCAAAGGCCTCGTCGGCCGCCTTCTCCGCTCCGTCGTTCTTGCCGGGCATGAAGAGCAGCCCGTTAGAGCCGTGTGTGATCTGCGCGCTCGCACCCATCCCATCGGCGAACGCCACCATCGGCGTACCGCACCAAAGAGCTTCGCCGATCACGTTTCCATAGGTTTCGCTGAGGGACGCGTGAACGAAGATGTCCGCGTAGCGGTAGTAATCGGGCATCGACGTCCAGGGCACCTCGCCCGTGAAGAGGACGCGACGGTCGACACCGAGGTCGCGAGCGAGATTTTTCAGAACCGGCGTCTCCGCCCCTTCGCCCACCAGGGTGAGCGTGGCGTCCGGCTCGCTGGGCAGTATGTGCTCGGCGAAGATGCGAATGACTCGATCCTGGGACTTCTCGCGCGTGTGCCGGCCTGCGCAGACAAGCCGCGGTCCGCGATCCGAGATGCCGGCGTTCGAGAGAAGGTCGACATAGGGATCGGGGCCTAGCGGCCTGTCGAATACGTCCGGTTGCACGGTCCGCGGGATCACGTGGATTGGCGCGGTCACCCCGCATTCGCGCCAGTAGGTGCGCAAGCCCTCGCTGAGGACGACGAGGCCATCGCTCTGGTTGTAGAGCCCGGCGAACAGGCGCTCGTACGGGCGCTTCAACGCGAAGTTCAGCCCAGCGTGGACCACGCCCAGCTTTGCGAGCCGCTCCGGCAAGAGCTCGTCGTACGCCGCCACGAGGTGCGTCGTGTTCACGCACAGCAGTGGCGTACCCTTCATCTGGCGCAGCCAGATCCCGAACTCGAGCAGCATCGAACTCGTCTGCGCGAAGCACACGTCGAAATTCCAACGCTTCGCATCAAAGACCCACGAGGCGAGCGGCAGCGGGATGCGCAAGCCCGGGTAGGCCGGCAGCGGGAAGCTCGGCAGGGCCACGCTGCCAGGAGCGATCTCGCCCGGCGTGGCAGCCGGATCGGCCGGACCGAAGACTGTGACTTCGTGACCACAGCGTCGCAATTCTTGATACAGGAACCGTGTCTGAAACACCGCACCGTTGGCGTACGGGATACGCAAGAAATCGCTCAAAATAGCGACGCGCAGCGGACGCCCGTGCCTCGCCGCCAACTCCAGAAACGGCGACAGCGGCTCGCGCGCCGTCCGCGCAGCAGCGGCGTCGTCCCTGTGGAGGGCAGAAATGCGGGAGGACACGCCTCCCGGCAGATTGTGCGTGCGCGCCTCGCTAGAAGTTCCCCCTGGCGCTAGGGACAGTTCCGCCGCGGACGGCGAGTGGAGGAGCGAGTGAACATTGTCGACATCACGGAGTTCTACTCCGAACGCGGTGGTGGGGTTCGCAGCCATCTGACGATTAGAGGTCACGTATTGTGCCAGCTCGGTCATCCTCACACGGTCATCGCTCCCGGCCCGCGGGATGAGGAGCGAGTCCTCTGCGCGAGGGGCAGCGCGCCTCAGCAAACGCCGATCCAGGCGCGCGTGATTCGGATCGCCGGACCGCAGCTTCCATACGACCCGACCTATCACGTGTTCGGTCGCTTCGGAACCGTTCAACGCATCGTAAAAGCGTCGAAGGCGGATGTCCTCGAAGCTCACTCACCGTACTTAGGCGTGGCCGCAGTCTTGTCATGTGGCCGGACCGCCTCGCGCATTCGCACGGCATTCTGGCATGCCGATCACGTCGGTACCTATGTCGAACCGGCCTTGGGGCGAACCCTTGGAGAGACCGCAAGCCATGTGCTGACGCGACCCCTCTGGTCCGGGGTCCGCGCGCTCCTCGCCCCGTTTGATGCTACGTTCGCCTCGGGCGTCGCTCAGGTCGCTCGCCTTCGAGCCGCCGGGGTTCGAAACGTCCTTCACACCCCCTTTGGCGTCGACACCGATACATTCTTCCCTAGAGGGCCGGATCCCGTGCTGCGACGCGAGCTCGCCGGCGACTTGCAAGGGGATCTCGTCGTGGCCGCCGGCCGGCTGGCGGTCGAGAAGCGCTGGGACGTCGTCCTCGACGCCTTCGCACGCCTCCGCGAACGCCGCCCGGCGGTCCTCGTCATCTTCGGCGACGGTCCGGAGCGAGCCCGCCTAGAACGGCGCGCGCCCCGCGGAGTGCGATTCCTCGGCTTCGAGACGGACCGCCTCAAGCTGGCGCGAGCCCTCGCCGCAGCCGACGTACTCGTCCACGGGTGCCCCTACGAGACGTTCGGGCTCGGCGTGGTCGAGGCCATCGCGAGCGGGCTGCCCGTGGTCGTGCCGGACCGCGGGGGCGCGGCCGAGAGCGTCGACCCTTCGTGCAGCGCCACGTACGCGAGTCTCGATTCCGCAGCGTGCGCCGCGGCCCTCGAAACCATGCTGGCGAGGGACCGCACCGAGCTGCGCGCACGAGCGGTCGACGCGGCGGCGCGCGTGACGACCGTAGGACAACATTTCAGGGCGGTCCTGAGCGCATACGACGATCTGCTCGCGGCGTGATACGAAGAGCGGCCGTGGCCGTCTACGTATCCATCCATGACGTCTCTCCCGCCTGGACCGACGAGGTAAAAGATGCGCTGGACATGTGCGCGCGCGTCAACATACGCCCTGGTCTGCTCGTCGTGCCCGACTATCACCACCGGGCCGCGCTGCAAGAGAGTCCGGCCTTTTGCCAGGGCCTTCGCGATCTCCAGGCCCAAGGCCACGACATCTTGCTTCACGGCTTGTTTCACGAGGGGCAGAGCGTCTACGAAGGCTCGTCGGTGCGTGGCCGAGTCGGTTGGCTGCTCGCCCAGAGGTGGATGACCGCGGGCGAAGCCGAACTCCACGGGCTGGGCGTCGAGGAAGGCCGAAGGCGCATCGCGGAGGGCGAGCGCGTGCTCCGCGAGGTTGGACTGACCGTCAGCGGGTACGTGGCGCCCGGCTGGTCGATGCCGGGGTGGCTCGTGCCCCTCCTGGCCGCGCGGGGGTATCGCTATTGCGAAGACCACTTGCGCATTTACGACCCCGCCAGGCGGCGTTCCCGTCCGAGTGTCGTGCTCAATTGGGCCACCCGATCCCCCGGTCGGGTCTTGTCGACCATCGCTTGGTGTCGCGTGGCGCGCCACGCCCGAAGCCTCGTCCCAACGCGCATCGCCATCCATCCGGCGGATCTGCGCGTCCTGGCGGTGAGGCGCGAGGTCGCGCGCCTGCTCGACTGGGCCCAGGGACACTGCGTCGAACACGCGAGCGCACTATTGGACTGAGGTCAGCCGCCCCCGAGCGACCGCCGTCGAGCCGGCGGCATCGAGGAGCTCCTGCTGGATCCTTCGCCCGTGCACCGCGGAGTCGAACTCGCGAACCGCGCGCGCTCGGCCGGCCGCGCCGTGAGCCGCGCGCAGGTCGGGGCGGCGGACGTAGGTGAGCAGGTGGTTGGCCAATCCTTCGATGTCGGGTGGTCGGCCCCGGGCCAGCAGCCCGGTCGCGCCGTCGTCGACCATTTCCGGAATCCCCCCGACCTCGAACGCGACGACGGGACGACCGAGCGCCATCGCTTCGAGCACGGATCTCGGCAGGGGATCCTCGTACACGCTTGGCACGGCGACGACGTCGGCGTCCGCGACGAAGCCTCGAATGTCGGGCCGATAGCCCACATACGACATCATATCGGCGATGCCGAGCTGCCCGACGAGCGCACGGCACTCCTCGAGGTGATTTTGGCGCGTGTCCTCCGGAGTATCTCCGAATACGACGACGCGAACCCGGTCGCGTTCTTCTGGCGACATGCGCCTCTTGGCGATTTCGACCGCGCGGGCCAGCTCGATATACCCCTTGCGACGCACGATTCGGCCCTGGCTCGCCACGACGATGGCGTCCGCACGAAGGCCTAACTCGGTTCGAAGACGCCTGCCTACCCGATCGGGGTCGAAATCCCGGGTGTCGATCGCATCGTGGACCATGCGCACCTTCGGCGCGCTCTCATCGAAGAGGCGCCTCGTGGGCTGCGACACGCACAAGATCGTCCGCACCGCGTCCATTCGCGCGAGGTACCTGTGGAGCGGGGCGATCGGTGGCGCGATCGACGTGTAGAATACGTGCCAAACGGCTGGCACGCCCGTCATCGCCGCCAGCGCTGCTCCGGCGAAGTTGGCCGTCGTTCCATTGCAGAAAATCACACCGACGCGCTCCCGGCGGATCAAGGTGCGGAGCCGCCATAGCGCCCTGCCTGCGCGGCCGACGTTGCCGGCAGCACGCACGCCTTGGGTCAGCCACGGAGCGTCGAAGTCGCTGCGCACGAGGGGGCGGGTCCAAGGTTCCACCAGATTCTCGATGAGGTCCGGCTCGAACGTGAGCCGATCGGCCACTTGGCCCTGGCGCAAGAGCTCCGCGACGTCCCCCTCGCGTGGCACGACAACGAGCCGCTCGATCCGGCGGGGATCGAGGCTCCTCAGAAGGAAGAAGAGCGTGCGCCCAGGTCCGCCGTTGCGCGACGTATCGTTGAGAAACAGCACGCGCAGCGGGCGAAGGTTCGAAGCGCCGACCGCCCTCTGCGGGTTGCCCATCGATAGGCCATTGACGTCCATCATTGGACTTCGATGTCGGCCCCGCACGGAACATCGACCGATTGCGGAGACCCGCGACTGCCAACCCGTATGACGTGCCTCCCGCACGGGACGACGTACGACGCCGGCGACTCCTCGCCCATCAGCCGATCGTCGATCCATATGCGATGGCCGGGACGCTCCGGACCGACCGTGACCGTGCCAGCGCTCGGTCGGAGCCCCGAGCTCGAACCGTCGGCCCGCTCGGCTTCGGGCTCAGCGTCCGGGTTCGACCCGTCGACCGCGCCGAACGTCGGAGGCGGGGCGAGGCGCACGGGTGCGCTGGACGCGGAGTGGTCGATGGCAGCCTCGGGACTTGGTACGTCTGGAGTGGACGCTTGACGCGCTGGTCTATCTTCCGGACCGGACGACTTCCCTGATGGGCGCGACGCGAAGACCATCACGAGGACGATTGCTGTCACGGGAATGAGCAAGAGCGCCAGAGACAGATTGCGCCGCGGCCTCTCGACGACCGGCGTCGGCGATGGGACGGGCGGCAGAGGACTCGGGGGCGGTGGCTGAAACGCCGGTGGGATCGATGGATGGATCGCTGGCCGCGCGAGGTCCTGGCCGGACACGGAGATTGCCGGGTCGATCTGCGCTGGCGCGAGCCTCGCCTCGGCAATGGCCGACGCGGCGACAGGACTCGGAATCGGGGTCGGCGCGGCCACCGGACCGGGCAAGGGCAGGGTCTGGGGAACTGGCTCTGGTTGCGACTCGGGAGGCGGCGCGCTCGCCTGGGGTGCGCGTTCCGGGGGTCTCTCGTTCAATCGGAGGCGTGGCGTTCCCATACGTACAATCACGGGCACACCGGCCGCGACCGGACCGGTCCCCGGGGGCTGCGTCGACGGCGGCGACGCCGAGCTCTCCGCGGCAGGACTCGCCAAATCGAGGGGGGAGCCCGCAGGCGACGGCGCCTTGGCGTCCGTCCTTGCCGCGCTTGCAGAGTAGACCGGAACGTCGACTTTTCGCGTCGGCTCCAACCAGTACTCGCTCGGGATCTTCGCGCGCGCCGGAGCCTCGAGGAGCATGTCCGCGATGGCCGGGGGTCGGACGATCGACAAGCTCTCGACGAGGGCCACCCGTCCGTCTTCGAGATTGCCCGACGTGCGCAGGACGTCGCACATCGACTGAGCGTCGATCGTACGCTTGTCCGGGTCCGGTTCGAGTGCCCGCGCAACGGCCGTCACAATGGACTTGGGCAGGTCGGGACGGACTTCATGGAGCGGAGGGAAACCCGCCTTGGCGACTGCGTCGACAACGCTCGCGTCGGCACCGGGGCCGCGAACGATCGCCTTTCGTCCGGCCAAGAGCTCCCAGAGCATCAGGCCCGCCGAATACACGTCGGACCGACTGGACGCGGCGCCGCCCGTCGCTTGCTCAGGGGACAAGTATCCGTAAGTTCCCTGAACCAGGCCCGACTCGGCCCGGTCGCCTCGCTCGAGCGCCGCCGCGATGCCAAAATTGCCGACCTTGACGTGCCCGTCCCACGGAACGAGAACGTGCGAAGGGTTGAGGTCTTGGTGCACCACCGGCCGAACGCGCCCCGTGCGAGCGTCCAGCGCGCCGTGCGCCGCCGCAAGCGCGCTGAAAACCCGCCACGCGATGTGGATGGCCGCTTGATCGGAGAGGACACGTCCGTGAGTCTTGAGGAGCGCGCGCAGGCGGTGCAGGGCCAGGCCGTCGACGTATTCGAGGACGACGATGCGGTGGCCCCCGTCCGCAAGGAAATCGTAGAGCCTTGCGACGGCCGGGTGCGCGAGGCGTCGATACCCCTCCACTTCACGCGCCAGAGTGCGCCAAGCCTCGTCGTCCTCCCGCCACGGCTCGATCAAGACGCTCAGCACAACGATGCGCTCGAGCCCCGCAGGGCCGGCCGCCCGAGCGAGCAAAACGTCGCTCGTAGCGTCCACCGACAGACGGCGCAGCACCTCATAGCCCGCAACGCGCGGAAGACCACTCTCCGCTGCTGGCAATGACGAGTCGGACGAGGCCTGCCCCGAATCCACGTACGATAGCCTACTCGAGGCCGAGGTCCGCTTCGACGTCATCGAGCAGGGAACTCGCCTTGACCTCGTCGATGCCCATCCGCTCGGCCAAATCGCTCAGCATTTCATTCTCTTCGTCGGCCACCGCGCCGTCTGCGAACGCCATCGCCGCCGCCAGCACGAGCGCCACCTCGGCGCGGCAGGCGTCATCGCGCAGCGAGGTCGCCACGGCCTCGAGCCGACGGGCCCTGCCCTCTCGGGCGACGTCCTTCTCGGCTTGCTCGAGCATGGCATCGATATGGTTCGAACGCACGGAACCGTCCGATAGCTCGCGTAGGGCGCCCCGCAGCACGTTCCTCTCCTCCAGGCTGATGCTCTGGTCCGCCGACATCATGAGATACATCGCCTCGCACAGCGGCCCGTACTCGGCAATGGACACAGCGCGCTCGAGCTCCTCGGGGAGCATCGACGGGGGGAAGACAGCCGCGCGTGACGCCGGCGCGCCCCGTTCGCGAAGCCTGTCACGCAAGCGCGCCAGCGCGGAGTTCGAGAGCCATATCATGGGGGCAGGGAGTGTACGTCCTAGGAGTCGAGTCTGAACAGATCTTCGAGATCGCTCTTGGTCAGCGTCTTGGCGCCCCCGACATCTTCACTCAAGACGGCCCCCACGAGTTCGCGCTTCTTGCCGGCGAGCTCTAGAATTTTCTCTTCGATCGTACCCTTGGCGATCAGCCGGTACATGGTGACCACCTTGGTCTGGCCGATGCGGTGGGCGCGATCGGTCGCCTGGTCTTCCACCGCAGGGTTCCACCAGGGATCGAAGTGGATCACCGTGTCGGCGGCCGTGAGGTTCAACCCGCTGCCCCCGGCCTTGAGCGAGATTAGAAACACCGGGGGACCGTCGTCCGCCTGGAAGTTCTCGACGTGCCGGGCGCGGTCCATCGTCGAGCCGTCGAGGTACTCGTACGCCACGCCGTCCTCCTCCATGGCGCGACGCACGAGGTGCAGCATCGTCACGAACTGACTGAAGACAAGGACTCGGTGCTTGCCGGCCACCGACGTCTGAACGAGATCCCGCAGCGCGACGAGCTTGCCCGAATCGTCGTCGCCGAACTCTCTTGGTAGGCCGAGCAACCGAGGGTCGCAAGCCGCCTGGCGCAAGCGCGTGAGGCCGGCGAGGATTTGAATGTGGCTGCGAGCGAGCCCGTGGCGCTCGACCTCGCCCATGACCTGCGCCCGCACCTCCTTGAGCACGGCCGCATAGAGCGCCGCCTGCTCCCCGGTGAGCTCGCAGAACATGTCGGTCTCGATCTTCGCGGGCAAATCGCGAGCCACTTCGGCCTTCGTGCGCCGGAGAATGAACGGGTGGATCGTAGCGCGCAGCCGATCGCCGGCTACCTTGTCCCCGGCGTCGATGGCTCGCGAGTAGCGCTCCTCGAACTTGTCGAGCGGGCCGAGAAGGCCCGGCGTTACGAAGTCGAAAATCGACCAGATTTCGCTCAACCGGTTCTCGATGGGCGTACCCGACAGGGCGAGCCGACGATCTGCGCGGAGATGTTTGGCGGCGCGGGCCGTCGCGCTGAGCGGATTCTTGATCTGCTGCGCCTCGTCCAAGATGACGTAGCGCCACTGGATCTCCTTTAACATCTGCTCGTCGCGTCGAAGCAGCGCATAGCTCGTGATGACGACGTCCGCGTCCTCGAACTGGTCCTGCCGCTCCTTGCGCTCGGAGCCGTGCCAGAGCGCATAACTCAGCGATGGCGCAAACTTGTCAATCTCTCGCAGCCAGTTGGTCACAACACTGGTCGGGGCGACGATGAGCGTCTTGAAGGCCGTGCGCCTGCCCTCGAGCTTGGCGTCTTCGGCCTTCACCGCGAGCAGCAGCGCGAGCGTCTGGACGGTCTTGCCGAGCCCCATGTCGTCGGCGAGGACACCGCCGCTGCCGATCTCGTGCAAAAACCAGAGCCAGTGAAATCCCTGCTCCTGGTACGGTCGGAGCGACGCCTTCAGATTGCGCGGTCTGCGCGTGATCTTGATCTCGTCGATATTCTGTAGCTTCTTGAATAGCTCCCTGGAATCGGAGGATACGGCCGACCGGCCGACCTGAGCGAGCAGGTCTTCGATGCGCCCCGCCTGAGACAGAGGGAGCTTGGCGCCATTGCCTCCCCCGGTGGCGAGAATCTCGGCCTGGCGTTGCAAGACCTCTCGAACCTTCTGGGGATCGAGCTTGGCGAACGTCCCGTCGGACAGGCGAACATACCGGCGCCCCTCCGTGAGACACCGAGCCAATTCCTCCTGAGTGACCGCGACGCCCTCGCTTTCGAAGTTGAGGCGCAACGACAGCCAGTCGACCCCGCTCGAAACGCGGGCATGGGCCGTGAGAGCTTCGCCCCGCACACTCACCTCGATCAGGTCGTCGGGAACGAAGAGGTCCCACTCATCGGGAAGCGAACCGATCCCCTCGGTCCAGAAGCGAATCGCGTCATCGCCGCGGGCAACGAACTTGTTGCCGTCCTCGGCCGGGATGAGCCCGAGATCGCGAAGTCTCGCGGCGGCAATCTGCTGCGCAGCGATGTCGCAGCGGATGCACTTCGCCCTCTTGACGCTACCCGCTTCAGGCGGCTTCACGATGACGGGGACGGTCATGCCATCGGCACGAACGTCTATCTCGACGTCTTCGTAGGCGGCCCGCAGGCTCACCAGAGCTTCGGTCAGCGTGCCCCCGGCCGCCACGCGAAACGTCGGCTCCAGATCGATGACGTCGGCAACCTGAGACAACTCGGGCAGCTCGGCGCCGATCTCCAGTGCAATCTTCGGCAGACCCTGCATGACGAGCTCCGGCAGTCGCTCCACCGGCTCAGCGATCGCGGTCACTCGCAGAAGCCTCCGGAGCGCGGCCGGGGACACGTGCCTGTCGATCGGTCGCGACCACCCTTCGAGCGCGTCGACGTAGTACCCGGGGCTCCCCTCGAACCAAGCCCCGCTGACGGTCGTGAACCTGCGCGGGTCCCCTGCTCGCTGAAACGAGACCTTCACGAGGACCTGACTCCCGTCCGGCGACAGCTCGAGGTCAAACCGAGGACGCAGCGGCTCATCGCCGAACCGCAGCTCCATCATTTGAGGTTCAACTATGACGCGCCGGCCCTTGAGATGCGGAAGGAGATCGCTCGCGTCCTCGCCGCGAACATCGATCCCGGCTCGACGCGGGCCCTGACCTTCCAGGCGCGCAAGAGCCCGAAGGGCCTCTCTATCGGCGGTCGGCCGTTGGTCTTGGCTCATCAGCAATGCGGTCGGAGACAGAGGCACCCGCGTCTCTGGATCGAACACGGTGACCGTGAGCGAACCTCCAGAAGCGACGGGGCCGCCTCCCGTGCCGTGCGGCGTCTGCCTGACTTGCAACCTATATTCCAGAAGTTTTGGCGCAGCAGGCATGGGCTCGGGCAGCCACACGTCCACGCCCGAGCCTCGCTGCGCAACGCTGCGCACGACCGGGCTTTCCCCCTGCTGAGCGGCCTTGAGCGCTCGGGCCCGGGCACGCTTGCTTCGCCTGCCCTCTCCTTCGACACCTGCCACATGCACGGTGCCGCCGTGCACCGAATAGTGAACGCCGTTCGCCGCCGGCTGGCCGGCGCGCGCCTGTCCTCCGCGGGCGTGGTCACGCAGCGCGATGAGCAAGGCCGCGACGTGCTTGCAATGACCGCCGTTGCTCGATGCGAACGCCGGACACGAGCACACCGACGTGAACCCACTCGGGGCCAGTTGGAGCGAAACCTTGTATGGATCCGCGTCGGACCCGCGCACGTGCCCGCGCGCGCTCGCCTCCTCGACGACGATGTCCTCGACGGCGTGACGGCGGACGTAGTCGTACCCGCGTAGATACGCACGCGCTCCCAGCAGACGCCGGAGAGCCCGATCGTTTAGGGTGGAGAGTGCTTCAGTGAACGGTGAGGCCAAGAGAGATGACGCACGTCTAGGACGTGCCCTTTCCGCTTCTCGATGCTCGGTATTCCAAGTGTGGCTGTGGCTTCTGGCCTGCGCGAAAGAGCCGAGGCATCCCATGGCCTCGACCCAGACTGCGAATGGCCGCTCGGGCACGGTGGGGTGCGTGTGCACCGAAACCGAGGACGCGCGAGCTCTTCGTGCGTAGCATCGTTGCCTGCCCTCCGCAACCACAGTAGACGGGAAGCCTCGAATTCTCCCCCGAAAAGGCTGGGGCGCTCATGAGCCGCAACCCTGTTCTTCCAGTCGTAGCCGTCCAGTTCGCGATGGCGTTCGCGTGTGCGTGCACGGTGCCACTCGCCGGCGGCCTCGACGACGCTTCTGCCAATCATGTCATCTTTGCGCTCGACCGCGTGAGCGTCGACGCGACCAAGGAGGTGGACCCCACCGCGGACGGCCGCTTCCGGGTGGTCGTAGCTCGCGACGACGTGCCGCGCGCCCTCGCCGCCCTGGCCGATGAAGGCTTGCCTCGATCTTCCACACCGGGGATTCTGGACGCGGTCGGAAAAGGGAGTCTGGTTGCGAGCGAGGCCACAGAACGCGCGCAGCTCGTCGCAGCCATCGCCGGAGAACTCGAACGGTCGATCGAAGGGGTCGAGGGGGTGGTGAGCGCGCGCGTTCACATCAGCGAGCCAGCCCCGACCCTCGACAGAACCGCCACGCAGCGCGCGTCCGCCAGCGTACTTTTGCAACATCGTGGGTCGACGCCGCCGCTCGGCTCCGAAGCGGTTCAGCGCCTCGTCGCCGGGGGCGTCTCCGGAATGCTTCCGAGTGACGTCGCCGTCGTGATGATCTCGCGCTCAGCCCCTGCGCTCGGCACCGTCGGGACGCTCGGACACGTCGGTCCGATCGCCGTAGCTCGAACGTCGCTACGAAACTTGCAGGTGGCTCTTGTCGTGCTCATGGCCATCATCGCAGGCCTCGCTGCCGCAACGCTGGCGCTCTATTCGCGCCTCACGCGAGCCCGCTCCGAACTCACGGCGCTGGCCGCATCCGACCGACCGCCCGCGCGCCACCCATGATTCCCGTCCGCCTCTCGATGCCATGCGTGGCGCCGGCAGCGCTCCTCACCGCTATTTCGGCGTGCTCGAGGCCGTCCGAGCCATCCGTTCGAACGAACGACCTGCGAGCGCCCACGGAACGACAGGCGCCAGCGCCTGAGACCGGATCGCCCACGCCCTCCTCGGTGGCCACCGCAAGGCGCCGAGCGCCGATTCGGCCCGCATCGACCGAGCTCATAGAAGCGGGACGGGCCCCCCGCAGCCGCTACCGATACGCGTGGCATGGGAGCCAAGCGGAGGTGCTCACGATGGACTTGCGGACAGTCGCGTCGACGGAGCGCGACGGCACGCGGGACCCGGGCGTCGGGCTGCCATCCATTCGCGTCACCCTCGCCATCGAACCCATTTCGCAATCGCCCTCGGGAGACCTCCACTATGGCTGGCACGTGCTCTCCGCACGCGTGCTCGATGACCCCGATGCGGCGCCGTTCGTCGTCGACGGCCTGCGGCGCGAGGTGGGCGCAATCGCCTATTTGGCCGGAGAGGCGACGATCGACAATCGCGGCCTGGCGAAGGACGTCACGGTTCGAGGCGACGCCGAGGTCGATCCCTCCGACACGCCGCAGATGGTCGAACAGATTCGCCAGACCCTGCGCGACCTCGCAGCCCCGTTTCCAGACGATGAAATCGGCGTCGGCGCGCGATGGCGAAAGGTCTCGGAAATCGACGCGAGGAGCGTGCGCCTCCAGCAGAACGAAACGCTCACCCTCGTCGAAGCACGGGCGAACCAAGGCATCGTGGAGGACGAGTTTCGTCAGACAGCGCGGGGGCCCGACCCGAACGATAGGGTCTCGGACGGTGCCGCGCCCTCGATGCTGGCGACGGGCCACTCTCGGACGCGATTCGACCTGGAGCGGATCGTCCCTCAGACGACGTTCGACGGCACGACCCGGGTCACGACCGGCGGATCGCAGGACGGCCTTCCCGAGCGGGTGACGATGATTCTGCGCGTCAGCGTCGCCATCGAGGGCGCTCTGCGCTGACGCGAGAGAGCTCGGAGGCCACGCAAGCTCCGCTATTCGAATCGGGCGAGCACCGTGATAGAAGCGCTTTCATGAAGGCGACGTGCTTGATCGTACTCACAGCGCTCTCTGCAGCCGCTTGCAATACCAAACACGACAGCGAACCCGCGTCGCTGGCGGCCTCCGCCGCGACGACAGCCGGCGGCTCGGCGTCGACTCCGAGACCCTCGGGTCCGCTCGCATCCGTGGTCCATCCGGACCTGCTCGACCCATCGAAGGCCAAAGACCGGGCCCCGGACACGTTCCAGGCAAAGTTCGTCACGACCAAGGGAGACTTCGTGGTCGAGGTGCACCGCGACTGGGCTCCCAACGGCGCGGATCGATTCTTCAATCTCGTAAAGATGGGATTCTACGACGACACTCGGTTCTTCCGGGCGATCGATGGGTTCATGGTGCAGCTCGGGATCAGCGGCGACCCGGCGGTGAATGCGAAGTGGCAAAATGCCGGCATCGCCGACGATCCCGCGAAGCAGTCGAACAAGCGGGGCTACGTGACCTTCGCCCAGCGCGGGATGCCGGGGACACGGACCACGCAATTCTTCATCAACTACAAAGACAATGCGAACCTCGATCCGACGTTCCCCGCATTCGGCCAAGTGACTCAGGGCATGGACGTCGTCGATGCGCTCTACAAAGGATACGGGGAAGGCGCGCCGCGGGGCGCCGGCCCGGACCAGGGGCGCATACAATCCCAGGGCAATTCGTACCTCGACGCAAACTTCCCCAAGCTCGACGGCGTCAAGCAGGCGCGCATCGTGCGGTGAAGATGTCGGTGCATGTCGGCTCGAACTCGAGCCCGCCGTCTCGCCGATAGAAGGTTCGGCGTATTTCGGCCGAACCCGAGCGAGGCCGGCGGCGAGTCGCTCGGAGCCTACTTCCCGTAGGCGAGCACGCTCGCCACCGGGATCGCGAAGGGATCGGCCGAAAGACACCGGCCTTCTAAGAGAGAGTGACGAGAACGTCGCCTTCCTCCACGGCTTGCTCCGGCGAGACCAGCACTTCTTGGACAGTCCCCGCAACCGGCGACTCGACCGGCATCTCCATCTTCATCGACTCGATGATGAGCAAGACCTGTCCCGGGACCACCCTATCTCCGGACTTGACCTCGATCTTCCACACGGTGCCAGTGATGTGCGCTCCCACTCGGGTTGGCATGATGCCTCGGTGCCACGGCGTAGCCCACCCGTCAACGGATCCCCGCGAGCGCGCCGCGAAACCCACATTCCGTGTTTGCGAAAGCGATCGCAAATCGCTACGTTGACTGCCGCGTAGGATTCGAGGCGGTCGGCGTCCGCTTCTACGAGCCCGCGCGGTCACAGGAAGAGAACATCATGGCGGATCGGCAGCAAGAGACCTCGGTGATGGTCTCCATCCAAGAGATTTTGCAGGACGCGCAAAATCGCGAGGTAGAAGAGAAGGCCGAGGCTGAGCGTCGCGCGCGCGAGCAGGAGCAGCGGCGCCTCGAGGAGATCAGGCTCAAGCAGGAAGCGGAGGCCGCTCGGATTCGCGCGGAAGAAGAGGAACGGCAACGGCGCGACTTCGAAGAACAGAAGCGCCAGGCGGAGCTCAGGGCGCTCCAGGATGCCGCGCTTCAGAAGGTGAAGATCGAGGCGGAGTCGCAGGCGCGTCTCGCCGAGATCGAGTCGCGTCAGGAACACGAACGGCAGCTTCACGCGCTGAGCCAGGACAAGCACAAGCGCCGCTTGACCCTCATCGCGACCGTGCTGGGAGTGGTCTTCTTCCTAGGAGCGATCGGAGCCGGAGTCGCGATCAGCAACATCAGCGCCCAGAAGGCCCGAGCCGAGGCCATGGCGCGCGACCTGGCGAGCCAGAAGGAGCAGGTCGAGCAGCAGCAGACTGCCCTCCGGATGAAGCTGGATCAGGCGACCGACCCCGCCACGATCGAAGCGCTGAAGCTCCAATTGCAGAACAGCCAGCAGCAACTCCAGAAGCTCAATACCCAGCTCAAAGAAAACCCTCGTGGCGGCGGCGGCGGTGGAGCGGTGGCCGCGCCTCGACCGGCGGCTCCCAGGCCCGGCGGCGGTCCGGCCAAGCCGTGCAACTGCACTCCGGGCGATCCCCTCTGCTCCTGCCTGTGACCAACCAACGGCCTCCCCGATAGAAGAGAAGCCACCTGTCGCGCCGACAGAAGGGAGGCCACCTGTCGCGCCGACAGAAGGGAGGCCACCTGTCGCGCCGACAGAAGGGAGGCCACCTGTCGCGCCGACAGAAGGCCGGTGTATTTCGGCCGAACCCGAGCGAGGCCGGCGGCGAGTCGCGCGGAGCGCACGACTGTACGCGAGCACGCTCGACGCCGGGATCGCGAAGGGATCGGCCGAAAGACACCGGCCTTCTAAGCCGATGTGCGCTGGCGCACAGCTTCGTACAGGCCAATCGCCACCGCGACGGATGCGTTGAGCGAGGCGAGAGGCCCAGGCATCGGGAGGCGTGCGAGCTCGTCGCACAGGCGTTTGACGGTCTTGCGCAGTCCCTTGCCCTCGGCTCCAACGACGAGGCAGGCCTCGCGCCGGAGGTCGACCGAATCGATGGTGCGGGCGCCTTCCATATCTAGACCTACGATGACGACGCCCCGGGCACGCAGAGTTTCGAGCGCTCCCGTGAGCGATGCAACGCGGCAGAGCGTCGCGTGCTCGATGCCCCCTGCCGACGCTCGAAACATCGCTGGAGACAGGGGCGCCGAACGGTGCTCCGGCCACACGACGGCGGTCGCCCCCATCGCGACGGACGACCGCACGACCGCGCCGAAGTTCTGCGGGTCCTGAACCTCGTCGAGAGCGACGATGAGAGTCGCAGGCCCCACCGGTAGCTCGTCCACCGACGTCAGCGTCAGGTCGGGAGCCAACGCGATGGTCCCCTGGTGCCGCACTCCGCGCGCCAGGCGGTCTAGCTGCTGCCTCACCACGCGCTCCACGCGGACCCCTTGGTCTCGCGCATACCGCGCAAGGGCGTCCAGTTGGGGTGACCCGGTCGACTCCGTCTCGACGAAAACCCGGTCCAGCTTGCGCCCGTGGGCGCGAATCGCCTCTCGAACAGGCTGCAGGCCGCAGACAATCCGCCCCCGCGTTTCGTCGGCCGGGCCGTCCTCCCCGATCACGCCAGGCTCCGGGCCGCCTCGGCGACTTGCGCCGCAAGGGTTCGGGCTGCCCCAGCCGGGTCCACGGCGTCGCGGATCGGCCGGCCCACGACGACGAACCGTGCTCCCGCGCGCACTGCGTCCGCAGCGGTCATGGTCCGCTTCTGATCGTCGCGGCCGGCATCCGACGCGGCTCGCACCCCTGGGGTGATGAGCGTCGCCCCATCCCCGAGGAGGCGCCGCAGCGTGGCCGCTTCGTGCGGCGAGCACACGAAGGTGGTCACTCCCTCGTTCCAAGCCATGCGCGCCAGACGCTCGACCTGGGCGGGGATGCTCGCAGGCACGCCGACGGCCGCGAGATCGGCTTCATCGAACGACGTGAGCACGGTGACGGCGGCGACCTGGGTCTTGCCCCCCTCGCGCGCCGCTCGGGCCACCGCTCGCCCCAACATCGCGCCGCCCCCGCTCGCGTGCAGCGTCACCAGGCGCGCCCCCAGGGAGCAAACACGCGCCACCGCTCGTTCGACGGTCTCGGGGATGTCGTAGAGTTTGAGATCGAGCATGACTGGCAGATCGAACTCCTCGCCGAGGGCCACCGATCGCGGTCCTGCATCGATGAAGAGCTCGAGACCCACCTTGAGCATGTCTGCGGCGCCGCCTACAGCGGCTGCCAGCCCACGAGCTCCATCCAGCGTGGGCTCGTCGAGAGCGACGATCAATCCGGCGTTGGCCATCGCAGCGCAAGCCTATGGCTTGACGAGCATGGCTCGCGCGTGCTGGGAGGCGGCTGCGCGGCGGGCTTCGACGAACTCGGCCGAATAGGGTGACGTTCCAATGTAGGCCTCCACGAGGGAACCGATGGCGAACGGAAGCACGTGCATTCCGACGCACGTGAGCACGAGCTGCTCCGGACTGCCGTCGACGAATTCCCCGGCCTCCTGGCCACCGCGAATAAAGGCGGCGCCGGTCTGAAGAAGCCGCAGCAGCGACTCGAGCAGCCCACGGCGCGCGACCGGTCCCCAGCTCATCGCCTCGCGGACCAGCAGACGCGCCGCGGCTGGATTCTCGGCAAACATCCTCGTGATCGCGTCGGCAGCCGTGACCGTCCGCTCGGAGAAGGTCCCAGTCCCCGTCAGCGTTCGCTCGATGGTCCCGCTCATGACAGCGGCAATGCGCTCGAGCACGGCGTCGTAGAGCGCGTCCTTGGTGGCGAAGTGGTAAAAAAGCGAAGCTTTGCGCATACCGACTCGTTCGGCCACGTCGTTCACGCTCGTCCCGTCGTAACCTCGCTCGGCGAACAGGGATGTCGCCACGTCCAGGATCTCTTCCTTGCGGGGCCTCTGCTGGCCCACATCAATTGATTCGGACATCGGATCACCCATGGGCATGGTGTAACGTACACGGAGAGGCCTATCGGAGCTCGGCAATCTGTTCGCCAAAGATGCGCTCGACTCCGGACAGAAATGCGTCATGGGCATCGACGGACCAGGGCTCGCCGAGGGAAAGGACGGCCTCGGCCCCGTCCGCCAGAACCACACACAGGGCGACGGGACACGCGCCTTTGGCGAGCTCGAGCACGCGCGACAGCTTCACGAGGTCTTCGGGCCGCGTTCGCTCCGCATGGACGCGCAGGCACACGGAACGGGTTTCGGCGCGCACCACATCGGACAAGAGCCTGGCCTCGTTGAGCAGAATCGTCGGCTCGCGCGAGCCCTCCGCGTCATCGTCCGGGTCGTCGGACCGTTGGGGGAAGCTCACCTTGCCGACGACCAGGACCGGCTCGCCGCTCGTGAGAAGGGGGGCACACTGCTCGACTTCGCGGCCCCGAACCTTGACACTCACCCGTCCGGTCAGGTCCTCGAGCTCGAAGAATCCAGCCTTGCCTCCGCCGTCCTTGAACACCCTCTCTCGATATCCCTCGGCCATGCCGGCGAGCCTGACCTGGGTCCAGTCGTCCATCTTCGAGCACTCGGCGATGGCGGTGGCTCCTATCTTCGCGAGTCCGTCGGCGCCCCTCAGGTAGCGCTCGAGCGGGTGCCCCGACACGTAGAAGCCTAGAGATTGGCGCTCCCTCACGAGCATCTCGCGCTGGTCCCAACCGTCCGTCATCGCGTAGTCGCCCGCGCTCGGCGGGCGAGACCTCTCGGAGTCCCCGCGCGCATCGAACAGACCAAAGAGCGACGTCTGGCCCGCCGCGCGATCCCGGCTCGCGGCTCGAGACCGCTCGAGCGCCACGTCGATCGACGCAAAGGCGCGCGCTCTCGACACGCCCTGCGTCGCGAGCGACGAGTCGAAGGCGCCGCACTGCACGAGCGCCTCGAACACCGCCTTGTTCACGCGCTTGGCGTCCACGCGAGCGGCCAGGTCGAACAGGTCGCTGAAAGGCCCCGCTCTCCGCGCCTCGAACACGGCGTCGAGCGCCGAACCGCCCAGTCCGCGGACCGCGCCGAGACCGAATCGGATCTGCGGGCCCACAGGGTCGCGGATTCGGTCCGCACGCGTGAAGCGCTTGCCGCCGTCCGGATGACTGTAAACGACCTTGAAGTCCGTATCGCTCTCGTTGACGTCGGGCGGCAAGATCGGAACGCCCATGTCGCGCGCATCCGCGATGGTGCGCACGACCTTCTCGATGCGGTCGCGATCGCTCGTCAGAATCGCGCACAAGAGCTCGACCGGGAAATGGGCCTTGAGCCACGCGGTCTGATACGTGATGAGGGCATAGGCCGCCGAATGGCTCTTGTTGAAGCCGTACCCGGCAAAGTACTCGAGCAGGCCAAAGACGCGCTCGGCGTCCTGCGGGTCGACGCCCTGGCTCTTTGCGCCCTCGAGAAAGACGTCGCGCTGCTTGGCCATTTCTTCGGGCTTCTTCTTCCCCATGGCGCGACGGAGCAGGTCCGCGCCCCCGAGCGTGTAGCCCGCAAGCCTCTGGGCGATCTGCATGACCTGTTCTTGGTAGACGATGACCCCGTAGGTCGGCGCGACGACTTCGTCGATGAGCGGGTGCAGAGACGCGATGGGGGCCAGGCCGTGTTTTCGGCGCACGAAATCCTCGTGCATCCCCGCACCCATCGGCCCGGGTCGATACAGGGCGACCGCCGCCACGATGTCCTCGAAACTGTCGGGGCGCAGGTCCCGAAAGAGCTTCTGCATCCCGTCGGACTCGAGTTGAAAGACGCCCTTGGTCTCCCCTGAGGCGAGAAGCTTGTAGGTGGCGGCGTCGTCCATCGGCAAGTTGGCGAGGTCGATCTTGCCGCCCGACAGGGCCCGCTCGACGACGGAGGCGTCCTGGGCTGCCGGAGGATGCGGGCGAGCGTTCACGAGCCGAACGGCGATATCGAGGACCGTCAGGGTCTTGAGACCCAAGAAATCGAATTTCACGAGCCCGGCCTGCTCGACGTCCTCCTTGTAGTACTGCGTCACGAGGGCCCCGCTCTTGTCGTCGCGGAAGACCGGTACGTGGTCCCAGAGCGGTCCCTCGCTGATCACGATCCCGGCGGCGTGCTTTCCGGCGTGGCGCGTGAGTCCCTCGAGCTTGCGGGCCTGGTCGAGGAGTTCGCGCACGCGCGGCTCGGTGTCGTACCGGGTCTTGAGCTTGGGCTCTACGTCGAGCGCCTCGGCAATCGTGTACGTCTCGGCGGGCGTCTTGCGTGGGATAAGATTAGCTATCTGCTGGGCTTCGGGCGGCGAGATGCCGAGGCAGCGTGCGACGTCCTTGACCACGCTCTTGGACTTCAGCTCGGCGAACGTGGCGATCTGTCCGACGCTGTTCTCTCCGTACTTCTGCTGGACGTAGGCGATGACCTCGTCGCGCCGGTCCATGCAGAAGTCGATATCGAAGTCGGGCATGCTGACGCGCTCCGGATTGAGGAAGCGCTCGAAGATCAGACTGTGCTCGATGGGATCGAGCTCGGTGATTCGCATGGAGTACGCGACGAGCGAGCCAGCGCCCGATCCCCGTCCCGGACCGACCGGCACTCCGAGCTCCTTGGCATGGCGAATGAAATCCCAGACGATAAGGAAGTAGCCGGCGAACTCCATGCGGGCGATAACGCCGAGTTCGGTCTCGAGCCGGCGCTCGTACGCTTCGCGATCGACCTTTTTGCCGCGGGACTCGAATTCCTGGAAGCGCGCCCCGAGGCCGTCTCGAGCGATGCGCCGAAAGTACCCTTCGGCGTCGTACCCCGCCGGAACGCCAAAGCCCGGAAGCATGGGTACGCCGAGCGTGAGCTCGAGGTGACACTTCTCCGCGACCTCGAGCGTTCTGCGCAGGGCGTCCGGAATCTCGGAGAAGACCTGGGCCATTTCGTCGGGCGACTTCAGATACATCTCGCTCGACCCGTGATGCCGCTGCTTGGCCTCCTCGAACGAGCGCCCCGTCTTGATGCAGGACAGAATCAGGTGCGCCTCCGCGTCGGCGCGATGCAGATAGTGCACATCGTTGGTGGCCACGACCGGCAAGTCGAATTCGCGGGCGAGGTCGACGAGCACGCGGTTGACGACCGGCTGTTCGGGCAGCCCATGGTCCTGGAGCTCGACGTAAAGATTGGTCGCTTCGAAAACGCCGCGCAGCATCGCGAGAGCGCGGCGGCCCCGCTCTTGCCCCTGCTCGAGAATCGGTTGCGAGACGAAGCCGCCCAGGCAACCTGTGAGGCCCACGAGCCCGCGCGTGTGAGCGGCAAGGTCGTCGAACGAGACGGCGGGTACGCCGGGCGGCGCCTCGGAGCAGGGGCTCACGTGGCCGCGGGACACCAGCCAGATGAGATTCTTATACCCCGCGAGGTTTGCTGCGAGGACCACCAGATGACACGGCGCGTTGCCCGAAGCTGAGACCTCAATCTCGCAGCCGAGGATGGCCTGGAGGTGACTCTCCTTCGCCGCCTTGTAGAGCGCGAGCGCGCCGAACATGTTGCCATGGTCGGTCAGCGCGACCGCTCGCGAGCCGCTCGACGCGACGTCCTTGACCAGGTCCTTGACCTTTACCGCCCCGTCTAGAAGCGAGTACTGCGAGTGTACGTGCAGGTGAACGAACTCAGCGGACATGGGTGCGGCTTTCATCGACCTATCGGCGAACGCCCTCCGGCGCAAGGGCTGCGGCGCCAAAGAAGTCGCGGGGGAGTCATCGAGATGGCACAGTTCGAGGCTAGGTCTCCGCGCTGCGCCAGTCGGCTGGCTGAACCGCTCGTTCACGAACCGACGACGCACGTTCTTAGCCAGGAAGAGCAATTTTCCTGGCGCGAAGCGGCCGTACACCTTATATGACGCGCCGCATTTTCCTCGGCGCCGCCCGTCCGCAACGTGACGGGGCGGTGGACATGGAGCGGCCGTGACCAGCGAATTGTCGAAGCTACGAAACATCGGGATCAGCGCGCACATCGACTCGGGCAAGACGACTCTGACCGAGCGCATTCTTTTCTATACGAAGCGGATCCACGCGATCCACGACGTCAAGGGCAAGGACGGTGTCGGCGCCAAGATGGACTCGATGGACCTCGAGCGTGAGCGCGGGATCACCATCCAGTCGGCTGCGACCCATTGCACGTGGAAGGACTTCCACATCAACATCATCGACACTCCGGGCCACGTCGACTTCACGATCGAAGTCGAGCGCGCGCTCCGAGTCCTCGACGGCGCCATCTTGGTGCTGTGCGCCGTAGCGGGCGTCCAGTCGCAGTCTCTCACCGTCGACCGCCAGATGCGACGCTACGGAGTCCCCCGGATCGCGTTCGTCAACAAGTGCGACCGCGCCGGCGCCAACCCGCTCCGCGCTCGCGACCAGCTTCGCGAGAAGCTAAACCTCAATCCCGTCCTCTTGCAGCTCCCGATTGGACTCGAGGACAAGTTCGAGGGCGTGGTCGATCTCGTCACGATGCGAGCGTTCCGCTTCGAGGGAGCGAACGGCGAAACCATACTCGAGTCGGACGTGCCGGCAGACATGGTCGCCGATGCCCACAAGGCTCGAGAAGAAATGCTCGACGCCCTCTCGATGTTCTCCGATCACCTCACGGAGGCGATGCTCGAGGACAAGGTCGACGCGGACATCATCCGGGCCGCCATCCGCAAGGCGACCATCGGCCTGAACATCGTGCCCGTCATGATGGGCTCGGCCTACAAGAACAAGGCCGTTCAGGTCCTGCTCGACGGAGTCACGCAGTACCTGCCCGATCCGACCGAGATCACCAACATCTGCGTCGACCTCGACAAGAACGAAGAGAAGGTCACGCTCGACAGCGATTCTGACAAGCCTCTCGTGTCCCTCGCGTTCAAGCTGGAGGACGGTCGCTACGGACAGCTCAGCTATCTGCGCGTCTACCAGGGCTCGATCTTCCGCGGCAAGGAGATCACCAACACGCGCACTGGCAAGCGCCACAAGGTCGGGCGCCTCGTTCGCATGCACGCCGACGAGATGGAAGACATCGACAACGCGGGCGCCGGCGACATCCTCGCGATGTTCGGCATCGACTGCAACTCGGGGGATACCTTCACCGACGGAACGCTCAACGTCGCCATGTCGTCGATGTTCGTCCCGGATCCCGTCATCAGCCTCACGGTGACCCCCAAGGACAACAAGGCCATGGCCAACATGTCCAAGGCGCTGCGCCGGTTCACGAAGGAAGACCCGACCTTCCGAGTGGGTGCCGACCAGGAGAGCGGCGAGACGATCATCTCCGGCATGGGAGAGCTTCACCTCGACGTCTACATCGAGCGGATGAAGCGCGAGTACGCGGCCGAGGTGGTGACCAGCCCACCGCGGGTCGCGTATCGCGAGACCATCACGAAGCGGGTCGATTTCAGCTACACGCACAAGAAGCAGACCGGAGGATCCGGCCAGTATGGCAAAGTCGCCGGTTACATGGAGCCGTGGAGCGAAGCTCCGTATCGCTTCGACGACCAGATCACCGGCGGCGCGATTCCGCGCGAATTCATTCCGGCCGTCGACAAGGGCTTCCAGTCGATGCTCGCCAAGGGGGCGCTCATCGGCGCACCCGTAACGGGCGTCTCGGTCTCCATCAACGACGGCGCTTCCCACGCGGTCGACTCGTCGGACATCGCGTTCCAGGAAGCCGCCCGCGGCGCGTGGCGCGAGACCTATCCGAAGGCGGGACCGCAGATTCTCGAACCGCTGATGAAGGTCGCAGTCGAAGGACCGAGCGAATTCCAGGGCGGGATCGTGGGCATTCTCATGCAGCGCCGCGGCATCATCGTCGGTACGAGCGAGCGCGAGGGATTCTCGCGTGTCGACGCGGAGGTGCCGCTCGCGGACATGTTCGGATTTTCGACCATCCTTCGTTCGGCCACGCAAGGAAAGGCCGAGTTCACGATGGAGTTTTCGAGGTACGCGCCGCTGCCCAATGCGCTCGGAGAGGAGCTCATCAAGAAGTACCGTGAGGAGCTGGCGAAGAAACAGAAGTGATCGGGCGACAGGGGGGGTGCGCGGACTTTAGACGCTGGCCTGGACATTGCTTTC
Organism: Polyangiaceae bacterium; assembly: GCA_049512415.1. GTDB lineage: Bacteria > Myxococcota_A > Polyangia > Polyangiales > Polyangiaceae > Palsa-1150. Next base: position 32,155 of record JBEKXD010000046.1, read on the forward strand.
CCTGATGGCATCGTGAGGGAGAGCGGTCCATGGAGCCATCGGATCTGACGGTCGAGATTCTCAAAAGCATTCGCGACGAAGTTCGGGGGACGAACGCCCGCCTCGACCAGACGAACGCCCGCCTCGACCAGACGAACGCCCGCCTCGACCAGACGAACGCCCGCCTCGAACGCCTCGAGCACCGTCAGACCGAGGCCGAGGTACGGCTCGCGACTGAGCTCGTCGCCGTCGCGGACGCCGTCCGAGAAGTCCGCGACACCCTGATTGATTCCCGAGGGCTACGAACCCAGGTCGACGATCACGAGCGACGCCTTGTCACACTGGAGGCTCGTGGCGGGTGAATTCGCGTCGCTACCGCAGATAGCCGTTATCAATCCGTGACGTTCTCTCGAATCCGCCGCCCGGTCACCAGCACCTCGTCCCGACCGTCCGCTCCGAGGCAGCGAACGAGCCGATACGTCGTATTGCCCTCCGCGCGCGCGACCTCGGGCGCGGCGATGAGCAGTTGCAAGTCCAGGTTTTTGCACAGCTCGAACAGGACTCCGAGGTTATCCTGCGATAAGCGATTGGCCTCGTCGAGAAATAGTAGGCAAAGAGCCCCGTCCACGCGCCGGCTCCGGAGCAGTTTCGCGTCGTGCTCCCATTCGGTGAGCACCACCATCATCAGCGCGGCCCCCACTCCGATGGCCTCTCCGGTCGACAGGCGCGTCGGGTGCGCGGGCTCCCAGGCCCCGGCCGCCTTTCGCCGGATCTCCACGGCGAGATCGATGTACTCCCGATAGTCCAGGATCCTCGCGGAGCCCCCCGTGCGACCGGCCCCGTAGCGCCTGAAGATCTCCGTCAGAGCTTGCTCGATCGGCATCGACGAATCGAAGAGAAGCTCTTGCACGGCACCCTCGCGCAGCGCTCCGAGCACCTGCTCCATGCGTTCGATTCGCCGAAGCTGCACGCGGATGCTCGCCACCGCTCCGAACGCCAGGCCCTCGAGCCGGCGATTGAGCCGCTTGACCTGATGCGCCGCCCTTCGAAGCTGAACGTCGATCCCGCGCGCCACGTCTTCGGAGGCGCCGCGCAGCTCGCTCTCCTGGCGCGCGAGGCGCTCTTCGAGGAGTCCGAGATCGCCCCGAAGCCGGTCCAGGGCATCGAGCGGCTGCGGCACGTCTGCAACCTGCGCCGGCAGCCTGACCCTCAGCCAGTCCATGACCCGCGTCCAGACGTCGACCGCGACCTCGCACGGGGAACATCCCGGCGATCGCAACGACTCACGCACTGCGCGTGCACACTCTTCGCCGCCCCGAGCCACGCCCAGGCGGTCGACAAGGACCTCGGCGCGGCTGCGAACCTCGCTTTCGAGCGCGACGGAGGTCCGACCGAACTCGGCATCAGCCGACGAGGCCACGCGCGTTAGGACGAAAAGCCCGGTCGCCTCCGCTCGCGCCTGCATTTGAGCCCAACGTTGCGCTGCCGGATGCGCGGCCTGCTGCGCCGCTTGCAGCGCCGCACCCGCCGCACTCGCTTGAGCGCTCGCTTGAGCACGGCGCTCGCGCACGAGGGCCACTTGGGTCGCTCGCCGTCGCTCTTCCTGTTCGAGTGCGGCGCGGTCCTCCTCTCGGCCTACGACCGCCGCCTGCGCCGATTCGTAGGCCGCTTCCGACGCAAGCCGGCCGCCGCACGCATCGAGGTCTGCGAGAACTCGGGTGCGCTGCGCCGCCGCGGCTTCGACAGCGGCGCTTGCGACCTGGGCTGCGGCCGTCGCGGCTTCCCACTGGGCCTCCTCGTTCGCCAGCTCTTGCTCCGCCGAGCGCAGATTCGCCCGAGCGCACGCGAGCTGCGATTCCAACTGCGGAAGCAAGCCAGTGCGCTCCGACAGCGCAGCCTCGGCGCCCGTCGCGCCGAGGGCGCGGCGTAGCCCCACGAGCGCTTCCAACGCTTCGATCGCCCCGAAGAGGCGCGCTCGCTCCTGCTGGTGCTCTCTGCGACGCGCCTCGCGCTGCTCGATCTCGCCTTCGCCCGAGGGGGCGTGGCGCAGCGCATCGATCAGGGTCGCCAACGCTCGTCGCGGCGCCTCCACGCGCCGGACCTCTGCATCCGCCGCCAAAGCCTGGTCGAGCGCGCGGGTGAGCGCCACCGCCCGCTCCCCATGGTCAGGAGGTCCGAGCAAGAGCGCCTCGCTCAGAAGACTGCGCCACGCTTCCACGCGCACGCGCGCAGACCGGGAGCGCTCGCGCGCCTCCTGCGCTTGCCGGCCGCTGACCCGCCCCGCGTCCTGCGCGGCAGTCTCCGCGACGTCGAGCTCTGCGCGACGTGCAGCGAAGTCCACCGATCGCAGTCCGACCGCGTCGAACGGAACCCGGGCAAGGTCCTGCGAAAGAGCCTCGGTGGAGCGGAGATCCTCGGTCGCCTGCACAATCTCCTGGTCTAGAGACGCGGCCTCGGCCCTCAGCGCGTCGGCCTGCGCGGCGCGCGCACGACGACCTAACGCGGACCGAGCCGGCATTCGAGCGACCCGAACGCCGAAGGCCTCTCGCACGACGATGTCGTCCCCTCGTACTGTGGCCGCTTGCCCGCCAGCGTGGGTACGCTCGTCCGCTGCGACGAGCCATACGGTGTCGATGTCGCGCGGGCGGCCGACGAGCGAGCGAGCCGCCGCTTCGGGATCCGCGACCACCAGCGCGTTGACGAGGGGACCGAGCTCGGCTTCGATGAGGCGCGCCTGCTCGGCGTCGACGTCTTCGAAACGCGCGACAAGGAATTCGCCGTCCAGCTCGTCGCGCAGGCGACTGAGATCCGTGGCCGCGCCAGGACCCTGAAGGGTCAGTGCGTCGGACGCGCGCAACCGCTCGTCGCGTCTGTGCTGGAGGTCGTAGAGGCGCGCGTGAGAAACGTCGCGATCTCGGGCGACGCGCGCGCGAAGCTTGGCCAGGTCCTCGGGAGAGTGCACCGAAATACCCGTCAAGCCCTCGACCCGTGCCACGAGCGACGAGGCCTCGGCCCAACGCTCGGCTGCTCGCTCTAGGTCCGCCCTTTGGCGCCGCACTTCGTCCGCAGCCGCCCGGTGCTGGACCCCCTGTTCCTCTGCGCGCTGCGCTTGCTCGTCCGCAGCACGGACCTCGGCATCGGCGAGCGCGAGACGCTGCTCCACGGCCGTGGCGGCCGATGGCTCGCATCGATCGAGCCCGAGCGCCGTCGCTCTCGCCCGCGTCTCGAGCTGGCGCTCCGCCAAGCGCTGCGCGAAGGCGCTCTCCTCCCCGAGCTCGCGCGCCCTCGCGGCCAGAGCCTCCAACTCCGAGGCGCGGGCGAGAACTTCGCGAGCTCGCTCGTGGTCACGACCTGGCTGCACATCCCCGGCCATCTCGACCAACGCCGCCCGTGCGCGTTCGTATTCCTCTCGGTGGATGCTTGCCGCTCGGTCGCTAGCATCGGCGTGTGCGCGCTCGAGGTCGAGATCGCGACATCTCGAGCGCAACGACTCGAGCGCGGCGTCGAGTCCCGATTCCGTCAGCTCGGGGAGAACCTCGCGGGCTCGTGCCAGCTCTCGGCGCGCGCGCTGATGCTCATGGGCGCTGCGGTGCAGCTCCTCGAGGCCGGTCTGCCAGTCGGCCACGCCGCGAGCGGCACGGTCGTAGGCCTCCCGAGCTCTTTCGCAGTCGTGTCGCCGCGCGAGTCTGCGCGCCGCAGCCTCGGTCTTCACCGCGCTCGCGGCTCGGGATACCTCCACCGCAGCTGCGAGCTCCGCTTCGATCTCGGCGAGACGCAGCGCGCACGCTCTCGCCACGCGCACACGATCGCGCGACGCGCACGATTGGTCGAGCGCCGACCGGGCCGCTCGTAGGCGCACTTCGCACGCGCCATGCGCGGATAGCGCGTCGGACAGCTCCTCCTCGTACGCTCGCTCCGTTCGTTGCGCTTGTTCGAAGGCCTCGCGCGACGCTTGCGTGCGCAGCGCAGATTCAGAGGCCGCTGCGCGCGCGGAGAGCAGGGACGCCGAGACCATGGCCAATCCGGCGTCGAACACGCCGCGAATCTCGTGCTCCAACCGGCCCGCGTCCGTCACTTCCACGCGCGTGCGATGACACGCATCGAGGTTGGACCGCATTCTCGACAGCGCGTCGCCCAGGCCTGTCTCTTCCTTGAGGAGGAACGAGCGAAGCTCGGTCGCGAGAACGCGCGAGATTCCGCCCGTCATGCTCGTCCGGAGCATTTCTGCGTACTTGCTCCTGTCCTCGTCGGTGGCCATTCGGAGGGGGAGCACGCCGAGTTCGAAGAGATGGCCGAAGTAGTCCTTGGCCGACTGGAACACCTCGATGCGTCCGCCGGCTGTCGCAACCGCCGCTCGGACTTCGGCGAGCTCTGGAACCGCGTCGTGCTGCCCGTCGCTCACGAGAAGGATCTGCCGCAGTCGGCCCTCGAGCGGCAGATCGGAAACGACGAAAGGCGTCAGCGCGAGCGACGGCTCCGCCTTGCGTTCGAGGCACACTCCGGCGACGAGAGTCGTCCCGCTGGGCAACGAGAGCTCCATCGCCGCGTACGACGGGCGACCGAGTTCTCCCAAGCGACCCCAGAGCCCGCGATCCCCACCGGTCGCTCCGGTCTCCCCGACGTTCGTGAACCGAAGCCGCGACAGGTCGGGGAGGAGAACGACGTACGCCGCAATGAGGACGGTGGTCTTGCCGGCGCCGTTGGCTCCCTCGAGCGCCGTCACGTGGGGGTCGAGCAGATACCGCTCGTAGAAGACTCCCTTCCAGTTGACCAAGGCGAGCGCGGTGGCTCGCGCGCGGCTCATGGGTCGTGCCCCGGGCCTTCTGTCTCGCAGTCGCCCGGATCCTCGTCTTCTTCGGGCGCCGCGTCGCTCTGCTGTTCGACGAGCACCAACTCTCCCTCCGCGACGAGGCGCTCGAGAGCCGCGGCGGGCGCGGCGGCCCCGCGCACGGGCTCGGCGAAGCGCATGAGAGCCGGGCGCAATCGGATGCGTGCCTCGTCCGTAAGCTCCACAAACCCGAGCGACGCGAGCCGACGGATCGCCTCCTGGACTTTGGCTCGCACATTCTCTTGCTCGACGCGCTCGTCGCGACGGCGACGGGCGGGATTCATGGCTCGCAGCAGAGACTCCGCGCCCATGACGCCAGCGAGCTCCGCTAGCACCTGATCTCGAGTCACGCATCCGCCATGTTCGACCGTGACAGGGTCGAGCCAAAGCAGCGCGAGAGCCTGCCCGACGAGCATTTCCGCGGACGAGAGATGGCGCCTTCCGAGACGGTCGTCGATCGGCAGTAGATAGAAATATCCATCGCTCTTGTGGATGAGTTCACAGCCGTATCGCCGGTAGAACGGCTCGAGCACGTCGCTCGCGTCGACGAGAAACGCGTACCGATCGGTGTCGTCGCGGTCGATGTGCCGGCCGCGCCTCAGGGCGAGGTCGACGTCCGGAAAGACGTCGACCCCGATCGCGTCCTCGAGCAGAGCGTACGTTCGGCTCACGACGCCTCCGGCACGGCCCACTCCTCGATGACGAGGTCGTCGGCCACGGAAACCCAAGGCCGATCGGCAGTCGTCAGGGGCCGACACACTCGAGCCACCGCAAGGGCGATGCGACCCGCAGCCACGTAGCGCTCGCCGGGCGGCATTCCTGCCGTGAGCAGGGCGGTCACCTCGGCGAGACTGCGCGCGCCGCCGTCCACCGCCGCGCGCACGTCTGTGTCGAGTTTCGCTTGTGGGTCCACCGAAGCCACGTCCGTCACCGTGGTCTCCGGTTCGCCGGATCGCCGTCGTACAGGGGGGCGCCCCTCGGCCGGAGGCCGGACAGGTCGCAGCAGGCGGATAGACGCAGCCGACGCGACGCGGAGCGCGAAGCCCTCGCCGGCGGAGCCCGTGAGCTGTTCGCGAAGGCGATGCGTGAGCACGCGGGTCGGGTCGATGCGAACTACGTCACGCAGGAACCTGTGGACGTATTGATAGTACTCGGACCACGCTCGCTGCCGCGCCCCGCTCCAAGCAGCGATGCGGTCGATCTGCTCGACCACTCTCCTCGTCGCCGCTTCGGCCTCTGCGGCTCCCGCGCTCGCGGCGAGTTCCAGAATGTCCTGCAGCGCCCCGTGAATGGCCGTGGCGTGGATGAGCAGGACGTCGCCGAGCTCGCGCAGCGTCTCGGTCGTCGCATCGAGAAGCGCCTGACACCTGTCCACGGCACCGAACCAATCCGCCTGGAGCAGGCCGGCGACGTCGCGCTGAAACTGCTCCTTCTGCGCGTCGAATCCCCGCTGTCGTCGCTCGATGCCTTGGACGAGATCGCCCACCGTAACCCGAAGCGGCGCCACCACCAAAGCGCGCCACTCGTCGGCGCTCGATGCCCGCCGAGCTGCGTCGAGCGCGGTCGCTACGCTTTCGCTCAGCGTGCGCAAGAGCAACGTCAGGCTCTCGCGCGTGAGGGACTCGTCGGCCAGGTGAAAGTCAACGATCCCGGTCGCCAGGCGAGTGAGCGTGTACTCGCCGGCACGCACGACACCCGCACCGTCCACCCGACTGAGCATGTGCTGGTCGCGCAAGCGACGGATGGCGTGCGTGGCCACTCTGCGCACCTCCGCCTCTGGCTCGACGGCCTGACACACTTGCTCGAACACATCGATCAGCTGGTCCTCGGTGAATGAAGCGAGCGCAGAGTGTTCCGCGCGCAGGGTGAGCGCTACGAGGAAACAGAGGTCAATGGTGCCCAGCTCGAGCGTGACGCCGCGCCGCGCAAGCCGCGAAAGGATGGGACTCGGAGAGCAACTCGGACCGTGGGAAGGCATCGGCGAGAATCTCTTTACCAGCGTGCCAAGGAATGTCTCCGACAGAGATTCGCGTCCGCAGATCGAGGCGCATTTCCTCGGGCAAGCCCGTCGCTCGTCGCCCTTGGCCTCGCCCGCCCTGCCGCGCCGCCCGCGATCCAGGTCGGGCGCGTCCCGTTCGATTCTCCGCCAGGCCTCCCCACACGCGAGTCGTCGGCGCTCGCCGGCCCGCGCATAGGATCACGGTATTTCAACGACAACTCGCCAGTCTGGCCACGACTCCGCACAGCCCCACATCGGAGACGTCCACCCATCTGGTCACCCGGTATCGGAGGATGTTCCGCCGCACATCGCGAGAACGCTCTGGCGGCTTCACCGCGGAGAGATATCCTTAATCGAATCGAATCCTCTTCGCGGCGACCGCGCGCCCAACGCCCTCCATTGTGGATCGCCGTCCGGGACGGGTCGCGAGCCGGCTAACGTTTCAACTCCGTGCGCCGTAATCATGATGCGGGTGGCGTTCGGCGCTCGATCGTTTCGAGATGAGAATACGATGAGCATTGTCGACGTCCTGGCCACGGCGAACGATGATTCGGAGCGGCCCCCGCAACGGATTGGCCCGTACAGCATCTACGGCGAGATAGGCGCCGGAGGTATGGCTTCGGTCTACCTCGGCAAGCTCGAGAGCGCCGCTGGATTCTCTCGAGTCGTCGCAATCAAGCGAATGCATGCGGAGCTCGCTCGTTCGCCCGAATTCGTCGAGATGTTTCTCCAAGAGGCGCGCCTCGTGGGGCGCATTCAGCACCCGAACGTCGTCGCAGCGCTCGACTGCGTGGCCACCGACAAGAGCGCCATGTTGATCATGGAATACGTCCATGGCGTGTCGCTTAGCCAGATCACGCGCAAGCCCTTGTCCATTCCGCTCCCGGCGGCCTCCGCGATCGTGCTCGGCGCCGCTCTCGGCTTGCACGCGGCTCACGAGGCAGTCGACCTGACTGGCAAGAGCCTCGGAATCGTTCACCGCGACGTGTCGCCACAGAACATTCTGATCGGCGTCGACGGCCTGGCACGCGTCCTCGATTTCGGTGTCGCAAAGGCGGCCGAGAAGTCCGGTCACACGCGCGCTGGCGAGATCAAGGGCAAACTCAGCTACATGGCGCCCGAGCAGCTTCTCGGAGAGGACGTCGGTCGCGAGGCGGACATCTACTCCTTGGGGGTCATTCTTTGGGAACTGGTCACCGGCAGGAGGCTGTTCCGGAGCGAGGGCACGGGTCACATCATGACGCGGATTGCCCAGTCGCAGATCGACTCGCCGCGAAGTGTCAATCCGAATGTCTCGCCGGAGATCTCGGCTGTCGTCATGAAGGCGGTCGCCGGGGCCCCGCAGGCTCGGTACCGAACCGCGCTCGAATTTGCAGCGGCCATCGAGCGGACGATTCCCGTGATGGCTCAACGCACGCTCGGGGCGTGGATCGCGGAAGTCGCCAAGGACGAGCTGGCGCGACGCGCGCTGGTGCTCTCGCGCGTCGAACAGGCGCCATCGAACGAGCAGGAGGCCCCGGCCCCAGACCGGCCTACCCTGCCGCGTCTGGTGCCAGCCGGGGGACGGGCGCGGGGCGCAGTCGACACGGGGAAAAGGGGCGGCACCGTGGTCAGCCTCGTCGCGCTCGTAAAGCGTCCGTCGACTTCGCGGGCGTACATCGGCGCTGCGGCGGCGTTCGCCGTGGTCCTCGTGACCCTCGTCGTCGCATTGTGGCCGCGTCACGCGACGGTGCTCGCTGACGAATCGAGTGCGGTGGGATCCGCGAGTGCGGTGGGATCCGCGAGTGCGGTGCGATCCGTGAGTGCGCGTGCGCCCGTGAGCGTCGAGACGACCGTGGCCACGCAGCCACCGACCGCGACGGCGGCCGCGGTCGAAGGGAGCCCTCAGCCGTCGTCAGGCGTCGCGGCCCCGCGGGGCGGCGGCGCTGGCCCGTCGACCGACCTGACGGCGCTTCCGGTCGCCGCGAGCCGAGAGGCCCCTCGCCCAGCAGCTCCGCGCGCGCGGCCCAGCAAACCCAAAGCTGGCGCCCCGGGACAAGCAGACCCGGACCTCGGCGTGATCGGCGGTCGGGAGTGACATGACAAATTGGAATCGATTGGTTTTGGGCTTTGCGACGACATGCGTCGCCGCGGGAACGTCCAGCGCGGCGCGAGGCGACTCGCGAGCGGTTGCCGAGGCTCTGTTTCGCGACGGTACGCAGCTTCTCACGGCCGGTCGCGTGGAAGAAGCGTGTCCGAAGCTGGCCGAAAGTCAGAAGCTCGACCCGGCCCTGGGGACGCTCTTTTATCTCGCCGCATGCCATGAGCGACAGGGACTGACGGCATCCGCATGGTCCGAGTTCTCCTCGGCGACAGCCTGGGCTCAGCGGCTCAATCAGCCTGAGCGAGTGGCCTTTGGTCGCAAGCACTTGGCTCAACTCGAGCCCAGACTGACGACCGTCGTGCTCAGCGCCGACCGCGTTCCCGGCCTTGAGCTTCGCGTGGACGACGGGCTTCTCAGCGCTGCCGCGATCGGGACGCCCTTGCCCGTGGACCCCGGGTCGCACTCGATCGAAGCGAGGGCGCCCGGATTCAGACCGTGGCGCACGGCCATCGAAGTGGCCCCCGACGCGCAGAAGATGACAGTGCAAGTGCCGCCGCTCGTCGCGTCGAGCGAATCGCCTTCACCTTCCGCAGAGCCCGTCGAGACGAGCGCGCCCGCACGCACCGAGGCCGCTCCAGGCCATGAGACCCGCTCGGGACCCTCGACGCTCATGTGGACTGCCGCCAGCGTAGGCGCCGCCGGAATCGTCGCGGGCTCGGTGTTCGGTGTGCTCACGTTCGGCATGCGGGACCGGGCCGTCTCCGAATGCCCAGGCAATGTGTGCGGTCCGGGAGGACTCTCCAATATCGATCGCGCGAAGACCTATGCGACCCTCTCGACCATCGGCTTCGGCGTCGGTTTGGCAGGTGCCGCCGCTGCCGGGTACCTATTATTTCGCGTCGACGGCGGGGTCAATCGTCCGCAATCGGCCGGGGGTCCGTCCGTCGTCGTGACTCCCAGCGTCTCCCCTTACGGAGCCGGCATCGCACTGTCGGGAACCATTCGATGATCGCCACCCTACGAAAAAGCGCCACCGCCACCCGCTGGCTCGGTCCGATCGGCGCGCTCGCCGCTCTCGCGGGGTGCAACTTGGTCGCGGACCTCGGCCAATTCGACAACGCTATCTCCGCCTCCGCCGACGCGGCAACCCTCTCCGACGACTCTTCGACTCCCATCGACGCCGGTCCCGGAGTCCCTCTCGACGCCAGTCCCGGTGTCCCCCTCGACGCCAGTCCCGATGTTTCCCTCGACGCGAGCCCCGATATTTCCCTCGACGCCAGTCCTGATGTTTCCCTCGACGCCAGTCCCGGTGTCCCCCACGACGCCAGCCCTGGAACCGCCCTCGACGCCACTGCGGGACCCGACGTCGACACCGGCACCGGCTCGGCGCTCGACGCGGGTACCGATTCGACCCTAGACGCTGCACAAGACTCCACGGCCGCAGGCGAGAGCGACGCGGCGTCCGCTCCTGACGGAGCCGCCGAGGCGGGTTCATGGTGCGCTCTGCACGCTCCCGCGACCGCCTTCGACTGCCACGATTTCGACGAGACGAGCGACGCGTCGGCCGGGTTCACCAGTCACTTCATTCCGGCCTCCGGGGAGATGGCGCAAGTCACGTCCACCGACTACGCACCCGGCTCGCCTCCGAACTCGCTCCTCATCGCGACTCCCGCGCTCGACGCGGGCGGCTACGAGATCGACCAGTTCAACGACGTTCTCCTCTATCACAACAAACTCGAAGTCACCTTTGCCCTCAAGATCGTGGGCTACGTGTCCACCGACGGCGTCGTGAGCCTGCTGCGCGTGTCCTATCAGAACAACGCGTGGGCGGAGACCCTGGATATCACCGCAAACGCGGCCGCACTCAACGAGAGCTGGTCCAATGGTGGCAAGGCGGCCCACGCCGTAGCGATGCCGACGCTCAACGCCTGGGTCAACGTGGACTTGCTCGTCGACCTGAACGGTCACACCCAGTCGCTCGCATTCGACGGCGTGGGCGAAATCAGCGATGGCGGGATCTCGAATCCGAATGAGAGCAATCCCGCTCTCTTCGTCCAGTCTGGGCTCAACTACCTCGGTGGACCCGCCCAACCGTTGTCCATCTACACCGACGACATCGTAGTCAACAACCCGCCGTAGGGCGCCCATCGCGGGCCGATGCGCCGGGCCCGCGCAGCGCGAACGCGGGCCGCGCTCTCGGGACGAGCGCCGGGACGGACCCGAAGGTCTCAGCGGAGCTGGCCATCTTGGGTTGCGCGAGCTTCCTGCCCAAGGAGGCGGAGTGAGCATCGTCCCTCGACGAGGTGTGCGCCTCCCTCGAGCGAGTTGGCGCCCCCCTCGACGAGGTGTGCGCCTCCCTCGAGCGAGTTTGCGCCTCCTTCGAGCGAGTTGGCATCTCCTTCGACGAGGTATGCGCCTCCCTTGAGCGATTTGGCATCCTCCCCGACGAGGTGTGCGCCTCCCTCGAGCGATTTGGCATCCTCCCCGACGAGGTGCGCGCCTCCCTCGAGCGGGTTGGCGCTTTCGCCCCGATGGAGGCCATCGTG
>JBEKXD010000047.1:0-48180 GCA_049512415.1 Polyangiaceae bacterium
TTTGGCCCCCTGGCGGTGGGTGATATCAATGGAGATGGCGCGCCGGACGTGGTCGTCTCGAGCGTCTTCTACTACCCGAGCAGCGTCGGCGGCATCCTGCTGGGCCATGGGGACGGCACGCTTAGTCCCTTCACGACGTTCTCGACCGTCGACGAGCCGTCGTCGCTCGTGATCGCGAACTTGAATGCGGACGGCCACGCCGACCTCGTCACCGGCAATCAGAACGCCGCCACTCTCGCGGTCATGCTCGGCAACGGCGACGGGACGTTCGGAGCGGTCACGACGCTGTCGTCCCGGCTCGGAGTGGCCTACATCGGGTTCGCGCTCAACTCCGTAGTCGTCGCGGACCTAAATCATGATGGAGCGCCTGACATTGCGTTCGTGAGCGTCACGGGTGCGCCGTATCCGGGCGGCTGCAACGTCCGCGTCTGGCTCGCGGGCGGCGACGGCACGTTCCGCCAGTCGGAGGAAGTTGAGGTCGGGCTGGCGGCGCTCTCGCTCGACGTGGGCGACATCAACGGCGACGGCGATCCCGACCTCGCCGTCGCCAATGACAACGCCGATACTGTCACGGTGCTGCTCGGACGGGGTGACGGAACGTTTCAGTCCGAGGGGGACTTTGCTGCCGGCAGCTCCGCCTACGTGTTGGCTGTCGGAGACATGAACGGCGCCGGTCTATCGGACGTCGTCGTGGCCAACGAGAAGGACGACACTGTCAGCGTCCTTCTCTCGACCTGCACCCCGTGACGGTGGCGGGTTTCCGCGCGTTCTCCGCGCGAGGAGCGCAATGTCAGTCGGCTGCAGCGTGCGGCGCCGCAGTCCGCGGGCGCTCGCGGCCATTGCGCCAAGCGCGAGCAGGCCGAACGTCAGGAGCATCGCGGCGGACCGGGGCAACGAAGGTGCGGCCTTCCCGCGAGCCTTGCGCACCGACGGCGCTAGGGCGCCGCCGCGTGTCGAGGAACGAAGAGCGGCTCGTGGGTTCGGACGGGCGTTCGCGTCGCAAGCCCGTCAGCCGCCTGCGCGGTTTGAGACCTCTTGGCGGCCCTCGAAGCCGTGGCCGTTGCGCAGTTGCAACTGCGCCGCAGCCGACGTGCTACACAGCCGCCCGTACGCTGAAGCTGGGAGTCGCCGATGCGCACGAGGGTAGGCAAGGCGGTCGCGCTCGGCGCGGCGATGGGCGCGGTCATGGCGTGCGGGTCGCGCACGGGGCTTTTGGACGATGGCGGTAACTCCGGACTGCGGGATGCCGGTCCAGACACCGGTGTGGTCGATTCCGCCGTGGACGTTTTCGAGACGGAGGTCTCCAGCGACGCCTGCGCCTTCTCCTGCGACGGCCAGTGCGTCGACCCACAGACCGACCGCGCGAACTGCGGGGCGTGCGCCAACGCGTGCCCGGCGGACGAGACCTGCGTCTCGGGCGTGTGCCTCCTGCCGTGCGAAGGCGGTCTCACCGCCTGCGCGGACGGCGGGGAGCAGGCTTGCGTGGACACGGATACCGACGAGACCAACTGTGGCGCGTGCGGCCTGGACTGCCGCGCGGGCCGCCCTTGCGTGGGAGGCCACTGCACCGTTCCCAACTGCGCCCAGGCGCTCGCGCCCCCGGTCCAGTACCAAGCGGGCACCTACCCTGGTTGCTTTGCGCTGGGCGACCTGAACGCCGATGGAATCCTCGACGTGGTCGCGGCGAGCCAGCAACCGGAGAACGTCAGCGTGCTTCTCGGCAATGGTGACGGGACGCTTCGGCTGCAGCAGACGGTTACTGCGGCGGAACACCCCGGCGACGTGGCGATCGGCGACCTCAACGGCGACGGCAGGCCCGACCTCGTCGTGACCGACTACGACACCGTCCACGGGTTTGTCGACGTCCTGCTTGGCAACGGCGACGGAACGTTTCAAGCGCCGGTACGCTATCCAGCAGGCGGGCTCTGGGGCCGACTCGCATTGGGCGACCTCAACAACGACGGATGGCTCGACGCCGTCAATTGCAATAGAGGCCCACCGAGCTCCGCGTTAGGGATTTTGCTTGGAAACGGAGACGGGACCTTGCGCCCGATCACTATATTCCCGATTGCCGTCGACTGCGATAGCCTCGCGCTGTCCGACCTCAACGGAGACGGCCGCATCGATCTGGTGATCGCCAACCCGATGGCCTCAGCGCTCTCCGCGATGCTCGGCCAGGGCGACGGCACGTTCGGTACCGAGACGTCCCTCTCGGAGGCGCTGAACGTGAACTCCGGGTCGGGATTCGCGACGAACAGCGTGGCGGTGGCCGACCTAAATCACGACGGGGTGCCGGACATCGTCTTCGTCAGCTATGTCGATGCGTCGACCTATGGTCCGAGCGAGGTGCGCCTGTGGCTGGGCGTCGGTGACGGCACGTTTCGTCCGCCGAATCAGATCGCCGTTGGATCGACCGCCGGCTCTGTCGACATCGGCGACGTCAACGCGGACGGAGACCCGGACCTCGTCGTCAACGAGGCGAGCACCGACACGGTCACCGTCCTCCTTGGCCGTGGCGACGGGACGTTTCAGTCCGAGGGAGACTTTGGCGTCGGCATCCCCGTTATCTACGCTTGCATGTTGCGCTTGGGCGACCTGAACGGCGACGGGCGATCGGATGTGGTCGTAGCCGGCAATGCCATCGGCCCCATCGCCGTCCTTCTCTCGACGTGTACGCCGTGAAGGCAGCGGCTTGCGCGCCTCTCCCTGACAGTAGCCACCAAGCAAAGTGTCAGCAATGTCCTGTCCAGGTCCGGGATAGGCGCACATCTCGTCGATGTGAACGCCAACCCCCTCGAGGGAAACGCCAACCCCCTCGAGGGAAACGCCAACCCCCTCGAGGGAAACGCCAACCCCCTCGACGTAAACGCCTACCTCCTCGAGGTAAACGCCTACCCCCTCGACGTAAGACGCCCACCTCCTCGAGGGAAACGCCTCCCCGCTCGACGTAAACGCCTACCTCCTCGACGTAAACGCCAACCCCCTCGAGGGAAACGCCAATCCCCTCGAGGGAAACGCCAACCCCCTCGAGGGAAACGCCAACCCGCTCGACGTAAGACGCCCACCTCCTCGAGGGAAACGCCTACCTGCTCGACGTAAACGCCAACCCCCTCGAGGGAAACGCCAACCCGCTTGAGGGAAACGCCTACCTCCTCGACGTAAACGCCTACCTGCTCGAGGTAAACGCCAACCCCCTCGAGGGAAACGCCTACCTCCTCGACGTAAACGCCTACCTGCTCGAGGTAAACGCCTACCTGCTCGAGGTAAACGCCTACCTCCTCGACGTAAACGCCAACCCGCTCGACGTAAACGCCTACCCCCTCGACATAAACGCCAACTCCGTAGGAGACGACCCGACGACGGACCCGCGGACCTGTTCAGACGACGGCCCGCACGCCGAGCTAGGCGGCCCCCCCCGCCGGCGGCCGCCAGCTTTTCCGCAAGCCCGCCACATCGCAGCTGAGGGTCACTCGAAAACTCGCGCCCCCGCTCGGGGCGCGCTTGACCGCGAGGGTCGCCCCCATGGCCGCGTGATCATCGATGATCCGCCGCACGACCGCCAAGCCGAGCCCGGCGCCCTTCGTGCGCGTCGTGAAGAAGTCCTCGAAGATGCGCTCCTCCTCCTCTTCGGGGACGCCGGGACCCTGGTCGTCCACCCACAGGGTCACGACGTCGGCCTCCTGCCGGACGCCCACGACCACCGTCGAGCCCGCGAAGCTCGCCTGGATGGCATTGCGCACCAGATTCCACAGGACCTGGCGCAGCTGAGCCCCGTCACACCGGGCGAGAGATTGCCCCGAGGGCCCCTCGTAGCGAACGGCTACGTCGGCCCCTCGGCCCGCGTTGACTGCCAGCGCGACCACGTCTCGCGCCAGCGAGGCTACGTCCGTCGCCTCTGCCTTGGGGGGGCGCCGCGGCTTCGCCAAGTCCATCATATCGCCGACGAGTTCGTTCAGCCGCCCGGCTTCGCGCCGCACGATGTCGCACAAGCGCCGGTCCTCGTCCGAGATCGCCGCCCCTTCCCTGAGCATGTCGATCGCACCGGTGATGGACCCCAGCGGATTGCGGATCTCGTGCGCCAGGCCCGCCGCGATCCGGCCGAGGACCGCGAGCTGTTCCGCCTCGTACGCTCGCATCGTGGCGGCTTGAAGCGCGCCCCCCGTCAGGCGCAGCCGTTCGGCGAGGTACCCCGCGAGGAGCGCCACGCACGCCACGCCGAGGGCGTTGACGAGCAGCGGGTAGAGAAGGTCTTGAGTCCCGAGCACGTAGCCGGTCGCGGCTTGGTCCGCCGGCGGAGGCAACCAGCCCGAATGGAGCGCCACGCCGAGCAGCGCGTACATCCCGACGCCGAGGGCCCCGGCGACCGCGGCTCCGCGCAGGCCCACGAGCACGGCGCCGACGAGACACGTCAGCCCGTAAAACGATGTCGCGCCGCTCGAAGGGCCGCCCGTGACGTAGACGATCGCGGTCCACGTCACTTGGTCGACCGCGATCTGCCACCACGCGAGAGGCAGCAAATAGCGGCCCGAGCGCAGCACGATCGCGTAGACGAGGGCCGCCAGGAAGCCGACGCAGAGGGTCAGAAAGACGATCCGCAGGCTTATTGGGTACCGCTCGAGCGCACCCCGCAAAAACAGGATCGCGGTCGCCCCGAGGAGCAGGACCAGAAAACTGAGGCGAAGGCCCGTTGTCCATGCGAGTCGCTTGATGAGACTGTGCTGAACGTCAGCTTGGCGGACGTCCTGGGCTCCCATACGGATGCCGAGCTCCATGGTGAGCCCGCTATTCGGCCTTGATCTTGCCGGCGATGCTGAAGATGGGCAGGTACATCGCGATGAGCACCACGCCCACGGTGCCTCCGACGCCGACCATGAGCACAGGCTCGATCAGGCTCGTGAGTGCGGACACGGCGACGTCCACTTCTTCCTCGTAGAAGTCGGCGATCTTGTTGAGCATCGCGTCGAGCGCTCCCGTCTGCTCGCCCACGCCAACCATCTGGACGACCATCGGGGGAAAGACGTTGGTCTCCATGAGGGGCTGCGCCATGTTCTTGCCCTCGGAGATCCGAGCGCGGGCGTAGAGGACCGCCTCTTCCACGATGACGTTGCCCGCGGTTTTCGCGACGATCTCGAGAGCGTCCAGGATGGGTACGCCGGAGCCGAGCAGCGTCCCGAGGGTTCGGGTAAACCGGGCGACCGCGATTTTTCGCATCACAGGGCCGACCACGGGGAGCTGGAGCAGCGCGGCGTGGATCGCCCGTTTTCCGCGTGGCCTCCGATAGAGAGCGCCGGCGCCGACGACCACCGCAATCAGCGCGAGTACGACCCAGAGGAGGTTGCTAATGAATATGCGTGAGACGGTCATGACCAGACGCGTCAGAACCGGGAGTTCGTCCTTCGCGCCGAAGTCCTTGAACATCGTCTCGAAGCCGGGAATGACAAAGACGAGAAGGATCGACAGGACGGCGAAGAAGACGACGATGACGATGCTCGGATACACCATCGCTCCCTGAACCTGGCGGCGCAGCTTCATCGATTTTTCGATGTAGGACGCCAGGCGATTGAGAATGGTGTCGAGAATGCCGCCCACCTCGCCGGCCTGTACGAGATTGACGTAGAGGTGGTCGAAAATCCTAGGATGGCGGCGCAGCGAGTCGCTGAACGTCGAACCTTGTTCGACATTGGCCTTCACATCGCGAAGCACGGCCGCAAAGTGCTTATTGCTAGTCTGGCCTTGCAGAATGTCGAGACACTGCACGATGGGCAGGCCGGCGTCGATCATCGTCGAGAAGAGACGCGTGAACGTCACCAGGTCTTTCGCGCCGACGCCGGTGCCGAGCTGGAGAGACGCCAGCGTGCGCTTTCGCCGCACCCGCGTGGGCTGGAGCTGCTGAGCGCGCAGGCGCTGGTTGACCGCGTCCTCGGACTCGGCGTCCATCGCGCCCTTTCGGACCTCTCCGGTCCGCGCTCGAGCTTCCCAAACGAATTCGGCCATGTTCGGCTAGCTGCTCTCCGGGGGTGACTCGAGTGTATACGTCCGATGCAGCCAGGGCCAAAGTCTGGACCGACCGAAGGAAGGGATAAGGAGGCGCCCGTTGCCCGTGAGCCCACGTTCGTTGATAGGCGCCCCCGACACGTCCAAACGTGCTCATCCTTCGATCCGACGACGAAATGTGGCGTCGGTTCAGAGACGACTTGACCTGACGGAGGTTGATCATAGAGTGTCGCAGTATTGGCACTCGTATAAGTGGGCTGCCGTGTGCGTTTCGCCTCACCTGGCGGGATCAATCTGATACGAAATCAAAGGTTGCGCGGAGGACGGGTATGTCGAGAGTCACGCCGCCTGTGTTGGCCTCCGGGCCGCCTGACGCGATCGAGCCTCCGGTCTTGGTAGACGCTGACGACGACTGCATCATCGGCCATTGGCGGAAGCTAGCGCTAGTCGTATACCGCCGGGAGACGACGTTGGCGATGGTGTCCCGTCTCAGTGCATTGGTACGCGAACGCGCCAAGCGAGGTAATCCCTTTTTTGGAGGTATTGCCGTCGTGGAGGAGCACTCCCCATTGCCTCCTGCCGAAGTCCGTAACCGTATCGCGCAGGATGTCCTTCTTGCTTCGGGCTGGAAGATCTCGGCCCTCGTCTACGAGGGCAGCGGCTTCCGCGCGGCTGCCGTGCGCGGCGTCATCCTCGGCATCGGGCTCCTGGCCAAGCCTCCCTTTCCGCATCGCTCCTTTGCGACAGTCGGATCGGCAGCGGAGTGGATCGCCGATCGCGCCGGCGAGCTCGGAGCGAACAATCTCTCGGCCACCGGCATCTGCTCCGCCATGGAGCACCTGCGCGAGCCGAGTGCGCTGCGACTCTCCGCGGTACGCACCGTCCATCCGCGACCGTCGGGCTTCGGCAGCTAGGCATTCCGCGCTGGCTGATCGTGCACTCCAATCACTTTTTTCCGGGGCGCCGCACTTAGCGTTGCAAGCGCCTTGCATCGGACCCAATCGCGTCCGGCCACGCTTTCTCGCTAGCCGCCTCGCGACTGGTCCGAAGCCGCTCCGCACTGGGAAGGTGGTTCGCCGCGGGGGGATAGGAACGCCGGACTTCGCTCATCGGCAATCAGCGCTCGCACCTTTGGTCACTAACGCGCGCGAGAGCCTGCGCGACCTCCTGGGTCCACTTGCCGGGAGGCGGATTGCGAGCGAGGACGGGCAGATCCATGTACATGAGCGCGGACGTAAATGTCCAACCCGGGAGCGGAGTGACCTCGCGACGGTCGACCTCACGAAATCCGAAGTTCTCATAGGCGTCTAGCAAGCGCATAGCACTGCCGATCACAAAGTAGTCATACCCCCATTCGTAGGCGACGGACACCACCCGCGTTATCATAGGAGCGAGTAGGCCGGCCCCCTGGAATGCCGGACTGATCGCGAGGCCGTGTCCTTCGACGAAGCCGTCGGTCCACATGGGGTCCGGCATGACGTGTCCGGCAAGGGCACATTGACTCTTGGAAACGTCGCCATCCACGGCAGTCAAGCGAGCGCACCCCACAATGTTACCTCGCACGCGGCAAGTGACGAACTCCGAACACGCGTCCAAGGGCGACCCCATGTCGCGGAATGACATACCCAGGAAGCGACCGTGATGCTGATTCGCTCCAAGAATAAGCTTCAACACGTCTTCGTAGTCCCGCGCCGAACTGGCAAAGTCGAATGTGGCATCAGGGCGCATCATGGCTCTCATATCTCACGTTCCGCGAAGCGAGCTCCAGCGCAAAATTGACGCAAGGCGCTGATGCGCGTGACATAGCCCATGACTTTCCTCCATACTTCACGCCCTGTCGTGGGCGTCTCGTCCACACTGCCGACTGGAAGAATCCTTGGAGAACCTACTTTTGCGCCTCGGGCCGCGCCGGGACCCGGACACCGAATGGCAGCCGCGTGTCTTCGACCTGTCAAATGAAGTTCACGCAAACGCCTTGAGTGAACTCCTCGCAGCGGACCCCTTTATTGTGGTCCACGATACGCTGCGCGACCAGCTGTTCGGACTCATCGAGGTGCGCGATCCCTCGACAAAGCGCACCGAATCGGACCAAGTCCGAGCCATCGACGACCTGACGCATGGCGTCAGGCCCGAATACTATGGACGTTGGGTCTTCTATCCGTGGAGCCACCGGCTCGTCCACGTTCTACCGGAGAGCGAATTCCGCGAACTACGTGCCAGTGCGAATCGGAACAAAGTTACAACTCTGGAACAAGACCGTCTTTCGCGGGCCACCGTCGGGATTGTCGGGCTGTCCTCCGGCGCGGCCATCGCGGTCACTCTCGCGCTCGAGGGCGTCGGAGGTCACTTCGTCCTCGCCGATTTCGACCGCCTCGAACTCGCCAACATGAATCGTCTCAATGTGGGCGTTCACGAGCTAGGCCTGAACAAGGCGGTTTCGGCCGCCCGTCGGATCTTCGAGATCCATCCGTTCTGCCAGGTCGAAATTTTCCCCGAAGGATTGACGCCTGACAACGTGGACGCCCTCTTGACGGGGAGCCGCTTCGGCAAGCTCGACATCGTCTTCGAGCAGTGCGACGACCTGTACGCGAAGTTCCTCTTGCGCGAGCGGGCACGGAGCCAGCGTGTGTGTGTGCTCATGCAGACGAGCGATCGCGGCGTGATGGACGTCGAGCGTTTCGACCTCGATCCGGGGCGCGCCGTTTTTCACGGCCTCGCGGGGGACGTGAAGGCCGCGTCGCTGCGCGGGATGACGACCTACGAGAAGATTCCAACGGTGCTCAAGATCCTCGATATGGGTGCGCTCTCCGAACGCATGGCCGCGTCGCTCATCGACATCGAGACCACCCTCAAGAGCTGGCCGCAGCTCGCGTCGGAGATCGCGCTCGGGGCCGCGGTGAGCACCGACGTGGCGCGGCGGATTCTTCTCGGACAGATGACCAAGTCAGGGCGTTTCCGCGTAGATGTGCCCTCGATCGTCTGCGACGAACAAGCCCCCGAGACGGTCGTGGGCCAGGCGACGCCCGTCGAGACCGTCGACGGAGCGGCGGAGGGCAACGCGCTCCCTCGCCTAACGCACGTCTCGGGCGCGCTGCGCGACGAAGACATCCGCACTCTGGTCGCGTACGCATCGGCTGCGCCTTCAGGAGGAAATTGCCAACCGTGGCATTTCTCCTTCGCCGCCGGAGTCCTGCGCATGCGCCTCGACGCCGCGCGCGCGGAGAACTTCCTCGACTATCGAAACCACGCGAGCTACCTCGCCCTCGGAGCGGCCGCCGAAAACGCCTTGCTGGCCGCGGGCGCGATGGGAGTCGCGGCCGCGATTCGGGTCCCGGCGGACCTGGGCCGGAGCGACATCGCCTGTGAGCTCGTGTTGGGCGATCCAAGCGTGCCGACGCCCCCGTTCGATCCGCTTGTCGCGGAGGTCGGCGTGCGCGTCACCAACCGCTGCCTCGGAACACGCGCCCCGATGCCTGACCGAGACCGCGCCGAGTTGCAAGCAGCTGCGCGCTCGCGCGGAGGCACGCTGACGCTCCTCGAGAGTGACGAGTCCCTGGACGCAGTCGCCGGCATCCTTGGGCGCGTCGAGATGATCCGAATGCTCTCGCCCATCATGCACGGGCAGATGATGCGCGAGATACGGTGGACTCGGGATGATGCCATCGCCACGCGCGATGGGCTCGAAATCGCGACCCTGGAGCTATCGGCGAGCGACCTGGCGGCCCTTCGCCTCATCGCCTCCTGGGCCCTGATGAAAACTGTCGGAGCGCTCGGCGGCGGCAGGGGTCTGGCGCGGCCCGTTCGCAAGGCCCTGGAGCGATCCACCGCGGTGGGCCTTCTGCGCATGCCACACGCCGACTCAGGCTCCTTCTTCCAGGGAGGACGGGCGCTTGAGCGCGTCTGGTTGACTGCGTCACGACTTGGATGGGCGCTTCAACCCATGACCACAATCACCTACCTCTTCGATCGGTACGCGGACGGCGGCGACGGGCTCACGCCAGCCCAGCTCAAGGACCTCGAAGCGCTGCGCGTTCCTTATGACACCCTGTTCGACGTTCACACCGGCGAAGGTCAAATGCTCCTCTTCCGCCTGCACAAGGCCGGTCCCCCAACGGCGCGAGCGCTGCGTCGCCGCGTGGGGGACATCCTCGATTTCGAGCACCCCTGAGCACATCATGTTCCGTCACCGTGACATCTGCGCCAAGGGCGGCATTTGTCTCTTGTGTAGGAGAGAACTTATTGCTTGTGTTCGGCATGGAGGTTTCACCCATGCTGACTTCATTTTCGATCCAGAGTGTGCGTCTCCCCGTGTTCGCGGCTTTGCTCGGGGTTGCCCTTCCGATTCTTGCCTCGGGCAAGTCTGTGCGCGCGGACAGCGAGAGCTGCGATTGCGACTTTTTCCAGGGCACGTCGACCGCCGTGCCGGTCACGCCCTGCACCGCACCGGACGGGCTTTGCACGCTCGGCACGCTCGTCGGCGGTTTCCCGGCCACCTACCAGTTTACGGCGGCCACTCTGCAATCCGCCAATGACCCGAACGATCCCACCGAGTACGTCTATACCGGTCACAGCCTGATTACCGCGCCGGGCGGCACGATGACCACGAACGACAACGGCGTCATCCACATCGTTCCGGGGCAGACCACCGCCCAGTTCGCGACCACCATTCTCGTCGCGTCGGGTACCGGTCGTTATGTCGGCGCGACCGGCACGTTCGTGGACCGTGGAGTGTCCGACCTCGCCACGGGCACCAACTCGGGCACGTACATCGCCCAGGTTTGCGTTCCGCACCGCCGCTTCTGAGATACGCGCGAGGCGCTGACAGACCGCGCAGCGCCGAGCAGCGCTACAAGCCCTTGTCCAGCGTGTCGTGAATTTCTCGGGCGCTGCGAACGGTAACGGCTCCCCTTGGGGTCGTCGCGGCGGCGCGCGTCGCAGGGGGCGCCGTGGCGGCGCGCGTCGCAGGGGGCGCCGTGGCGGCGCGCGTCGCGGGAGCCGCCGCGACGGGCTGACTCTCGCTCACGGGGGCACCGGCTTCGGCAGGGGGTTCGGCTTGGGGTCCTATCAGACTGACGGCGGCGTACGCGCCACCGAGTCCGGCCGCCGCGCAGACCACGGCGGCCACGATAGACAAAACCATCATCCGAGGGAGCGAGCCTCCGCCAGTCGGCTGTCGCTCAGGCTCCCCGCTTGCCGCCGGAGGCCCTGCCAGAAGTGGGGTCGGGTCGGGCTCGCCCGTCTGGAGCTGCAAGTCGTGGAGCGCCAGCGCCGCGGGAAGCTCATCGCCCCCATCGGCGATGAGCTCGTCCTCCGAGACCTGCTCATGGGCTTCGTGGGTCTCGTGACTCGCCTCGACGGCCAGCGACGCGAGGGCGCACCCAAGAAGCGGACTCGGGCCGACTGCGCGCTCGAGAAATTCCTCGTAAGACGCGTACCCACACTCCTCGAAAAGACGGCCAGACTCGACGCGCTCCAGGGTGCCTCGCGCTTTGAGCGCCGACTCGTGCATTTCCGCTTCCAGGGACCGAAGGCGTGTCAACGCATGCGCAATCGCCGTCAGGGCCTTGACACTTCGAGCGCGGTCCTCTGCGGGATCGCGCCGCTCCTCGGCGAGCTGCGGACAGGCCGTCGTCGAACGGCCCGCGACGGCTCGCATCACGCGCACGAGCGGCGCCCAGGCAAGCATACGCTCCTCGAACTCCGCACAAGTCGCATAGCCTGCATCCTCGTGCACGCGCCGAGCCTCGATGCGATGGAGCACCCGCTGGACCTCGGCGAGCGTGGCTCGCATGGAGTCTTCGGAGCCTTTCAGCTCGTCGACAGCTCGCGCGAGCTTTCCTTCGGTCTCCTGCGGATCCCTCACGCGACCGGCGCGACTCCGGCCAGACTCCGGCGGCTCGTCCGGGCTCGCGGTCGAGGCGACGCCGTCGTCCTCTAGGGGATCTCCGAACTGCTCCTGCGCAAGTGCCACGGACTCGCCATCCTTGTGAGGCGTAGGTGCCCGAGGACAGCGAACGGCAGAAGCACGCCGAGCTTGAGGCTCCCGAGTAGTTAGAGCGGCGCGGACGCGGAGTAAAGTCGCGGATCGAGTACGACCTGGGCGCACGACCGCGTCTCCATGTCGACGATGAGCGGGGCCAGCATGTTGCCGAGCAGCCCTTGCCCCTTGGGGGCCATCACGACGATCAGGACGGCAACCTCGTTGGATCCGAGGCCCGCTTCGCGAGCCAGCTCGCGCGCCGGTGGCTGCGGGTAGTTCGGAAATTCGGCCCCGTCGACCACCGGAAAGGCTAGCTCCGGTACATCAAGGGACTGAAGCCAAGCGACGCGCTTGCCGGGTCGAGGAAGCAGCACGTAGCGCTGCGCATCCGGAAAGCCCAGCAGCCCCCGGGAAACCAGGATGGTCTTTGCGTCGTCGATCTCGATATCGCCGAAGCGGGTCCCCGTGAGACGAATCATGGCGTCCTCGGCGTCGACCCGGGGCCCTCCAGCACGAGCTCGGCATGATCGGAGCTCGCCGCACGGGCGTTCGCTTGGGCCACTTCATCGTGCACTTCCCCGCGAAGCACGGCCACGCCGCGGGGTGCGCTCACCGCGAGTCGGACGCCGCTCTTGGTCACGGCTGTCACGGTGATCTCGACTCCTCCGGTGACCACGATCCGCTGTCCCACGCGCCGCTGAAGGATCAGCATGGGCTACGACTTTAGGTACCGGACGACGAATACGCCATCGACAAGATGTTCTTGTTTACCGCGAGCGCCTCCTGGTAGGCCGTCTGGGTCGCCTGCAGCTGGGATAGTGTCGTCGGAGCATCGGCATCCGCCATGTTTCCTTTGGCGATCTGGAGCGCGGTCAGGGTGCTGTTCATCACGTCGGTCGCCGACTTGAGACTGCTCGATCGCTGCCCCGTGGACACCTCCGCGGCCACGACTTGGGTGTGCGCCGCGTCGATGGCATTGAGGCACGACGGCATGGCGGACAGGTTGTTCGAATGAAGTGCGGCGGACAGGTTCGCGAGCGCCGTAAACACATCGAGCCCACCGGCGGCGGTGAACGCCGTGGCGCCGTCGGCGTTCGACGGGACCTTCACACCCTGCGCGATCTCGATCTCGGTCGTGCTGTCGTTGCCGGAAAACTGGCCACTACTGTCGAAGGGCGGTGTGGCGGTCTTCGTACCCCCAAATAGGTAGCCGGTCGATCCGCGCGTGTTCGCAAGACCGATGAGTTCCTGCCGGAGGGAGTCCACCGCCGCAGCTGCATCGTTGCGCGCGTCGTCGCTCCAGCCTCCGTCGGACCCTTGTACGGCGAGCGCCCTCGCTTGCGACAGCACATTCGTCGCCTGATCGAGCGCGTTCGATGCCAGGTCGAGATCGCTCGAGGCTTGACTCGCTGCCGCGCTGCGCGCCTGGACGGTGGCGATCTGCTGGCTCTGTTGCACGAGCGACGCATAGGCCGCGGGATCGTCCGACGGGACCTCGACTCGCAAGCCCGACGTCGCTTGCTCGGACAGCACCGCCATATTCGAGGCGGCTCGCGCCTCGGAGGCCAGGGCGCTGTTTAGCATCATCGATTCCGTCACGCGCATGATTCAACGCCCTCCGGTCATCCCGCGGTGCTCATCGTCGTCATGAAGTCCTGAAGCATCGTGTTCACCGTTTGCAGCACGGTGGTCGCAGCCTCGAACGCCTGCTGGTACCGCGTCAGATTGATCGTCTCCTCACTGAGCGAAACGCCGCTCGCGCTACTATTGAGGTTCTGCGCTTCCGTCAGCGTGTCGGCTCTGAGCTGCGCGTCGCTGCTCGCGGAAGCCACGGCGGTTCCGAGCTGACCGGCGATCGCGCCGAACTGCTGCGTAGGAGTCCCGCTCGAACCGAGGGACTGGTCGGCGAGCCCCGCGAGTTCGTTCGCCAGATCGTTTCCTCCGGGCAGGTCCGCGGCGTTCGCCGTCGCCGCCACGTTGTTCGGTTGGCCTAAAACGGACGGATCCACAGCCATCGCGGCTGCCGCACCCGCGGCGCTGGAC
Source organism: Polyangiaceae bacterium (assembly GCA_049512415.1). Lineage (GTDB taxonomy): Bacteria > Myxococcota_A > Polyangia > Polyangiales > Polyangiaceae > Palsa-1150. The sequence goes on from JBEKXD010000047.1 coordinate 14,018, forward strand.
GCGGGAGCAAACAGAGGTCGCCCCGAGACGCCGTCCAGGCCGTATCCCTTCTCGTGAATCGCGTTGACCGCGTTCGCGAAGGTATACGCCAGCTGATCGAGCTGGTTGGAGGTCGTCGCCACGTCCTCATCGCGAGCCTCTCGAATCCCGCCGAGAGAACCCGAGGTCACGCCTTGAGTGATGTCGATGCCACTTCCACCGGGTTCGGTCGCCGTGAACTTCAAGGCATTGTTTTCATCGAGGGAGACGGAAATCGTGGAAGCTTGGTTGCTCGCGACCAGCGCCGTTCCTGCGGCAAAGAGGGTCTCGGAGCCCGACGGGTCGCTCACCACGCGCCCACCGATCTCGCCAGCGATCGTGGTCACGAGCGCATCTCGCGTATCCCGAAGATCGTCGGCATCGTCCCCCTCTCCCTGTGCGCTCGAAATCTGCCCATTGAGAGTCGCAAGCTGGGCGAGCTGGGTATTGACCTGGGAAACTTCCGTCGCCGCCTGCGTCAGCATCGAGCTACTGGATTGGGCCAGCCCCACCGACGTCGTCGAAAACGCTTGAGCGACCTTCGCTGCCCCGGCCAGGACGCCCGCGCGCGCCGACGGGTCCGAGGGCGAGGCGGAAAGCGTTTGAAGGGAAGAGAAGAACGCCGTCATCGCGTCCCCTACGGAGCCACCCCCGGTCGGAGCCACAATCGCCTGGGCCGAGGCGAGGGCGCTGTTGCGGGCATCGGCCGCACCTTGCAGCCCAGTCTCGGTCAAGACGTTGGCGTACGTGAACGCGTTGAACTGGCGAGCGGTCCCCTGGACCACGACGCCGCCTCCGTCGCCCGAGGGGTCCGGCGCTGTCTCGAGTACGGCCGTCCTCTTCACATACCCAGGCGTATTGGCATTGGTGACGTTCTGGCCCGTCACGCTCAAGCCCGCTTGCTGCGCGGCAAGGCCTTCCCCGATCGTTCCCAGAAGACCGAACAGCGACGACATCGCCTAGCCTCGCACGGAGAGGAGCCGAGCTGTCGGACACGACTTGCCATTTCGCGCCGCCACCGCGGCGCCAAGCTCTGGGCAGGCCGCAGAGAGCGCGTCGCGAAGGATGTCGCGGGCGTGTGCGAGCAGGATCCCGTTGCGCTCGAGCGCTGGAACGAGCGCCCTCAGACGGGCAAGAACGTCGACCGGCACGGACCCGTCCGGGCCGCGCAACTCCTCGACCAGCGCCTGCTTGCGCCTGGCGCACGCGAGAACGCGCACACTGTCGAGTTTGCGCAGCGCGTCACGCTCCTCGCAAAGAAGCTGATCGAGCTCCGCGATCGGGTCTTTTGGCATGAAGAACTAGGCTCCGTCGACAATTCGTTTCGCGATGGCCTTCGCGTCGACCTTGAAGGTCCCTGCTTGAATCGCACTGCGAAGTCTCTCGACCTTCGCCGTATCCATCTGGGCAGCCTCACGCGACAGGGCCTGCGCCTGCGCAGACACGGTCACCTTCTCCCCAGACGTCGGCGTGGCCGCAGAGGCCCCTGCGGCGTCGCCACCGCTGCCCTGGGCAGCAGACCCCTTCTTGGTCGCTTGGGCCGACTGAAGCGCCTGATCAGTGAATTTGCCGTAGTTTTCGATGCGCATCGTGGGTTCCTCGGGTGACACGTGACCGCTTACGCCTGGGCAGAACGGCGGAAACAGCAAGAGCTTTAGCGTTTCGATGGTTGCTTCGTGGCATCGGAAAGACCGGCTCTCGGCCTGATGGCCGCTTCGATGGATCGGACGAGTCCCAACCCGCCACCTTTCTCGACGGCCGAGGCCATGGCATCGACCGCCATGTCGGCGTACCCATTGGCCTTGTCTTCCCCTGAAATATTGGACTGCTTGAGCATCTGTTTGACCAAGAGCGATTCGAACTCCGACGCTGCCTTGTGCAATTTTACCGCACGCTCGTTAGAAGCGCTCGGCGTAGTTGCGACTCCGAGCGTCACCGGGCTTATGGGCGTACTCATTCCACCACCACCTCAGCTTCGAGAGCACCGGCTTCCCTAAGCGCTTGCAAGACACTCGCCAACTCCCGCGGCGAGAGTCCCAAAGTTCCTAGTGTGGTCGCGACGTCGGACAGAGTGGGAGCGGCCGGCACATACTTCATGGTTCGCCGCGGTTCCGTGGCTTCGATGTCCGTCTTCGGCGCGACGACCGTGCTCCCGCCTCCGAAGGGTGTGGTCGGCTGGGAAGGTGTGGGGCTTTCCTTCACCACGATCGTGAGGCTGCCGTGCACGATGGCTGCGGCGGACAGGCGGACGTCACCTCCCGCCACGATGGTCCCGGTTCGTTCGTTGATGACGACGCGGGCGCGGTGCAGCGGGACGACCTCGATGTCCTCGATCTCGGCCACGAAGTCGACGATGCGCGATTCGTATTCCCTCGGAAGGTGTATGTCGATGGATCCACCATCGATGGCCGTCGCGGCTCCCACGAACTTGTCATTGACCGCCTCGACCACCCGCGAAGCCACCGTAAACCCTGGATCGCGGAGCTCCAGGCGAATCACGCCCGACGCGACGACGGGAACCGTGATCTCGCGTTCGACGAGCGCACCCGCGGGGATGCGCGCGGTCGTCGGCGATCCGCTCTGAACGCTGCTGCCACTGGAACCTTTCGCCTGGAACCCGCCGACGAGCAAGCCACCCTGGGCCACCGCATACGGCCGCTGGTCTGCGCCCTTGAGCACTGTCTGAATCAGCACACCGCCGCTCAGGCTTCGCGCATTTCCGATGGACGATACGGTCACATCGATCTTCGTCCCGGTCTTTGCGAATGGGGGCAGCGTCGCTGTCACGGTAACGGCCGCGACGTTGCGCAACCTTATTTGCGTGGAATCCACCTGCAAGCCGAGGCGGCGGAGCATCGACAGAACCGCCTGCTGGGCGAAGGGAACCGACGTGTCGTCCCCCGTGCCCCCGAGTCCCGTGACGAGCCCGAATCCGACCAGCTGGTTGTCGCGCACGCCCGCGATCTCGGTCATGTCGCGAAGTCGTTCGGCTCGCGCCATCGTCGACCAAGCGACGAGGGCAGCGAGCGCCAGGAGGGCAAGCCAAAGGTTTTTCATACGTCAGGGCCTCAGAGCGGGTTCAGCGAATCGAGCAGGCGTGCCAGCCACCCCTTCCGATTCTGGTCGGCGACGTCGCCGCGTCCTGTAAACTCGATTTGAGCGTCGGCAATGACCGTCGACGCGATGGAGTTGTCTTGTGCGATGTCGGTCGGGCGCACCAATCCAGATATGTAAAGATGGTACTCCTCGTTGTTGATGAGTACGACTTTGGTGCCTTCCACGAAGAGGTCTCCGTTCGGCATCTCCCGCACGACACGCACTGCGATGTCCCCGGTAAGCTGCCCGCTTCGCTGCGTCGTGCCCGACCCCGTGAATCCCGCCTGACTCGCGAACGCGAGGAGCTGCGCCGGGTTCAAATCGGGATAGGCCCGCTGCAGAGCCGGGACGATCCCCAGCGCCGCGGTCACCCCGGTCGTCGCGGTGGTATTCTTGCTCAACGTGGTGTTCGCCGCGTCCTGCGCGTTGGCGTTTTCGTTGATGTGAACGACCACCGTGTCGCCCACGCGAACGGCCCGCGTGTCCTCCAAGTACCCGGGCGTTGCCTCGCTGAAGAGCGAGCCCCTGGCCGGTTTCGCTTCGACGCTCTTTTGAGCGTATCCGCCTGCCTCGTACATGCGCTGGCGCGGAGTGAACGGTTGCACGTGGGGAGGACCGCACGCGATACTCGACACCGCGCAGACGCCGAGCCAATGGACCGCTCGCGCGACCTTCATTGCCCGTCCTCCTCGACGAGCGCCTCGTCCTTGTTCACAAGGCGCGTTCGCAGGACTCGACCCGAGGGCCGAAGCTGGACCGGAAGTCGGTCTCCGATGTCGGCGTCCGCCCCGGCAAAGCCGGTGGTTCGAACCTCCACACTGCCGCGACGAACGACGACCGTAACGAAAGAACCTCGAACGGTATCGTAGACGGCCCCCTCGGCCGATACGGACAAGTCGAGCGGAACCAGTACGCGCGCCAGCAGTTCAGCGTCCACGAAGAACGAGGCAATCGCCGTGGTCTGGAATTCACCGATCCTCTTCGGAGCTCGCGGAACGGACAAATCCACGCGAGACCATCCGTCCGCGACGTCCACGGGGCGCTCCACACGGACTCTGGATAAGGTCACGCCTCTGCCTAACGGCTTTTCGAGCACGGCACGCCGCACGAGCGCGTCCATGTCGAGGGACGTGAGATGCCGGACCTTGCGTACGACGCGCACGATCTCGGGAATCGACGGCGGCGGCGCAATCTGCTTGGCCTCTAGCGCCGACAGGATGTCGGCACGTGTGACGAGTTTCGTGGCCCCGGCGAACGGCGCCGGACCCACGTCCACCGTCGCAGCGGATTCTCCTGCGTTCGGTACCAAGTCGCCGACCCGCATTCGCGGGCTTTCGATGAGGACCTCGCGCGGCGGGGCCGCCATCGCCATGGAGGCCCACGTCGCAACGATCCAGGCGAGACGGAGGCATCCCAAACGTGCGGCTGTCATTGGTTTTGCGTCGCGTTGCGAAGCATTTCGTCCGCGGCAGAAATGACCTTGGAGTCGATCTCGTAGGAGCGCTGCGCGCGGATCATGGACACCATCTCTTCCACGACATCCACGTTCGAAGCTTCGACCGATCCTTGCAGGATGGTTCCCAAACCGTTGGTCGCAGGCGCCCCTGTCTTGGCCTCTCCACTGGCCGAAGTCGGGGTGAACAGATTGTGTCCCACGGACGTCAACCCGTCGGGGTTCGGAAACGAAGCGAGCTGAATCTGCCCGGCCGAAGTCGCCGCGGTGCTTCCTTGCTGGAGTACGCTGACGGTACCGTCCGACGCGATGGTGATGCTGGTCGCGGTCGCCGGAATGGTGATCGGAGGTTCCAGCAGCAGCCCGTCGCTGGTCGCCAAACGTCCCTGAGCGTCCAGTTTGAGGGAACCCGCACGTGTATAGGCTACGTCTCCAGAGGCCTGGGTTACCGGAAAGAATCCCTGTCCCTCGATGGCCAAGTCCAGCTGGTTGCCCGTCTGCTGGAGCGTGCCCTGCGAGAACTGACGAGCCGTGGCAGCAACGCGTACGCCGGTACCGACCTGGGTGGCCGTCGGACTCACGTTGCCGGCAGCATTGGGCCCGGCGGACCGAACGTTCTGGTAGAGCATGTCCTCGAACTCGACACGCTGCGCCTTGTAGCCCGTGGTGTTTGCGTTCGCGAGATTGTTCGCGATGGTGTCAAGCTGCGTCTCCTGAGCAGCCATGCCCGTAGCGGCCACGTTCAGCGATCGGAACATGGTGGAGGGACGATGCGAATTCGGTGCCGCCCAAGTCGCTGCGGAAACCCGCACGGCGCTCGAAGCCAATGCGGCCGAGAGTCACGTCGATGACGCGGCGTCAACCGGCCGTCGCGTCTGCGATTGCGCTCTTGGCGTCCGCAGCATCGTGACCGGCGTCCTTGGCCGGCGCTGCGGAATCCGACTTCGCCCCGTCGGTTCCAGTGTCCTGCTCGGACGAGCTTCCATCGTCGCCACCGCCTTCCGGCTCCGGAATGGGCAGGGGCTCGCACATTCCGTCGGCGCACGTATAGCCTGTCGCACAGTCCGAGTAGCGAAGGCACGGTCCCGCAGTCCACCCCGGTCCGCAGGCCATCGCGCCCAGGACGGCCACCGCGAACGCTCCCACCGCGACAGTCCAGGACTTACAGGTCCGCACGCAGTCCTCCGTTGAGTCGAAACTGCCAGATTGCCGTTCCGTCAGGCAAGTCGGTCCCGAGAAAGAACACGTCGCCCTCGGGCGCGACGGTAATCTGGACCCTCTGCGCAATGGGAATCCTGTATTCGAACACTGCGCATGCTCCGTAGAGCGTCCAGGGCGCTAGAATACCCAGTATGCCTCCGCTGAGGATCCCCCGGTCCCCGAGCATCCGGCCATAGCGCAAGTCCGCACCGATCCCGCTCGTCGGCGTGACCTCCGCGTCGAGACCGACCAGAAATACGTCGGAAGGATTCTCGTCGATCCGCACGTCGACCGCGAGCCGAACGCGCGTGCGTGTCATGGCCATGGTCCCCTGCGGTCCGCCACCTTCGATTCCCGAAGACGCGCCGGCGGCGCCACCGATCAGGTACTGCTGGGCCTCCGCGGGCCTCGTCGCAGACAGAGCAGCGACCGCGAGCAGGGCCCCTACCGAGCGCCCGTAAACCTGTCTCATGGGCGAGCCCGTTCGTCGACCTGGCCAGCGTCGGTAGGCGCATCCCGCTCCTCTGCCGGATTCGCTGCCGCGTCGGCCGCCTGGAGGTCTTCGCCCGTCGTCGCGCCTGTCCCCTCCGCCTTGGCGATGGCACTGACGACGAGGTCCACGCGACGATTCTGGCGCCTGCCCTCGTCTGTCGCATTGTCAGCCACGGGACGGAACTCGCCGTAACCGGCCACGGCCACGTGTTTGGGAGGCAGGCCCTCGTCGAGGAAGATCGTCATCACGGAGATGGCACGCGCGGTCGACAGGTCCCAGTTGGAATGGAACCGGCCCGTATTGATTGGGCGATTGTCCGTGTGACCCTCGATGCGGACCTCTACCGCTCTGCGCGCAAGTTCAGGCGCCACGGTTCGAAGCATGACGACGGCTTTCTCCTTGACCCGCGCATCGCCGCTATCGAAGAACACGTTCTCTGGCAACCGAAGGACGAGCTCTCCTCCCGACTGCATGATCTGCATCCCTCGGAGCAGATCGCCCTTGTTGCCCAGGGCGGCGCGCAGGTCCTCGATCTCCGCTTCTCGATGGCGCTCCGGGTAGTTCGTCGACCCCTCGTCCGTCTGCGTGCCGCCCGCCATGATGCTTTCCCCGTTGAGCGGGAATACGTCGATTCCAACCGCCTTGGAGAACGCTTCCGTAAACCGCCCCATCTTCTTCGAATCGACCTGCGACACGGCGAACATCACCACGAAGAACGCGAAGAGCAGAGTCATGAAATCGGCATAACTGACGAGCCACCGCTCATGATTGACGTGCTCGGCGTGCTTCTTCTTTCGCATGGTCTAGGACGCCCGCGCCTCGGTCATCGCCGCTCCTCCGCTCTTGTTTGCGGGGGCATGGCTGTGTACGAATTCGCTGAGACGCTCGCGAACGAGTTTGGGGTTCATCCCTTCCTGAATCGCCAGAACGCCGGTGAGCATCATCTCCATCTGCTGCACTTCATCGCGCGCCCCCAGTTTGATTCGCCCGCCCAAGGGCAAGAAGATGATGTTGGCGCCGGCCACACCGTAGATCGTTGCAACGAACGCTCCAGCAATGCCGTGTCCCACCGCGGCGATGTCGCTCAGATTGCTCATCACGTGAATGAGTCCGAGCACGGCGCCGATGATTCCGACGGTCGGGGAGTAGCCGCCTGCCGCCTCGAAGATCTTCCCGCTGTCTTCGCCGTGCTCTTCGCGCTTGCCGATCGTGATCTCCATGGTTTGCCTGAGCGAAGTGGAGTCGGCCCCGTCGATGGCCATCATCAGCGCCTTCGCCAAGAACGGATGAGAGGACGTGGGAGCCACCTTTTCGAGCGCGAGGATCCCGTCGCGTCGCGCGCGGTTTGCGTAGTCCACAATCTCCTCGACCAGTTTCGCCCCGTCCGTCTTCGGCTTCTTGAAGGTGGCGCCAGCCGCCCCGAGAGCTGCGAAGATCATGGGCGTCGGATACTGAACGACGACGGCGCCGATCGTGCCCCCGAAGACGATCATGGCCGCCGGACCTCCAATGAGTGCCGTGATGTGGCCACCTTCGAGCACATTCCCGCCAAAGATGGCGATCATGGCAATGGCGATACCGACGATAGGACCGAGCTGCATTATGGCTCCCCGCGCGATCGGATGCTGGCCGGCGGATCGCTGAATCGGCGCGCGGCCGGGATGCTCGCCACCCTGGGTGGGTCCCCCTCGCAGGTACCTGGCTGCTGTACGGTTCCCTCGTGAATGCGCACTCGTCTTCGGAACTCGACGACTTGGTTGATGAGCTCCTCAAGAGACTCGCGCACGATGATCTTCTCGCCACCAATCAAGAAGAGCGTCGTGTCCGGCGTCGCGTCGGCCCACCCGATGTGGTCCGGGTTGATCACGACCACCCTGTTATTGAGTCGAGTGAGTTTGATCACGATTCATCCTTTGACCGAACACTCGCCGTTCGGATGCCAATCACCGGGAACGCCCAAGGCCCCTTGTTCAGAGCAACGGTCGCGCCAATGCGGCCGTTAGGTGGCACGGGACGTGATTGCATGCTCGCTGGGAGAAGCGGCATGTCGATTCTGGATGGCGTCGAACACCTACGTGCGGGCTTGGACTACCACCTCGCTCGTCACAACTTGTTGACAGCGAACCTCGCCCACGTCGACACGCCCGGATTCCATCCTCTGGACCTCAAGCGGAATGTCGCCTTCGAGAGCACTCTGCAAACCGCGATGACCGCAACGCAAGCGGGGCACATGGAAGCCCCGGCGTCCGCGTCCAGCGCAAGTCCTTGGCAGGTCGTCGAGGACACCAGCGCCCAAGCGGCGGGGAGCGACGGAAACGCGGTGAGTCTCGACAGAGAGGCCGTCAAGATTGCCGCGAATCAACTCAGGTACGACACGATCGCATCTCTCACGCAAAACGAACTCTCGGGACTCGTGTGGGCTGCCAATGACGGGAGAGGCGCATGAGCCGTCCGTATTCTGTGAGCGGAGTCTACAGCGCGATGGAGGTCGCGGCTTCGGGCCTGTCCGCCGAGCGCGGGCGCATGAACGTCATCGCCAGCAACCTCGCCAACGCCCGCACGACGCGCGGAGCGGATGGACAGCCGTACCGTCGCCTCGATCCGGTCTTCGCGGCGCGCGCGGTGGCGCCGGGCTCGTTCGACCCCGTTTTGAGAAGCATGCGCGAAGTCAATCTTGCCGGCGTCCGTCCCGACACGACACCCGGGCAACTGGAGTACGATCCCGGACACCCTGACGCCAACGCCCAGGGTTACGTTCAATATCCCAACGTCAACGTGGTGACCGAGATGGTCAACCTCATGACGGCTTCAAGGGCCTATGAGGCGGGCGTTACATCGATCGAGTCGCTCAAGGCCATGGCTCGCTCTGCTTTGAAGATCGGCGCGTAGTCATGATCATCACACCAGTGGAAGCCACCGCACTCAGTCCCTCCGCCACCGCGCTTCCAAGCCCGTCGCTCGGCGACCCGCCGAAGACCTCCTTTGAGTCGGTCCTCGGAGGCATGCTCGATCAAGTCAACCGTGCGGACATCGCAGCGTCCCAGAAAGCCGAGGCATTGGCGAGCGGCGCGATCGACGACGTTCACGGCACGATGATCTCGGCCAAGGAAGCGGAGATATCGGTCCACCTCGCGGGCACAGTGCGCAACAAGCTTCTCGACGCATTCCAGGAGTTGTGGAGGACCAGTGTCTGATCCCATCGCGACGTGGGGTGTCTTCGCCCCGCTGGTCGAGGCGTTCGCCAAGGCCAAAGCGCTGCTGCATGGACTCTCGCGGCCTGCTCGCGTGATGGTGGCCGGCACGACGGCCGCCGCGGTCCTCCTCGGAGGCTTCATCGCCTTTCAACAGGTGAGCGAGGTCTACACACCTCTGTTCACGCAGCTCGACCGAGACGACGCAGCCGCCATCGCTGCGAAGCTCAAGGAACAGAAGGTGGCGTACAAGATCGACCCTGACGGCGCCACGATCGAAGTACCGGAAGCGAAGGCACGGGAGCTGCGCCTCGAACTTGCCAGTGCCGGATTGCCGAGGGGCGGCGGAGTCGGATTCGAGAGTTTCGACAAGATGCGCCTGGGAGCCACGGACTTTGAGCAGCGGGTTCTCTTCAAACGCGCGCTGGAAGGCGAGCTGACCCGAACGATAGACAGCTTGGGCGCGGTCGCATCCTCCCGCGTGCACATCGTACTGCCGGAGAAATCCGTCTTCGTTTCGCGCGGCGAGCCCGCGTCCGCGTCCGTCGTATTGCACCTCCGGCCCGGCCGGACCCTCGGCGCCTCCGAAGTGGGTAGTGTGGTCCACTTGGTCGCATCGGCGGTTCCCGGACTCGACCCGGATCACATCGCGGTCGTCACGACCGAAGGCGCGATGCTGCGTCGCCCACGCAAGACGACCGAGGGGAGCGACTCGAATGGGCTCGGTGGGGACGAGGATTCGCGCAACGCGGCGCGTGCCTACGAGACGGCTCTGGAAGACCGCGTTCGCGCGATGCTCGAACGGGTGGTGGGGCCCGGTCATGCCGACGTCCGAGTGACCGCCGACGTGGATCCGGCTCGAGTCGAGCGTCTCGAAGAGCGTTATGACCCTTCGAAGTCGGTGTTGCGAAGCGAGGAGCAGTCCGTCGAACGAACGGCGGGCGAGCAAGACAACTCGGTGGCTGGAGTGCCAGGCGCAGAGAGCAATCTTCCGAGCGGCGCGTCGAAAGCAAGCGCCAGCGTAGCTGCGGCCGGCGCATCGGCCGCGCCGTCGGCGTCGGCTGCGACGGCGGCGTCCGGTTCGTCCTCGGCGATGGCCGTCGCGTCCCCGCTGCGCGAATCGCACACTCGAAACTACGAAGTAGACCACGTGTCCGAGAAGCGTATCGTCGGCGCGGGTGCCGTGCGGCGACTCAACGTGGCCGTGGTGCTCGACGGCGTCAAGACGGACGTCGGGGTTGTACCCAGACCGCGCGAGGAGATGGAGAAGCTCGCCGCGCTCGTCCGGAGTGCCGCAGGGGTCAACGAATCGCGTGGGGACGGGGTTGCCCTCGAATCGATGCCATTTGCCATCGAGGCGCCCGAACAAACCGCGAAGGCGCCCGCCGGAGAGAATTCTCTTCTGAGCCTCGGCAGTGTGCGGCGCTGGGCACCGGTCGCGGCAGGCCTCATTCTCCTCGCGCTCGTCGCGGCCGTGGTGGGTGCCACCCGAATGCGCCGAGCTCGAGCCGAGCGGGCTGCGCAGGCGCCCGCGCAGCTCGTGGAAGGCGAGGCACCCGCGGTTCTCGCGGCTGCCGCTCAGCCGGCCGCCCTGGATTCCGGCGACCTTCGTACACGCGCGCACGCGCGCGCGGCTCAGGATCCGGCCACGGCAGCCCTGGTGCTTCGCTTCTGGCTCGGGACCGTGAACGCCGACAAGGACGGATTGAACAAGTCCTAGGGCGACGCGCGGGTCCACGTGGCCCTCGCCTTCAACGGCATCGCCCTTGCTGGAGTCCTCCACCGTGACGACCAATGCAGAGAAGGCAGTCCTATTCCTTTTGTCCCTGGACGAACAGATCGCAGCCAACGTCGTGCGCGAGCTCGGCGAGGTTGAACTTCGCAAACTGAGAGCGGTCGCGTCGACCATGCGCGAGGTTCCCGCCGGAGCGCTCGACGACACGTTCCAGGACTTCCTCCAGCGCTCGGCAAGCGCCGTCGCGGTGCCGCGAGGCGGCCTGCCCTACTTGAGGCGGCTCTCCGCCGGAGCTCTCGGCGAACAGCGAGCTCGGGAGATCTTCGAGGATGGCGTCACGAGTCCGCTCGCGCGACTGGAAGGCGCTCCGTCCGATGCGGTGGCCGCTCTTCTCCATCGAGAGCCGCCCCAGCTCGTCGCCGCCGTCTTGGCGCGCATGGATCCCGCTCACGCGGCCCGAATTCTCGGCGCCATGCCCCCCGAGCGCCAAACCACCGTCATCCGCCACGTCAGTGCGATGACAGAGATTCCCGCCAAGGTGTTGGAGGACGTGGCACTGGCGCTCGCCAATGAGCTGCCCACATCGGACGCTTCGACGCTCGTGAGTGTCGACGGAGTCGCAAAGGCAGCGGAACTGCTCAACGCGGCCGGCCGGGAAACCTCGTCGGCGATTCTGGCTGCGATCGAGTCCGACGACGGCGCCCTCGCTCTGGACGTTCGGCAGGCGATGTTCACATTCGATGACCTTCGCCGCATCGACGCGAAGTCGATGCGAGAACTGCTACGCGAGCTGCCGAGCGAGCGCCTGACGATCGCCCTCAAGGGTGCGTCCCCGGAGCTGACCGAAGCCGTCTTTGCGGGCCTGTCGGCGCGGGCCGCGGAGCTCATTCGGGACGACCTCGAAGTGCTGGGCCGTGTCAAGAAATCGGAGATTGAGGCCGCGCGACGCGAAATCGTGGAAGCGGCTCTCCGCCTTGAATCGGAAGGTCGAGTCGACCTGGGACGGGATGGCGAATGAGCAAACCCCTTCCCAGCGCTTTCATTGCTTGGTCGCCGGAGGGGACCAGCGTCACGCGGCGTCCCTCATGGCTTGCGCGCAAGATGTCGACGCGCCCGCCCGCCAAGACGCCGTGGACGGCCACGAGCTGCCGACCCGTCGCCCGGGACTCTCGACAGCCAGCGGCGATCGTCATCCCGTCAGCCGACGCCGGGACAATTTCTGTCGGCTCCGCGGGATCGGCAGAGCAGCCCGCGGTCTCCGCGGCCGAGGAAGCCTCGATTGTCGAAGTGCACGAACCTCCTCCTCCGGCGGCGTCGGAGATTGCGGCGTCGATGGCCATCGCGCAGCTGTCCGACGAGAACGCGGCCCTCCGCGGACAGATTGTGGAAGCTCACGCGGCCATGGCGGGGCTTCGCCGGGAGATTCTCGCGAACAGCGAGGGAGAGCTCGTTCGCTTGGCGTTGGCCATTGCCGAGCGCGTCGTGGGACGAGAGCTGACAACGGATCCGAAGCTCGTCGTCTCTTGGGCACGAGAGGCTGTCGAACAGCTCGCCGCGGAAGAGAACGTCGTCATTGCTGTCGCGCGCGACGTCGCAAAGGCCGTATCCCCGGAAGCGTGGCGCGACGTGGGAACGGCCCACAAGAGACAGACGGACCCACAGCTCGCACCCGGAACGGTCGAAGTGCGGACGCCGGAAGGGACCATCGCAACCGGAGCGGATGCACGACTCGGCGCCATTGCGGAAGCCCTGGAGGCGCCGATCCAATGACAGTCAGCGAATCGGACCGCGTCGATCTGACGAGCCGCATTCTACGCGCGAGGTCTGCCCCAGGCCCGTCGCCGGAAGGACGCGTGCGCGACGTGGTGGGTGTTCTGGTCGAGATCGAAGGCTTGACGGCACCCATCGGGGGACAACTCGAACTTCGCAACTCCAATGTGCGGCTCGGTCTTGAAGTGGTCGGTTTCCGCGAGGGTCGCCTCTTGGCCGCACCGCTCGGACCCACGGCCGGAATCGTGCCCGACTCGCGAGTGCGTATCAGCCCGGAGGCCAACGCGGTGCCGGTCGGAGACGCCATGTTGGGTCGCGTCCTCGACGCCTTCGGGGCTCCTCTGGACGATCGTCCCCCGCCCGAACTCGTAGAGACGACGCCCTTGAGTGCCAAGCCGCCGTCGCCGTTCACGCGCAAGCCGGTCGTGGAGCCCATGGCCACCGGAGTCTGCGCGATCGACGCACTTCTACCTCTCGGAAAAGGACAGCGCATCGGGCTTTTCGCGGGAACGGGCGTTGGCAAGAGCACGCTGCTGGGCATGCTTTGCCGGCACAGCGACGCGGACGTCATCGTGGTCGGCCTGGTTGGAGAACGCGGACGGGAGGTCGGGGATTTCGTTCGGTCGGCGCTCGGCGAAATCGGCCTTGCTCGCTCGGTGGTGATCGCGGCAACGAGCGACATGCCCCCACTCGTTCGCGCGCGCGGCGCGCTGCGAGCGACCGCGATTGCGGAGCACTTTCGTGCACGGGGCAAATCCGTCTTGCTTCTGATGGATTCCGTGACGCGCTACGCGATGGCGCTTCGCGAAGCCTCTCTCGCGGCCGGAGAACCGCCGCTCACCAAGGGGTACACGCCGACGGTCTTCTCCTCCCTTCCCGCACTGCTGGAGCGCGCCGGGAACGATGCCGGCCCCGGGTCGATCACGGCGGTCTATACGGTCCTTGTCGAGGGGGACGATCTGAGCGACCCCATCGCCGACGCTGTGCGCGGGATTCTCGACGGTCATATCGTGCTTTCACGCAGGCTCGCTGACAGAGGACTATTCCCTGCCATCGACGTACTAAGGAGTGTCTCGCGCCTGGCCACCGATATCACGACTTCCGATCAGATGGACGATGCGACGCGCGCACGAGATGCCCTCGCGACGTACGGAGAGGCCGCGGACCTCATTCAAATCGGAGCCTACGTGCCCGGCAGCGATCCGCGTGTCGATGCTGCCCGCCTGACCGCTCCCCGCGTCGAGTCCCTCATTCGACAGAAGCCAGACGTTCGCATGAATCGGCAGTCGGCTCGTGAGGCTCTCGGGACGGCCGTCAGCGGAGACCGTCGATGACGGGGCGTTTGAAGCGCGCCGAGCGCCTCCTTGATTTCGCGGATCGCTCCGTCAAGTCAGCGCTCGCCGCGGCCGCGGCGGCCGAGCGAACTGTGCTAGCCGCTCGGGCGGAGTGCGAGACCAGCGAGCGCGCGTGGGAGAGTGCGGCCCAAGCCTTTGGGGCAGGCGTCGCGTTCGCCGTCGACCTCCGGGATCAGTCGGCGCACCTGCGCTCGCTTAGAGTCCGAGCGGATGCGAGCGCAGCGAAGCTCTCGGCCGCGTTGGAAAGCGAACGCAAGGCGCGCGCGATGGTCATCGAGACATCGCGCAAGCGACGAACACTCGAGCTGTGGCGCGACCGCATCGTGGAGACGGATCAGGCAGAGCAACGCGCACTCGAACGACGTGGCTCGGACGAACTCGCAGCTCGAGTGGTGAGGGTAAGACCATGAATGCATCTCCATTGTTCTCCGTGGCCGGCCAAGACATACGCCAGAACACCGCGACCGAGGCGTCGCCCGTCGAGAACCCACAGGCCTCCGCCCTCGCCGCAAAGTTTGCTGCGATCATGCAAGGCGGCGGGCAGGGCCCTTCAACTCCCAAGGCAGCTTCGGAGGCGAACGCCGGTCCCGGTCGGCCCCTGCCTACGCGAGTCCGGCGACCCCCGGTGGCGTCGACGCAACTGCAAACGATGAACGTGGGTATCGTGTCAGCCGGCACGCCGTCCGGGAGCCCTACGACCCACGCAGTGCCGGACTCTCCGTGCTCACGGACATCGATGCCTAGCGCGTCTCAGACCCCGACGGCAACCTCCGCCGCTACGACTCCGACCGCGCTCGCCGCGCAAACGCCCGCCGTCGCCGTGGCCACCTCAGCCCCGTCAGCAGCCGCGTCTCCGGTACTTGCCGCCGCCCCTGTCGCGGGCGCCGCGACCACGCCGTCCACTCAGTCCCCTTCCCCGGCGCTTTCCCCCCAGACTCCGCCCCCAAGCCCGGCTCCGACAACGACCACCCTCCCTGCCGCGACCGCCGCGACCACGCCGTCCACTCAGTCCCCTTCGCCGACGCTTTCCCCCCAGACTCCGCCCCCAAGCCCGGCTCCGACAACGACCACCCTCCCTGCCGCGACCGCCGCGACCACGCCGTCCACTCAGTCCCCTTCGCCAACGTTTTCACCCCAGACTCCGCCCCCAAGCCCGGCTCCGACAACGACCACCCTCCCTGCCGCGACCACGCCCGAGTCTGAGCCTGTCCAGGCGACGCCTCCCAAAAATACGCTGTCAAACGCATTTCCGGTCGGGGAAGCACCCCCGGACGTGCCCGCACCTGTCTCTCCTGTCTCGCGGTCGACTCCGCAGGAAGTCGCCCCCGCGTCTGCGTTCAGGCCGATTTCAGAGGCCGGGCGAACGGCCAGTGCGTGGCGCGCGGCAGGGACGGGAAACGGCGCGGGCGCGTCCCGCCAACCGCAAGATGCCGACGCGGGTCCCGGACCCGGTCGCACGGCCGGCCTGCAGAACGGCCCGACAGGGTCATTGCGCGCCGTGGAAAACACGCGACCTGACGTCGCCTACGGCCAAGGCAACCAGCCAAGGGCCAGCGGAGGGTCGGGGGCGGCCGAGCTTCAGGCGCAGGCCACTGCGGTCAGTGAATCGCTCCAGCGACCTCTGGTCGACCTCGCCCCGCGCGCCAGATCCGCTGCGACCCTCTCGCCGAGGACGGGATCGGAACGCTCGGTCCCCAATTCGATCGGAGTGGTGAGCCAGGGTGTGTCCTCATCCGCAAAGGCGAGCGACTCGCGAATCGAATCTCGGGCGCCGTTCGGGGATAGTCCGGGACTCGATCCGGCGGTCGTCTCATGGGGGTCGTCCGGCGGCCGGCCAGCGATTTCGAACTCGCGCGCCGGAATCGTGACGCCGATGGACGCTGCAGCTCCGAGCGTCGACGGTACGCGCCACGGGACGTCGGGGATACCCAGCAGCACGTCCGCGCTGGCCGCGGATGGTTCATCCCAGCCCGTCGTCGCGACCGGGGCCTCGGCTGAAAGGGATGCGCCGCTCGCTGTCCCCCCTCCGATGGCTCCGCCTTCCGCAACGTCGCTTCGGCCCTTTCCAATCGCTGACACAACGCCCGAAAATGCGACGGACTACGCCGCACCCTCGTCGCCCCAGGCTGTCGCCTGGTCGTCTACGACACCGACCACCAACGACCCTTATGGGCTCGCCTCGATCCGCCAAGTCATCGAAGGCTCGCCGGCCGCGATTGACCCCGATCGCTTCCCATCTGCGCCCGCCACGACAAGCGGCGCCAGCTCTCCCGGCGCGAGCGCGGCCGGCTCCCCTGCGGTTGCCTTGGGGAACCCTTTCACTCCGCCCGCGCCTGCCGCGATGGGGAGTCCGCCCGACGGGTCGAACGCTCCGCCGGCCCACCTGGCGACGCCGCTCGACTCGTCCATGAGTGAGCCCGCATTGGCAACTCGCGATCCCGCGGACGCAGAGGGCGGACGCAAGGTCCCGCCGGATACCGACCGATCGATGGGTCCGACACCCGCAGGGGCAGCGGCCCCCGCACGGACCTCGCCGCGCGCGACAGCCACGCCGAGTGCCGTGCAATCCACCTCCCTTCACGCGGGAGCATCCGCCGCCGCGCCCCAAACAACTCCGGGGTCCTCCTCGGCCGGATCGCAAACTACCCTCTATCCGCGCCAGACTGCTCCTCGAGAGCCAGCTATCTCCCGAACCGACGTGGCGGCTGCGCGGGGACCCGCCACCCACGCGGCCCGCCCGGCCGGGCGCGGACAGCCGAGCGCAAGCGCGGACGGCGACGTGGCGGGACTCGACGATGCTCCCGTTGTCTCGTCGACGGACGGCTCGCAATCGGACGCGCGGTCGGCGGCGATGACAGACGCTTCATCGGCTGCATCTCCGACGGTCCAGACTGGCCAAGCGACGTACCACGCAGTTGCGGACGTCAAGACGGTGACGGACGTCAAAACGCCATCGGCCCCAGACCCCACACCCTCGGATGGGACGGCCCGCATTCGCGAGGCGATGGCTTCAGTGGCAAATCAGAGTGTGATTCGCGGGGCGACATCGGGCACCGTCGATATTCCCGAACTGGGTCGGGTGGTCGTCAACGCTCGCACCGAAGGCGGCGCCCTCGATATGAGCGTGACCGCCGCGCATTCGACCACGCAGCAGGTTCTTCAGAGTCACGCAAGTGCGATTGTCGCGGACTTGCGCCATGCCGCCCTTCCCGTGTCCCGGCTGACGATCGACCTCCCCACAACGTCGAGCGGCACCTACGGGTCTTCGACGTCGCACGGTGAGCGCCAGGCCTCTTCGGGCGACGGCTCACGACAGCAATCACCGACCCCCCCCCCCGACACCGACGAACCCGCCGCCACTCCGACGAAAACGGCTCGGGTCCGAATCGTGCTTTAGGAATCCTAGCATGACAACCGCTGTAAGCTCGCTCACGTCGTCCCCGTCCCCGTCGACGACGACGACTCAGTCGACCGCGACTGGAGCCGCACCGACGATGAACGAGCAGGACTTTCTGCAACTTCTCATGGCGCAGATGCAGAACCAGGACCCTCTGCAACCCGACGACTCGACGGCATGGGTCACCCAGCTTGCCACGTACTCTCAGGTCGAACAATCCGTCGCTCAAACCTCGTCGCTCAATACCATCTCTACTGAACTCCAAGGCCTCTCCAGTACCAACTCGGCCAACCTCATTGGAAAGAGCGTCACGCTCCAGGGGAACACGCTCACATGGAATGGGACGTCCCCCGCGACGGCGTCGGTGAACCTCGCAGCCCCTGCGCAGCAGGTCCAGGTGACCGTCTCGGACTCCAGCGGGAACACCGTGAAGGTCCTTAAGCTCGGCGCAACGGCCGCCGGTCCGGCCTCCTTCCAGTGGGACGGCACCAATCAGTCAGGACAGGCGGCTCCCGCTGGAACGTATACGTTCGCGGTGTCGGCGACCGGCTCCAATGGGGCATCCGTGGGCGTCTCGCAGTCGGTCACGGGCATCGTTACGCAGGTGTCGTACGCCAACGGATCTTCGACACTGACTCTCAACAATGGATCCACGGCGTCCATCTCGCAACTCGCCAGCGTCAACGCGGCGCAAGCTACGCAATAAGCCATCGGTGGAGGCATTATGTCGATTCTCAATGCAATGTACACGGGCGTTTCTGGGCTCGATGCCGAAAGTACCGACCTCAACATCATCGGCAATAATATCTCCAATGCGAACACGATTGGATTCAAAGAGTCTCGTGCCGCTTTCGACAACGTCATGGGGGCCGTCGACCCCACAGTGGTCGGAGATGGCGTCGAGATCGGTGGGACGCAGCAAGTGTTCACCCAGGGGAGCTTGCTCAACACCGGCGTTCAGTCGGACCTCGCCATCTCGGGCGACGGCTTTTTCGTGGTCAGCGGTTCGGTCGGGGGCATCACCGGCAACTTCTACGAGCGCGACGGGCAGACGTCGATCAACGCGAATGGCCAACTCGTAGACACGAATGGACTGCCGATGCAGGGCTATGCAATCGATCAGACGGGAAAGGCGTCGTCGACCCTTAGTGCGATCACGCTTCCAACGGCCGCCCTCGCACCGAAGGCCACATCGACAATAACCGTCGCTGCAAACCTGAACTCAGGTGCGACGACCACGGATGCGCCCTTCACTGACTCCATCCCTACGTACAACTCGCAAGGCACGAGTCAGCAAGTGGGCCTGAGCTTCCAGAACACCGGCCCCGGCACGTGGACATGCACGGCAACGGTTCCTGGGGCCGGATCGACTCCCGTGACCGTGGGCACTGGCTCCCTCACGTTCGCCAATGGCCAGTTGTCCAATGCTTCGCCCATCACGCTGACGATTCCGGGGACCGGGACGGGCGCATCTCAAACGGTCAAGCTCAACTTCACCGGGACGACTCAGTTTGCATCCACGAGCGCGGTATCGTCTCAGACCCAGGACGGGTATGCGTCCGGGAGTATGAGCGGGGTTCAGGTAGGCCAGGACGGCACGGTCAGCGGAGTCTACTCAAACGGACAGACCGTCGCCGTGGGACAACTGGCGATCGCGAAGTTTCCTTCGAACACGGGATTGACTTGCGCGGGCAATAACCTGTGGGCCGCAAGCCAAGGCTCCGGCGCACCCTCGCTCGGTGCCGCCGGCACGGGCGGGCGAGGATCGATCTCCTCGGGCTCTCTCGAGCAGTCCAATGTGGACATCACGGCGCAGTTCGTCGACCTCATCGCACAACAGCGTGCTTTCGAAGCGGATTCGAAGACGATCACCACAGCCGACCAGATGATGCAGGACCTGATGCAAATGAAGCAGTGAGCCGTAGGAGACGCCAATGGCGGACAAACCTGACGCGCAGCCTGCGGCGCCGGCCGCAAAGGGTCGAGGCGGCGGTACCCTCCTAGCCATCGTCGTGCCCGCTCTGGCTGCCGCAGCCGCAACGTTCGGCGGTACTTTCTGGAGCACGCGAATGGTCGCTGCGCGGTGCGGTACGCACGAATTGGCGCCCGCTGCCACGACCCACGTGGAGCCCGCGAAGCCGCCGGGCCCGACATTACCGCTCGATGCATTTCTCTTGAATATCCCAGATGCGAACAGAAAGGCGCACCCAACCAAGGTGACCATGGCCGTCGAATTCGCGGACGACTCGAAGGTTGCCAAGGATGAAGCGGCTCTCAAAGCTCTGACTCCGAGGCTCCGCGATGCCGTTCTCGGGTACCTTCGTAGACTGACCTACGAAGAGCTGTCGGATCCGTCGGCAAGCGACCAGCTGCGCTCCGAGCTGATCTTTAGAGTCCGGGCCGTGGGCGCGAACGGCGCGGAGCGCGTTCTCATTACGGATCTCGTCGTTCAATGAGCGAGACCCCCGGGCCGCTTCGCTTCGCTCTCGAAGGCGAACGCGTTCGACGCGCCGCAAGCGCACTCGAACAGGCCAGCACGGCGTTGGTTTCTGCGCTCCGTCGCTCGATGCCATTTCTGGCGCGACGGGGTGGACAGATCACGCTGTGTTTCGCGAGAGCCACACCCCTCGGCGAGATCCTGGCGGATCTGTCGCGACCCATTCACGCCACGCACGCTGTCGTATCTACGGGTGCCCGGGCCGCGATTGTGCTCGACGCCAAGGCCATCTCTTTGGTGCTCGATGGCGTCCTGGGCGGCGATGGCAAGGCTCCGCCGGATCTCGACCCAGCCGGGCTCACGACGCCGCAGGTGGCTCTCGTCAGCCGTGTCATGAATGACATCGTTCGCTCTCTGTCGGAAGTATTCACTCGCAAGTTCGGCGTGTCGCTCGATGGGGTGGCGCCCGACGGCGACGAAGCGAGCTCGGAAGCAGCACCCATTGCCTGCAGTTTCGAGATCGGGGGCCCGGAATACCTCGGGCGAGTCGTCCTGCTGGTCGCCAAAGAGGCACTCTTGGTTGGGTCGTCGGATGTCGAACGACCGTCCGCTCGAAATGTCGACGCACGCATTTGCGCGGTGGTCGAGCAAGTGGAACTCGATATCGTCGCGGAGCTCGCCCGGGTGCGTATGTCCGTCGGCCATCTCTCCTCTCTTCGCGTCGGCGACTCGATTCGTCTCGACGTGCCCGTCGGAGCCGCGGTCTCCCTTCGCGCCGATGGGCACGTCGTACTGCGCGGGTATCCGACGACCAGCGCAGGTCAAATCGCGATACGCATCGAGGGACGGCACAGCGGTTGAAAGAGCGCAACGATGACACCGGACGAGGCTCTCATGACGAACCCCAACACTGCGCCATCCACGGTCACTCGCGAACCCACGACCGAAGGGGCTCCCTCTCCCGCGGACGATGAATCTCGCGTCGGGTCACTGGATTTGCTCAAGAACGTCGAGGTCGAAATTACTCTCGAGATCGGCCGCCGACGCCTCCGTATTGCCGACGTATTGAAGCTGTCGACCGGCCAAACCCTTGAACTGTCGAAAGCCGCGGGGGAGCCGCTCGACATCTTTATCAATGGGCGCCTGCTCGGGCGCGGGGAAGCCATTGTCATGGGCGACCGCTACGGAGTCCGCATTACCGAACTGGTGGCTCCACACTCGCGGGACGACGCGTGAGATTATCGAAGCTCTCCGCCGCGGCGCTGACGCTTGGCGCCGGACTTCTGACGGGCCCCCCCCCCGCCGGCGCCGATTCCAACGTGTCCTCATCCGTCGCGTCCATGGACGCGCCCGGTGTGTCCGCCGAGAGTGCTCCACCATCCCCCAGCCCCTCCGGTTCCACTACCGAGTCCCCGACTCCACTGGCACTCCGCTCGAATCAACCCAGCATTCCGCTCAAGCTCTCGGGGGATTCAGAACCCGCGACACTCGGCTGGAAACTCGCCCTCATGGCCCTTGTCATTGGAGGCGGCATCTACGGCCTCCGTCGACGCTCATTGTCCCGCCCGCCGAATGCGGACCTCGTCGTAGTACGCCGCGCCTCGGTCGGCTTTCGTAGCGAACTCTTGGTCGTCAACGTCGACGGACAACGTCTGCTCCTAGGGGTGACTCCCCAGTCCATCCACACTCTGGCCGTGCTGGACAACGCCGATGACCTCGGGACCGCGGCCTCGTCATCTCCGAGTGAGCCGCCCACGTACGGTTCACGGGTCGGAGCCATGCTGGATACCGTAGCGGAGGCTCGCCCCGGCCATTCGGCCACGACCGCAACTGCCGCTCCGACCGAAACCGAGATTCCTGGACAGGCACGCGGCTTGATGTCTTTGCGGAGACGCCGATGAAACGCTCTCGGCTCGCTCTGGGCGGAGCCTTCGTCGGCGTTTCGTCGCTCTTGAGTGTGGCTGCGCGCGCGGCGCCGACAGACCTGACCGCGCTGGATCCACCGGGCCTCTCGCCCCAGCTCAAGATCCTTGCAATTCTCACGATCCTCTCGCTCTTGCCGGCGATCGTGCTGACGATGACGTCCTTCACCCGAGTCATCATCGTGCTCGGGTTCGTGCGCCAGGGACTCTCGATGCAGCAAACGCCGCCGACGCAGGTCCTGGTGGGACTCGCGCTGTTCCTGACCGGATTCACGATGGCGCCAGTATTCTCTTCGATGGTTCACGATGCCTACGAGCCGTATTCGCGCGGCACAATCGGGGACGCTCAAGCGCTCGAGCGAGCCTCCGCGCCGCTCCGATCGTTCATGCTCCACCAGACGCGCGAGGCGGATCTCGCGCTCTTCTACGACGTGTCGGGCGCACCCCTTCCCACTACGGAAGAGGATGTCCCCATCCGCATTGCTGCGCCCGCGTTCGTGGTGAGCGAGCTGACCACGGCCTTTCAGATGGGCGTTCTGGTGCTGCTGCCGTTTCTCGTCATCGACATGGCCGTGTCGTCCATCTTGATGTCGCTCGGGATGATGATGGTACCGCCCACGACGATCAGTCTGCCACTCAAGCTTCTTTTGTTCGTCACCGCCGACGGATGGCACATGCTCATCGGCTCGCTGGTTCGGAGCTTCGCATGACTACCGATCAGGCGCTCAGTCTGATGGCCACCTTCTTGCGAACCGTGCTGTACATCACGGCGCCGTTGCTCTCCGTGTCGCTCATAGCGGGCGTCGTGGTCGGCATCATTCAGACGGCCACACAGATCAACGAACCGAGCATCAGCTTCCTCGTGAAAGTCGCGACCGTCGTCGTCACGGGGGTTGTGTTGGGAGCGCAGCTGGGCGCCTACGCCATCGACTACACTCGAGCCTGTTTCGGGGCGATCGCCGGGGTGGTCCACTGATGTCGCTCGCGACCGTAGCTCTCGCCAACGCATCCCTCTTTTCGCTGGCGGCCTGCCGCATTGCTGGCTTCGTCGTATCCTCGCCCTTTCCAGGACAGAACGTAGGCCGCACGCAACGGGTCACGCTCGTGGTCGTCCTTGCCTGGATTGCGACGTCGCTGACCCCGCCCGAACGATGCCCGCCGCTGCTGGGGCTCGAGTTCTTTGGCCGGTGCGCGGAGGAGGTGGGCTGTGGGGTCATCGTCGGATCTGCGTTCCGCTTCGTTTTCTCCGCCGCCGAGGTGCTCGGCACCACGCTCGGCCAAGCGAGCGGAATCGCATCCGCATCCATCATGAATCCGACCCTCGACGCCACAGACACCGTATTCGGACGCATCATGGGGCTCGCAGCCATGCTCGTGGCCCTCGGGGCCGGCATCCACAGAATCGCGCTGCATGCACTTATGGAATCGTTTCGAGCCATCCCAATAGGACTTCTGTCGTTGCGCGACGCCCCGGCACTCGGTCTCGTCGACGTGGCCATCGACGCATTTGCGATGGGAGTACGCCTGGCGACTCCAGTGTTGGCGGTGGCACTTCTCGCGCACCTCGCCCTGGCGCTCGTATCTCGGACCGCGCCATCGGTCCAGATCTTCTCCGTTGGTTTCGCGGTGTTGTTCACCGTGGGTACGATTACGGTGCTGGCGTGTCTTCATGACATTCTCGTTGAACTCGTCGTTCACTTCGACTCGCTGTCCCAGGTCTTGGACCGAGCGGTTTCGCCGCTGCGACCGTGAGCGACGCGGACGCACACCGAGCCTTTGCGCCCACCCCCCGGCGCCGCGAGGAGTTTCGCAAACAAGGGCGGTTCGCGCGCGCCCGCGACGCAGCCACGGTGGCCGCCACGCTGAGCGTCGTAGGCACGCTCCAGGGGTCTCGAACCACCATTGGCGCGGCCGTGGACCGACTTTTTCGCGCGACCCACGGGAACCTGGCGGCCTTTGCAACCGGGGCGTATGGCGACGCCTTCCGTGTCGCAGGAGAGTCTCTCCTCGCCATTGCGGTTCCTCCGATTCTCGCGGCGGCGGGCGCTGGGACCATTGCGGGTCTCGCTCAGTCTGGCCTCCGGCTGAACACGGAGACCATGGGCTTCACGCTCTCGCGTATGAACCCGGCGGCCCGCATCAAGGAGCTCCTTTCGCCCAAGCGCGCGGCAGTCGAGTTGATTCTGAGTCTTCTTCGAATTGGAGTCATCGGGTATGTCGCCTATCGAATTTCTCTCGTGGAGTACGACGATCTGCTGACCCTTGGCAGGGTTCCGTTGGACGTATCTCTCGACGCCATCGTGCGGGCGATCGTGCACGTGGTCCTCGGAGCGACCTTGGCGCTGGGAGTGATCGCAGTCTTGGACTATCTGCAAAGTCGTCTTCGCCTGGCCAAAGAAATGATGATGACTCGCCAGGAGCTGATGGAAGACCAACGGCAACAGGAGGGCGATCCGCGGCTCAAGAATCGCATGAAGGCGCGCGCCAGGGCGCTGGCGAAAAAAAGGACCCTTCAACAGGTCAAGCGAGCGGACGTCGTCGTGACGAATCCAACGCATATCGCGGTGGCGCTCCGCTACAACGATCGCGATCCGGCGCCCGTCGTCGTGGCGAAAGGTCACGACGAAATCGCGCTCAGTATCCGGCGGGAAGCGCGCGGCTTTGGCATACCGATTCTGGAGAATCGTCCTCTCGCTCGCGCTTTGGACGCGGAGGTCCCTGTGGGGCAGACGATACCCGCCGCACACTTCGCGGCTGTCGCGCGCGTCCTCGCGTACGTCTATCGTCTCCGAGGTCGAGGGCGGCGCGGCACGCGACGTGCGTAGCGATCGAGCGTGAACGCCGGAGCGACCCTGCCTACGAAGAACACGCGGTGGGACATGGTGGTTCCGTTCGGAATCATCGGCGTCGTTCTGATGATGATTCTGCCGTTGCCGCCGGGTCTTCTCGATCTCTTGCTCGCGTTCTCCATCGCCCTTGCCACGGGCGTGTTCCTGACGGCGCTGTTCATCGAGGAGGCTCTAGAATTCAGCGCGTTCCCAGCTTTCGTACTCATCGCCACGCTGCTTCGACTGAGCCTCAACGTCGCCACGACGCGCCTCATCCTACTTCACGGCGGCGAGGGGCAAGGATCGGCCGGCAACGTCGTCGAAGCGTTTGGCCGGTTCGTCGTCGAGGGCAACGTCCTCGTTGGCCTCGTGGTTTTCCTCATCCTCACCGTGATCAACTTCGTCGTCGTGACCAAGGGCGCTGGACGGGTGGCCGAGGTGGCGGCTCGCTTCACGCTCGACGCCATGCCCGGCAAGCAGATGGCCATCGATGCCGACTTGTCGTCTGGCGCCATCACGAGCGACCAGGCGCGCCTGCGCCGCCGAACTCTGGAGCGAGAGGCCGATTTCTATGGGGCGATGGACGGCGCGAGCAAGTTCGTGCAGGGCGATGCGGTCGCAGGCCTCTTGATTACGGGCCTCAACCTTACGGCGGGCCTGGTCCTCGGGGTGATGCGCGGCATGGACCTCGCCAAGGCTGCCGAGACATTCTCCGTGCTCACTGTGGGCGATGCACTCGCGTCCCAACTTCCGGCGTTGCTCGTCTCGTCGGCGTCCGGTGTCGTTGTCACGCGCAGTGCGACGGGAGACCAGCTTGGGCGAGCGCTAGGCCAACAGCTTCTCTCCAAGCGTCGGCCGGTCGTCATGACCGCCGGAATCTTGACGCTTCTCGGCATCGTTCCCGGAATGCCACTCCTGCCGTGCTGGGTGCTCGCGGCAGCTTTAGTGGCATTGTCGCGGCGCGTGTCGTCTTCCGCGACCGCGCCCACGACGACTCCCTCCCAAGACTCCGGTTCCGACAAGAAGCGGAGTGCGAGCGACGAGATTGACTCCTCTCTGGCACTGGACCTGCTGGCACTCGAAGTCGGATACGAGCTCGTTTCGACTGTCGATGCGACTCGGGGTGGGACGCTGCTCGATCGGATGGCCGTTCTTCGTCAGCAGCTCGCTCGCGACCTCGGCATCGTGGTACCCCCGGTTCACGTCAGCGACAATTTGCAGCTCGCGCCCGGCGGATATCGCGTCCTCATTCTCGGCAACGAGATCGGTTCCGGTCATTGTAAGGCGGGGCGTCTTCTCGCAATTCATCCGACGGTTGGCGGGTCCCCGATCGAAGGCGAGCGCACCGTGGATCCGACGTTCGGCATGCCCGCCACTTGGATCGCCCCGAAGGTGAAGGAACTCGCCGAGGCGCTGGGGCACACCGTCGTCGATCATGCCACGATCATGGCGACCCATCTCGGAGAGCTCCTTCGGAGCCATGCGCACAGATTGCTAGGCAGGCAGGAAGTTCAGCACCTCCTTGACCTACTTGCGCGTACTTCGCCGAAGCTCGTCGACGACGTGGTTCCGAATTTGCTCTCCTTGGGTGACGTGGTCCGCGTCATGCGCAATCTGGTGCGAGAAGGAATCTCGGTCCGAGACACTCGGACTATCATCGAATCCCTCAGCGAGCTTGCGCCGCAGACCAAAGACCCCGAACAGCTTACTGAACTCATTCGAGAGCGCCTATCGGCGCACATCACTTCGCGGCTTCGCGGTGCCGATGGTTGTGTCACGGCACTGACACTCGACCCCCGGCTGGAGGAGATTCTCAGGCGCTCTTTGCGAGACATCGCCACGGGTTCTGGCGGAGCGCTGGACCCCGAGCTGCTCCGCACGCTCGCCGGCAATGCCGACAAAGCCATCGCCAAGGTGGGCGACACGGCCACTGCGTGCATCGTCACCCCCCCCGACCTGCGCCGATACGTGCGGGCCATCATGGAGCGAAAGCTTCCCAACGTGGTCGTCGCGTCCTTTCGCGAAGTCGACCCCAGCGTGCCGCTTCGCGTCGTCGAGCGGTTGAGCGTCTAGCAGATTGGTGGAGTGGAATATGAACGCCCAAGTCTTTCGAGGCCGTACTGTCGCCGATGCACATCGAGCCGCTGTGGAGACGCTCGGACCGGATGCCGTGGTTCTGACCACACGTCCCGTTGCGGGAGCAGGACTCCGCGGATGGTTCGGCGCGTCGGACGTCGAGATCGCAGCCGTTACGCCCGCGTCTACAGGAAAGCACCCAAGCATGAACGCCCACTCCACACTCCAGTCCAAGGCTCTTCGTTTTGCCCCCGGTGTCTACGACCGCTCTGCTTCGCAGCGTCCAGCGTCGGACGTCGCTGCCCTGCGCGCAGAGTTGAAATGTGATATTCGCGCGCTAAAAACGATGATCTCCAAGGGAGACGAGTCCGGCGTTTTGGCGAGCGAACTCGCCCAAATCCGGGAGCTCATCGAAGGGATCGCGGAACCTCACGTTCGTAGCGACAAAATCACCAATCGCCTTCGCACGATGGGAATCGAGGGACCCGCCGCGACATCGATATCGCGCGCATTTCGAGGAAAACAGCCGGCGCCCGAAGCGTTGCGAGCCGAGCTTTCCCGGGGCTTGCGCGTGGCGACGTGGCCCCTCGATTCGGAACGGTCGCTCATCGCTCTTGTCGGACCCACGGGTGTCGGCAAGACGACCACGGCTGCCAAGCTAGCCGCGCAGGCGCGCATGGCCGGCCGGACGGTCACGCTGGTCGGTTGCGACTTCTTCCGAGTGGGGGCAGCCGAGCAACTGGCGCGCTACGCCGGTCTCATTGGTGCGGAACTGGCGGCCGCGAAGACATCGGACGAGTTGGCCAGCATAATCGACGGCGCCAGATCGAATGTCGTCATCGTGGACACGTCGGGGCGCTCACCTACTGCGGACGGAGTCGAACTCGCACTCCTGCCATCTCGCGGTGGCACGTCGGCTGCGGGCCGCAGCCGCTACGTCCTTCTCTGTGTGCCTGCCTCGCTGCGGGCCATGGACGCGACCCGTGTGGCGCGAGCCTTCAACCCCTTGAGCCCGACGTCGCTCGCAATCACGAAAATCGACGAGACCAATGCCCCCGCCGGCATCGTACACGCGACGTGGGCATCGAAACTCCCAATCTCGGTTTTATGCTTCGGACAGCGAGTGCCCGAAGATGTCTCGTCCGCCACGATCGAAGCCCTGGTGGACCACGTCGCCCCCAAGAAGGCCGCATGACCATGAGCAATCTTGGAATGGTACAGGCGGAGTCTCGGGCCCGCCGCAGCATGGACCGCGCAGCGTATGACAGGTTCTTGCCACTCGTGCGCCGCACCGCGATGCGCTTGGCGAGGCGCGTGCCGTCGAGCATCACGGTGGCGGACCTCGCTGGCTACGGTTGGATCGGTCTGATGGAGGCCTATCAGCGTAGCGCGGAGGATATGCCGGACGAAGAGTTTCAGGCCTACGCCCTCTATCGAGTTCGCGGCGCCATGTTGGATTATCTACGGAGCCTCGACCCGACCACTCGAGATCTCCGCCGGGCCTCGCGCAAGGTCACTCGCGCCATACGAGATCTGTCTCAGAAGCTCGGACACGAGCCAGAAGAAGAAGACATCGCCCGAGCGCTTTGCATCGATCTGACCGCCTATCGAGAGTTGCTGGAAAAGATCGCATCCGCCGGCATGGCGCGGCTCGAAATGCTCGACCTCGATGAAATGGATCTCGAGAGCGCGACGGAAACAGTGGACGACGAGGTCGCGCGACGGAGGCTAGCCGACGCGGTCGCAGACGCCATGGAGAGGCTCCCTCAGAAGCTCCTACACGTTCTGGCCCTCTACTATCAGGAAGGCTGCACTCTCCGAGAGATCGGGGCTGTCCTGGGTGTCGGCGAATCCCGCGTTTCCCAGCTGCACACCGAGGCGATTCACCGTTTGCGAGCTGCGGTGGGGAGAGAGTAAACGTGACCGAGGGCATCTACGTCGCCCTGAGCGGAGCGCTCGCGCAAGCCATAAGTCTGGAGGCGACGGCTGGAAACCTAGCGAATGCAGGAACAGACGGTTTCCAGCGCACACTGCCCCGATTTCGCGAGGAGTTGTCTCGCGCTGGATCGGGCGAGCCGGCATCCCACTACGCCAGCGTCGGGGGGACGAGCCTCGACACCACGCAAGGCGCACTGCGCCCGACAGGCCGTGCGCTGGATGTGGCGATGCCGGCAGGCACGTATTTGGCCGTATCTACGACGGCGGGAGAACGCTACACGCGTGCGGGCTCGCTATCCGTTGGAGTCGATGGAATGCTGCGTACAGCGGGCGGAGCTACCGTGCTGGGCGAGGACGGACAAGGGATCTCCGTTCCCGGCGACGCCAGCGCAGCGCGTATCGACGCGGACGGTCAAGTGTATGCCGGAGCCCAGCCGGCGGGGAGATTGCGACTGGTCAGCTTCGCCAGCCCTTCCGAGTTGGCGCACGACCAAGGTGCCCTCTTGATGAGCACCCCTGCGGCAGGAGCGATCAGCGCTTCCCGCGGTCCCCTGGTGCCCGGGCAGGTGGAGGGCTCCAATGCAAACGTGGTCACGGCGATGACCGATCTGGTGACAGCAACTCGAACCTTCGAGGCGTTTCAGCGCGTCATCGACACATTTCGCGACGAAGACCGACGCGTCGTGACAACGGTTCCGGACGTGCCGCAATGAAACCGGTCGCTTCCAAGCCGCCGTCACAAGTCGTCGACGACCCGGCAAGGGTCACGCACGCCGACTTGGCTCGGATCGACACGATATCGTCCTTGCTTGTCACGCTCAACGATCCGCGCGCTGGGGCGGACGCGCTGGCTCGGCACGCTTGCGACATTCCCCCATTGAGAGCGCGCATCTCCCAACGCTTCCTGCGCTCCAATCCAGGCTTGACCCGACATGGTCTTGCGCAGCAAATCGCCATTCTAGGCAACCGTGTGGTCGAGGGGATACTCCTGGAGCTTCTCGAGGACGTCGTGGCTCTTCACAGCGAGCTGCAATCGCCCAAGCGGTAACGATCTCGAGGGGCGGCCCGACTGTTGCCTATTGATCGAACAATGCGCATTGACGGACCGGCGACGAGCGCGACCCAACGCAGTGCACCCCGCGAAGTCGACGCACAGCGTACGCCTGCAACCATGACCGAGATCCGTGGCGCGCTCGCTCAAGCCGTGCGCGACGTCACTGGGTCCCCGCCCTCCGCCCAAACTCTCGACGTCCTGTCCGCACAGGTCTCCCTGGAAACCGCCAGCGGACGAGCCATGTACAATTTCAACTTCGCCGGGATCAAAGGTGCGGGGCCCGGCGGACTGACCGCGGAGTACAACACGCACGAGGTACTCAGCGGGCACGACGTCACAATGAAGCAGGGCTTTCGAGCCTATTCGTCTCTTTCCGAAGGCGCGCACGACTACATCTCGGTCCTGCGTGGGCGCTTTCCGCAGGCATTCAATCTAGCCGTAGCCGGGAACGTGGACGGCTTTGCGCACGCGCTCAAACAAGCTCACTACTACACGGCCGACGAAGGACAATATGCGCAAGGCCTACGGGCTGCCGGCGGAATCCGCGCGACGAAGGATATCCCGCCCGCGCCTACGGCTTCGACTGCGACGGGGCTGGCGACGTCGTCCGAGCTCTCGCGCGTACTCGACATGATTGCGTCGACGGCATCGCGTATCGCCGATCCGGTTCCGAAGGAGTGACGGGACTCAAGGAGCGGACCGTTTCGCCGTTCCCTTCAAGTGACCGCGCGGGGCCACCCGACGGCCGCGATGGTGCCATGAGGGCGCCGGTCCCAACTCCACGAAGGAGCCACTGCCATGTCCATCTACCTCCAAACGAATACTGCCTCGCTCGTGTCCGAGCAGAACCTGCAGCTCACGACCCAAGCCGAAAACTCGACGTTCACGCAGCTATCCAGCGGCTACCGCATCAACAGCGCCGCTGACGATGCCGCGAGCTTGGGGATCGCCAAGAAGATGAACGCTCAGATTCAGTCGTTCTCGACTGCGTCTCAGAACACGAGCGACTCGATAAGCATGGTGCAGACGGCCGACGGCGGAGCCGACCAGATCGACACGCTCCTCACCCGCATGCGGCAGCTCGCAGTCGAAGCCACGAACGGGACGATGAGCTCGGATGACATATCGAACATCAACAGCGAGTATCAGGACGACTTGTCCGAAATTAACCGTGTCGCGTCCGACACGACGTTCAACGGCAAGGTCCTTCTGGACGGCTCGCAAGGCACCGTCAACTTCCAGGTCGGCATCAACGCCTCGTCGGCGGACCAGATCGCGGTCCACTTCGACCCGCTAACGTCCGATGGTCTCTACAGCGGCGCCAAGACAAATGGCTTCCTCGCGGCGGGCGTCACCGCGCCAGCGCTCACCGGCTCGAAGGTCAACGACACCGGTATTCTCCAGACGCTCGACGGCGCCATGGCGCAGGTCGCCAGCGTCCGTGCCGGCTTCGGAGCGAACATCAATAGGCTCACCGATGCCAACAATGCCATCACCTCGACCTCGACGAACCTGAGTTCCGCACTCGGCGCGATCCAGGACGTCGACGTCGCCCAGGCGACGTCCGACCTGTCCCGTCAGCAGGTCCTGGCGCAAGCTGGCGCTTCCGTGTTGGCCCAGGCCAATCAGGTACCGCAGCTCGCCCTCAAGCTCCTACAATAACCGACTCGCCCCCCGGGCGTATCTTGGCCGCGCATCGTCGCCTTAGCCGCCGCGATGCGCGGCACGTCATTTGCGGGAGATTCGTTCAGGAGACCCGCCCGACATGACCACCAGTCCCACGCAAGTCAATCTGTCGGCGCTCGGTTTTGGCGGGATGGACACGACCACGCTCGTCAGCAACCTTGTCGCGATCGACTCCGCGCCGCTGACACAGGCCCAGAACACTCAGAGCGAGGTCCAAGCGGCACAATCGACTATCTCGAGCTTCTCGAGTACACTCTCCTCCCTGAAAAGCGCAACGGACGCGCTGTCGACTTCGGACGCTTTCGGCAGCATGACTGCCACTTCGTCAGACAACTCGATCGTCGCGTCCGCCAGTACCGGCGCGAGCGCCGGACAGTGGACGGTCTCCGTCTCGGCGATCGCACAGGAGCAGCGCACGCTATCGGCCGGAGTGGCGTCGAGCACGAGCGCCCTGGGCATGAGCGGAACGCTGGCGATTACTACGGGCAGCGGGACGTCGTCCACGGTCAGCATCGCCAAGACCGATACCCTGTCGGACATTGTCGGCAAGCTGAACGACTCCAAGCTCGGTCTAAACGCTTCGATCGTCAACGACGGCTCCCAGTTTCACGTGCTGATCACCGGGCTCCAGACAGGCTCGGCGAACACGATCAAGTTCGACGACAGCAAACTGAGCGGCGCCGCAACCCTCGGGCTATCGAGTGCGACCAGCCTTCTGCAAGCCGCACAGGATGCCAAGGTCACCATCGGGGGAGGGAACGGAAGCTCGGGGTATTCCATTACGAGTGCCAGCAATCAAATCACGGGGGCGATCCCAGACGTCACCATTGCCGTCACGAAGCGGACGACAACCCCCGCAACGGTCTCCATCACCGCGAATCCCAGCTCGGTGGAAGCCAACGTGCAGGCCTTCGTCACGGCGTACAACTCGGTGGTGACGAATGGACACACCATTGCGGGATACGGAACGCAGGCTGCTTCGACCCCGCTCCTTCAAAACGACTCCGCCGTTCGCTCGTCTCTGGACCAACTGGGATACCTCGTCGGCGAGTCTGTTCCTGGGACTTCTGGCGCTTACACGACGCTCGCGAGCGTTGGGATTACGTTGAACCAAGACGGGACCCTGTCGCTCGACTCTTCGCAGCTCAGCTCGGCCCTTGCCATGGATCCCGCGTCGGTCGAGCGACTCTTCGTCACGGACCCGACATCGGGAGCCACGGGCATCATGTCCCAGTTCGGGTCGACGATCGACGCAATGACCAGCACCCAGCAGGGTGGCGCCATCCAAGCGGATATCGACGGCTTCGCGGCCCGGGAGCAGGAGCTAACGACTCAAATAAGCAATCTACAAACTCAGATTGCGACGTACCAGACGCAACTCGAGAACTCGTTTACCCAGATGAACAATACGATGGTCAAGTACAAGCAGATCCAGCAAACGCTGAATCAGGTGTACGACACTAACTCTTCAAGCTCTTCAAGTTCTTCGAACGGCTGACCGTTCACAGTGGGTAACCGATGAATATGCCAGTCCAGCACGCGCTTGCGAAGTACGGTGCCGTCAAGGTGACGACCGCCAATCCAGGTCAGATTTTGGTGATGCTCTACGATGGCCTCCTGCGGTTTCTACGGGATGCTTCGGACGCGATGACCGCCAACAGGCGTGGCCGCTCCGGCGAGAGCATCAGCCGCGCGATGTCCATCCTGCGCCAGCTCCTCGGAGACCTAGACCCCTCGCACGCGCCCGAGCTTTGCCAAAATCTTCGCGCGCTCTACATGTTCTGCATCCAGCACCTCGTGCGCGCCAACATCGAGCAGAACCCGGCCAAGGTCGAGGAAGTCGTGGGGCTTCTGAGCCCCTTGCGCGACGCATGGGTCGAGGCGGTCGCTCAGACGGCGCGGCGAGGACCTGCCGTCGTGTCGACTGGCCGTTGATCGGGCCCAGCATCGCGCTGGCATGGAGCCGTCAATCCTATGGTGACGGTGGCGTCAAGGGATTGACGCACGTTGGCCCCGAAATCCCCGACTAATCGCGAAGGGGTACTCGGCCGGGTCCTTGCAGGGTCGTCTTATCATGACGACCGTTTCGCTCTGCATGATCGTGCGCGACGAGGAGGCGTTTCTTGCGGACTGCCTTGCATCGACCCGAGGAGT
Organism: Polyangiaceae bacterium; assembly: GCA_049512415.1. Classification (GTDB taxonomy): domain Bacteria; phylum Myxococcota_A; class Polyangia; order Polyangiales; family Polyangiaceae; genus Palsa-1150. Next base: position 47,821 of record JBEKXD010000047.1, read on the forward strand.
AGTTCAGGAAGTCGTCGTCGTCGACACCGGTAGCCACGATGCCACCAAACAGATCGCCGCGAGCGCCGGAGCCCGCGTATTCGAGTATCCGTGGGGAGACGACTTCGCCGCCGCTAGAAACGAGTCGCTTCGACACGCCACGGGAGACTGGATTCTCGTGTTGGACGCCGACGAGCGACTCGCCAAGGAGACGTCGGGGCGCCTTCGAGCCGCCGTGAATGGTGGGAGATTCGACTGCGGTCTACTGCGCCTCCACGATGCCCCGACTCTCGACGCGCGTGAACGCGACGTCATCTCGGGCCGCGCCCGGTGCGGCGACGTACAGCTGCTTCCTCGACTGCTCAGACGTGCGGACGACTT
>JBEKXD010000048.1:0-41646 GCA_049512415.1 Polyangiaceae bacterium
AACACAACGGCGAGCCAGGTTGGATCACGCTCGGCCGCGGCTACGAGAAGTTGCGAACGCTCACCGAAGGATGGGCTGCGAAGCAATGCGTCGCCTGGACGGATGTGTAGAATGGTTAGACTTCCTGTACGCGAGGACGCTCGACGCCGGGATCGCGAAGGGATCGGCCGAAAGACACCGGCCTTCTATTTGTCGTCTGTTTCGGACGCGCTGCGCGACAAGCCCCAGCGCACGAGCGCCGCGGACGTGCGACCGTCGAGGACCACCGGCTCCCTCTCGACGGCCGCAGCCTCCGCACGGTCGCGAACTTCCAAGAGCGACCTCCGAAGGGCCCCTAGCGCGAGGGGAGCCGTGGCGCGAACGTCCGCGGTGCACGTCGGGTCGAGCGACAGGTCGCACATGCGAACTTCTCGACGGTGAGCCTCGAGCACGACGAACGGCCCCCACCGGAACGATTCGCGGTCGCCGCGCGTGGCGAGCACAGGTCGCTGATCCGACGGGGATTGCACCACGGTCGTCAGATCGGCTCCACCGAACCCCGACGGCGGCGTCAACCCGAGGGCCCCGACGATCGTGCGCGCTACGTCTTCAGAGCTGGTGGCTATGTCGGTCCGCCGTCCCGCCAGCGCGGCTGCCCGGGGCCACCGGACGACCAGCGGCGTTGCCAGCAGCGGTTCGTCCAGACTGTCGGTGTCGAGAAATGGGACGGGCAACGCTTCGGATGTCGCCACGTCGCTCGTGACAACCTCGAGCGTGGAGTCGTCGAGACCCGCCCCTTGCAGTGCCGACATCAACCTCCCGAGCGCGTCGTCGTGGACATCGACGGCCCGATCGTAGAGGGCCCACGCTCGCGTCCGATCGTCGTCCTTGAGCCGGGACGAGTGCTTGCGGGCCTTGCGCAGGGCCTCGGCCGCACGGCCGGGCTCGATGGCTCCAAAGTACCCCTGCGGTGGCATGTTCTTGAGATCGTCCGGCGTTGCGTCCCACGGTGGGTGACCACCGCGCGCGTGAACGACCACGAAGAACCGGGTGGTCTTGTGAGCGTCGATCCACTCTGCGGCTTCATCAAACACTCTCGTGGCCGGCACGTCTTCGACGGGACTGTGCTCGACGAACGTGTCCCATCCACGGTCGAATCCATACGCGCTACCGCTCGTCGGATTGGCGGTGAACATGGCGGTCGCTATGCCCGCCTGCCGACACGCATCCTCGACGGTCGTGGGACCCTTCGGCAATCGAGCGGTCGGATCGACGAGTGCCTCAAGCGAGGGCGATAGACCGGTCACCATCGATCCCATGACGGCGCTCACGAGCGAACTCGAGGCCCGATTCCCGGTGAACACGACGCCAGCCGCGGCAATGCGCGACAGCTCCGACACGGGATGGGCCCCACCCCACGGAGCTAGCGCTCGAGCGGCGGTGCTACCCAATACGACGAGGACCGCGCTGCGGGCCACGGGTGGCAGCGCGACCATGGTCGCTCCGGGGACGACAAGCCGAGGCGCTCCGAAAACGACACGGGCCCCCTTCGAGGCGCGCCGCACCGACAGCTCGATCGCAGCGAGCGCGCCCGAGCCTTCGAGTCCCGCGATCGGAACGGACCAGGGAAGCCATTCGGTTCCGCCACCGACATGGGCGACGCCGAGAACGATATCGGACCTTCGGTCGCGGACCAGGCGCGCCTCCACGTCGGCGTCCCCTGCGCCCGCGATGGACAGCGAAGCTTCCAGCGTTGCGTTGGCGGGGATGAAGCTCGAGCACCGCACGAAGCCGGGCGCGCGGAGCGACAGCGCACGCAGGGACGAGCCGCCGACACTCACCTCTTGCAGGGCGTCTGCAATCGTCGGCGCCGAGTACGACTCGGTGGGCTGTCCCGTGCCGACGTGCACCCAGTCCACTTCGGCCAGCGGTTCGATTGCGCGCGATCCACCGCTGAAGCGGACGGTCAGATCGTGACCTCCTGTGGTGAGTACGAGCGGCGCGCTGGGGCGGACGATGGCCGTGCGGTCCGCGGATTTTCTCAATGGGAACGCGCCGACGGTCTTGCCGTCGATGGCGACGACCGCGCTGCGCGCGGCGATTCCCCGAAGTCGGCCCTCCACGTAGACGGACGCGTCCGGAGGTTCGCCTGCGACCGCCGGCCAGTAGAAACTGGCCGATATGGTGCGTGAACGCACCTGGAGCCACGTCGCGCCATCGTGCTCGACCCATCCATCGCGCGCCGGCGTTGCATCGTGGGAGCCCTTGACGGTCCGCGCCGAGCCCTTCGCCCCGCCCATGGAATCCGACAGGGAAGTCGCCGCGTTGTTCGGTCCACGCCGCGCAGGACGTCCCATATCCGCTCCGAGGTCCGCGCGCAGTGCGGGTTCGCCGAAGTCGACCAGAACGCCCAAATGTCCGATGGCGCACCGATCGATGTCATGGACGATGTCGAGTATCGAATCCGGCACGGCGCGGGCGCTCTGCGCGCGACGATCCTCTGGTTTTGGGACGTCCCGATGGTCGCTCGCCGGAGAGCGCTTGCACGACAGTTGGAGGGTCAGGGCGCCCACCATCCCTAGACGCCGTACGCAGCCAATCACGGGTGCAGAAGGTCCGCTCCGAACAGCCACGCGATCGCCCCGAGCGCGGCGCCGAGCAGCACCACGGTAATCGCCAACAGAGTGCGTTTGCGCGAGTCCGAAGGCTCGACCGGAAGCGCAGGCTCGGGGACGGGGGTAAGCTCCTCCGCGCGAGCCTGGGCCGGCACGAGCCCCTCCTCGGAAGCCGCGACGGAAGATTGTTGAGTGCGCATGTGCTCGAACTCCGCCGAGAGAGGTCGTGACGGGGGACTGGAGGAGCGCCGCCGCAGTGCGCTCGGCTCGACGATGGGGGGCCGCGCGGACGACACGAGCGGCGGTTGGGGCGAACGGTCGCTGATCTGGCGGATCACCGCATCTTCCAAGGACGACGGGACGAGGCTCACGGGACCGGGCGACGGCCGAATCGAAGACGGGGAGATAGATAGCGCGCCGCCGCCGAGGTCGTCGCCCTCGAAGATGCGCGGTTCGGGCCCTCCCAACCCAGGTCCGGCGCCGCGCTCCTCTTCAGCGACAGTCGGGCGGACAGACGGCGTTCGCTCCCCCGCCTGCGCACCGCGAAGGACCGCCCTCGCCGCGTCCACCGCCGGCCCGAGTAGATCCTCTCCGGCCATACCCTCTACGGACGTGATGACGCCGCGCGAGGCCAGGTCCGCCAGGAGGTCATCGAGGACTCTTGGAGCGACCTGCCCCTCTAGGATCATCTGGCGGGGGGACTCGCCCGCAGCCAGGCGCGCAACCATAGTTTTCGCCGGCTCGGGAGTCCCGACGAGGTAGTGGGCCGTCGATTCCGGATCGAGACCAATTCTTTCCACTTCGATGGTGCGAGTGCCCGTCGATGCTGCGAGGGCGCCGCGCGCCGAGGCGATGGGCGTCGCCAGTTGTTCGAACAGCGTTCCGGTGAGCTCGCCCCGCACCGACTCCGCGCTCGATACGACGGAGAAACGCCCGGCGCTGATGCCGAGCAGTGCGCTCAGAGCCCGCTGTCCGCGAATGAAATTTCCGTCGCTCGCGGTCCGAGTCACTTTCCGCGGCGCCGCGTCTCGGATCTCTATTTCATATAGGTCGGTGGCGTCGCGAACGGAGACCCGCGCGTTGCCGCGCAGCGCGCACGCGAGTTCCAGGAGCAATCTCGTCGTCAGGCCGTCGAGCCGACCGCGCACCTCTCCGTCACCCTGCAAGCGAGCCTCGACTCTGGCCCTTGGGCGCAAGACTTCCCGCACGCGAGCTAGAATCGACCGAGAGTCACTCTCCTTGCGCATGTACGCCGCTGCGCTCGCGCCGAGTTCGCGCACCCGCTGAAGAAGGTCTTCCTTCCAGGACAGCAGGATGACGGGAGTGTCGCGAAGGGCGACGTCCCGGCGCAGGGCACGGCTGAGGGCAAACCCGTCCATTCCAGGCATGAGGATGTCTGTGACGACGAGATCCGGCTGAAGGCGTATGGCGAGGTCGAGCGCGCTGGAGCCGTCGAGCGCCTCGTGAACGTCGCACCCGGCCGTGCGGAGCAAATCCGCGATGAACCATGTGACCCCCGGGTCGTCGTCCGCCACGACGACGCTCCGGCCGTGGAGACGCACGTCGCTCGCCGGCCCCCGCGCCCGGACCGACATGCGTTCGGACGCAGCCACATCGTGGTGCAGCCACGGGGCAACGGCGATGGCGCCTTCGGGCGCCATGCCCGTATAGCGAACGGCTCCGTCCGTCCTCCTCGTTACGACCTCACGGACTCGCGCAATGGCACCCCACACGGCGCCCATCACTTCGGTGCCTTCTCCGAGCGGGATTCGGACGGACCGCGCCGCGCGGTCCACCCCACCGACCAGACCCTCCTTGACCTCTCGAGCCAGCCGATCCGCGAGTTGTTCGACGGTCGGCTCGCCGAGCGTCACGCGCATCGTCCTTCCCTCGCGCGCGTCGAGCACGTCGTCGCACGCGCGCATCAGGGCACCGGAGTCCAGAGGCTTCGACAGCGTCTTGGACACGCCGAGGGCGACGAAACGGGCGGACCCCTCGGGGCCAGTCCACGCTCCCACGACGACCAGCGGAACGGGCTCGGTCAACGGGTCGTTCAGTAGGTTCTCGACCAATTGTGTTGTTCCGGCAACGTCCGCGTCGATGACCAGTACATCGGGCGCGTAGGCCCTGGCGAGTTCCAGCGCTGTCTCGATGTCCTCGGTCCGCTCGCGCTCGAACGACCTCGTCGAGGGCGAACCTGGGACGCCGTCGAGCTGAGCCGCCAGGGACGGGCTCCCGACGACGAGAACGGAGACGCGAGCCAGCGCAACCTCGGTCCCCGGCCTGTCGGACGGCGCGGGTGGGGTGTCCGTCGGCGAGTGCGACTCGCCCCACGCAAGTGCCGGAATGTCGTCGAGCACCTGGGCCACGAACGCTACGTCCTCCGGGCCCAACGCTCCGCCTCGCGACGCACGCTCCAGGACCACGAGAGCCTCGTCCAGCGACGACGCCATCGCGTCGAGCCGCAGCAGGCGCGCGCCAGACCGCAATGCGTGCAGCCGACGGCGGAGCTCGTCCCGAGCGAGCGCGGACGGTGGGTCTTCGAACGCCCCCATCAGTGCCCGTGCGTCGTCAATCTTGCGTCCTAGTGAAGCGATGAAATCGGCGCGGGGGGCGTTGAGCGTCGGCCCTTCGAAGTCATGCGCGTCGGACGTGCTGCTGGGCATGGCCTCTCGGCCGTAGCACGGCGGCATGCGCTGAGGCCAACTTCTGCGGAACGCGGGGCGGTGCGCTATGTGTCACCGCCATGGCGGTGAAAACCATCACTTTAGATATAGGCGGAATGTCGTGCGACGGGTGCGTTCGCAGCGTTCGTGGCGTGCTGTCTCGGTTGCCAGGCATCAGCCAACTCGAGGTCGACGTCGGCTCGGCCAAGCTCACGCTGGACGATTCCAAGTCCAGCGAGGACGATGTGACGCGCGCCCTCGACCGAGCGGGGTTTCACCCGTCCTTGGTCATGGCGAGTTGACCTGACGAGCGTGAACCGCAGCCGCGAGCGCGCCAAGCAACACGGCGACCGGGGCGATCTCCACGGGCGAGACGCCAAACACGATGGATAGAATTGCGCCGAAGCCCGGCAACGCCGCCAAGACGGCTGCAATGCGAGCTCTCTCGCGCGCTGCACGCGGGATCGTGAGCGCCAGCGCTGCGTCTCGGGTGTCGTCGCCGGCGAGCGAGACGGCCCATTCTCCCGGTGTCAACCCCGCGGCTCCCATCGCGACGGCGACGTCCGCCGCTCCGAGCGCCGCGTCGTCCTTGACCGGATGGCCAACGACCGCCACGACACTGCCGCTCTCGCCCAGGGCTCGCACCTCGATCCCCGAGTCCGCCGGAAGGATCTCGGGACGCACGTGCTCGATGTCGAGCGCCCGCCCGATAGCCTCACACGTCTGGCGCGCCTCACCGCTCAAGAGGACGGGCTCGATGTGCGCGTCGAGCAGATTCTGGACCGCAGCGCGGGCACCAGGTCGAAGCCCATCCTGCACGGCAACGATTCCGACCAACCGATTGCCCAGCGCCACGAGCAGGACGCTCCGCCCCTCGGACTCGAGCTCCGAGACGCGCGAATCGACGACGGCCGCGCTGACCTTCTCTTCCAGCATGAGGGCGCGCCCCCCTATCGCCACTCGTTCTCCGCCGGCGGTCAAGGCCGTGACGCCGAGTCCCATGCGCACCGTCGCGTTGCGGACGCTCTCCGGGGAGACGCCGCGCGTGTGGGCGGACCGGAGGACCGCCGCAGCGACTGGGTACGTTGAGGCGGAAGCGGCGCCCGATGCGAGCGACAGGACGCGTTCGACGTCGAGCACTCCGAGCGATTCGACCGCAACCGTTTCCGGCTCGCCCATCAGGAGCGTGCTCTCTGCGCACAACACTGCAAGCGTCGCGGACGCAGCCCTCTCGAATGCCCGCGCGCTCTTGTAGGCGATGCCTCTTCCGAGTGCCTCGATGTGGCCGCGGGCGAAATGCAGGCTCGCGAAACCGGACGCTGCCGTTGCTCCGAGCGCGAGCGCCCCTGCGGATCCGGCTGCGATCACCTGGACGACCGTGGCGTTGGACGCGTAGGCCGACATCCCACACAGGGCAGCGGCGATGGGCGCGCTGCGCTCGAAGGTCAAGCGCAGCACGCGGGGTGTCGGCGCTGCAACGTCGACACGCCCTTGGCGCGTCGACAGAAGCTTGAGCCACGCGCGCTCGACGCCAGACCACGCCGTGATGATCCGAAGTCGGTTGGACACGACTCGCGCCCCCGCGACCACCGGATCCCCCTCCCGCCTCCACATCTGCGCGCGCGCGTCCAGCCATGGAACGACCGAGGCTTCGCCGGCCGTCACGACCCCGTCGACACCCACGCATTCGCCCGCATCCACCACGACTTGTTCGCCCGGACGGACTTCGACCGCGGACACTTCCGTCACTCGTTCATCGCTCACCACCCGGGCGCTCACGTCGAGACCTCGGACGATGCGATCGCGGGCTAGATCGGTCCGCCACCTGCCCCGCGTCAGAAGAAGGTCGACCGCGCTGATGGCCAACGTGGACAAGCCCGCGAGCGCCGTGATCGACGAAGCGTGCGTATCGCGCACCGCGAGCGCCCAAACGGCCGCGACGGTCGCCCCCATCGGGGGTGCTGTCAGCGCCAGCGCGTGCGCGTCCGCCCAGTCGCGCCGCCCCACGGCGATGCGAACCAGCCAGACGAGAGCGCCCGCGGATGCGCACACCACACCCGCAGCGAGCCATGGCGACGCGCCTAGAGTGAGCAACGCTCCAGCGGCCCCAAGCGCGAGCGACGCCCAATCGCCTACGACAGCACGCCTTCTCTCCGAGCACGACATGTCGCCGCGCTCCGCCGGACGGGCGACCGGCTCTGCCGAAGGCGCGACGGGATCCGCCGAAGACACCAAGGGTTCCGCTGCAACAGCGACCTGTGGCCGATCCGAAACACCCATGTCCTCGACCTCGATCGCAATCTCTTGCGAGAGCGACTCTTCGGGCGATGGCCGGACGTCCGGGGTCGCTCCTGGCGTCTCGTCGAGCGCAAGCGCCACGTCGATGAACGGGAGGGTGGGCGCCAGGTCTCTCGGCGCAACGTTCGGCGGCCGCTGCGTCTCGAAGTCGTCCTGGGCCAGAAGGAACGATTTCTTGCATTCGAATCGGCAGAAATATCGAAACCGCCCCTTCAAAATCGCCACGTGCCCGGCCCGCAGCGGGTCCACGGGGGCGCCGCATCCCGGACACGTGCCGTCCGCGGTCTGTGCGGTCGAATTCGACGAGCCCGCGCTTTCATCGGTCGAAAGGGGGTCTGGGGCGAGGGACATCCCGGAGGACCCAGTTCTCCCCGGGCAGCCTCGCCTGTCAAGGGTTGTAGCCGTCAGCCATCCCAGTCAGCGAACCGGACGCTCGGACCGCTCGAGGCTCAAGCCGCGACCGACCGCAGCTCGCGGAGCACTTCGCCCACGGCGCGAACCCCTTCTTCCAGCTCGGCGATCGTTATGGTCAGCGGAGGGCAGAAGCGCAGGACGCGCTCCCCCGCGCCTATGACGAGGACCCCGCGCTCCTGTAGGCGTGAGATCACCGACCGCGCAGCAAAGCCCTGCCTCAGCACGAGCCCCCAGAGGAGGCCTTCGCCCCTCGCTCCTTCGCACACATCGGGCAGCTCGCCCGCGAGGGTCCGAAGCAGAGAGCCGAGCGTCGCCCCCTTGGCGACCACCGCCTCGACGACCTTGTCTTCGTCGAGCGTGCGCAGCACGGCTAGCGCCACCGCGCTTGCGAGCGCGTTACCCCCAAAGGTCGAGCCGTGCGTTCCCGGCGGCAATGCCCCAGCCACGCGCTCGGTCGTGAGAACTGCGCCGATGGGAAACCCGCCGCCCAATCCCTTGGCGAGTGCCACGGCGTCCGGTTTCGCGCCGGTCCCGTCGCTGCCGAGAAACCGGCCCAGCCGGCCTACGCCCGTCTGAACCTCGTCGACGAGGAGCAAGGCGCCGTGCGCGTCGGCGATCGAGCGGAGCCGCGCCAAGAAGCCTGACGGGGCCATCACGACACCGCCCTCGCCTTGCATGGGCTCGACGACGATAGCGCACACGTCGGGCCCCATGGCCTTGTCGACCGCGACCGCATCTCCGTACGGCACGTGGGTGACGGGACCGAGGGGCCCGAAGCCCTCGCGGTACTTGGCCGTGCCCGTCAGCGACAGCGCGCCTAGGGACCGGCCATGGAAGGCGTTCTCGAAGGCGACGAACCGCACGCGCTTCGGTTCCCCGCGGCCAAAGAAGTGGTGGCGGGCCATCTTGACCAAGGCCTCGTTGGCCTCCGTGCCCGAGTTGCAAAAGAACGCCCGCGCAAATCCGGTGCGGCGACAGAGGTCGGCGGCGAGCAGGATGTTCGGCTCGTTGTAGAAGTGGTTCGAACAGTGCATCAGCCGCGACGCCTGATCCGCGATCGCTCGCGCCACGGCTGGGTGACAGTGGCCGAGACTGCACACGGCCACGCCCGCGCAGAGGTCCAACCATCGACGTCCGTCGGCGTCGAAGAGCTCGCACCCGCGCCCGCGGACGAAGGCGATCGGCGCGGGCGAGTAGTTTCCGTAGAGGGCTTCGCGAGCGAGGGATACGAGTTCGGCGTTGGTGGACATGGCCTGTTGTCGACGCCTAGCACGTGGGGCCCGGGTACCCAAGGGCGACCCGCGACCCCGCGACCGCGACCCCGCAACCGCAACGCACCTCGACGACGTACTTACAAGAGCTTCGCCGCCAGCGTAATCGGGGTCGCCGCGAGAGCCGTCGACAGAGGGCACGTCTTTTTCGCAGTCTCCGCGGCGGCTTGAAAGGCGGCATTGTCAATGCCCGGCACGCGCCCCTCGAGGTCCAACCCGATCGTCTTGATCGCAAACCCTCCCTCGACCTTCCCGAGCTCGACGCTGGCCGTAACGCGCAGCTCGTCGGGCACGTGGCCCTTCTCGGAGAGGACGAACGACAAAGCCATCGCGAAACAGCCCGCGTGCGCCGCCCCGAGGAGCTCTTCCGGATTGGTGCCCGCCTTGCCGTCCTCGCTCTCGAAGCGCGTCAAGAACGAATACGGCTGATCGCGAAACACCCCACTTTGCATCGACAGCAAGCCCTTGCCGCCGAACCCATTACCCTGCCAGCGAGCCGTGCTCTTTCGAACCATCGTCGACCTCCTTTGCGTCGTCACCGTCGCACGGCGTCGCCTAGCACGCCTCCCCTAGACGTTCAGGCGAGCGCAAGCGCTGTCGGCACCCGCATCAGCGACCGTGCCATTCATCTCGGCGCACGACGGGGATCTGCAGGGCCCGCTCTCGTTCGAGGTCCAAGTTGCCGACGTGCAGCGAGATCGGCGCCTGCACCCACTTGTAGATAGAGGCCTCGAAGAGCCGAACGAACCGCGAGGTCCACTCCGCGAGCTTGTCGGGGGCGTGCTCGGGAAACACGGCCACGAGCGCTTGCGACACCTCGGACGGGGCCATCTTTTCGCCGGCGAAGAGCGCGAAGCATGCGTCGAGCACGGGATAGGGCATGAGGTCCCGCTCGTCTTCCTGGTCGTCGGCGAGTTCTGCGCTCGCTGGCTTCTCGAGGGTGAGGCGAATGGCTTCGCTGCCCGTTCGTTCGTACAGCCAATCGAGGAGATAGTTGACGACCGTCTTGGGCACGTTCGACAGAACACTGAGCGCCCCTTCCCCGTCGCCTCCGATGGTCACGTAGCCGACCGACTTCTCGCTCATATTGCTCGTCTGCAGGAAGAGCCCCGCCGCCGAGTTCGCCCACGTCCACATCCGCTCGGCGCGCACGCGCGCCTGCACATTTTGGCGCGCGAGCGCCGTCACGGTCTCGCCGGGCTGGAGCATCCGCCCGACCGCCGCAAGTTCGCGCTCGAACGCGTCATCGATCGAGAGAACGACGAACGTGGCGTCGAATTCCCGGGCCGTCTGCTCCGCGGCAGCTCGGGTCTCCGCCGACGAGTAGCGCGTCGGCATGTAGAAAGCCCTAAGGACCTCGCGAGCCTTGGCTCGACGGTGCTCGAGCGAGGCCTCACGCCAGCGCCTGTCGACCCAGCGCCTCGCGAGCGCCAGCACCAGCAGGCTGTCCCTCCCTCCAGAGATCGCGACACCGATCGTCTTGAAGCACGCGGTCTTCTCGAAGTAGTCGCCTATGCCGAGCGACAGCGCATCGAGGAGCTCTTCGCAGAAACTGTCCGCTGGAGGCTTTGGCCTCCCTTGGCTCGGCAGGAAGAAGTTGCGATTGGGCGGCACTGGGAATGCCAGTCGGTCGCGCCCGCCCGTCGGAATGCCGACGACGACGCGAGTGGGCTGCGCGCTCGCGCCGGCGTGAATCACCTGGTCCTCGCGCCACGTCGTGTTCTCGGTGCGCAGACGCCTGGTGCGATCGAGGTCGACGGTCACGGACTGGATGCCCTCACGAAAGCGCTCCGCTTCGAGCTGCACGCGACCGTTCTGCACGACGAACCCCCCGCCGTCGAAGACGAGACCGTCGTTCGCGCCCACGAGATTGACGTAGGCTATCGTGGCCTGACAATCCGCCGCGCGGGTCGCGAGCATCTCGCGCCGTGTCTCGGAGATTCCCACTCGAAACGGCGAGGCGCTCACATTGACCACGAGCTCGGCCCCTGCGTACGAGCGGCGCCGGGTGGGGCCGTCGGGCGACCAAGCGTCCTCGCAGACCTCGAGAGCCACCAGTCCAAAGTCAAGCTCGAACAAGAGATCCCCGAAGGGGACATCGTCGACCTTCGCGAGCATCCCTGGGGCACCTCGCGAGAGCGTCCTCGCCTCGTAAAAGACGTTGTAGAGAGGGAGCTTCTCCTTGGGCACGTAGCCCGCGACCCGACCGCCGTGCACCAGAGCGGCGACGTTGTAGAGACTCGCGCCCCGCGCGACGACGAGCCCGAGCACCGATGCGCATGCAAGGGGCGCGGTCTCGCGGGCGAAGCGACCGAGTTCGGCACGCTGCGACTCGATGAAGCCGCGCCACTGCACGAGGTCCTCCGGAGGATAGCCCCCGATGATCTGCTCGGGCAGGGCGACGAGGGTCGCGCCATCTTCGGCCGCGGCGCGAACGAGCATGAGGGCCCGGTCGACGTTGGAGCGGCACGCTCCGACGGTGGAGTTGACGTTGGCCAGCGCGATTCGAATGAGCCTCATCGAGCGATACGCTCATCGACGGTACGCCCGCGGCCGAGCCGAGGCCAAGTCGTTACTTTAGCAGCCAGCCGAAGAGCATCCGCCGGGTCGCGTCTCGACCGACGACGGAAAGGGAGTCCACGAGAGGGATCTCCTTGGGACACGCCTGCACGCAGTTTTGGGCTTTGCCACAGTCTTCGATTCCACCAGCTCCCATGACCGCGTCGAGGCGCTCCGCGGCGTGCATGGCTCCGCTCGGGTGCAGGTTGTAAAAGCGCACCAGACTGATCGACGCGGGACCGATGAAGCCGCTCGCGCTGTTGACCTGAGGGCACGCTTCGAGACAGCACCCGCAGGTCATGCAGCGCGACAGAGAATAGGTCGTTTCCTGATCCGCCTGCGATTGGCGAGGGCCCGGACCGAGCTCGTGGGAGCCGTCGAGGTCGATCCAGGCTCGGACCCGCTTCAATGTGTCGAACATCCGCGACCGGTCGACCACGAGGTCACGCACGACTGGAAACTTGCTCATTGGCTCGAGCGTGATCGCACGCCCGTCGGGCGCTATGCGGTCGATCATGGCGCTGCAAGCCTGCCGCACACGCCCGCTTACGATCATCGTGCAGGACCCGCACACCTCCTCGAGACACGCGCACTCCCAGACCACCGGCGTAACTCTCGTCCCATCGCTCGTCACGGGATTCTTCTGAATCTCCATCAGCGCGCTGATGACGTTCATGTGCGGTTGCCACCGCACGGAAAACTGCTGCCAGTAGCCTGGCTGGCTCGGACCGTCTTGCCGCCGGATCCGCAGCGGTACCGTCTTCTGCATCAAACCCCCTCCCCGCTGACCGACGTGACGGACGGCGGCCCCGGGCTGGGGGCCGCGCTCGCCGCTCCCGCAGTCTCGTACTTGCGCGCACGCGGCTTGACCAGGCTCACATCGACCTCGTCGGACGCGTGAACGGGGGCGCCGAGCAGCGAGTAGTCGAGCGCCCGGACGTACCGGATGGAGTCGTGCCCCCCGGCAGCTCCGGGGACGTGGAGCGCGAGAGTCGTACGCATCCAGTCGGGATCGTTGCGCTGCGCGAAGTCCGGCTTGTAATGTGCGCCGCGCGACTCGTCGCGGTTTCGCGCCCCCTGCGCGATCACGCGCGCGAGCACAATCATGTTGTTTAGGTGCCGCACATACTGGGCTCCCTGATTCATTTTCCCTTTTGCCGAATCGGTGACGCCCACGCGGGTGCTCCGCTCGGCCACTTCTTCGATCTTGCCGAGAACGCGATCGAGCGGAGCATTGTGTCGCTCGATCGTGCAGTCGACCAGCATCGTCTCGGCCAGCTCCTGATGGAGTGAATAGGCGTTCTCGACTCCCCCCATTCCGAGAATCGCCTCGAATTCCCTCGCTGCGCGCTTCTCAGCCTTCTCGAAAACCACAGAGGGCAGATCCCAGGCGCTCTTGGCGACGTTCTTCCGATACGCCGCCATCGCGGGACCGGCCACCATGCCGCCCCAGAGGCAAGACAGCAGCGAGTTCGCGCCGAGACGATTGGCGCCGTGGTACTGGTACTCGGATTCGCCAGCGGCGTAGAGGCCCGGGATGTTCGTTGCTTGGTTGCGCGGAGATCCGATGACCACCGAGCCCGAGGCCGACTTTTCGTAGTCGACCCACAAGCCGCCCATCGAATAGTGAACTGCCGGGAACACCCGCATCGGATTTGTGTACGGGTCTTCGCCCGCGAACTTCTCGTAGATCTCGAGCACACCCGCGAGCTTTTTGCGAAGAAGGTCCGGAGGCAGGTGCGTGACGTCGAGGTAGACCTCGTTCTCGTTGTTGCCGCTCTTGGGATCGTAGACGCCGCGCTTGTCGTGGAAGCACTTCCGGAAAAGTTCCCGACTGGCGATGTCGCGGGGGACGAGGTTGCCGTAGCCCGGATACTTCTCCTCGAGGAAGTAGTCTCGTCCACTCTCCGGGACATCGCGACCGGGCCTCTGTTCCCTCCGGTCGCGTGGGACCCACACGCGGCCTCCCTCGCCGCGCACGCTCTCCGAGATGAGGCGCAGCTTGTCGGCCCCGGGGATAGCCGTCGGGTGAACCTGGATGAACTCGCCGTTCGCGTAGCAGGCCCCTTGCTGGTACGCGGCGCTCGCTGCCGTCCCGGTGTTGATCACGCTGTTGGTCGACCGTCCGAACACGATGTTGGGGCCACCGGTCGCCAGGCAAACCGCTTCGCCACGGAAGGCCCGAATGGCCATGGTCTTCAGGTCTTGTGCGACGATGCCTCGGCAATGGCCCTCGTCGTCGAGCACGAGCGAGAGGAAGTCCCACCACTCGAACTTCCGGACCATCTTCTCGCCAGCCACGCGCTCGCCGCGATCGGTCTCGACGTCGACGGTCTCCCAGCGGCGCACCTGCTCGTCGAGCGCGTAGAGGAGTTGCTGGCCCGTCGTCGCGCCTGCGAACGCAGTTCTGTGAAAGAGAGACCCGCCGAAGCGTCTGAAATCGAGCAGCCCCTCCGGCGTTCGATTGAAGGGCACGCCCATGCGGTCCAGCATGTAGACGATGCTCGGCGCTGCGTCGCACATGCCCTTGACGGGCGGCTGGTTGGCGAGAAAGTCGCCTCCGTAGGCCGTTTCCTCCAGATGAACCCGCGGCGAATCGCCTTCGCCCTTGGTGTTGACGCTCGCGTTGATCCCGCCCTGGGCACAGACCGAATGCGAGCGCTTGACCGGCACGAGGGATACGAGGTCGACGGGCACGCCAGCCTCGCAGAGTCGGAGCACGGTCATGAGACCAGCCAGCCCGCCTCCGACGACGATGACGCGCCGGACGCGGGTCGAGTCGCTGCGCGCGCGGGACGTATCCGAGGCCATGTGAGCCTAGGCAACTAGGGTAAAGAGACGGGCGTGTCAAACGTCCAGACCTCCGAGCGTGCTGGAGGCTCCCGTCGTCCGCCCTTAACTCGAGACCCCTCGCCGCTCGCTCGTCCCGGACCCGGGCGAGCGCGACGAATCCAGGGCTCCATCCCTCCTCGCCGCGACAAGGCGGGAAACCGACTCGGCAGAATCTCCACGCGGTCGGCTGCGGGGATTCGCCGTCTGTGAGATCGGTCCGCGCGATGGTGGGCATGCCGTCGGAGATTGAGGCGGAGCGGGTCGGTGTCGAGGCCTCGAGTCCACCCAATCACCGAGATAGGCCCCTATGGCTACCGAGTACGTCAACGGCACCAGGAAGACTATGAGGCTCGCCTCCAAGACCCGAATGAGCCCCTCAGTGAACCAATCGCGCACGGGGTGCCCGCGCTGGCCGGACGGAGCGATGCGCGGCGTGGACGCCCCGGACGGCAGCGGATAGGTGTCGGAAGGGCGTTCCTTCATTCTGTTATGTGTAATGGGCGCTACGGCGCAGTGCGATTTCACTCTGTTGCATGCTGTCTCGGCACGCCCAGTTCAGTTCGGCTCATCATTGGATGAGCTCATATGCATCACGGGCCACGCCATTTCGTAACAAAGTAGAGCGTTCTCTACAATAACCGTGTTGCGCATGACATCAAGAGTTCTCGAGCTCGGCACGCGAGCCTGATTGGACTGGGCAACGCAGGTGACCGATCCGCTCGGGTTCATCAATGCCGCCGACCCGAACGTCGATCAGGTGCTCTCTTCGTTCGTCAATCCGAACAGCGGCAGTTCAGTACGCGATCGACGGCCACCTGCAAACAGACGACGTCGGCATCGTGTGGCTGCAGAACCAGTCGGACACCAACGCACGAAGGTTCTCCCGGGGCTGAAGTACTGGGAATTCACGCTATCGCGCTCCGGGAGGGGTCGCGGTCGTGGACCCCTCCCTAAGGGCGCATCCGGGGGTACCGTCCCCGGCGCCGGCCGCCACCATGCAATCCCGCAGCGCCGCGCCGAGAGCGCCGAGATTCGGCTCGACTGCAATCGTGTCGTGATTTCCGGGAATGTCGACCACCGAGACCCCACCCGTCGCGAACGACCCCCACCCCAGATCGCGGCCTGCGCCGAGCAGCCAGGGGTGTGCATCGACGGCACGCAAGACCGTGAGGGTACCTCGATAGATCCCCGGACGGTATTCCACGGCCGCGCGAAAGAACGATTGGGTCAGCCAATCGTCTCGAAGCTCGTGGGGGACGGCCCGACCTCGCCATTGGGTGATTTGGATTCGTGCGCGGCCCATCAGATCCCCCGCTTCGCGCTTTGCCCACACCCCCGCGCGCGACACGACGTAGCGTACTCCACGCGTGCCGAGCCCCGCCCAGACGCGGTGAAGGAGGGCTGGAGTCCGAATGGCTCCGGGACGATACGTATCGATGAGGGCAAGCAGCGCCACCGGCTCATTGCGCTCCTGGAGCATCCTGGCCATTTCGAACGCCACGAGTCCTCCCCCGCAATAACCACTTAGGAAATACGGACCCCGAGGCTGAACCACCGCGAGTTCACGGAGGTATGCCGCCGCCATGGGCTCGATGCGGTCGAAGGGCATGTCCCGCCCGTTGAGGCCGCGCCCCTGGAGAGCAAAAAACGCCCGGCCCGGCCCGATGCTCTGCGCAATTGCCCGCATGTTGAGGACGTTGCCTCCTGCCCCGTGGACGCAGAAGAGCGGCGGACGACAGCCGCTCTGTATTGCCACGAGGTGAGCGAAGGACCCGCGCAAAGCCTCGGGCGACGCTTCGCAGGGCCTCGGCGCGAGTCGAAGCTCTCGAATGTGCGCCGCCAGAGCTTCGACCGTGGGTCGCTCCAGGAGCGTAGCGAGCGGCATGGTGATTTCATACGTTCGCTCGATTCGCGCCATCAGGCGAACCGCCAACAGCGAATGCCCGCCGACCGCGAAGAAGTCGTCGCGCACGCCCAGCCTCGTCGTGCCTAATACGTCCTCCCATATCGCCACGAGCTCCTGCTCCAACGGATCGCGCGGCGCCACGGGTTCGGCCCCGACCGTCGTGGCGTCGAGCTCCGGGAGCGCGGCCCGATCGAGCTTGCCGTTCGGTGTGCGCGGCAGGGCGTCGAGTGCGACGAACGCAGACGGCATCATGTAACCAGGCAGCACGCGACCTACCGCCTCGCGCAGCTCGGCCGTGCCGACTTCGCTCACCGCGGGCACGTAGTACGCGACCAGTCGAGGGTCACCCCCTCGGCCCTTTTGAAGGACGACCACGGTATCCTTCGCACGCCCTGTTTGAAGGATGACCGCCTCGATCTCTTCGGGCTCGATTCTGAAACCGCGAAGCTTGATCTGGTGATCGGTTCGCCCCAAGTGCTCTAGGAGCCCGTCGGAGCGCAGGCGCCCGAGGTCGCCGGTGCGGTATATCCGCGCTTTGGGCTCGCTCGCGAACGGATCGGCCACGAAGCGCTGCTCGGTCAAGTCCGGGCGCCGGAAATAACCATCGGCAACCCCAGCGCCACCGATGGCGATCTCTCCAGGCACGCCGAGCGGCACGAGCTGCCCGTGCGGATCCAAGATGTAGACGCGAGTCCGATCGATCGGATTGCCGATCGGGACGGGGCCGTCGCCGGAGGACACCCGGTGCACGGTCGACCAGATCGTCGTCTCGGTCGGCCCGTACATGTTCCAGACCGAGTCCGCGCGGCTGAGGAGTTGCTCGGCAAGCTCGCGCGCAAGGGCTTCGCCGCCGCAGAGCACCTTCAACCCGGGGTCGCCACGCCACCCGGCCTCCAGGAGCAACCGCCACGTCGCCGGGGTGGCCTGCATCATCGTGGGGCTGAATCGTTCCATGAGCTCCAAGAGCCGACGCCCGTCCGCGACCACATCGGCCGGGGCCACGTGCACTCGAGCTCCGCGAACGATGGGCAACCAGAGCTCCAACCCAGCGATGTCGAACGATATGGTCGTGACCGACAGCAGCCGATCGCCGGCCACGATGCCGGGCGTATGGGCCATGGACTGCAGAAAATTTCCGAGCGCCCCGACCGAAATGACCACGCCTTTGGGGCGCCCCGTCGACCCCGACGTGTAGAGCACATAGGCCGGTCGGGCGACGTCCCACGGGCCGGCGGATTGCGGGGCCGGTGCGCGATCGATCTCTTCGCAGGCGATGTCGATCTCGTCGATGCACACGATCTGTCCGGCGGCAGCGGACGGGAGACTCGAACGCAGGCTCGATTGAGTCACGATGACATCGGGCGCAGAGTCGTCGAGCACGAACGCGATCCGCGCTTTGGGATACCGTGGGTCAATGGGCACATAGGCGGCCCCCGAGACGAGGGTCGCGAGCAGCGTGACGACGAGGTCACACGACCGGTCGACAACCACGGCAACCCGACGTCCGGGCGCAGCCCCGCCGGCGACGAGGCGCGCCGCGAGCCGACACGCGCGGCGCCAGAGCGCACGGTAGGACAGCGTTTCCGCGCCGTCGGACACGGCAGGCGCATCGGGGGTGCTCGCAGCCCAGTGTTGGACGAGAGAGTGAATGTCCCCGGGGACGGGCGGCCCGTCGAAATGGCCTTGGGCGCGCGCCAAGAGGTCCTCGTGCTCCACCTGCGTGAGAAGGGGGGTACGCGCGATCGACCGCGTGGAGTCCGCTGTAACGGCTTGCAGCACCGTCGCGAAGTGGCCGAGAAACCGCCGAATGGTCGCCCGGTCGAACAAGTCGGCCGCGTATTCGACACCCGCCATCTGGCCGATCTCGGTATCGAGGACGACCACGCTGAGGTCGAACTGCGAGGCGCCCCGCGAAATGACCAGGGGGCGGATCCGCAGAGCGCCGGCCTGCTGCGTGGGGGTCGGAGCGTTCTGATAGTCGAACATCACCTGGACCAACGGCGACTCGCCAGGTCGGCGCTCGGCCTGAAGCTCGGCGACGAGCCGTTCGAACGGCAAGTCCTGGTGCGAGTACGCTTCGAGCGCCACGTCGCGCACATGGGCAAGAAGCTCGTCGAATGACATCTCGGACCTGCAAGCGACGCGCAGCGGCAGGGTATTGACGAGAGTCCCGATGAGTGACTCCGAGGCGAGTCGGTTTCGATTGGCGACCGGCACCCCAACTACGATGTCGGTCTGCCCCGAGTACCTGTGGACCAGAGCGACGAACGCCGCAAACAAAACCATGAACGGTGTCGCCCCGTTCTTTCCCCCCAGAGCCTTCACGGACTTCAGCAAGTCGGGCGGAAGGTCGAGCGGTTCATATCCGCCCGCGGAGGACCGGCGCCCGCTTCGCGAGCGGTCCGTCGGAAGATCGAGGGGCGTTACGCCGTCGAGCGCGCCTCTCCAGTAGTCGAGATCCGCACGCAGGCGCTCGCGCGAGAATTCGGCGCGTTGCCAGTTGGCGTAGTCGACATACCCAAAGGGCTCGTAGGCCCGACCCACCGCCGGCCCGGACTCGGGCGAACGTGCCAACTGGTAGAACGCCAGAACGTCCCGGGCGAAGACACCCATCGACCACGCGTCGGTCACCATATGGTGCATGGACACGCAGAGCACATGCCGGTCGATGGCGACGCGATAGAGCGCCACTCGCACCAGCGGGCCCTCTTCGAGATCGAATGGCTCGGCCGACAGCGCCGACGCAAGCTCCAGAGCGCGAGCCTCCGACTCGGGCGACCCCGAGAGGTCGACGCGCTCGAAGTGCAGTGCAAGCGACGGCGCGATATGAACGGTGGGCTCGCCGTTGACGATCGGGTATGTCGACCGCAATACCTCGTGACGGTCGAACACTTCGTCGAATGCCCCTTCTAGCGCCATGACGTCGAGGGGGCCATCGAGCGCGATGGCGCCCGCAACGTTGTACGCAGCGCTTTGCGGGTTCAGCCGGTGCAGAAACCACATGCGCTCCTGGGAGAACGAAAGTGGCAAGCGCCCACTGCGGTCTATCTGGACGATCGGATTCGAGGGTGCCGCGGCAGGGAACGCCGCGACTCCGGCGGCGAGCGCGATCGGCGTCGGGGATTCGAAGATCGCACGCAGGGGCAGATCGACGGCCAGGAGCTCGCGCACGCGAGAGGCGAGCTGCGTGGCGAGCAGCGAATGCCCACCGAGCGCGAAGAAGTCGTCGGTGGCCGCCACGTCTTCGAGGCCGAGCACCTCCGCCATGATCGCACGAATGCGATCGACGACCTCGCTCGGGGCCTGCGCTCGGACTGGCTCGGGCTCGCTCCTCGCCATGATTTCGAGCGCGTCGTCGAGATAGAGGCGCCTCGCGAGGCTTCGCTGGACCTTTCCGCTCGAGGTCTTGGGCACGGCTCCCGGCGGCACGAGGACGACCCGGTGAACAGGCAGCTCGTACGTGACGGCGATCGCATCGCGGATCGAGTCCGCGATTCGTGACGCGTCGATAGCCTGGGAGCGCTGCGCTTCGCAAACGACTACGAGCCGCTCTTGGTCTGCGACCTCCACGGAGAATGCGGCCACCGTTGCCGGTCGGGCGTTTTCGAGACGCGCCTGGACAGTCGCTTCGATGTCCTCGGGATAGTGATTGACGCCGTTGACGATGATCAGGTCCTTCAAGCGCCCGGTCACGAAGACCTCGCCGTCGTCCATGAACCCGAGGTCGCCGGTGCGCAGATACCCAGCGCCCGGCGACCCACCTTCTTCGAGGCGCGCGTGAAACGATGCGCGGCTTAGCTCGGGTCTGCCCCAATACCCCGAGGCCACACTGCCGGCGCGCACCCAAAGCTCTCCGATCTGATTCGGCGCGACGCGCACGCGCTTCGTCGGGTCGACCACCAGGACTTCCGAACCTCCGAGCGGTCGACCGCACCCGACGAGCCGCACGCGTGCGCCACCCGGACGCGGTGACTCCACTCGATCGCGGCCGAGGCCACCCGCGTCGAGCTCCCGGACGCGCGGCCGCGCGGCACCCGGGGCATGGAGCGACACTCCGACGGTCGCCTCCGCGAGGCCGTAGCACGGGGACAGGGCAGCCGCGCGAAACCCCGCGCAGGCAAACGCGCTTGCGAACCGGTCCAGCGTCTCCGCGCGCACCCGCTCAGCCCCCAAGAAGGCCAAACGCCACGAGCTCAGATCGAGGGCCGTTCGCTGGGCGTCGTGGGTCCGGAGAATGCAGAGTTGATATGCGAAATTCGGCCCACCTGACACGGTCGCGCGGAATCGCGAGATGGCCTCCAACCAGGCCATGGGCCGCTGCAGGAACGTGCCGGGGGCGAGAAGCACGGACGGCGCACCGACGCCCATCGGAAGGAGCATTCCGCTGACGAGCCCCATGTCGTGATGGAGGGGCAGCCAGGACACGATGGTATCTCGCTCGGACATCTGGCCGCGCGCCGCCAGCGCGTACACGTTGTCGAGGAAGTGGGCGTGCGTGAGCATGACCCCCTTGGGATCGCTCGTGGACCCGGACGTGTACTGGAGAAGAGCCACCGAGCCCGGTTCGAGGACTGGAGGTTGCCACCCGCCCCCGCTCGCGGCGTTGGCTTGATCGGTCGCGTGCCACGTCAGCGGGACGCCAAGCCCTTCGAGCTCGCCGCGGCGACGCATACTTTCCACCCGCGCTTGCGTGGTGAGCGCGATGCGCGCGCCGCAGTCGAGCACCATTGCGCGGAGGCGACTCTGCGCGCTGCCCAACCGTGGCGCGGGGGCGGGCACTGCCACCGCACCCGCATACCAGCACCCGAACAGCGCTGCGATGTACTCGAGACCTGGGGGATGCGCGACGAGGACGCGCTGTCCTCGGGCGCCTGCGGCGCGAATCAGGACCGCGATCGTCCGCGCCCGCCGATCCAGTTCGGAGTACGTAATCCACACTGCATCGGACCCGCCGTGCCCCAAGAAGCCAAACGCGGGCGCATGGGGGGCTTGCGCGGCTCGGGACACGAGAACCTGAACGAAGTCGGTCCACGCAGGGGCTGCTCCCCTAAATTCCGAAGCCATTCGTAAGAAGCGTACCTGCTGAGCTTGTATTGACAAGCGCGAGACCGGCAAGCCTCGGGCGAACTTGTATACCTGCTTTCCTTCCCCCCCCGCCGCATCTAGGGATTGGTGGTAGGAGAATGCATCTCACCCACAAGCCTCCCTCCGACTGTCCCGATCGCCTCGTCGAGCTCCCCCCGCGTCGAGACGTAGCTCGTCCCAGGGTGACGAGCTGCGACATCCGGCGCAGCACTCGCTCCTATACACAGGTCCACGCGACGGTCACGTGCAACCAAAAACCGAGGTCCCCATGAAGCCGATTGCCATCGTTCTCTGCATTGGGAGGCGCCCATGAGTCGACGAGGATCGCTGCTGTCCTTCTGCCTTTCTTTCCTTTTCGGAGCTTGCACGTCGGTGGCGCGCCCCGACGGAGGCAAGGGCCTCTTGACGGTCGGCTCCAGCGCCCCGGACGTCCAGGGAACTGCTGCGGATGGAAAGGCCTCGACGCTTTCTTCCGTTCGTGGCCACGTCGCCGTCGTCTACTTCTATCCCAAGGACGAAACCCCTGGCTGCACGAAAGAAGCCTGCGCCTTCCGCGATTGGTTTGCGAAATACGAGGCTCGTCAGGTGACGATTTTCGGAGTTTCGCGCGACTCCGCGCGGCGTCATGAAGAGTTTCGGGCGAAGCACAATTTGCCGTTTCCGCTGGTGGCTGACGAGGATGGGGCGCTCGCTCGCGCCTACGGGGTGCCCAGTGTCCTCGGCATGTCGTCCCGCGTGACGTTCCTCGTGGGCAAGGACGGCAAGATCATGCGCGTGTGGCCGAACGTAGACCCCGGGGTGCACGCACAGGAGGTCCTCGCCGCCATCGACGCCGAGAACGGAAGCGGGCCGGTCGTCCAATAAGGGTCGCAGTCATCTACTCGACCGCACGAATGCTCAGCATGCGCGTTCGCCCCGCAGCCGCAAACTCGCACTCGTCGCCCACTCGCTTGCCGACGACGGCCAAGCCGAGCGGTGACCGAGGTGTAACGACCTGGACGCGTCCGGCGTCTAGCCGAACACCCCCTCCATACGGGGCGACGAGCAGCACGAGCGTCTGATCGCCCTCGACGAGGGTCACGAGGGCGCCCAGGGCCGCCGGATCGTCCTCGCCAAAGGCGCGCACCCCCAGCCCTCGGATGTCCGCGAGACCTTGCTTCGCATCCTCGACGCGTCTCGCCTCGCCCCCGGCGAGATACGACTGCTCGAGCGCCCGAGTGTCCTTGTCGTTCTCGGGTCGGGCTTCTTCGTGAGTCGCCCCCTCCGCGGCGGCTCGGTGGGCCCTCTCGCGTGCAGCGAGGTCTGCCGCGACGATGGATTCGAGTTCGCCTTTCAGGGCCGCTTTGCATGTCTTCATCGACGCGTCGGCTGACGCCTACCACACCAGCTTCTCGTCGGCCGGCGCGACCGCGTCGGCGAGGGACGCAGCCACGTCGTCCGGGCACGAGTCTAGGTACTCGGGGTGTGCGGTCCCATCCGCTGGCCTTGCCACCCGCTCGGCGAGGGACGTGCCTGCCTGGTCGAGGAACCCGTCCACCTCGTCCGCCTGAGCGCCCACCCGGACCAGGAAAGCCTCTACCTCGTCGAGGGAAGCGTCCACCCCGACGAGCGAAGCGTCCACCTCGTCGAGGGGAAGCGTCCGCGTCGACCAGGGAAGCCTCTACCCCGACGAGCGAAGCGTCCACCTCGTCGAGGGGAAGCGTCCGCGTCGACCAGGGAAGCCTCTACCCCGTCGAGGGAAGCGCCCACTCCGGCGAGGGAAGCGCCCACTCCGGCGAGGGAAGCGCCCACTCCGGCGAGGGAAGCGCCCACTCCAGCGAGGGAAGCGCCCACTCCGGCGAGGGAAGCGCCTCCCCCGAGCGCGGGCGGTCGCCTTCAGTCCTTCAATGCTTCCGCGCCGCTGACGATCTCGGTAAGCTCGGTCGTGATCGCAGCTTGCCGCGCTCGGTTGAACATGAGCGTAAGGTGGGAGATCATCTCCTTGGCATTGCGAGTGGCCGCGTCCATCGCAGTCATCTGGGCGCCGAAGAAACTCGCCTGGCTATCGAGCATGGCCCGCAGGAGCGTGATCTCTAGGTACATCGGAACGAGGCGCTCGAGCAGGGCCCCCTGGCTCGGTTCGTACAGGTGCTCGGTGGGCGAATTCTTGTCCTCCGCGCCGTGCGCGCGCGGGCCCGCGCTAGCGCCCAGCGGAAGCAGCTGCTCGAGGACCGGCTTCTGTGTAATGGCGCTACAGAACTCGCTGTATACGATGTAGACGGCATCGACTTCGCCCCGGACGAACCTAGGAACGAGCCATCGGGCCACGAGGCGGGCCTTTTCGAGGTCGAGCCCCTCGAAGATTCGCGGGAAGTCTTGGGCGATCGACCCATGGCGGCGCGCGATGTACTCGCGCCCCTTTCGTCCGAGCGTGGCGAACGATACCTCGACCCCCTTGCCTTCCTTCTCGCGCCATGCGCGCTCGGTCGCCTTGTTCACATTGGTGTTGAGGGCCCCGCAGAGTCCTCGGTCGCTCGACACGACGAGATAGAGCGCCTTCTTCTCAGGGCGCCGAGCGAGCAGCGGGTGCGGCGGCTCGCAGTCGGCCTCCGCCAGCATCGTTTGCGCGACGGATCGAAGCACATCCCCGGTCTTCACGGCGTACGGACGCATCGCGACGATTCGCTGCTGGGCACGCGTGAGCCTCGCGCCGGCGACCATCTTCATCGCGCGAGTGATCTTCTGCGTCGACTTGGTCGTGCTGATTCGTTTTCGAATGATCTTCAGCGAGGCCATGCGTGTCTCCTCGAGTCCGTGCCAAGCCCCGCGCTACTTCTTGGTCTCCGCCTGGGCCGAGCCAAAGGCGGACGCGTACTCCTCGAGCGCCTTCTTGAGCAGCGCTTCGGTCTCCTCATCGATGATCTTCTTGGTGCGAATGCCCTCGAAAATCTTCGGATAGGTCTTCTCCACGAACGGGTAAAGGCCCCGCTCGTACTCGGCGAGCTGCTCGATGGCGAGCTTGTCAACGTAGCCGCGGGTCGCGGCGTAGATGATGACGACCTGCCGCTCGACCGCCAAGGGTACGTACTGACCTTGTTTGAGGACCTCGACGAGGCGCGCCCCGCGTTCGAGCTGGTCGCGCGTGACCTTGTCGAGATCGCTCGCAAACTGGGCGAAGGCCGCCATTTCGCGATACTGCGCGAGTTCCAATTTGAGGCGCCCCGCGACCGTGCGCATGGCTCTCACCTGGGCGCTGCCGCCGACGCGGCTCACCGAGATTCCGACGTTGATCGCGGGCCGCACGCCTGAGAAAAATAGGTCCGTCTCGAGAAAGATCTGTCCGTCCGTGATCGAGATGACGTTGGTCGGAATGTAGGCGCTGACGTCACCGGCCTGCGTCTCGATGATCGGCAGCGCCGTGAGCGAACCGCCCGATCGCGGATTGACAAGAATGTGGTGGGACTCGCCCTTTTCCTTGAGGTCCGCATCGGCGTGATGCTTGCCGAGCACTCCCTTGTACACTTTGGCGTCACCGCGCTTGTCCCAGTCGGTGACGTCCTTCTTCACGACAGCGTATTCCTCGGCCATCTTGGCGGCCCGCTCGAGAAGGCGCGAGTGCAGGTAGAAGACGTCCCCGGGATACGCCTCGCGGCCCGGGGGGCGCCGCAACAGCAGCGAGAGTTGCCGATAGGCGACCGCCTGCTTCGACAGGTCGTCGTAGACGCAAAGAGCGTGGCGGCCGCTGTCGCGGAAGTACTCGGCCATCGTGACTCCCGAGTACGGCGAGATGTACTGGAGGGGAGCCGACTCGCTAGCGCCCGCGAAGACGACGGTCGTATACTCCATGGCGCCGTGCTGCGTCAGCCGATCGACGACGCTCGCGACGGTCGACTGCTTCTGCCCGATCGCGATGTAGAAGCAGTACACACCCTGCCCGCGCTGGTTCAAGATCGTGTCGATGGCGACAGCCGTCTTGCCCGTCTGGCGGTCTCCGATGATGAGCTCGCGCTGTCCGCGACCGATGGGGACCATGCTGTCGATGCACTTGAGCCCCGTTTGCAGGGGCTCCTTCACAGGCTGCCTCGCGAGGATGCCCGGAGCCTTGATCTCCACGCGCCGTCGGTGGGGGGTTTCGATGGGACCCTTTCCGTCGATGGGCTGTCCTAGAGCGTTGACGACGCGCCCGACGAGCGCCTCGCCGACGGGCACGTCCAGGATGCGACCGGTGCGCTTGACGACCGATCCCTCTTTGACTCCGGTCACGTCGCCGAAGCACGCAGCGCCGACGTTGTCCGACTCGAGATTGAGCACCATCCCCATGAGATTGTTCGGGAACTCGAGGAGCTCACCGGCCATGGCTCCGTCGAGACCGTAGATGCGCGCAATCCCGTCTCCCACGCTGAGCACGGTCCCGGTCTCACTCAGCAAGGACGCTTTTTCGTAGTTGAGGATCTGCTTCTTGATGATCGCAGAGATCTCTTCGGCGCGGAGCTGCATCGTCGTTTCCTCGTGGGTACCTATGGATCTCGGAAAGGCAGGCGCGGCAACCTACCGGCCAGGCATCATGGCGTCGCGAAGCGAGTGCAAGCGCGTGCGGAGCGAGCCGTCGAACACCCGGTCGCCCAAGCGCGTCACGACGCCCGCGATGAGGGCGGGGTCGGTCAGGCGATGGACGACGACGCGTTTGCCGGTCATGCGCTCGAGCTGCGACTGCAACCTCGAGTAGTAGCTGTCGTCGAGGGTCACAGCCGTCGTCACCTCCGCCCGCACGACGCCCTTGTGAGCATCGGCAAGCTCGCCGAGCCGGCGCGCAATGAACGGAATCGTCTTCGCGCGGCGACGATCGACGAGGAGCTCGAGGGTGTTTTTCGCGACTTGGCTTACGCCCATAGACTGAGCCAGCTCCGCGACCACGGCCTTCTTGGCCGGGTGCGGGACTCGCGGATTCTCCAAGGCGTCCCGCAGCTCTGCGGTCTCCGCCCACGCGCGCGCGATGAGAGCGAATTCCTCGACCAGGCGGTCGATCTGCCCCTCGTCGATCCCGAGCTCGAAAAGCGCTTGCGCATAGCGGTCGGCAACGACGGAAACACTCACGACGATTGTCCTGTCGGGTGAAGGGCTGCGGGGTCGGAACCGAGCTCGCGGAGATATTCCTCTGCGAGCCGCTCTTGGTCGGCGGGGCTCACGCTCTGCCGAAGGGTCGTCTCGGCAGAGGCGACGGCAGCTTCGACCGCCGAGCGCCACAGGTCTTGTCGGAGCTGCTTCATCTCCTGCTCGACGAGAAACTCTGCACCTTTTCGCATCCGCTCGGCCTTCGCATCGACTTCGGCGAGGATGCGATCTCGCTCGGCTTCGCCCACCCGAACGAGCGCCTCTCGCGCGGCGCGGGCATCCACCTCGAGGCTCGCAAGCTTCGCATCGTAATCCCTCGCGCGAGCCTCGGCTTCGCGCTTCATTCGCTGCGCATCCTCGATGCCCTTGGCGATGGAGTCGCGCCGCTCCTGGAGCGCCGCCGCGACGGGCGCCTTGCCGAAGTAGTAGAACCCGCCGACAAGGAGGCCGAAATTGATCACCATGGCGAGAAACGGCGGCGTCTTCGGGTCTCCGAAGTCGACCCAGTTGATCGGAAGAAGACCGCCCTCCTCCTCGCTCTTGGCCTGTTCCGCCTTCACGGCGTGTTCCCCGGCACCATCGCGGCTCCCGGCGGTCGGCTTTGGGGTCGGGTGAGCCCACGCCCATAGCGACCACACCGTAACCATCGTCATCGCAGACAGCGCCAGTCGCCCAACGAGAACCGGGCGCTTCACGACTGCACTCCCCGGCCGAGAACACGCGCCGCTAGCTCTCTCGACAGGGCCTGCGCATCGGCCCGCAGGGCTTCGCGAACCCTGTCGGCCTCCGCTTGGGCGACGCGCTTTCCGTCCTCGACGGTCTTGGCGGTCGCGCTGCGAACCGCGGCCAGGATCTCTTGCTCGCGCCGAGCCGCCTCGGCACGCAGGGTCTCGCGCTCCGCCCCGGCCGCCTCCCTCGCCTTGGACATGGTGGTCTCGATGGTAGCAAGCGCCGCAGTCGACCTTTCGTCGAGCTGGCGCGCTTGGGCTCGGGCGCCCTCGGTTCGCTTCTCGCGCTCCTCGAAGAGCTTGAGAAGAGGGTCGAACAGCAAGGGCTTGAGGATGAGCGTCAGCGCCACAAAAAGTACGCCTACGACGACGAACGTCAGATCGACGTCCACGTTGATGGCTTGGGGGGCGAGCAAGGCGCCTTGGGGAAAGACGAAGGACATGCGTCCTCAACGATTGAAAGTGGACGCCCGGGCCACTACCACCGCGGGGCTCAACTGTCCATGCCTGGCCGGCCTCACAGGATCCCAAACTCCTTGAGACGCCTATAAAATGTTCGCCTGGGCAGGCCGACCCTCTGGGCCGCATGCAGCCGGTTCCAGTTGCACGCTTCGAGCGCCTGAAGAATCCTAGCGCGCTCGCTCTCCTTGAACTCCTCGGTCGTGGCGACCGACCTGTCGGGGACCTCCCGCGGAGGGCTGGGGCGGGCGCTGCGTGCGCGCGGCCCGGGTTCTCCCGTGGGCGTCGGACGCGCGGGGAGCTCGATGTCCTCCGGGCCTATCTCCGCCTGTTCGGTCATCAGCCAGGCGCCGAGCAGAACGTGCTCCAATTGGCGGACGTTGCCAGGCCAGCCGTAGGAGGAAAGCTTGCGCAGCGCAACCCGGGAAACGGACTTGCGGTCGCGCTGGTATCGAGTCGAAAAGCGTGTGAGAAAATGGTCGATGAGTGGCGCAATGTCCTCGAGGCGCTCGCGCAGCGGAGGAACGTGGAGCTCGATCACCTGGAGCCGGTAAAAAAGATCCTCCCTGAACGTACCCTCAGCCACCATGGCTGGAAGGTCTCGGTGCGTAGCCGCGATCACGCGGACGTCGACCGGCTCCTCTTTCGATGAGCCGACGGGCCGAACCGTGCGGTCCTGGAGCACGCGCAGCAGGCCAGCCTGCATCTTCTGGGGCATCTCGCCGACCTCGTCGAGAAGGAGCGTGCCGCAGTCGGCTTCCTTGAAAAGGCCTCGGCGGTCGCGGTCGGCCCCTGTGAACGCGCCTCGCACGCTGCCGAAGAGCTCTGACTCCAGGAGGTTCGCTGGAATCGCGGCGCAGTTGAGCCCGACGAACTGGTGCTTGCCGCGAGGTCCCGTCGCGTGCAGGGCCCGGGCGACCATCTCCTTACCGGTACCGCTCTCACCCGTGATGAGGATCGGCACGTCGGTGTCCTTCACCCGGTCCATCAGCGCATATACGCGCCGCATCGCGGCGCTAGTGCCTATGAGGCCGCCGTAGCCAAAGTGGCTGCGCAGCCCGGCGCGGACTTGCCGCAGGTCCCGGCGCACCTCGGCTAGCTGTTCGGTGCGCTTTCCCAGGCGGCCCGCGAGCTCGTCCCGAGCCGCCGCGAGCTGGGCATTTGCGCGCGCGAGCTCCTCGGCCCGCGACCGGTTTTCGGTCAAGAGGCGCGCGCTTTCGATCGCGACAGCGGCCTGGTCCGCGAAGGCCGAAAGGATGGGCAGTTCGCGTTGGAAGTGCACGCCCGGCCGCAGCCGCGTTTCCACATAGAGCGCGCCGATGGTCCGACCGACAGGTGGAGTTCCGCGAATGGGCACGCACGCGATGGACTGGATCATCAGCCGGTGGACGCTCACCGCCTCGGCCAGCCGCGCGTCGTCTCGGGCGCTCAAGGTCACGACAGGCTCGCCTTCGGCGACGACCCGTTCGGCTACCGACCGCGAGAAACGGGCGTGGGGGTCGTGCTCGCCCGACGGCGACCGCGCCGCGTGCGCCTCGAGATCGCCGTTGGGACCGATGAGCAAGACGAAGCCACGCTCCGCACCGAGGAGGGCGACCGCGTGATCGGTCACGCATTCGAGCAGCCGTGGCAGGTCGTCGCGCTCGCGGGCGAGTTCGCGCGTGATCTCGAGCACTCGGGCCAGGCGGTCCTCGGTCCGGGCCGCAGCGTTCTGGGTCCGATGCTCGGACAGCGTTCCCGCGCTGAGGTGGGTGAGCACGGGGGCGAGGACCGACGGGCTCGCGAGCGTCGCCGCGTGGGTCTGGCGAAGGGCTCTACGCCTCGGATCATCCCAGAAGACCTCGCGCAAGTCCTGGGGAAGCCTCGCCGCGGTGTCCTCGAGCATGGCGAGCGCTGCCTCCGTGTCGCGTCGAGCCGTCGCGAGCCCCCCCTGCGCGGTGGACAGGCGCGCCCGCTCGTCGAGCGCTTGCCAGGCCCACTCCCCGCGGCCTGCCTTGCGAGCCAGCGCGATGGCCGCGTCGAGCGCTCGCCTGGCCGTGTCTTCGTCCTTGGCCACCCGCGCGATCGTGCCGCGGACGAACTCTGCGAGCGCCGCGTGCTCCGCGAAGCCCGCCTCGCCGAGGGCCGTCCGGATCTCGACGAACGCGCGCATGAGATTTGACGCGTCACAGCCTGGTTCGCGGGCGCGCGCGAGCAAACCCTCCAGACGCGCTTCCGCCGCGTCGTGAGGACGGCCCTGTTGGTCCCACGCGCGCGCAGTCTGCTCGTAGAGCTCAGCCCCTCGCGCCGCCTCTCCGGTCCGAGCGGCGTGCTCGGCTTCGAGACCGAGCAGCTGGGCGACAGCCGCCGGCGGCAGGGTGTCCCGCTGCAAGGCGAGCGCGTCGATGGACGTTCGCGCGTGAGCCCATCGGCCCAAGTAGAGGTCGAGGTTCGCGAGATTCAGAAGCGCCTGCGTGACCGCAACTCCGCTGCCGGCGCGCTGGCCCATGTCCGCCGCGGCCTCGAGATGCGCACGCGCGAGTCCGAGGTCACCCTCGATCCGCGCGAGACCGGCGAGGTTGAGTCGCATCGCCGCCACCGTCGCCGCATCGGAAGCCTTCTCGGAAGCCGCCAGGGACGCTTCGTACGCGGCGCGCGCGTCGGCCATCCGCCCGGCGCGCTGGTGGGCGACGGCCGCCGAGCCCAGAGCCACCGCCTCGAGGCGCGGATCTCCGATCCCGGTCGCAATCCGGACTGCCGTATCCAGGACTTCGCGCGCCGCGTTGTCGTCGCCCAAGAATGCGAGGGCCACACCGCGCACGCTGAGCGCGTCCGCCGCCACCGCGTCGCCCGAGTCGTCGGCGACGACGTCGCGCCCGAGGTCAGCCGCCTCCGCGTACCGGCCCGCCCGCACGAGAGCCCTGGCTCGCAGGCCCTGCCAAACGCGCCGCGAAGCGCCGCCGGCGGCGATCGCTTCGACGCGAGAGAGTTCGGCGAGCGCCCCGTCGACGTCGCCCTTGCCGAGGGCTAGACGGGCCCGCCCGAGGGCGAACGCGACGCGTTCCGAGTCGTCCTGAGCTTCTCCGAGGGCGGCGAGAGCGAGGGACGCGTCGTCGAAGCGGCCGCGATCCAGGTCCCGTTCGACGCTGGCGATGGCCTCGGCGCGAGGCCTGTCGTCGGCGAGGGACTTGGTTTCCGAGAGCGCTGAATCCACGTCCTCCGCCGAGACGATAGCCTTGCCGACGAGGCGGCGCACCGCTGTGCGCAAGGGCCCCGGTCGCGAGGACACGCGCTGCAACACGACATCGCACAGATCGTCGCTGAGCGACGGCATCGACCGCCTGAGGAGTTCCCCCCCTACCGCAGGTGCCAGCTCCGGGACCTCGAACGTCACCACCGGACCGGCGATGAGGCCGCTCAGAGCCTCGGGCAGACCCACCGCGACCAGGCGCGCCACACTCTTGCAAGCGTCCGCGATGGCCCCGCGCGAAACCGCGTCGAGGTCGTCGGCGTCATCGATAATCACCGTGGCGGGCGCGGTCGCTCGCTCGCCGCCGCCGTGGGGCGGAGCGACGGAAGCTAGCTCCAGTTTTACGGCTTCGCGCGTCGGGACGTGACCGTCCGGCGCTTGGACGAACGCGACAGGGCAGCCGTCGGCGCCCAGAGTCCACGCCAGGCGGCGCAAAAGCGTCGAGCGGCCCGACCCCGGCGGGCCCACGAGGGCCAGCCCGGAGCCAGCGGGCAGAGCCCGCGCCTTTGCGAGCAGGTCCCGGGCGAGCCCTTCGAGACCCGTGACGGGCCACGGGGGCTCGCCGTTGACGGGCGGGGACGCGAGCTCACCGGCATGCCGCAGCGCGCTACAGAATTCGTCGACGCTTGGCCATCGGCGCTCTGCGAATGGATCGGTCGCGCGGGCGGCAACCTTGCTCAGTTCCGCTCGGACTTTGAGCGGCAGTTGGGGGCCCCGGCGCGCGAGCCCTTCACGCAGCGTGGCGCCCAGCGCATACACCTCGGCCCTGGCCGTCAGGGGTTCCCCACGAAGGAGCTCCGGAGCGGCAAACTTGGGCGTGATCCCGTGGACATCCGAGCCGCCCTCGCGCCAGGGTGCGGCGAGCCCGAGGTCGACGAGCGTGCCGCGCCCGTCCGGGCCGACGATGATGTTCGCGGGCTTGATGTCGCCGTGAAGCAGGCCGGCGCGATGCACGACCGTGAGCGCGTCGCAGGCGTTCGCCAGCGGTTCGAGCCACGGAGTGTCCACGCTCTTGAGGACCTCGTCGAGACTCGTGCCCGGTACGAGCTCGCGCACCATGTAGCGCCGGCCGTCCCCGAGCGCGCCGAACGCGATGACCCGAGGCACCCCGAGACCCTCGAGACCGGATAGGGAGACGGCTTCGCGCACGAGAGCGTCGATCTCGGGCTCGCCAGCGCCGACGCAGAGGACCTTGAGCGCCAGGTCTCGCCCCGACACGCGGTCGCGCACGGCCCAGACCTCGCCGCTGCCGCCAGCGCCGAGGCAGGATTGCGGCTCGTAGCGCGGCGGCAGGGCGAGCATGGGCTAGAATGTCATCGAAGGCTGAGCGGGGCTGCGTTTGGCGGCACCCGCGCTATCGGTCCGCTTCTCGAGTCCGTAGTCCGCGCTCAAGCCGAACCAGAAGCCGGTGAGCGAGAAGCCGGCCTGAAGGCGCGTCTCGAACATCTTGATCGGCTTGTAGCGAACGCCGAGCGTCGGAAACCAGATATTTGGGAAGATGATCGGGACCGAGCCGCCGTTAAACCAGTTGGGTTCGACGTAGCCGCCCGCTTTTTGGACCGTGGCGTTCTGATGGTCGCCCGTGTTGCACCCAAGATCGGTCTCCCCCTTTTTGCATTCATAGAGATGCAGTCCATTGCTGGCCACGAGCGCGGGATTGCCATTGGCGGCGGCGGTGACCCAGTTGTTTTGAAGGTCGCCGAATACCAGGCCGAGGCCCACCCCGAAGCCGAATTCGAAGGACCAGTGCATGTCCATGGGGACCGACCAGAGCTCGTCGAGGCCGAAATAGATCGCCTTTAGCCCGCTGTTAACGACCGAGTACTGAGACGCAGTGTTCGGGTCCTTGCCCTTCGTCAGAAACAGCGTGTCCCCCATGCTGTAGTCGGTGTAGTTGATCCACGGGATCATCGACTGACCGCCCTTGCGAAGGTCGAACTCGATGCCGACGGAGTTCGAGTAGACGGTGGCGCCGTCGTCGACGAAGAGACTCTCGAGAAACTGCGGGATGACCGTGCCGCGGTAGCGAGCGCCGATGAAGTAGTAGGTCTTGGTCGGGTCCTCGACGGTGTAATCGATCGGCTCCTCCGCCTTGGCTGCGATGTTCACGGACTCGAGCGCGGGCTTTTTCGGCTCCGGCTCGGTCGTGGCCGCGGGCTTGTCGGCAGCTGGCGCAGCGTCGGGCGTCGGCGCGGCTGGGCTCGAGGCGCTTGCGCTCGCACTGGCGTCGTCGGGCGTCGGCGTCGCGGGAGCCTTTTTCTTGGCAGCGAAGGCCAGGGCCGGCGGGAGCGTGAGAACGACGGCAGCGACGCCGAGGGCGACGCGCGACCGCAGACGGGTAGGATTCGAGGCCCGGGATGGGGAACGAAGAGTCATGGCAGTCCTTGGGCAAAGCAGACGAGGGCGTAGAGAGGGAGCTTGCGGGATGCTACACCAGTCCGCACGGCGCGGGGATCCCGAGCCGCATCCAAGCCTTGCGTGGCCCCCGGCGCGAGCGTAAAGAGGCGCTCCTCCATGGTTTCCCTCAGAAAGACGCTGCTTGCCCAGGGCATGAAGCTCCTCAGCGACCCGCGAGTCCTAGGTTTCGTTCAGGACGAGCGGGTCGTGAAGGCCGTGACGGTGGCCATGAACGCGCCTAGCAGGGCCCAGAGTTTCGCCAAAGAGCAGGTATCGGCCCTCGCGAAGGCGATGGCGCTGGCGACCGAAGCCGAAGTTCGCGAGTTGCGGCGCACAGTCCGGAGGCTCGAGGACGATATCGCGCGGATGCGGCACGACCGCGGGCAGAACGGTGCCGCCCCCGGCGGCGGGGGTCAGCGCGGCGATTCTGGGGAGTGAACCCTCGACCCTCGACCCTAGGATCTTTGCGTCCCGCTTTCGCCGGTGGCACCTTTCGCCCATGGATGTCGCCCGGCGCCTCGCGGTCGCGCTCGCCGTGCTCGCGTGCGCGTGCGGCAGTGCCCAGCGAGCCGCCGCGCGAGACCCGATGACCTGCGAGCGCGACGCGGCCTGCGCGAAGGCGCGCGGCAGCTACATGGACTGTTCTCGGCAGTGCGTCGACAATCCCGAATGCGTCGCCCGTTGCGACGAGATCCAAGCCGGGACCTATCTCGGCCACCCGTGAGGTTTTGACAGGCGGCAGCTGGAGCGCTACGGCTATTATGGAAACTGCGATGTTCGTCCGCGCGCTTCTTCCGGCCCTCCTCAGCCTCGTCCTTACCAGGGCGGGAGAGGGTCGGTTCGCTCGCTGAGGAACCTCCCCTTCTCTCGCCGAACACGGTCGGGAGAGTCGGAGAAGCGTGTTCGGGTCTCCCGTCGGATCGGCAACGGAGTCCCCTATGTCCGACAAGATCATCGTATTTGACACCACCCTGCGCGACGGTGAGCAGACCGCCGGCGTTCTCTTCACCGAGCGCGACAAGCTCGACATCGCTGAGCGCCTCGCCGCCATGCGCGTCGACGTCATCGAAGCGGGCTTTCCCGCGGCCTCGCCCGGTGAGCTTCGCTCCGTTCACTCGGTCGCGGTGCACGTTCGGTCGTCGGCCGTCTGCGCCCTCGCTCGATGCGTCCCGCACGACATCGAGGCCGCCGTCGAGGCGCTGAGCGGGGCCGCGCGACCAAGGATTCACGTATTCATCAACGCGAGCGACATCCAAATCGAGCACCAGCTTCGCAAGACACGCGAAGAGGTCATCGAGATCGCGAGCGCCATGGTGGCCAAGGCTCGCGCGGCGGTAGCCGACGTCGAGTTTTCGCCGATGGACGCGACGCGGGCGGACCGAGGATTCCTGGCCGCCCTCATTCGAGCGGTGATCGCCGCCGGTGCGACGACCATCAACGTGCCCGACAGCGTGGGATATGCCTTGCCCCACCAGGTCGCCGAGCTGTTTCGGTTCCTTCGGAGCTCGGTGCCCGAACTCGAACGAGCCGTCCTGTCGTTCCACGGCCAGGACGACCTTGGCATGGCGTCGGCCAATGCCATCGCCGCGGTGTCGGCCGGTGCGCGTCAGGTCGAGCTCTGCGTCAACGGGATCGGCGAGCGGGCCGGCAACACGTCGTTCGAGGAAGTCGTGATGGCGATCCTCGTCCACGGCAAGGACCTGGGCGTGCACACGGAGGTCGACACGCGGGGCATTTTCCCTCTGTCCGAGCTCGTCGCTCAGCGCAGCGGCATCGCCGTGCCGTCGAACAAGGCCATCGTGGGGCGCAATGCGTTTCGCCATGCGTCGGGAATCCATCAGGATGGCGTGCTCAAGCACCGCGAGAACTTCGAGTGCATCGACCCGGCCCTGGTGGGTCACCCCCTCGGCACGCAGATCGTGCTCGGAAAACTCTCGGGCACCGCGGGCTTCTCAGCCCGCGTCAAAGCGCTGGGCTTCGACCTCGACTCCGGCCAATTCGCGCGCGCGTTCGCGCGGTTTCAGCTCCTGGCTGACGAGAAGGCCGAAGTTCTCGACGGCGACGTTCGTGACATTTGCACGTGGGCCAAGGGTTGTGCGGGCTAGCTCCACGCAACACGCGGTGACAATCGCCACTTAGGGCACATAACCGCGTCGCTTATCCCCGGCGATCCTGGGACGGCACGACCGGTCCGCGGGCCGGCTCGATTCAGTGTGGGCCTAAGATCAGTGCAAGCATCGTCGCGACAACGATCACAGGCGCTGTCCAGAGGCCGAGCACCACGAACCGCCGCGTCTGCACGCCCTCCCCCGCGCGTCGTGCGATCGCGAGGACGAGCATCGTTGCGAGAGAGCCGAACGGAGTGACGATCGGGCCCACATCCGTGCCGACCAACGCGGCGAGAATCGTCCCCGTGTGGGCGTGCGAGCTCACGAGCACACTTCGCGAGATCAATGCTGCGGGGAGGTTGTTCACGACATTCGACGCGATGGCCGTCGCCGCTGCGGAAGCGAGGAGCGCCTCCGGCGAGTCCGGTCTCATGGCCGCGAGCCACGCGCACGACGCGCCGACGATGCCCAGGTTTTCGAGCCCGCGCACCGCGATGAAGAGCCCAAAGACGAAGGGGAAGACGCCCCACGAGAGCTCGCCCACCGCGCGGATACCGACACAGCCGGTCACCGCGCCGGCGACTGCGAGCACGCCGCATCCGGCAAACGCGACCGTGTACGGTTCCAGGCCCGCGAGCGGCGCGAGGAAGTACCCCAGGAGAACGGCAATGAGAACGCTCGTGCACGCGAGGAAGTAGGCGCGATTCGGCACCAAGCTCGCCGGCTCGGGAAGTGAAGCGTCGTCGCAGCGGCTCGGGAGCTCGCGACGGAAGTGCCACCGGAGCAGAGCGTACGTGGTCATCAGCGCGACGATCTGCGGCGCGATCATCCTTGCCGCGAATGCGGCGAACGTCAGACGAAAAGCATCCGCGAAGAGGATGTTTGTCAGGTTGCTGATGGGGAGCACAAGAGAACCGACGTTTGCGACGAACGCGCACATCACCACGTAAGGCGCGGCCGGGCGCTTGAGCCTCTTCACGAGCGCCATCACGATGGGCGTGAGGATGACCGCCGTAGTGTCGAGGGACAAGATCGCGGTAACGACCGCGCCAAGCATGAACGTGTTCCGGTAGAGCGCGCGGGCGTTGCCCTTCGCGACGCGCGCGCATCGCACCGCCGCCCAGTCGAAGAAGCCGCTCTTGCCGACGAGGAGGGAGAGCGCAAGAAGCGATAGGAGAAAGAGAAGGGCGTTCTTCCCGGAAAGCGTTGCGTCGATCGCTTCCCGCGGCGACACGAGTCCGAGCGCGAGCATCGCCGCGGCCCCGAGCATCGTCCACCACGCCTCGTTCCAGCGTCGCGGCCGTACGACGACGAGGGCGAGCATCGCCGCAAACACGGCCGACGTGACGCCCACGCGTGCCGTGCCAGTCATTCCGTCGCGCCTTGTAGGCTGCCAGTCTCGAACGGATATCGGCGATTCACTTCATGATCAGCAAATACGGCGGCGCAGGTCGGACATCGAAGAATTGCTCCGCGTCGACTTCCTCCTGAACGTCGGCCGCTGAATCTTCGGGCGAGGTGGCATCCTGCGGCGCGCCCTGCGCATCGGCCTCGACCGAGGCTTCCGGCGCGGCTTCGTCCGACGGGGCGGCCGCATCCAAATCCACGCCGGCCGCGTCGGATGAACCCGCGTCGGTCAGGACCGAACCGTCAGAAGGCCCCCGATCCGAAGGCACTGGCGCCGTTTCGCCCCCGCACGCGGCCACTGTGACCACCGCTGCAGCAACGCCGACCTGCCATGCACGCCGAGCCGTTGCCGCACGAGGTGCTGCGCAAAATGGACACGCGGTCTCGTCGACGAATACGTGACGCCCGCAACCTCCGCACATCGTCAGATTTCGCATCGCCGCCTCGTTCGATCCATATCAGAATGGCCCGCATGACCCCAAACCGTCATGGGCGAATGCTCGACGTCATCGGCATCGAGACGACGCTGCGCTGCGACCAGGCGTGCGTCTTTTGCGGATCGCGAGCCGGCAGGCGCGGGTCCGAGGAGCTCACGACGAGCGAGTTGGTGGATATTTTCGAACAAGCCGTGAAGATGGGGGCCCGCTCGATCGACCTCACCGGAGGGGAAACGTACCTGCGCGAGGACTGGCTCGACCTCCTGCGCGCGATCCGGGCTCTCGGCGTCGAGAGCGCGATCGTCACGGCGGGACACGGAATCGACGAGTCGGTCGCCAAGCAGGCCGCGGACGCGGGATTGAGTCGCGTCGCCGTATCCATCGACGGCCCCGCCGAGATCCACGATTCGCTGCGAAGGACGCCGAATAGCTACGAGCACGCCCGCCGCGCCGTCGAGAGTTTCCGAAACGCTGGCGTGCCGGTTTCGTGCAACACGCAGCTAAACGCGCGAAACTGGCGCGCCTTGCCGCAGCTCGCCGACGTGCTGGTGGGCGCGGGGCTCT
Source organism: Polyangiaceae bacterium (assembly GCA_049512415.1). Lineage (GTDB taxonomy): Bacteria > Myxococcota_A > Polyangia > Polyangiales > Polyangiaceae > Palsa-1150. Next base: position 38,046 of record JBEKXD010000048.1, read on the forward strand.
ACGGCTGGCAACTCCAGCTCATGATTCCGATGGGGCGGGCGAGCGAGGTCGAAAGCTTGGTGCTCCAACCTTACGAGTTTCTCGAGATCATTCCCCTAGTGGCACGGGTGATCGAACGATGCGCGGCCGAAGGGCTGAAGATCGCGCCTGCGGACAACCTCGGATACTTCGGCCCTCACGAGCACTGGTTGAGAAAAACCACGTCGAAGCGGGGCCATTCGGTGGGCTGCGCCGCGGGCGTTTCGCTGCTCGGCATCGACGCCGCCGGCAACGTCACCGGCTGCTCGGCGCTCGACGCGAGCGAAGTCTGCGCCGGCAACGTGCGAAAGCACAGTCTGCAAGAGCTTTGGGACACGGCGCCGGAGCTTCGCATGGGGCTAAGCCTGTCGCACGTCTGGGGGTTCTGCGCGACCTGCTACTATTCCCGCGTGTGCAGGGGAGGGTGTTCGGCGACGGCGATCGCTCTCACCGGGCGGCGGGGCAACAATCCATATTGTCATCATCGTGCGCTCGAATGGGCGCGCCAGGGGATGGGCGAGCGCCTCGTCCGGCGCAGCGAGGTCCATGAAGGGCGGCGGGGTCACGCCCTGTTCGATATCGAAGTCGGGCCGCTTCGAGCGCTACCGTGACCGAAGTGGAGCGCTCGGAGCGGCCTATCCCAGAAGCCCCAGGCCTTCTCGAGCACGATGGCTCCGAGCCGGAGTGGAGCGAGAGGGGGCGTCACGCCCGGGCGGTCGCCTTCGTGGTCCGGCGCGCGGGCTTCGGCTTGGCGCTGCCGTTGGGCTCGCCGACGGGCGCAGCCTTGGGAGCACTGGGGAGCAAGTCGTCGGCGATCTGATTGGCGCGATCGGTCTGCTCCCAGGAGAATTCGCTGCGCCCGAAGTGACCGTACGACGCGGTCACCTTGTATTGCGGCGAGAGAAGCTTGAGCTCCGAGATCAGCGCCTTCGGTCTCATGTCGAAGTGCTCGAGGACATACTTCTCGAGAACCTCGTCGGTGACCTTGCCCGTGCCGAACGTGTCCACCTTGACGCCGACAGGCTGCGCAACGCCGATGGCGTAGGCGACCTGCAATTCGCACCGCTTGGCCACGCCCGAGGCGACGATGTTTTTCGCCACGTACCGCGCATAGTAGCAAGCGCTGCGGTCGACCTTGCTCGGGTCCTTTCCGCTGAATGCGCCGCCGCCGTGGCGACCCATGCCGCCGTACGTGTCCACGATGATCTTGCGACCCGTCAAACCGCAATCGCCCTGCGGACCGCCGACGACGAACCGCCCGGTCGGATTGACGTGGATCTTCGTATTCCTATCGATGAGGCGCTTGGGCAGAGCCTTCTCGATGACGAGCTCGATGATCGCCTCTCGGAGCTGCTTGTGTTTCACCTTTTCGTCGTGCTGAGTGCTGACGACGACCGCGTCGAGTCGAACCGGCTTGTCGTTCTCGTACTCGAGGGTCACCTGGGTCTTGCCGTCCGGGCGCAAGAAGTCCACAAGCTTCCTCTTGCGAACGGACGCGAGCTGGCGGGCCAGCGTGTGCGCATACTGGATGGGCGCGGGCATGAGCTCGGGCGTTTCGTCGGTCGCATAGCCGAACATGAGGCCCTGATCGCCGGCGCCCTGCTCCTTGTGGAGTCCATCGCCCTCGTTGACCCCCTGGGCGATGTCGGGACTCTGGCGTTCGATCGCGGTGATGACCGCGCACGTGTTCGCGTCGAATCCGAAGGCCGAATCGACATAGCCGATATCCTTGACTGTCTGGCGAACGACCTGTGGGAATTCGACACGAGCCGTCGTCGTGATCTCTCCAGCGACCACGACCATGCCCGTCTTCGCGAGAGATTCGCACGCGACGCGCGCCGTCGGGTCCTGAGCCAGGATTGCATCCAAGATGGCGTCCGAGACCTGGTCACATAGCTTGTCGGGATGACCTTCGGTGACCGACTCGGACGTAAAACGATAACGGGACATTCGCTCTCCTTTGTTCGCCTGGACGGGGACGTGTGCCGCACTCACGAGCAAACACGCCCGCTCTAGTACGGGCAAGCCACGAAATCTAGGCATCTTCCTCGAGCTTGCCAGGGCGTCGGAGAGCCGCGGCACGGAGTGCCATCCGGCACGAGTGCCCTTGCCGTTCCAGGGGCGCGCGCGGCCCAGCCGAGCGCGGACGGCTCTGGATGTGTCTCCGGGCCTTCGCGCCGAACCCCGGAGCCGCTGCCGCGCAACCTGAAGACACCCTGGCTAATCGGTGACGTAGCCGCTAGAGGACGGGGCAGTTCATGGCACTCTCGTTCGATGCTCCCACGCCCTTTGCCTCGCGCCACATCGGTCCCGACGACGAACAGATCGCTCACATGCTGGGCGCGATCAGGGAACCGTCGATCGCGGCTCTCGTCGACCGCACCGTCCCTTCTGCGATTCGGCTGAGTCGCGAGCTGGATCTGCCGGCGCCCAAGACTGAGCACGAACTCCTCCGGACGCTCGAGGGGCTTGCCTCGCGAAACGACGTCTGGCGGTCGTTTCTCGGCATGGGATATTCCGATTGCATCACGCCTCCGGTCATCCTGCGGAACATTCTGGAGAATCCGGCTTATTACACGCCCTATACGCCATATCAGGCCGAAGTCTCGCAGGGGCGTCTCGAGGCTCTGCTCAATTTCCAGACGGTCGTGAGCGATCTGACATCACTGCCCATCGCGAACGCCTCGCTGCTCGACGAAGCCTCTGCGGCTGCCGAGGCTGTCCACATGATGCACGCCTTGCGCGGCACCGAGTCGCGAAGAGCGGTGTTCGTTTCCCAGGCGTGCCATCCTCAGAACGTCGAAGTCGTGCGAACGCGGAGCCGCGCGCTCGGCTTCGACGTGGTCGTCGGCGACCCGAAATCGTTCCAGCCGTCCGAGCGATTCTTCGCTGTTCTCCTCCAGGTGCCTGCGAGCGATGGAGGCCTCGACGATGTGCGCCCGATCGCCGAGCAGGCGCACGCCCAGGGGGCGCTCGTCGCGGTCGCGTGCGACCTGCTGGCGCTCACGATCATCACGCCTCCCGGAGAGCTCGGAGCCGACATCGCGGTGGGCAGTGCGGGGCGTTTCGGCGTGCCCCTGGGATACGGAGGACCGCACGCCGCATTTTTCGCCTGCACGGAGGCATGCGTGCGCAAGCTCCCGGGCCGGATCATCGGCGTGACCGTCGACGTGCACGGCCATCGTGCGCTGCGCATGGCGCTCCAGACGCGCGAGCAGCACATTCGGCGCGAGCGCGCGACGAGCAATGTCTGCACGGCCCAGGCGCTGCTCGCGACCGTGGCGAGCATGTACGCGGTCTATCACGGTCCCGAGGGTCTACGCGCCATCGCATCCCGCGTCCATGCGCTGGCGGCGACGCTCGCCACGGGACTGCGCAAGGCGGGAATCCGTGTCGCGCACGACCGATTCTTCGACACGCTCCGCGTCGAGGGAGACCCCCGGAGCGTTTCTTTATGGCTCGCCGAGGCACGACGGCACAAGATGAACCTGCGCGTCATCGACGAGTCGTCTCTGGGCGTGGCGCTCGACGAAACGACGCAGCCGGGCGACGTCGACGACCTCTTGTCGGTGTTTCACGGCGG
>JBEKXD010000049.1:0-41585 GCA_049512415.1 Polyangiaceae bacterium
GTCCTCCTTGGCCGGACGGGATTCGAACCCGCTGGATTGCTCCGTGAGGTTTCTGCTTCTGTAGTCGCTCTACATCGCTTCCTCCTCACCCAGGCTTTTCCTGGCGCACCGAAGGGATCGGCGAAAAGCACCCCACGTCTAGCGCCACTTGTTGCGGCGCGCATCGGCTTGCGTCATCGAGAGCCTGCGCTGCTCCTGAACGAACGCCCCGTAACTGCGCGGGACGCGCACGTCGCGTCCGAATGCCAGAAGAACGCGCAGCGCGGCCTCGGCGTCGTTCGTGGCTCGGTGAGCATTCTCGAGCGCGATACCCAATCTTGCCACGACATCCCCGAGAGCGCGTGACCGTTCCCCTTGCTGAAGCTCTCGCGCCCAAATGAGGGGGTCCAGCCATTCGACGTCCGAGCGAAGCGCGGGCGCGTCGACCGCGAGCGGCAGCTTGAGACGCTCGATTTCATGCCGTAGGAAAGCGCGGTCGAAGGACGCGTTGTAGGCTGCGGGGATGTGCCCCGCGAAGAACTCGACGACCTCCTTCGCCACGTCGGCGAACGCGGGCGCGTCCTTCACGTCCTCGTCCGTGATCTTGTGCACGTCGGACGCTTCTCGGGGTATGGGGCGGCCTGGATTGATGAGCCAGCTCCTGATGGCGACCACCTCGCCCCCTAGCGCACGCACGACGCCGATTTCAACGATGCGATCGCTCGCAGGGTCCCTGCCCGTCGTCTCCAAGTCGAGCATCGCGATCGGCAGATCCGTCCAGTCTCCGCCCATCGCGACCTCCGCAACGAGCCCTCGGACGGTCGTGCGCAGCAGGTGGGCAATGCCAGCGTAGTGTCGACCCGTCGGGAAACAACCGCAGCCGTCGATCGGGCCGGCGCTCACGCACCCCTCGCCATCAGCGCTTGCCCTCCGCGAGCTCGTCGTCGACCCACGTGGTGATCTCCGCCGGAACCTCGCATTCACGCCCGTCGACGAAAAGGGTCGGAGTCCCCTTGACGCCGAGCGTGTCGGCGAGCTTCCGGTCCGCTTCGATGCGAGCCGTCGCCTCGGCGGATTGAGCGTCGGCTCGAAACCGGTCCATGTTCAGGCCGATCGACTCCGCATACCGCTCGATCTCCGGCGGCTCGAGATTGTGGGGGTGCGAGAAGAGTTCGTGGTGCATGGCCCAGAACTTGGACTGCATGTCCGCCGCAATCGCCGCCCGCGCGGCCATCTCGCCGTGCGGGTGCGCAGGCAAGGGCATGAACTTGTACACGAAGCGAACATCCGCCTTTCGCTTCTCCCACATCTCGTCGAGCGTCCCTGCCATTTTTTGACAGAATGGACACTCGAAATCCGCGAACTCGACCACGACGACGCGGGCACCGACGGGGCCGCGCGAAGGCGACCCCTCGAGCGGGATGGTCTTGGCGGACGCCGGGTCATAGCGACGCGAGTAGCGCGTCTCGACTTGCTCGCGCGCCATCCCTTCGCGAACGAGCTGCGCCACGAACTGCGCCGCGGGAGCGCATGCGGAGCACGGGCGCTGCTGCGCGAGGCACGGACCGAGCGACACTGCGACAGACGCGCACGGAGCAGGCAGCGCCCGCACATACTCGGAGAACTCATGGCGCTCGCGCGGCGTCAGGTCCTTGGTGTCGACTCCCGGGAGCGGGGCGTCTTCGGCCGGATGCGGCCGCTCGCTCGGAGCCGGCACGCAGGAGACGGCTGCCGACAGGATGGCCGGGACCATCGCGAGGACCAGGGCGACGCGCGATGGACGCATGGCCATCAGTGCCGTCCGCCATCCCCCGCGGGTCGGTCGGAGGCCGAACCGGCCGGCGGATGAGCCGGCGGACTTCCGTCTTGGCTGGCGCCGAGCTCCTCGGCCACCCGGTCCTCGAGAGACTCACCGTTTTCCACGTCGAGTTCGCGTCCGTTGATGTACAGCGTCGGCGTCGCCTGGACGTTGAGATCGCGGCCGAGTTGCCGGTCCTTCTCGAGACGGGCGTCCACCTGCGGCGAATGCAGGCCCGCCTTCCATTTCGGGAGGTCGAGCTTGAGAAGCTTGGCATATCGTTCGAGATCGGCATCCTCGAGCCGCTGCTGTTGCTCGAAGAGGACGTGCTCCATCTCCCAGAACTTTCCTTGCTCGCCGGCTGCGAATGCCGCGCGCGCCGCGGGCTCGGCCCTCTGGTGGAACGACAGCACGAAGGCCTTGTATACGACTCGAATTCGGCCGGGGTAGGCGGCGAGAAGGGCGTCCAGCCTGGGCACGACCTCCCGGCAGTGCGGGCACTCGAAGTCGGCGATATCGACGATCGTGACCGGCGCATGGTCAGGGCCCTCGGTCGGCGATCCGTCGACGGCGATGGACTTGAGGGTTGACGGATCGAATCGCTGCCGATACGCCCGCTCCACGAGGCTGTCCGACGCACCTTCTCGGACGGCTCGCGCCACCCAACGAGCCGCGCGCAGGCACACCTCGCACGCCCGCTTCTCCCGCACGCACTCGGCGACTGACACCGGCACGCTCGGACAGGGCGACAAGAGCCGCATCGCCAGCCCGTTCCACTCGCGGCGCTCGCGCGGGGTCATCGCACTGATGTCCACGCCCGCGAGCACGACGTCTGCCGGTTCGGAGTCGGCGCTCGGCAGCGACGTCGCGATCGACGCGGTGCCTCCCGCGCTCGAGTCGCGGCAGCCCGAGGAACCCGCAACCGCAGCGCACAGCGCGAGCATCCGGATGGCGGACGAGGTCCTCACGAGGAGCGACTAGTAGCGGCTTTCGCCGCGCGCTTCCACTCCGAAGGCGCGCCGCCTCGCGGCCAGGGCGCCGACCAGCAAGCCGACGATCGCTCCCGCCACGACGTCGGACGGGAAGTGGGCACCCGCTGCGACGCGTGAGACGGCGACCAGGGCCGCAATCGCTGCCGCTGTGATCCCCGGAATCCGCTTCGCGATGCCCCGGGCGGCATCGCTGGCCGGCGGCCACACGAGCAGGAATGCCGCCACGCAGAAGGAGCCCGCGCTGTGTCCACTCGGGAAAGAGCCGTCGTGCGGCGCCCAGAGCGGCGCGGGCCATCCGAGAGCGATCCACGGCCGGACGCGCGCGGTACCTCCTTTGATCGCCCAGACAAGAACGGCTTGGGCCGCCAGCGCCCCGAGGAGGCGGCGGGCAAATTCGCGCGTCCGCCGATGGCGAGCCAGCGGAAGCAGCGCGAGCGCCGACCACCCGCTGCCAATCCACGTGAGCGCCACGATGGCGCCCGCGCAGACGCCTTGGCTCCAGCCGTGAAGCTCGCAGGCGAGGCGCAGGTCGGCTTCACGAACGACGGAGCCGAGAGAATCGAGTATGCCCATGTCCATTGTGGCACGCCTGCCGATACACGAGGCCGTTGGGGACCCCGGCTTCACGCCGAGTGTGCGCGACCTCGGGGCACTCGTCGAGATGCTCGGGCGCGAAGAGTCTTCGCGCGATGCGGAGCGAGCCATCGCGCGGATTGGCCCGACAGCGGTCCGCGAGCTGCTCGAGCTCTATGCGGCCGCAACGAATGAAGACAAGGCGTGCATGGTGCGCGCGCTTGGACGTTTCATCGACGCGCCCGCGGTGCGGGCGGCGCTGCTCGAGAGTCTTGCGAATCCCGACCCGGTGACTCGCCGGCGTGCGGCAAGCGCCCTCGGACATGCTCGCGGAGCGGACGTGGAGGACGCCCTGCTCGCCGCTTGGTCGCGCGATGCCGATCCTTTCATGCACCGCCGAATCGCCGAGGCCCTCGGAAAGGCGGGGACCTTCAGGTCGCTGCCCACCCTTCGAGAGGCCGCGATCGCACCCGATCCCGAGCTCGGGCGCATCGCGCAGCGAGCGCTCGCCATGGTGGAGCGCACCGAATCGCGACCTGATCGTGGCGCCATCGATCTGACCAAGACGGCATCGACACCGGTGGCCATCGCCTTCGAGGTACGGCGTGGACTCGAAGAAATCCTGCTCGACGAGCTGAGCGCGATCCCGGAGCTCTCTGACGTTCAACGTCGCCAACCCGGTCGGGTCGTGGCCCAGCTTCACGGCGCTCTCGAGCCCCTCTTTGCCGCTCGGACAATGCTCTCCTTCGCGTTTCCCCTCCCGCCGGAACCACGGCACCCGGGCGAGAGCGCCGACGACGCGATCGCACGGGCGCTGTCGAGCGACGTCGCGCGTGGCGTGCTCGGCACGTGGACGTCGGGCGCGGTCCGGTATCGACTTCGTTGGGCCGACGGACGACACCGGCGAGCCGCAACGTGGAGCGCCGCGCGGGCCGTGGGCGCTGCCAGTCCACATCTCATCAACGATCCGACGGCCTCGCTCTGGGAGTTTCAGGTCACGCAGTCGCCTGATCGCGTCGACGTCGTGCTCGCTCCCCGAGCTCTCGACGATCCTCGCTTCCCGTGGCGGCGCGAGGACGTGCCCGCCGCGTCGCACCCGACGATCGCGGCTGCCCTCGCGCGCATAGCCGGCCCGTACGACGAAGACGTCGTATGGGATCCGTTCGTCGGTTCGGCCGGGGAGCTCATCGAACGCGCGAGATTGGGCGGCGTGCGAGCGCTCATGGGGACGGACACCGACGCCCGGGCGCTCGAGGCGGCACGCAGGAATCTGGCGGCGGCGGGCGTTCAAGCGCACCTCGAGAAGGCGGACGCGCTCGTATGGCGCGAGGACGGCGTGAGCCTCATCCTGACCAATCCCCCCATGGGGCGCCGCGCTTCACGCACTGCCGGTCTCGCCGAGACGCTCGATCGGTTCGTCCTGCACGCCGCGGACGTGCTCATCCCTAGCGGACGGCTCGTCTGGATCGCTCCCTGGCCAGCTCGCGCTCGAGCGGTCGCCGGGCGATGTGGGCTGACGCTCGACTGGGCGAGCGACGTCGACATGGGCGGGTTCGACGCTCAGATTCAGCGCTTCGTGAAGGGATCCGCGAGCTCGATCAGGTCATCTGCGATCGGATAGCCGCCCGGAGCGCACTCCGGTCCAGCGGCTTCTCGATGCGAACGTTGTCCACGGACTCCAGAAACTTCACCGCCCGAGGGGTGAAAGCGCCACCCGTCATGAACACGATGCGCCGCGCCTGCTCGATATCAATCCCACAGATGGCTTCGTACACTTCCATGCCGCTAAGCGCCGGCATCATCAGATCGCACACGATCACGTCGAAGCGCTCACCGGAGCGCACTTGCTGGACCGCAGCGTTCGGATCGCTCGACGCCACGACGTCGTTCTCGCTCTCGAGGAGGCGCTGAACCGCACGCGCCATCATCGGCTCATCGTCGATGACCAGGATCCGAGCGCGCTGTGCCGGGGCTCGAACGCTCGGAGACGCTCGCTCGACGGGCTCCGACACTTCCTCTCCCGCGGCCGGGAGCGTCACACGAAACGTGCTCCCCTTTCCGACGGCGCTCTCGACCGCGATATCGCCACCGACCGTCGCCACGATGTTCTGGCAAATGCTGAGTCCGAGGCCCGTGCCGCTGCCGGGGCTGATCGTGAAAAATGGGTCGAAGATCCGGCGCTGGTGATCGGGCGAAATGCCGCGACCGGTATCGGACACCTCGACCACGCAGCGCCCCTTGGAGTCCGATCGCGCGACGATCCGGATGCAGTGGCGTTCCACGTCGCCCTCGCCGATCGCGTGAGCCGCATTGAGGAGCAGGTTCAAGAACACCTGGCCGAGACGCGCTTCGCTGGCTCTCACGAGCGGCGTAGGAAAATAGTCTTTCACGAGCCGCGCGCGGTGGCGGATCTCGTTGTAGGCCATGTTGATCGACGACTCGAGCACACGACGGACGTCGATCGGGCCGGTTCGACTGTCGTCGGCTGTGGCGAACGTCTTCAGATCGCGAACGATGTGCCGCACGCGATCGCCACCCTGGCGAGCCTCCCTCAGAGCCTCGACGATCCGCTGAACTGTCGCACGCGCCAGGGCCAGGCGCGCCGTCAAAGCGCTGCGACTTTCTTCGTCGGAGGCGACGAGTCCGCGCTCGAGTGCCGACAGTTCCTCTAGAGCAAACCCCAGGTTGGCGATCGTGTAGCCGAGCGGTCCATTGACCTCGTGCGCCACGCCGGCTGCGAGCGTTCCCATCGACGCCATCCGATCGGCGAGCAGCAGCTGGGCCTCGATGCGCAATCGCTCGGTCACGTCGCGGGCGATGACCAGCGAAGCGTGGGTGCCGTTCCAATCGATCCCGAACGCTTCGACCTCGCCCACCATCGCGGACCCGTCGCGCCTCGGGATGCTGCGACGGACGGGCACGGACCCGCCCTCAGTGCACGCGAGGGCGGCGACCTGAAACCCATCGATGCCGCCCGCGTCACCCACTCCGAGCATCGCGCAGAGCGCTCGATTCGCGTAAAGCGCGCAGCTCCCGTCGTGAACCAGCGCCCCGTCCGGAAGGTGCTCGACCAACGTGCGAAGACTGCGCTCGACATCGAAAAGCTTCGCCTCCGTCGCGGCCACACGCGACCGAAGATCGACCAACCTGCCCTCGTCGTCCGGAGTCGAGCTCACGATGCGGCGATGATACCGCGCCCGAACCCCCCGCGGCGAGCAAGGGTGCAACCTCGCGTAGCCTTGGGTGGATTTCGCTCCTTGCTCGCCGCCTCGCACGCGGTCTCTGCGCGTTTGACTCCGCGCCCGGCGGGAGGCCCAGACCCGGCTCGAGGACTGGCGAGCCCTACCCGGACGCCCGTCTCGAGAGGTAGTCGATGAGGTCGATCTTCGTCACGATGCCCACGACGTTGTCGCCGTCCTCGACGATCGCAACCTTGGCGTCGGCCAGCACCCCTTGAAGCAGCTCTATCTTGGTCTGAAGCGTGACCGTTGCGTAGTCGTGCTCCACCAAGTCGCCGATCGGCGCATCGAAGGCCGTGCCCCCGCTCACCAGGGCCCGGAGCAAGTCGACCTCGGCTACAATCCCGAGGAGTCTTCGGTCTTCGACCACGGGAAGTTGGCTGAATCCGAGAGACTTCATCTGGTCAATCACTTCCCGAAGGCGGGCGTCCGGGCGTGCCGTCACAAGAGGCTTCTTCTCGGCCACGATGTCACGCACCGTTCCGAGCCCAGGCGAGCCGGCCAAGAAGCCGTTCTCGCGCATCCAGTCGTCGTCGAAGATCTTCGACATGTACTTGTGACCGCCGTCCGCGAGGATGACGACGATTCGCGAGGGACGCCCAGCGGTCGACGCCCGCCCGGACTCCACGAGCGCCTTGGCGTACTTGAGCGCCCCGGCGACGGCTGCGCCGCCCGAGCCGCCGACGAACAGGCCCTCGAGTCTCGTGAGATCGCGCGCCATCAGAAAGCACTCCTTGTCGTCCACGCGCACGACGTCATCGAGGACCTTGAGATTCATCGTGGACGGGAAGAAGTCCTCGCCGATCCCCTCGACTTTGTACGCGAACGCTTTGGCGACGCGCCCCTGTTTGACAAAATCGTAGTAGAGCGATCCCACAGGGTCGACTCCGACGATCGTGATGTCAGGCTTCTTCTCGCGAAGAAATCTCCCTGTGCCGCTCAGCGTGCCGCCCGTGCCCATGCCCGCACATAGAACTTCGAAGTCTCCGCCCGTCTGCTGCCAGATCTCCGGCCCGGTCGAACGGTAGTGAGCCTCGGGATTGGATGGATTGTGGTATTGATTGGCATAGAAAACATTCGGGGTCTCGCGTGCGAGGCGCAGCGCCACTTGGTAATAGCTCCGCGGGTCGTCGGGTTCGACGGCCGTCGGACACACGACTACGCGCGCGCCTAGGGCTCGCAAGTGACTGATCTTCTCCTGGCTCATCTTGTCGGGCATGACGAAGATGCAGGAGTACCCTCGCAGCGACGCGACCAGCGCGAGGGACGCCCCCGTGTTGCCGCTCGTGGCTTCGACGATCGTCCCCCCGGCCCGCAGCCCCTCTTCTTCAGCCTTCTCGATCATGCAAAGGGCCACGCGATCCTTGTGGCTACCGCCCGGATTGAGGTACTCGCATTTGACGTAGATCTCGACCGGGGATCCAGCGGTCACACGCTGGAGACGCACGATAGGGGTGTGGCCGACAGCCTTGGTGATGTCTTCGATCGCGCCTTGCATCATGGAGGGTGTGTCCGCCTTACGAGACAATTCGCTCGAACGCAAGCGAAGGCCTCGACGACGACGCGTCACCCTTTCGTAACGATGGCGGCGAGCATGCGACCGCTCATCGCGCCGTCACGCCGAAACGAGTGGAACCGATCGGCCTGGTGTCTCGTGCATCCAGCAACGTCGTCCACGTGCTCGACCTGCACCCCGAGCCCAATGAGCTGCAGGCGCACCGCAAGCCTCAGATCCACGGTGACGCGGCCTTCGGGCTGCCTGTGGACGACCGACGCCGAAGTGGCTAGCTCGATTCGATCCGCGACGTCACCACCGACGTCGAAGCAACACGCGCCGATGCAAGGGCCAATGGCGGCAACGACCGGCCAACGTGCGAGCGCATCGAGACCGGACCGCACAACCCCCGAGACCACGCCTCTCCAGCCCGCGTGAATCGCGACGACATCTCCAGAGTATTCGTGACCGACCAGAATGGGCACGCAGTCGGCCACCCGCACGCCGACGGCCACTCGCCCGATGCCCGCTCGGCCGACGACCGCGTCCGCCTCGACTCCCCCGAGACACGGCGCCTCTGCGGCATGCGCGCCGTGCACTTGGCGCACTTGCTCGACCTGCGACACGTCGAGGCTTTGCATTAAGTCGAGGAGCGACTCTTGGCGTGAAGGAAACGCGTGCGCGAACCCTTTATCAGAGAGGAGGCGAGACTGGAAAATCATGGTGATGTCGTGATGAGCGGGCAACCGATGCGTGGTACCACAAGGGAAAGGACTTCGATGCCCGCAGAGGACCCGTTCATCGGCCGCGACATCGTGGACGGCTCTTTCCAGATCCTGCAGCGAATCGGGTCGGGCGGCATGGGGGCGGTCTACAAGGCGCTGCAGCGCGACATGAATCGTATGGTGGCAGTCAAAATCCTCCACCCCAAACTTGCGTATCGCGCGGACCTCGTCGCTCGCTTCCGCCGCGAGGCGCGGGCCATGAGTCAGCTCACGCACCCGAACACTACCAAGGTGTTCCTGTACGGAGAGCTCGACGACGGTTCGCTCTTCATGGTTATGGAGTACTTAGAGGGAAAGAATCTGAATCAAACCGTGCGGGCGGACGGGCCGTTTCCGGTTTGGCGTGCGCTGCCTATCCTCGTACAGGTGTGCGGTGCGCTCGACGAGGCTCACCGGGCGGGGATCATTCATCGCGATCTGAAGCCCGAGAATATCTTCCTCGTGCAGTCCGCGCCTTTGCGCGACTTTCCGAAAGTGCTGGATTTCGGGCTCGCGAAGGTCGGCGAACGCCAATTGCACCCGGGGTCCGTCGTCCTGACGCAGGAGGGCATGGTATTCGGAACTCCCGAGTTCATGAGTCCCGAGCAAGCCCAAGGCAAGCCGCTTTCGCCTGCCAGCGATCTCTACTCACTCGCCACAATCCTCTACGAAGTTCTGACGGGCAAACTCCCATTCGACGCGAAGAACCCCATCGACTACATTCAGCTTCACGTCACAGGGGTTCCGATCCCGCTTCGCGAGCGCGCGCCGGGGAGCGCGTTCCCGCCGCTGCTCGACCAGGTCGTCGCCAGAGCCCTGGCGAAGCATCCGGAGGAGCGATTCAGCCGCGCGGCTGACTTCGGCGTGGCGCTCCAAGCCGTCCTCGACCACGCGGCCGCGCTGCCGGCCGGCATCGCCGCCCCGGCGGCGATCGAGCTGCCCACGCTCGAGATGCCCCGGCGGGCTCCCGCACGCGCCGAGGCTGCGCTCGGCCCGTTGACGGATGCAACCGTCCGCGACATCGCCCCGCCCGTCTTGCCTCCGTACCCGACAACCGTGGGGGTTCGGGCTCCGCGGCTGCCCGCGACGGTCAGCGGCGTGAGCGTCCGGCTCCTCGCGGGCGTGGCGCTCGCCTTTCTGCTTGTCGGGGTCGGCTTGGCGCTAGTCCTCATTCGCTTCGTGTTGGACTGAAACCGGCGACCCCCGGCTACGCTAGAGCGGATTTCGATTGGACGCAACGGCATGCCTCTGGTCACAATCTGGATGATCATGACGAGCATCGTTTCACGCGGTGCAACGATGCTCTAGGCTCGCGGCGATGGCTGGGCGCGCACGTCGACCCTCCGGGAGCCCGGACGAGACCTTGTTTCGAGCGGCGACGCGCCGGTCGGACGCAGTACCCCTCGCGGACCGGATGCGTCCGACCATGCTCGCCGAACTCGCTGGCCAGCGCCACCTGCTCGGCGCCGAGTCTCTGCTCACGCAGATCATCGCCGCCGATCGCGTCCGGTCCATGGTCCTATGGGGTCCCCCGGGGACCGGCAAGACGACTCTCGCCCGCATCGTCGCGACCGCCTCGCGCTCGCTCTTCGTCCCCTTCAGCGCGGTCCTCGGCAATGTCGCCGAACTGCGGGAGATCGTAGCCGCCGCGCGCGAGCGACTCGCGTTCGAAGCCCGCCATACCCTCGTATTCGTCGACGAGATTCACCGCTTCAACAAGGCGCAGCAAGATGCCTTCTTGCCCCACGTGGAGGACGGGACCCTCGTGCTCATCGGCGCGACGACGGAGAATCCCAGCTTCGCCGTCAACGCCGCGCTCCTCTCCCGGTGCAAGGTCTTCCGCCTCGAGCCGCTGTCGGAGGACGACCTCATGGCGCTGCTCGATCGAGCCCTCGAAGACGAGGCTCGAGGCCTCGGAGGCAAACACCTGTCGGCCGACAGGGAGGCCTTGCGCGACATCGCCCGGACCGCTGCCGGCGACGCCCGACGTGCCCTGTCGACGCTGGAAACCGTGGCGGACTACCTCGACTCGACGGGGGGCAACCACGTCGCGCTCGCCACCGTCGCCGCCGCCGAGAGCCATCGCCCGCTGCTCTACGACAAGGCGGGCGACGAGCACTACGACGTGGTCAGCGCGTTCATCAAGTCGATGCGCGGCAGCGACCCCGACGCCGCGATCTACTGGATGATGCGCATGCTCGAAGCGGGAGAAGACCCGCTGTTTGTGGCGCGCCGGATGCTCATTTTCGCAAGCGAGGACATCGGCAATGCCGATGCTCGAGCTCTCACGGTGGCCACGTCGGCCGACGCCGTCCTCCGGCGCGTCGGGATGCCCGAGGGGACCTATGCGCTGGCGCAAGCGTGTCTGTTTCTGGCGAGCGCACCGAAGTCGAACGCCTGCACCGTGGCGTGGCACCGGGCTCGCGATCTCGTCGCCCAACACGGCAGCTTGCCCGTGCCGAAAAGACTTCGAAATGCGGTCACCAAGCTCATGAAAGAAGAGGGATACGGTGCCGGGTATCAGTATCCGCACGACCACGAAGGCGGTGTGGCCTTTGGCGAGCAGTACCTGCCGGAGGCGATCGCGTCCGAGCGTTTATACGAGCCGACGGACCGAGGCGAGGAGGCGCGAATCGGGGCTCGGCTCGCGGCAATCCGCAAGGGGCGCGCGGATTAGGGACCCGACCGCGTGACGAGCGCGACCGCCGCCGCGGCGAGGAGCCGAGGCTGGATCATGGTCGCGACGGACGAAGACGTACTAGACATTCGAGGGAGTGCAACATCGTTCGCGCTCCTCGCATCTACGTTACTCGTCCCCACAAGGAGCGTGAACATGGCAAAGAGCGTCGCATTCATCACTGGAGCAAACAAGGGCATTGGCCTGGAGACCGCTCGACAGCTTGGGCGGGCAGGTCTTACGGTCGTCCTCGGCGCCCGCGACGAGGCGCGTGGGAGCGCCGCCGTCGCCGCGCTCGCCAGCCAGGGGCTCGACGCCCACCTCGCAGTCGTCGATGTCAATAGCGAAGCCCAGGTGGCGAAACTCCCCGGATACTTTCGTGAGAAGCACGGCCGCCTGGACGTTCTCGTCAATAACGCGGGGGTAGCGGTCTGGGGCAAGGGCGATGTCGCCTCGTTCCGCGCGACCTTCGAGACCAACGTCTTTGGGGTCGTCTCGGTCACCTACGCGCTGCTGCCCTTGCTCCGCGAGAGCCCCGCCGGACGCATCGTGAACCTGTCCAGCATCCTAGGGTCTCTCGGAACGATCGAGAAGAATCCGGACATGTTCGGCGATCACCTCGACCCCGCATACACCGCGTCGAAAGCGGCTTTGAACGGGTTTACCGTGGCCCTGGCGAACAAGCTTCGGGGAACGCCCATCAAGGTGAACTCCGCGCACCCGGGCTGGGTCAAGACCGACCTCGGCGGCGCTGGCGCGCCCATGGAAATCACGGATGGCGCGAAGACGGCCGTGCGACTGGCCACTCTCCCGGAGAGCGGCCCGACCGGGCAATTCTTCCACATGAACGACCGCCTGCCTTGGTGAGCCGCCGGGCCCGGACCGTCACTTCATTCTTTGCCATGTTGGGCGAAATCCGTTTGCCCTGATGCGCGGCTCGTCGAAGGCCAGGATATAGTCGACGCGTCGATTGCTGGGTTCGTCGACGTTGTCGGCCGTCGGAACGAGGAGCGCCGACTCTCCGAATCCTTCGTACGAAATGGGGATTCTAAGCCCTCGGTGGCGCAACCATTCGGCGATCGCCTGAGCGCGTGCGCGCGACAGCCGGAGGTTGTCCGCCGCGGCGCCCACCGTGTCGGTGTGGCCGGCGACCCACAGAACCACGGTCCCCAGATCCGCGTGGTGAGCGGCCACTTCGGAGATTTTCCCAAAGCTGTCCTCGAGCTTGACCCGTTCGCTGTCCTCGATACGCCAAGAACCGGTCTTGAAGAGCACGTCGCGATGGGGGATCGACACTGACCAAGGGAGGAGCTCGACCTCGGCCCAGTGGCCGTCGGCATCGGTCGCGCGGATCGAGATCTTGGCCACGGACTCCTCGCTCGATGGCGACCACGAGATTGCGACGGGCGCCCCCGGCGCCGCGGTCGTCACGTCAGTGTCCTGTTCGGCGAGGGTGACACCGGACTCGCCGATGACCTTGAGGGCCACGTTCTCGGCATCCCGCGAGAAGACGACCTCCAAACGATGCGCTCGCAAGTCGACTCGCGATTTGTCGACGGTCATGTGGAGCACCGGGGTGGCTCGCGCGGAGGGCTCCGAAGGGCTCGGTTCCTGCGCCCGAGCGGCCGAGGAGAGCGCCGTCGCGAGCACCGTGCAAACGACCTGTGCGAGGGACGCGACTCGAGAGGGGTGACGCATGGATGGAGAGGTTATCCCACAGGGAGTGCGTCTGGGAGGGACCCGGCGGATCATTTCACGAGCCGGCGCCGCTCTCGCTGTCGAGAGGGGATTAGGGTCTTCCCTCGGTTGGCCGTCTAGAGGGTTGTGCTGCCGTCAGATGGGGCAGGATCGGGGCTGCGGGCGACCCTTGAGATCCTTCGCCAGACCCTTGGCGATGACGCCGAAAACGCGCGCAAGGAACTCCGGCAAGTGCGCACGGTCGTGGCGGACGCCGTAGCCACCCTAAACTCGAGCTTTCACACACTCGAGACGCGATCACGTTCGCAGCAGGAGCTGGTTGCGGAGCTGGTCGAAACGAGCGAGAAGGAAGACAGTTTTCGCACGCTGCTCGACAAACTGGCGCCCGTCGTCGCAAGCCTCTCGAACGCCCTGTCCCGCGCGAGCGACATGACGCCCATCGCTTCGCGCATCGATTCGATGGCCGCGGCGCTCGATGAAGTCTTCCGACTGATGGGTCAAATCGCGGACATTGCCTCGCAGACCAACGTGCTCGCACTGAACGCGGCCATCGAAGCGGTCCACGCGGGTGAATACGGGCGTGGATTCTCCGTCGTCGCATCGGAGGTCAAGTCGCTATCGCGCTCGTCCGCGAAGCTCGGTGTCACCATCCTCGAACGCGTGGACGCCGCGCGAGAGATCATGGCGGACATGCGCCTACAAACGTCCGCAGTGACCCAGCAGAGCTCGTCCGCAGCGATCTCAGGCAAATCCAACGCCGACGACATGATTTCCCGCATTGAGCTCGCCGACACCCGCATGGCCGCGACAGTCCACGAGGTTCGGGAGCTGGCGACGGCCCTCCACGATGGCGTCGCCAGCGCAGTGCGTGCGCTTCAGTTCGAGGACATCGCGGGCCAGCTCCTCGGATGCATCGAAAAGCGCTTAGAACGGGTCGACGGACTGGCCACAGACGTGGACGCCCTGATCGCGGGGCTGGACGACACCGAGGCGCTCGCGAACGCTGCCAGAGCGGTCGAACAGCGTTGCGCGGCAGTCATTCGAGCTCCCGGGGAACAGAACTCCGTGGCCGCGGGCGGGGTCGAGCTCTTCTGACGGGGATTCGGGGATTGACAGGCTGGCGCACACATGTGCCACCATGAGCCCTCATGGAAGCCCCGCCCTTCCTCAATAGTTCACGTCGACTCTGCGCCCTCGCGATGCTGCTGTCGCTTTCGGTCGAGGCAGACGCCGCAAAGCCTCTGCGACCGGCCAAAGGCGCATCGGTTGTCCAGTCTGCCCCGAAAATGCCGGCGGATACGATCGACCGACTCCAAAGCGGGGATCCGGCGCGAATCCAGAGTGCTCTCGACGACGTTCGGGTTGCGGGTCGCTCGGCGGTGCTCGCGGTGCCCGTTATCGAGTCGCTCCTGCGCCAGGGCCTATCGCTCCCACTGACCGAAGCTGCCATCGAGACGCTCGGCGAGACCGAGTCCGAACAGGCGAGCGAGATTCTCTGCTGGTATTCGCGCCATCGCGAGCTTGCGGTTCGCAAAGTCGCCGTTCAAGCTCTGGCTCACGCGCAGGGCCCCGAAACTGTGCGTGCCCTTCGGACGGCGCTGTCCGATACGGAGCCGTCCGTCCGCGGGCTCGCTGCGACGGCTCTGGGCTCGATCAAGGCGCAGGACGCCGTGCCGGACCTGCTCGTCGCGCTCGAGCACCACGTGAACGAGGCCGCGGGTGCCCTGGGGCAAGTTTGCGCGTCGAGCGAATGCGAAAATCTCGTAAATCAGCTCGGACGCATCCCGTTCGACGTCGTGACGAGCGGGCTAGAGCCCATGCTTCTTCGCCCGGCCCCCGATGTGAGCGACGACCTCAAGCTGCGGATCATCGCGCGGTGCCGCTCGCTGGGGACGGCGGCGGCTCATCGCTTCCTCCTCGGCGTCCAAGCGCGTTGGCCTGCCGGCCGGGAGGCCTCCGCTCGTCAAGCCCTAGACGACGCCGTGCGAGCGACCGCCGCCGCCCTCGGTCGCCGCCGCGCTCTGGGAGTCCACGAATGACAGTCCGCCGTATTTCCTTGTGCGCATCCGTGATTGCAGCGTGCGGCCTCGTTGCCTGCACGGGCGCCGCACCGCATTTGAGCCCGCTCTCGACCGACTGGGAAGACGACCGGGGAGTCTCCATCGCACGCGAATGGAAGGCGCTGTCCGAGAGACCGACTTCTCCCGCAGGCGAGGTCGTGGTGGCCGTCGCCGCTCGAGCGAGCGACAAGGTCATCGGACGCCCTCTCGACGGCGGTTCGGGCTGGACGGTCCTTCACCCGCTCGATGTCAGACCCATCGTCGCGGGCTCCCTGGTCATCCTCTCCGGTGGCGGCGACGTGCTCGCCGTCGACGCTCGCACGGGAGCCGCCGTCTGGCATCAGACTAGCGAAGCCTTGACACTGCTCGGCGGCGGGGACGACGGGTCCGTGACCGTGCTGACCTTCCTCCATGCGGGCGGGCGTGGCAGCGTCATTCTGGCGGTGGGCCGAGGCGGACAGGTCGTGCGGCGGATCGAGACGTCGCGATCGGTCGGAGCGCCCGCGGTGGTGAACGGCATCGCCTTCGTGCCGTGGGACGGCCAGTACGTGTCCGCGATCAACGTCTCGAACGGAAACGAAGAAGCCAGGGTCACACTTCGGGAAGTGACGAGCCGCGCGTGGGTCGAAGGGGGATCCCTATGGTTCGGTGAAACGACCTTCACTCGATTCGACGAGAGGATTCGCGGCGCTTCGCGCGGGGGGGCGTCGATCGCGCGTCTTCCCGCGCCAGAGCTTCCAGGCATTGCGAGGCTCATGGCTCCGGGAGGCTCGCCGCTCGCGCCGGAGTCCACAGCGGAGGACAAGACGCGAGTGTACGCGCGCCCGACGGGCAGCGGCGCGGACGTCGGGCTCGCCGACCATCGCTACTACGCTACCTACTTCCGCCTAGCGCTCGGATTCGCCGCGCCGTCGGGCGCGCTGGCCTGGGTCCACCGTCACTCGAGCGATCTCCTTGGCGGCGCGGCCGCCGAGGGCGGGCTCCTGCTCTGCGACGATCGTGGCCATGTGACGGAGCTCGACGCGAAGACCGGTGGGCAGGTCACTGAGTTCGACCTCGGGGAGCCCGTGAAGGCTTGCTCAGTCCACGTCGACGAGTTCGCTGTGCGGGGAGCGCCAGCACCCGTGAAGCCCTTCGCCGAGCAACTCGCCGATGCAGTGCTCACCGAGGACCCTCAACTGGTCGTCGCTCAGAAGGTCTTGCTCCGCGACCTCGCGACCGCGGAAGACCCGGAGGCAAGCCAAGCCCTCGTGACCCTGCTGGCCGATTCGCGAACGAGTCCGGATCTCACGGTCGCCGCGCGCAAGGCGCTCGCCGGCCGACGCAACGGCGCGGAGTTCATGCTCAAAGCGCTCGAGCGGCACGTGGACTTCTTGAAGGACGTGGACCGCGCACCTCCGGTCGGCCCGATGGCCCAGGCGCTGAGCGCCATGAAGGCCAGAAGAGCCGCGCCTCTCCTTGCCGCGCACCTGCTCGATCCCGCCGACACGGACGACGACGTGCGCCAAGCCGCCGCCGCTCTCGCCGTGCTCGCCACTCCCAACGAGCTGCCGCAGCTCCGTCAATTCTTCGGGATGTATCGCGCCTCGGCCGCCGGAAACGATGATCTGTCGGACGCCCTCGTGAGCGTGGCCAGCGCGATGCTCGAGGTCGGCGACAGGACCGCACGAGAACAGCTCGAGGCCGCCGCCGCCGACCCAGCGACGGTTCCGTATGTGGCCGAGCGCCTCCGACCTCTGCTCGGGGACCAGTAGGGGCACTTACGTGCCGAGTTCGCAGCCGTCGACCACGCCGAGTTCCTCGGCCCGAGAGGACAGACAGCACTCGCTGGCTACAGGAAACGTGCTGCATGCGCTCGGTCGAAGGCCGTAGATGCCGCAGCGCTTGTCGACTCCGAGGTGCTTGCAGCTCTTGTCACGGCGCAGAACGAGTACGAGCTCGCCGCCGTGCCGGCGGGCGTACGGAGCGCGCGCGAGCTCGCCGCGGCCGGCGCCTTCGAAACGAGCGATGTCGGCGTCGTCGAGCACCACGCGATTCGCCCTGCAGCAGGCAGCGCACGACAGGCAATCGAGGCGCATCGCCCGCGTTGGGCCCTCGTGAATGGAGTCGCGCAGGGCTCGGGCACGAACGATGGAAAAGCAGTCGCTCGGAATCCGCAGAACCGCGAGGCCCGCGAACGGGCCTCGCGACGGCCTATCGAATGCGCAACGCCCGAGATCGAGCGCCGACCAGAGTCCGAGGTCCAACTCGTCGCCCTTGCGGGGCTTGCGCACGACGAGCCGAGCTCGCTTCGAGGAGACCCACACGACGGCGTGCCCGCCCGCGCGCACCCAGCTCGCCGCGTTCGCGCGGAACCGCCACGCGAAACTGCGAACCGTAGGGCGAGAGACACGCGGCATCGGCGTCCTAGTGGTTTCGCGCGTGCTCCAAGCATAGGTTGCGCGGCCGTCCCCCGCACTTGGCACATGTGCACACTCGAATGTCCGCACCATCGGCCTCCCGAGCCCCGCACACGGCACACTGGCGCAGACCCAGCGGGGAAACGCTCTGACGCGGGACCACAGGGTGACCGCGCCGGTGGCGACCCAAGGCGCTCCGGCCCCTCCAAGCGCGCCAGCCGTCCTCCCCGAAGAACAGCACGTAGCTCGAAAGCGCTGCCACGATGGACGCGCGCGTCGCCCAGTCACCAAGCGCGAGCTCGAACGCGAAGGAGCACGCGACCAGCACGCCGATCCACTTGACCCGCACTGGAACGATGAAAAAGAGAAGTATTTCGACGTTCGGGAAAAGGGTCGCAAAGGCGAGCATCATGGAGAGGTTGAGCCACGTGTTCGATATCGGGCTCGCAAACGCCCCGGCCACGATCGAAGCAACGACGCCGCACAAGTAGTAAACGTTGAAGCGAAACGCGCCCCAGTGCTGCTCGAGACTCGATCCGATCCACCAGGCGAAGTAGAGGTTGATCAGGATCCAGGACGGTTCGGACGCCGGCGGAATGAAAAGGAAGGTTCCTAGCCTCCACAATTGGCCCCGTCGCACGGAGGGCCAGTTGAGTGACAGGCGACCGATGAGCTCCGGCTGTCTCCACGTGAGAGCCCACACGACAGCCATCCCCACCACGATGACGACAATGAGATTGGGTACGGCAAACCGTCCAAAGCGCCGCTCGAGACGTGAGAGGAGCTTATCCATGTCGAGCCGGGCGGGTTAGCACGTGCCGATCGCGATCGCACGACTATGATGGTCGCAATCATCGACCTATCCTCGCGACCCAGAGGGTTCCATGGCGACCATTGATTCGGACGGCCGAGATCGTGTCGACGGGCCGCGTGGGCCCTTGCGGAGGCCGCCCGAGCCGATGTCGCTAGGCAGAGCGAGCCTCATCGGCGCCTGCGCGGGGCTCGGGACCGTGGCGCTCTTCGTCGCAGGCGTCCGCACGGCGTACCGCGCGGCATCGCCGCCCGCTTCGGTGACGCATGCCCAAGCGATGCACGCAACGCCGGTGGGGAGCTCGACGAAGCGTCCTGCGGACCCCATGGCGAAGGCACCGCCCGCGGCGGACGAATCGCCGGTCGCTTCAGCAGCGTCGCCGGCCATCGCACAGGCGACCGCCGTGCGCGCCACGGATGCGGCGGCTTCTGATGCGGCTCTCCCGTCCGCCGTCGCGGCGTTGCGCGCCCCGACGGCTCCCCCTGCTTGGCATAGGGCCGGACCGCCTCCAGCGCGCCGAGGACCCGCGGGCGTGAAGCAGCCGTCCCCCGCCTCAGGCGCCAGCCCGGACGATGACACGTCGCAGACCTCGTTGGTCCCGGTCATCCCCGATTCACCTCCTCCCGCGGTCGACCCGCTCGTCAAAGCCGTGCAGGAACTCGAGCCGAGCGCACCGTCCCATTTACCCTAAATGCGCGGGGAAGGAACACTGTGGACTCCACGGAACCGCCCCGCATCGTAGTCGAGGCAACTCCCCTATGCGCCGACCGTGCTCGCGCGGAGGCGGTCCTGCGGCGCTCGCTGGCTTCCGCGGCGGCTCCAGGGCCAGCGTGGGTCGTAACGATGACCGTCGAAACTGGAGGCACACCCACCCTCCGAGCGGCCGGTGATATCCGCGACGCCGGTGGCGTGCTCGTGGCGCACCGCGTTGTCTCGGACGCGGCAGGAGACTGCACGGCGTTGGCACGAGCGGTCGGCGTGTGGGCTTCCTTGGTCCTCGACGCGGAGCTTCAGCGTTCGCGCTCCGGCGGGCCGGCGCCGGCCGAGCGCCACGGCGAGGCGGACTCCCGTTCGCCTCGCACGACAACATCGGATGTGCAACCTGTCGAGCCGGTGTGGCCACCGCCCGCGCCCGCAGAACGGCGCGTGCCGGAAGCGGACTGGTATCTTCATCACGACGAAGCTGCCTCGCGCGAAATCGGTCTCGGGACCTTCTTGATGACCGGTACGGGGGCCGAAGCGATCGCGGGCTTGACACCGTTCGCCGTGCTCGAGATTGGGCACGGCATCTTCTTGCGCCCCGCGATCATGGTGGGAGAATCCATTGCGGTGCTTGTCTCCCACTCATCCGACCCGCACTCGACTTGGGCAGCCGGGCGCCTCGACGCGTGCTTGCGGCTCCCGGGCCTCTACGCGAGCCGTCGGGGAATGCAGCTCGACTTGTGTGGAGGAGCGGAGGCCGGCATCTCCTACTTCAGCGCCGGATCCGAGCCCGAGGCGCCAGTCCAAGACCAAGCGCTCCCCTACGTCAATGTGGGACCGAGCCTAGGACTGCGCGCGGAATTCGCGTGGGATCTCGCCGTGGCGCTGAGGGGGATGACGGGGTTCAATGTGGTCTCGGGCGGATACTCGGACGTTTCCGGAAACCGGGTCGAGTTTCCCGCATTGGCCGGGCGCATTGAGGTGGCTCTGTCATGGAGGTTGAAGTGATGGAAGCGCAGCGGCCTGGCCATTTCGAAGATGTGACCGAACACGCCCTTGTCGCCTTGCTTCCGTCATCACGGCCTTCGATCGAAGCCGTCTCCGTTCCCGTGTCGACGCGGGACGAGGTGCGGGACCGGGCGTTTCGCGCGCTCTACGATGACCATGTCGATTTCGTGTGGCGAAATCTGAGGCGGCTCGGCGTTTCAGCGAGCGAGGTCGAGGACCGAACCCAAGAGGCGTTCGTGATCGCCTACCGCCGATTTCATGAGTTCGAGGACAGAGGTCATGGTCCCCGAGCCTGGCTCTTTCAGATCGCGCTTCGTGTGGCGAGCGATGCCCGCCGACATCGGCGGCGCCATCCGGAAGACGCCGACGGTGGGGACGCGACCGATCGGGCGGTCGTGGAGGCGCCGCAGGCCGATGCCCTGGCTCGCCGAGAGGCGCTCGACCAATTGGACGCTGCCCTCGAGACGATCGAGGTGGGTCGCCGAGCCGTCCTGGTCCTGCACGAGATAGAGGAGATGACCGCTCCGGAGATCGCCAACGTTCTCTCGATTCCACTCAATACAGTGTATTCACGCCTTCGTGTCGCTCGCACGGAGCTCGAAGCGAGCTTGGCACGGCTGGGAGGTGCGCGATGAGCCAGCTGCGACCATTAACCGATGTTAGGTCCTTGCTGTCGCTCGGAAAGTCCGATGGTCCGTCGAGCGCCGTTCGAGCCAAAATGTGGGTCGGGGTGTCCGGATCCGTAGGCGTGGCCGGTGGCGCTCTCGGCGCGGGCGCGGAAGGCATGGCGGCCAGCGGGTGGGCTGCCACCGCAAAGATGTTGGCCCTTGGCACGCTGTTGGGTGGTCCACTGACCATCGGTGTCGCGCTGGCCGTGCTGCGGGTCGGGTCAGCGCCTGTCACCCCATCCCTCGTATCGCACACCGCGGTGGTGGCCGTCGCCCCTGCGCGAACCGTCTCGTTCGACGAGGGAGCTCAAGGGGGACTGCGGAGCGTGCCGCTCGTCGCTCCAGAGCGGGCGCCCGCCCCGGAGGCTCGACAGATGGCTTCGAGCGTCGAGATTCAGGGCCCGGTCGCAGCGGCGCCCCCGGCGGGGGTTCGCGTCGAGGACGTTTCGGTCGTGCGACTGGCCCCCCTCTCGACGCAACCGGCGTTGGCGGTCGCGGAGACGAAGGCCCCAGAGGGCGTGCGACCACCGCCCGGTGTGGAATCCACCGGTCCTGGGCCAGCGCGCGCGACCAGGCCGACGCCCCTTGGCGACCTGCTTGCGCGTGAGGCCAGTCTGGTAGCGGAGGGGCGCTCAGCCCTCCAGCGTGGAAATGCCCGGCGTGCCCTGGCAGCCATCCACTCCGCGCGGGCTCTCCCGTCGCATCAGCTCGAACCCGAAGAGCTGGCCGTGGAAATTCAAAGCCTGCGCGCTCTCGGCCGGGAACGCGAAGCCGTGCAGACGGAAGTGGTGCTCAAGGTCTCGTATCCCGAGTCGGACCTGGGACGATAGGACTCGCCGCGCCGACAGTCCCGTAGCGGGTATCCTCTCGTCTCGTGTCAGCCCCAGGTCGCTCGCCCGAACCATCGAGGCTCGGGGTCGTTCTCCCAGCGGCCATGTTTTGGTTGTGCGGCCTCGTGGCGGCGTCTCTCGGGATGCTGCGCATGAGCCGCGTGGTCGACGCGGCCCATGACTCTGGAGTCGCGCGCGTCTTGGGCCTCGTCGCGCGCCCGTGGCGATCGCTCGACGTGGCCGTGGGCGCGGTCTTCGCACTCGTTCCTGCCGGGACGCGCGTCGCGCGGGCGGAAGTGGGAGGCGCGCTCGTGCTGGGCCTGGCCGCGATGGCTCTCTACGACGTGACCCGCTGCCTCCTGCTGCACTGCGCACCATCCCCGCGACTTGGCGCCGTCGTCGCGGCCATCGCAACCCTTTCCGCGGTCCTCCAGCCTGCCTGGCAAAGAGAAGGGGCCACGATTGGCGGAAGCGCGTCAGGGGCATTGCTCATTGTCCTGGCGTTGACTCTGACCTTGCACTCTCTCCAGAAAACGAGCCGCGTCCGGTGGATCGCCGTCACCGCGGTGCTCTGCCTGTCTGTCGGCCACGAGCCGCTCGTCGGTCTGAGTTCGCTCGGGGCCATCACGGTCCTCTCGGCGTTTTGCGGAGAACTCCGCGTCGTGCTCACCCAGCGACAGCCGGCGGAACTTCGTTCGATCGCTACGTTTGGCGCGCTCGGGCTCCTGCCGTTCGTGATTGCGCTGGCGCGGACCCGCGCCTCCGGGGCTCCGATCGCATCGGCACTGCTCGATGACTGGGCCGGTGAGCGCGGCGCCGCCTGGGGTGGGTCACTGGCTCAAGTCGCATCCGAAAACCTGGGGGGACTCGGCGCAGCCATGGCACTCGCAGGACTGACCGTGGGCGTCATCGTTCCGGCGGCGCGCCCACTGGCTCTCGCCCTCGGTGCGATCGTCGTGCTCGGCGTCCTGGCCTCGGCCGCTGGAGCGCCTGTCGGTCCCACGCGCGTCGGCGCTCCGGTCCTCGCCGCGACGGCCGCGTCCTGGGCGCTCGCTGCAGTGGGACTCCAAACGGTCGTACGACTCGTCGACCAGGCGCGCGTACCGCTCGCGCGCTGGGCAGCCGCCATGGTCGTCCTGCTCGAACTCACCCTAGCCGTGGAGGCTGCCGACGCGTCCCTCTCGACGCCGCGCCCTCGGACCGATGCGTGGGACGCCCTCGTGTGGGGCAAGCTGCCGCCGGGCGCTGTGGTCCTGCTCGGCGATCCGAGCACCTACGCGCGAGCCCAAGCGGCGAGGGCATCCGGATCGCTGCCCGAACGAGTCACCGTGGTGCCGGCATTTCGCGGCGCGATGCCGCCGGCGCGCGCGCAACTCGCCGAGGCGTCCTGGCGACACCTATGGCGCGATCTCACGCTCGACGGCAAACCGTCGGAGGCCTCGCTGGCCGCGGTGGCAGATAGGAGCCCGCTCGACATGGCGTACGACCCCCGATGGGACCATGGAGTGGCTCGACACCTGGTCCCGGACGGCCTCTTCGACCGGTACACCGCGGAACCGCGCGGGACGAGCGACCGATTGCGCGCGCTCGACGCGTTCCACGGAGTCCGCGACGAGCTGGCTCGAATCGTGGCGCATGACCCCGATCTCGCCGAAACGACGGCGGCCTGCCTTCGGGCCCGAATCGCCGGCTACGTCTCGGCTGGCGAGCGCGACCTCGCGCAGCGCGGCGTCGTGGATGCGCTGGTGGTAAGTCCGTCGGACTCGGCGGTCGCCAAGCTCGTCGACGGATTTCGCGGCGGGGCAGCCTCCGATCGATCTCGGCCGCGCTGACAGCCACGCGCGATCAGGCTCGGGCCAAGTCGAGCGCGCGCCAAAGATACCAGGCCGCAGCGGTTCGGTACGGGCGCCACGCCTCGCCGCGAGCCGCGATTTCGCGCGGCGTCGGAAGGTTGGCAAGAGAGTACGTGTGCTGAAAGCCCGCGCGCACGCCGTAGTCTCCGGCCGGCAGGACGTCGGGACGTCCGAGCCGAAAGATGAGGAGCATTTCGGCGGTCCAGCGCCCGATACCGCGGACCTTGACGAGACGGTCGATGATCTCAACGTCAGACATCCGCTGGAGCGCGGGCAAGCTCGGCACCGTTCCGTCCTTCGATCGAGCAGCGAGGTCACGCAAGGCCGCCATCTTGTTGCGCGAGAGCCCGGCTCCGCGAAGCGCCTCGTCGCTCAGGGCGAGGATGGCTCGGGCTGTCGGCCGTCGGCGCACGAACAGATCGCACACTCGACCGTAGATGGCCGCGGCAGCTTTCCCAGCCAGCTGCTGGTAGACGATGGACCGGGCGAGTGCTTCAAGAGGACTCGAGAGCTTCTCGATGCGAAGCGAGAGCGGGCCCGCGCGATCGATGACACGGGCGAGGGACGCGTCGCAGCGGCGCAAATGGGAAGCGGCCGCGTCCACGTCGAAATCGACCGCGTGAGCATCGCTTGCGGACACGCCCTCGATCGCCAAGAGCGCCTTCTTGGTGACCACGCCCCCGGGCGCGGAGAACCCGCCCACCCGCCCACCCGAGCCGAGAACTCTATGACACGGCACGACGACCAAGAACGGATTGCGCCGGACGGCCTGACCGACCGCGCGCGCGGCCCCAGCCGCTCCGACGCGGTCAGCCAGCTCCCCGTAGGTCACGGTCGCGCCAGAGGGCACGCGCCGCAGCTCCTCGTAGACACGTCTCGCGAAATCTGAAATGTCCGACATGTCGAGGGGAATGGTCATCATCGACGCAGCCTTCGAGTCCCCCGCCAGATGGCCGACCAGTGCCGATATCGCGCGTCGCACGACCCGGTCCGGCGTCGCCTCGACCGCACCGGGCCACCGCGTCATCAGGTCCATCTTCATCGATGGGTCGTCGGCGACCAAGCGCACGGTCACAACGCCGCGATCGGTCCACGCGATCGCACAACGGCCCGCCGCAGTGTCGAAGAGAGAGAACCGGGGAGGCATGCGCGGAGGATAGCGTGACCGCCACGAGCACACCTGCGGCGAAAACGGACCCATCCGACCGTTCCGGAGGCAGGGGAATGAATCGGCTGACGGTCGCGTTTCTCACGACGCTCGCGAGCGGAGGCACGAACTCTCGGGCCTCCGGGCCGCCGCTCTGGCAGAACCATGGGACCATGTTTGTGAGTCAGTCAGCCTTTCGGATCGCCGGCTCGGTGCTCGTCGCCCTCGCCGCCACGTTGCCGATCGCGCTCGCTCGGTCTCGCTCGTGGGCCGTCGAGGGTCTCGAAGTTGCTGCGGCGCGGGCAGACCTCATCAACGCCGCAAGCACGGCGCGCACTGCTATCGCAGAGGGCTCCTCCGAAGAGGACGCGCGGTTGGCGATCGACGGGCGCGACGACACAGCCTGGGTTGGGCGCGCTGCGATGTCCGAGTGGCGATGGTCCACGGCGTTCGAGCAGCCGGCGCACGTTGGCGTCATCCGGGCGACCGTTGGCGCCTCCCCGACGCAGGGCGTCCCGACGGCCTTTCGATGGGAGGCGCGCCTTCCGACGTCGACCTCCTGCGACGACGGCGACGGCGAGTGGGTGCCGCTTGACGGTGCGGCCCAGGACCTGCCGCCTAGCCAGAGCCTCACAGCCCAGCCGACGCGCCGGACGTGGTTCGTAGATACGGAAGCGTGCGGGTTGCGCCTCGTTGTCGAGCGGACGAACGCGGGCCCGCCGGTGGTCCGCGAGGTTCTCGCTTTGGAGAGCGCCCGGGATGTTCTGCGGCGAGCGACGGCGAGCGACGACGGATCCTTTCCGGGATTCGACGCGTACGGGGTTATCGACGGCACGTACTCGCGGCGTTGGGCTGGCGCACCCCACAGGGATATTTGGACACTGCGCGTGGACTTGCCGGACGCTGTGCCGATCGACCGCGTGCGCCTAGTGCTCGGCTACGACGCGACGACGGTGGAGCGCCCAATCCGCGGAAGGAAGTACGCCATCGCTTGGGGTCCCGTCCGCTATACGCTGCAAGCCAGCGAAGACGGCGAGCGGTTCTCCACCGTGGCGTCCGAGCCTCGCCGAGCGGACGGAACGATAGTGCCGTTGCGCCGACGCCTCGTGACCTTTGGAAGCGGTCGCCCGGTGCGATCGTTGAGACTCGTCATCCACGGCGCCACGGACGGGCGGGGGGCCGAGAGCGGCGACGCTGTGCCGGTCGTGCGGGAGATCCTTGCGTATCGGGCGGATGACCCCAGACCCGTGCTGCCGGCACCGTGGGTCCTGAGCGTCAATGCAAACCCCACCGGACAGCTGCGCTCGGAGTTGAATGGGGAAATCGCCAACGACGCGTTTCACGCGAAGTTCCTCCAGCGCCGCCTCGGGTTCCTCTTGCCGGCCATGCTGACAGACGACCGCTACGCTCGGTCGCTCGACGAGCAGGGCGTGTGGCACGACGCGCCGGCCGGCGAGCGGGCCGGCGAGGCCCTCGAGGCGATCGAAGGAGACGACCCCGAGCTCGACGCTCGGCTGCTGACCGAGAGCAGCCCGCCGCCCATCACTGCCCTGAGCGGCTCGAACGACTGGGACTATGCCACGACGACCGGCCCCGACCCCGAGCATCCCAAGCGCTGGTTCTGGGATCCGCTGCTCGACGCGCGCGACGGCGGGATGGGAAATCTCCGCGCGGCCGTGCGAGAGAGAGTCGCGCCGTTCCTGGGCTTTTGCGGCGGGGCACAGATCCTCGGCTTGCTCGAGGCCGACGCCGACGGCTCTGCCCGGAGCGGGGACGGAGATCTCATCGATCGGGTTCTGCGACGCGCGGCCGGCCGGCCCATCCGCGGCTTCGCGCCCTTGGTCGACGTGGAGCGGTCGTGGCCCGACGACCCGCACCCGTCGCATACCAAGATTGAATTCGCGCCAGACGATTCGCTTTTCGCAGATGTCGAACGTGTTCATAGACACTGGACGACGCTGGAGCTTCCCGAATCCCACGCGGATGCCCTGCGACCGGATGCGTTCCTTCCCAAGGGTCCCCTGCGGCGGTTCGAGGTCGTAGCCCGCAGCGCCTTCTGTGGGAAAACCGTGATACCGGGCGGGCCCTTGGACCGCACGTTCCCCAATCCGGATGGGCCGGGAACATGCGTCATCGTCCCGGAAGCTTTTCGGTCCAAAGACCCGTCCTGGCCGGTCATCGCGACTCAGTTCCACGTGGAACAGCGCGACTTTGCGACCGCGGGCGCGGGCGACCCGCCCGAGTCGGTCGCCGATCCGCGGTTGTTCCTGGCTGCCGCTTTCGAGGAGTTCGCAGACGCTTATTTGAAGTTCGGGCCGTGAGCGCTCGACCGCTCGGGGAGCCTTCGAAACCAAAGCTCGCCACTCACGTAAATGGAAACTAGGACCCATTGCTCGTGAGGTGAATCATGATTGCCGTGCCGCTCATTCGATCCGTCGGCCTCTGCGTACTCGGTGCGTTGGCATGCCTCGGCGTGGTCATCGCTTGTGCCCGCCAGACGCGAGAGGCCCACGGGCAGACCTTGCCTTCCAACGCCGCCGTAACCAAGAGTTCCTCCATGAAGCAGGTCGAGGTCTATTCGAAGCCGGCGGATGCCGAACTCCGCCGCACGCTGTCGCCGCTCGAATACGAGGTGACGCAACGGGCGGCCACCGAGCCACCGTTTCAAAATAAGTATTGGAATCAACACGAATCCGGCATCTACGTGGACATCGCCACGGGAGAACCGCTGTTCAGCTCGACCGACAAGTTCGACTCGGGGACCGGCTGGCCGAGCTTCTCGAAGCCCATCGAGCCCGACCGCGTGATCGCGAGCGAGGACAACAGCTATGGGATGCAGCGCATGGAGGTCCTCTCGAAGGCCGGCCATTCGCATCTCGGCCACGTGTTCGATGACGGACCGCCGCCCACCCGCGCGCGCTACTGCATCAACTCGGCTGCCCTGCGCTTCGTTCCGGCGGCGAACCTCCGATCCGCTGGATACGGACGATTCGCCTCCCTGTTCGGCGCCTCGGCAGGCGCGTCCTCGCCTTTGCCCAGCGCGACCGACAACGCGTGTGCCCTGCCCAAGGCCGGAGAAAAGGTCGGCTGCTCGGCGACGCTCGAAACCGCAATTGTCGCCGGCGGATGTTTCTGGGGAATGCAGGAGATCTTGAGGAAGATCCCGGGCGTTCTCGAAACAGAGGTCGGCTACACGGGGGGCACGACCAAGGACCCGACTTACGAAGATGTGCACACCGGCAGGACGGGCCACGCCGAAGCGGTGCGCATCGTGTTCGATCCGAGTAAGCTCTCGTACGCTGACCTGCTAGAGCACTGGTTTTTCCGGATGCACGACCCGACGACCAAGAATCGACAGGGCAATGACATCGGCTCGCAGTACCGGTCCGCTATCTTCGTGACCTCGCCGGCTCAGCGCAAGACCGCACTCGAAATCAAGGCCCGCGTCGAGGCCAGTGGCAAGTGGCACGCGCCCATCACGACCGAGATCGCCGACGCCGGACCCTTTACGCTGGCAGAGGCCTACCACCAAGACTACCTCGAGAAGCACCCCGACGGGTACACGTGCCATTTCCTCCGAGACTGACCGGTGCGGCACAGGCAGTCAGGAGCGGAGCCTGAACGCGATCCATTGGGACTGACGATGGATCGCGGTGCGCGAATCCGAGCCAAACCAGGAGCCCCCCATGGACCATAGCAAGACGACGACCACCGACACCCACGCTTGCGAGAGCTGCTCCATGCCCATCGAAAGCGGTCGCTACTGCCAGCACTGCGTCGACGACAAGGGCGCGCTCCAGCCGTTCGAGGAGCGCTTCGAGCGCATGATTGGCTGGCAGCAACGCAAATCTCCAAAGGCCACTCGCGCGGAACTCGAAGTCATGACGCTCGCTTTCATGGCGAAGATGCCGGCGTGGTGCGACCATCCGCGCGTGCGCGCGGCCGCCGGCTCGAGCCGGTAGGCCGGCGCCCGCGCCTCCCCATGAGCAGCCCCGCACTCTTTTGCTACGTTTTCGTCGTCATCTTTGTTGCGGAGCTGCCGGACAAGACCGCCCTCGCGGCGCTCGTGCTCGCGACGAGGCACCGCCCGCTACCAGTTCTCGTGGGGACAGGCTTGGCGCTCACCGTCCAGAGCCTCGTCGCCGTGGCGGCGGGCCAGCTTTTCTCGTTGCTTCCCGCGCGGCCAGTCCACGTCGCGGCCGGCATCGTGTTCGTGCTCTCCGGGCTCGTGATGTGGGTGCGGACGCCGGAGGCACCGAAGGACGCGGGGGGCGAACCGAGTGGGCCGCTCGGGCCCGTGCGAACGGCGGCGCTGGTCTTCGGCGTCGTGTTCGTCGCCGAATGGGGGGACCTGACGCAACTCGCGACCGCCGCTTTCGCAGCTCAGTACCGGTCTCCGTTCGTCGTCTTCGCGAGCGCGACGCTCGCCCTCTGGGCCGTGGCGGCGATCGCGGTGCTCTTGGGTCATAGGGCGTCACGCCGCCTCGACGCCCACCTGACCCAGCGCATCGCCGCCGTGCTCTTCGCGGTCGTCGGAGTCGTGCTCCTAGCCCAGCGGGCCTGAGTCCGCACCGAACTGGTGCCCGGCGGCGCTGCGTGGTACGCGGGGGAGTTCTGGCGCCTGTAGCTCAGCTGGATAGAGCAGTGGCCTTCGAAGCCACGGGTCGTGGGTTCGAATCCCTCCGGGCGCGCTGGAATCATTGAGGTTTTCTGTCGGGGCCTTGGTGAATCGTCACGGGCCGTGACGATTTCCGCGGTCGAACCCGGAGTTCGATGTCGACGTCCGCACACGCGGGCGAAGCGCCAAAAGAAGGCGCAATCGGCACGACACGAATTCGGTTCACTCCGGAGCCGCGACGAAGGCTCGCGACCCAGGGCAAGCCGCGCACACCGTCGACATCAGGCCCGGACCGTTGCACAATTCCAGAACGATGAACCTCGCGGAGCTTCTCGAGCAACAGGCGATGGCCCTTTTGCCGGACGAGCGCAGGAAGCTCGGCGCGAAGCTCCTCGCGACCGTCGTCGTCGATCAGTCTGCCCGCGCGGAAATGGTCGGGCCGAGCAAGCGATTCAGTGCTTTACTCTCCAGATGGCGCGCCGAACGATGCACGACCGCGAGTTATGCCTGCTCGCCGCTGACCCCGATCATCGGGCGGTCGTTGCGCGCCGTCGACTGCTACTCGCGCTGACGATGTCGGGAGCGACCAGCATGAGCTCGTGCGGCGCGGAGACGGCGAGCCCTGCGATTTCCGAGGGAGGCGTCCCGATTTCCAACGACCTCGAAGCGGGTCGCGAAGCTGCGGAAGTCGACGCGCTGAGCGACGACGCCTCGCCGGAGGCGAGCGGTGACGCCGGTCAACTCGACGCAATGGCCGACGCCGGCGACGCCGAAGCCCAGGCCCCGCAGATCCAGCCCCCCTTGCCCAACCGTTGTTAGCCCAGTCGAGCGGTCCTGGCTGAGCGCAGCCTACGGTCCAACGACGTGAGTGCTCACAGGCACATCGAGCGGTGTCCGCTCTCGCGCCTCCCGCACGCGGGCAGCGAAACCGGCATTGACATGCTGCAGGACGATAGGATCGAGTGAGTTCGGACGACCGGTGATGGCCAACGCGGCAGCCCCGCAGCCGCCCAGACACCTCCCCAGTTCGGTGCAACCGCGGCAGAACTTCGGCGCCCTTCGGCGGTAGCTCGCCCGTGGGATCCGGACGAGTTCGGCGAACGAGTGGGAGCGAACATCGCCAAGGCTCGGGCCAAAGGCAAAACAGTTTCGCAGGTGACCGTCCGTGCCGAGCGCGAAGTTCTGCGATGACGTCCCTATGGGACACCCGCTGACAGCGATGTTGGGGAACCTCTCGTGCTCCACCAAACACGGGGGGATCGGGCCGCCGACGTCGACCGCCATGCCGGCCGATGCGCGGAGGTCCGCCTGGGTCAATGCTTCCAACAGATCCTTCCTGGCGGGGATCAGATCGAGGTTGTGCGCGGACACTCCCGCGGACAAGAACCGGGACACCGACACCGCGCGGATGCCGAGCGACTGGAATCGATCCAACGTGGCCCCCACCAAACTGGCGGTTCGGCGCGTGAGCACGATGCAACCGACAATGCATACGCCGTGCTTTTGAAGCTCGTCGATGCCGCGAAGGGTCTTTCCCCACGCCCCGGGCAGACCCACTTCCGCGTCGTGGATATCCGCATCGGGACCGTTCAGGGTGATCTGGACCGAGGACAGCGAACCGAAGGTCGCGACTAGGCGCGCGGCTTCGCGGGTGATCATCGTTGCATTGCTGATGAGACAGGTCGGCAATCCCCGCTCGGAGCAATACTCCAAGGTCCGGTAGAGTCCCTCGTATGCGAACGGTTCGCCTCCGGCGAGAGTCACGCGCTCCAGCGTCACCTCGCTCCGAGCGCGCTCGAGAAGGCCGAGCAGCTCCTCGGTCGGCAGCGCCTGACGACGGAGGTGCTCGAACGCGTTGAAGCAGTATCGGCATCCCTGATTGCAGAGTGACGTAAGCTCCACCGCCAGGCCGATGGGGCGTTCGACCGGATTCGCCTCCGATTGGCGGGAGCTCAGTGGCACAGAGCTAACCCCACAGTCACCGGTCCACACCCGGACCGCGCGACACGACCCGCGCGAGAAGCCAACCGTCGTGTCCCTTGCTCCCCACGGTCTGGATCGCGGTGGCCTCGAGCCGCGGCTCCGCGGCGACGGCCTCGAACAAGCTGCGCGTGCCCCGGATGTTCGGATCCTCGCTCGCCGAATCGAGGATCCGGCCCTGGCGGATGACGTTGTCGACGATGATGACGCTTCCCGGGCGCGTGAGTCGTACCGCCCACGCGACGTAGGTTGCGTTGTTCGACTTGTCGGCGTCGATGAACACGAGGTCGAACGGCGGCCCAGAGAGCGTGGGAAGGGTGTCCAGAGCGCGACCCACGCGCACGTCGACGACATCCGCCAGCCCGGCGCGAGCGAGGTTCCCGCAAGCCACCTCGGCGTGCCGAGGATCCGCCTCGAGCGTGATGAGTTTGCCTCCCGAGGGGAGCGCTCGCGCCAGCCAGATGGTGCTGTATCCGCCGAGCGTCCCGATCTCGAGAATCCTGCGGGCGCCCACCATCTGCGCAAGGAGGTATAAGAGCTTGCCCTGATTCGGGGCGACGTCGATCGCAGGGAGTCCCGCCGCGGCATTGGCTCGAAGGGCGGACTCGAGCACCGGGTCCGGCGGCAAGAGGGATTCCTGCAGATAACCGTCCACGGAGGTCCACAAGTCTTGGGGCATGCTCGAGTGCATAGCAGCCGCCCGTAGGGAGGGCTCGACGTCGATCGCATTGAACGTGCGCTCGAGCAAACGCCCAGGGGGCGGGACACGGCGTGGGTCGGGGCAGCGTACGCCGAGGACTGGCGGCGCAAACGCGCCCCGGGCGTAAGAGTCCCCGGGGGCCTCCGCCACGCCCTTGTGCGGCGCCATCTGGCGATCCAGACTATGCCATATGGCTGTCGCAGAGATCGTTACGGCACCGGCGACCAAGGACCCGACTCGGGAGGCGCGCATGCACGCGCTGCTTGGCGGGGCGAAGGTCTTGCGCCGCCGTGCGCTTTCGCTCCTCGAGCTCCACGCAGCGGCTGAGAAGGGCCTCTCGGTCATGGTCGTGGACGCGCTGTCTAGGAACCTGCATGCGTCGCGCGAAGAACTGCTTTCTGCCCTCTCCCTGTCCGGTCGTACGCTCAGTCGCCGGCAAAGCGAGGGCGTTCTGTCGCCCGAGGAGTCCGACCGTGCGATGCGCCTCGCGAGAGTCGCCGCACAAGCGGAAGAGACTCTCGGAGGGCGCATGGAAGCGGTCGCGTGGCTCCACGCGGCCAATCGCTCCCTGGGCGGGCACGCGCCGCTCGAACTCGTGCGAACGGACGCGGGCGCCGAGCTCGTCGTCGACGTGCTCGGCCGGCTGGAGCATGGCGTGTTCGGCTGATGCCGCGCGTTTTTCGACTGGTCCAGGAAAAGCATACGCGAGACCCTTCCGACCTCGTTTCGGGAGAGGGCGCGCGCATTTACGGCGGGCGCTGGAATCGAAAGGGAATTCCGCTCATCTACACGGCGTCCCACGTATCCCTCGCCGTACTCGAATCGCTCGTCCATTGCGATGTGTTGCCCAAGAATATGGTGCTCGTTGCCTACGACGTGCCGGAGCTGTCCACACGCCGCGCGCAATCGACCGAGTCGCTACCGGCCGATTGGGCCGAGTATCCCATCCCGGCGTCGACTCAGGATTTCGGAGCGGCGTGGGCCGCGAGTCGCTCGGAGCTCGTGATGACGGTTCCGTCCGCCGTGGTGCCAGTCGAGACGAATTGGCTCATCAATCCCGCTCACGCGGACATCGCGACGGTGACGGCGACCCTCCTCGGACGATATCCGTTCGATTCGCGCTTAAGCGGATGAACCGCCTCCCTACGCTTCGCCTGGGGCAGCCCTGCGCCACTTGATGCCGCACCCGACCGAAGGCTTCTGGTCGGGGGACGGCAATCGCCCTTCCGCGACCGCCTTCACGGCCGCTCGCAGGTCGCGCCCCGTCACCGGCTTGCCGTTGGACGGGCGGCTGTCGTCGAATTGCCCGCGGTAGACCAGTTTCTGCCCGGCCTCGAATACGAAGAACTCGGGCGTACAAGCCGCGTGAAGGTCGCGCGCGATCGTTTGCGTCTCGTCGAACAGGAAGGGGAACCGCCAGCCTTCTTCTCGCGCGAGGCGCCCCATCGGGCCTGGGCCATCCTGGGGATAGTTGTGAACGTCATTCGAATTGATCGCGACGACGGCAAGGCCCTGATCGAGTGCTTCGTGCGCCACGAGGACGACTTCGTGCCGGATGTGCAGGACGAATGGGCAGTGATTGCAGAAGAACATGACGAGCGTGCCGCGCTTTCCCTCGGCAAGAGCTCGCACGTCGACGGCGGCCCCGTCGACCGCATTGGGGAGAACGATCGCGGGAAGCGATGTTCCAAGGGGAAGCATGCTGGAGCGTGTCTCGGCCATCTAGAACCTCGTCGGGGCATTAGGGTAGCGCGGGTCGGCCGGAGCCGCTCGTGCGAAGGCTCGCGGACTCGACCGTTTTCGGTCCTCTGGACTGGGACGTCGGCCACAGCGGCGCTCCGCCTGCCCGCTCCGAGCGCGTTGGGGCGCGCCGTCACCGCAGGTTGGACGTCCCCTTCCAGCGCTGGTCCTCGACACTGAGCGAGCCGTTGCCGAAGACGTAGCGAATCGACAGACCCGACTGGATTCCGAAGGGCGCGGTGTACCCCTGCTGAACGGCGGCGAGCATGCTCGCCTCGATCTCCTGGCGGGGGTCACTGTAGACGGCCGTGGTCGGCTGGGCCTCGTTGAGGGCCTGGTTTATCTGCTGAACGTACACCCACGGTGAGAACATCAGGTTGTCGGTAATGCGCCAGGTCGCCGACAGGCTGGCCGAGAAGCTCCGGTAGGCCGCGTCCTCGATCAGCGATGTCTCCCCGAGACTGCCCCAGACGTCGATGGGATCGAAGTGCCAGCTCACGAAGATGTCGCAGAATTGCCGCCCGACGAAGTTCGATGTCCGCCCTTCGACGTTTTCGGCGTCGTAGCGCTGGAATTCAGGCCCTATGGCGCAGCGCAAGCCGAGGTTCTTCTGGTTTACCGTCTGCCACGGCACGAGGTCGAACTCGAGACCGGCGGACGCATTCGCTCGAAACCGGTAGTTTGCTTGCGGGTTCTTTTCGGTGGACAAAAGAAGGCCCACGTTCCATCGATTGTCTTCGGACAACGGAAGCGAGACCACGTTGGCCATGTTGCCCCCGCCGAACTGAATACTGGCCGTTTCGTTCGTGCCCGGCACAGGCTGGCTCTGACGGCTGTAGTTCGCGCCCATCGACTGCTGTAGCCGCCACTGCCGCTCCGAGTAGTTGAAGGCCAGCCCTGCGCTTCCCGAGGCGTTGACACCGACGCCTTCGACGTCACTGAAGTACGCTCCTAACGTGGGGGCCACGTACCACTTCACGCTCGTCTGCTCCCGGCGCCCGGTGAACGGCATGCGCACGGGATCGACGACGCGAATGTCGAGCACGCCGTCCTTCACCTCGGACACCTGCTTTTGGTCCATGAAGTCGTCCATGCCCCGTTCGACCTTGGTCAAGAGACGCACCGTGGCGGTCGTCGAGTCGACGGTCGAGGGAATCTTGTCGGAGGTATGCGTTTCGGTCCCATGACCGTCGACCGGCTTGCCCACGCAGTCGAGCTGGAAGCGCGTACCCCCCTCGGCGGGCACGCTCGTCAGGGTGACCACGACGTCCGCGTCGCCGTGCGCGGGCACGATTCTGACGAAGGGAATTTTGCTCGTCAGACTCGTCTCGAGCACTGCGCAATCGATTCCCGAGTTCGGGAGGTAGCAGTCCCACCGCACCGTCAACTCCGCCCTCGCAACCGGGGCAGCGAGCAGGACTCCGAGCGCACACCCCAGAGGCGCGCACGCGCAGCGGATCGAGCGTCGGGGCACGGGCGCTAGGATAGCCAAAGCCGCCAGAACGGCCCTGGCGGCTCCCGAATTCCCGTCCACGAGCCGCGCGCCGCTGCATACTCCTGCGGTGTTCTCCACGTCCGATCCGGTGTCGGGCCTCGGCCTCTTCATCGCCGTCGTCCTCGTCGCGGCGAAGGTGGGCGGGGATGTCGCGGCGCGCCTCGGTCAGCCGCCGGTGCTCGGGGAGCTCTGCGCCGGCATCGTGCTCGGCAGCCTGCCGCTGGGGCTGGTCGAACGCCTTCGCACGGACGCGAGCCTGGACATGCTGGGCCGCCTCGGAGTGCTCGTCTTGCTCTTCGCGGTGGGCCTGGACTCCACGGTCGGCGACGTCATGCGCGTGGGCCTCGCTGCCGTGAGAGTCGCCCTGCTCGGCACCGTGGGATCGCTCGTATGCGGGTGGTTCGCCGCTCGCCTCCTCATGCCCGCGTCCGGCGCGCTCGTTCCCCTGTTCGTCGCGGCGGCCATCACGGCCACGAGCATTGGCGTCAGCGCGCGCGTCCTCATGGACGCGAAGGCGGCGGGGTCTCGGGAAGCGCACATTATTCTCGGCGCTGCCGTGCTCGACGACATTCTCGGGCTCATGGTGCTGGCCATCGTCAGCGCAGCCATCGTGCGGTCCGGAGCCGGGGCGCTGACGCCGCTCGCCGTAGGACTGATCGTGGGCAAAGTGGTCGTGTTCTTGGGCGTTGCCCTCGTCGTCGGCGTCCGACTGGCGCCGCTTGTGTTCCGAGCCTCGGCGAATCTCAAGACCGATGGCGCGCTCGTCGCGGCCGGTCTCTCGTTCTGCTTCGTCCTCGCCTGGGCGTCGGACCTCGCAGGGCTTGCGCCCATCGTCGGGGCCTTCGCCGCGGGTCTGATTCTCGAGGAATCGCATTCGGCCAAGTTCGTCCTGCGCGGGGAGCGTTCGCTGCGAGAGCGCATGGAGCCCATCACCTCGTGGCTCGTTCCGATCTTCTTCGTTCTCGTCGGAATGCGCGCCGACTTCGGGGCGCTGCGCCACCCGGCCACCTTGGGCCTCGTCGCCGCGCTCGTGCTCGCCGCGGTCGCCGGCAAACTCGCGTGCGCCTTGGGGGCTCCGGCGGGCACGGACCGCCTCGAGGTGGCGTTCGCGATGATCCCGCGAGGGGAGGTCAGTCTCGTATTCGCGAGCCTCGGTCGGTCGCTGCGCATCGGCGACCGGCCACTGCTCGACGCGCGGCAGTACTCTGCGCTGGTGACGGTGGTCGTCGTCACCACGCTGGTGACGCCGTTCGCGCTCCGAGGTCGATGGGCGATGCGACGTCGCGGTCCCCGCCTATTGCGGAGTCCACGGTGACGTGAGCGGGCCAGGTCCACCGTAACTCGGCGATGGCCAGGGTCCGGTCCGAGGTGGCACGAAGGCGCGCGAGGGGGGCGCCGATGGGGACGAGTGGGGCGCACACGCCGTCGGAGGCGGCGCCATCGCCGGCGCCGTTGCCACGACGAAGCGCGCTGTATACGCCACCCGAGCGCGCATTGGCGCATTGAGGACGCGCAATAACGTTATGTACAGCGTCATTGGCGTGAAGATGGGCGACCTAGACGCCATCTTCGGCGAGGGAGAGGCCAGTGTGTACGGGGAGACGCCTCATCCATCGCGGGGAGACGCCAACCTCGCCGACGTACGCGCCGACCTCGCCGACGTACGCGCCGACCTCGCCGACGTGCGCGCCGACCTTGTCGGACGCTCGCTGGAGGTTCGCTCGGCTCCCCTCGAGCACGAGGTCGATATCCTTCGTCGCTCGCGGTCTGCCGTGAAAGGCGACCGCGTAGCCGCCGACGAGGACGGCCTCAACCCCGCAGCGCGCGAACTCCGCCAACAGTTCTCTGAAGTCGGGGGGTAGGTCCATCTTCGCCTCCCATGACGCGCATCTCGTCGATTAGCATCGTCACGCTGCGGATCCGCTCGGAGGGCGTCGCCGCCATCCAGAAAGCGAGATCGGCTTCCTGCATCTCCGAAAAACCGTGCGCCACACCCCCGGTCCACGTCTTCCGACGTTCGTTCGCCCGACGCGATTGCATCGCCTGGAATTCTAACACGGCCGGCGGGGCGAACACCTTCCCCGGCTTGGCTGCGCGGGCCTTCCACCCGATGCCCAAGCGTGGCTCGAGCGGTTGACGGCCGTCGCCGGCAAGCTCGCCTCTCAGGACGGAACATCGCGGCGTCCCTGCCCGTCGTTCACGCCCCAGAATCGATGAGCGCGAAGCTCCGCGGACTACTCGATCGCATCGTCGGACTCCCCGACGCGGCCGGGGTCCCCTTCATGGTCGCTCGGTCGATTCGACCAACCTTTCGGATAGGGGCCATGGCCGAAGGAGGACCACGATTGAGACAACGGAACTGATCAAAAGAGCCCCGGTGACGATCTGCTCCGGTGAAAGGGCCTGGCCCACCAGCCGACCCACAAGATTTGGGCGTGCCGCGATGACGAGGCCGGGAAGTAGTGATCCAGAAATCCAAGTCGGGAACAACACCGAGAGCGCCAGGGGGACCATGAGAATCGTATGGTCATATGTGTGGAATGGAAGCAACGCCTCGTTGACAAGCCAGATGACCAGCGTAAGGAGGACTAAGGAGCGTTTTCTTTCGTCGGACGATTCCTCGGGCCATCGGAAGATCCGATACAGCCCAGCCAGGAAGGCGCCGACGCCCACCGAGGTCGCAAAAAGGAACATTGGGGAGATGGTGACGCCAATCCCTGCGCTCAAGTTCATCAATCCACTGACTTGTTCGGGGCGATTGAACATCGACCTCGGCCACAAGTCGAGGGCTCTCGGAAACTCGCGGTAGAGAGAGAATCCGAAGGCGATCCCAATGGCAAGGCAGTAACCCGCGCCAATGACCAATCCCGAGAGCCACTGCCTCGGGCGGCCGTATCCCACGATCACGGCCAGAGCTGGCATCAGCGACAGCTGGGGCTTGATCGAAGCAATGCCAACAAGGAGGGCCATGGCCAACCGGCTTTGTCCGTCTGTGAGGAGCCGCCAGGCCCAGACCAGCGCCACGACGATGAAGAGCGAGTCCTCGCCCCACTGCACCTCATAGACTAGACAGGTTGCTAGCCCTGCCAGGGCCAGCCCTAGAAGACGGAGCGTTCGGCTCGAAGACGGAAAGAGGCGATCTGCGAGTCCGAACAGACCCCAGAGCAGCAGGCCGACCCCTAAAATATGAAGACCATCGACCAGGTGGCCCCAGACGTTGAAAGGCATCCATGTGGTGGCGGCCAACCATGGAAAGAACGTCGGGGGATTCAGAAATGGGAGGTCGACATCATAGTGCTTTCCTAGCGCCTCCTGCCACCGCGCATCGGCGGTCGTCGAATCGTAA
This sequence comes from Polyangiaceae bacterium, assembly GCA_049512415.1. Lineage (GTDB taxonomy): Bacteria > Myxococcota_A > Polyangia > Polyangiales > Polyangiaceae > Palsa-1150. The sequence goes on from JBEKXD010000049.1 coordinate 38,573, forward strand.
GGAGAAGTCCCGTGAAGCAAGGAACGCCCAGCGACATAGAACACCTGACTGTCCACATGGCGATGCTCGCCGGGCGCAAATCCATACACTATCGACTGGCCGAACGTTCCGACGATGGCCGCGATGAGCAGCACATCCTTCCAGCTAAGTCTTCTGAGAAGAGTTTGGACGCCCAACGCCATGGGTCACACCTTTTCGTTCTGAGTTTTTCCGACCAACTGCGGTCGAAAAGCATCCCATACGCATCCCGCCCCAAAGTCGCCTCGCGCGCGCACTGACGGGCGGGCGCGCGCGTACCGCGCTGAGGACGAACTCTGCGTTCGAGCGGGCAAAACCTTCTCCACAATCGCAACGCAGGTTGCTGCATTGTGTGCTTGCGAAAGCATAACTCGATTCAACCTACACGTGCACCGACGGGCACGGCAACAACAAAGGGACTACCTGAGAGCCCGCTGTCTTGCACCGTTGGTTGGCCGGGAGTCGCCCGGGTTCAACGCATTGCCGGATCAGGACGAAGACGACCCTGGTCCCCGGGGCCGCAAGGTGCGCACCACGAGCGCTGGAGCGACCCCCGCGAAGTATCCCGTGGCGAGTCCCACGAGGCCGGAATACCCCAGACATGCACACCCCATCGCGCCCGTGCAAAGGACCAAGGCGGACGCAGTGATCCAGAACAGGAGCCGATAGCGTCTGCGTACGCCGACGACGCCTATCGCGAGCCCTGAGCCCGACCCTCCGACGACGCACGCCGCCATGCAAACCGACGCGCAGCGGTCTCCGAGGCACATGTGGCCGACGCGCATCGTCGTGATGGTCAGCACCACCGGAAAGAGCCCGGCAACAATGCCCGGAAGTACGGCCCGTTTTGGTTCGCGCCCGTACCACAAGGCGACGGAGCCCGCGAGAAAGAGCCCAAGACCGAACGGTACGCTGTCTATGGGCCTGCCCCCGATCCAAGACGCCGCGGCCGCAACGACGAGGGCCGGGGCAAATCCGATGAGCGCTCGCCGAAGCCGGCTCCACTCGTAGGCCACGCGAGCTTGGTGCCGAAGCTGGTCTAGATCAATCGACTCCATAGAGCCTCCCAAAGGCCTTCTTCAGGCGGTCGAGCGCGCGCTCGCGGCGTTTGCGCAGCGTGGCGCCTTTCACTTCGACCGCGCAGTCCCAGTACGTCGCGCGAAGCACCTCTTGGTCGGCTCGCGACAGCTCGCCCATCGCGGTCACCGCGGCGGTCGATAGTTGCCTTGAAATGAAGTCGTCCTCGGATGCGCCGCTGGACGCCTCCTGGAGATTGTCTTCCGGCTCCTCGCGACGCCGCGCTCGAGCCCGATGCAACGTCCGACACTCCCAGCCGGCTATCGCGAGCGCCCAGGGCACGGCCGGTCGCGCCGGATCGTAGTCCGACGCACGTTCCAGAATCTTGGTCATGGCTTGCTGAGCGCCGTCCGCGGCATCCGCATCGTTCTTCAGTATTCCCTGGCAGAGACGCAGAGTAGGCGCCCAGAGCAGGTCGAAAACCGGCCGAAACGCAGACCTGTCACCATCGGCGAGCCGCTTCATCAGATCGTCAAGCTCCGGATTCTTTCGCAACGTCGGTGATCCTTAGACCGGGATATAGGCGGGATGAGACGCAGCGTGACAGGGGCCAATGCCATTCTCTTGGATCACCGGTCACACCTGTGCGCTGGAGCGCAGACCGCATCCCTACGAGATGACCAACGTACCCTTGATCATACCCATGCCGCACGAGAACGTGAGCGTCCGCGCATCGTGGGTCGGGATGGGGATCTGGACCGGTTGATTGAGCGGCAAGTCCTTCGTGATGTTGAGCTCGGGAAGCGCGACGCTCGTCGCGCAGGTCTTGTCTGTGAGTCGCGTGAACTCGAGCATCACGTGCTCACCCTTCTTGATCGCTAGCGTGCTCGGATTGAAACCGCTGCCATCGACGACAACCTTGACGACCTTGCCCATGCCTTCGTGACCGGCAGCGGGCGCCATGGCCGTGCTTTCACGACTGCCGGACATGGCCGAAGGCATCGGCTCCGCGCGACTGCAGGCCGTGCCCGACAAAGCGATGGGGATCACCGACATGACGAGCGTCGCAACCCATGTGTTCTTGAGCATTGTTCTTCTCCTGGAGGACTCATTCACTTCGAAGCCAAATCATCGACCCCTGATCGCACCCGTCTCAAGCAGCGCGACCTGGCAGTCCCGCTGCCAGGTTACGCAAAGTGCGCCGCTTCCAGATCTTGTAAATTGCTGGGTATAAAACAAGCTCCATGAGAAACGAAGTGACAAGGCCCCCGATCATCGGCGCGGCAATGCGCTTCATGACGTCGGCCCCGGCCGAGGTGGACACCATGATCGGAAGCAGTCCGGTGAACGCCGCTGCGACGGTCATCATTTTGGGGCGAGCGCGTTTGACTGCGCCGTGCACGATGGCCTCGTCGAGGTCGGCCGAGGTCCGCAGTTTCCCTTCTGCCTTGGCCTGGTCGTAGGACAGGTCGAGAAAGAGCAGCATGAACACGCCGGTCTCCGCGTCGAGCCCGAGGAGGGCGATCATGCCGACCCACGCGGCGATCGAGACGTTGTAGCCGAGTACGTAAAAAAGCCCAATAGCCCCGACGGCCGAGAAGGGCACAGCCAGCATTACGATTGTGGCTTTGAAGATTGAGTTCGTATTGATGTAAAGGAGAACGAATATGAGCGCGACCGTGATCGGCACGACGATCTTCAACGTCTCCTTGACGCGCTGCATGTTCTCGTACTGTCCGCTCCACGACAGCGTGTAGCCGGGCTTGAGCTGCACCTTGGCGCCGACGAGTTTGCGAGCCTCGTCGACATAGCCGCCGATGTCTCGACCTGCGACATCGACGTAGACATAGCCGGCGAGAAATCCGTTTTCGTCGCGCAGCATGGATGGTCCCTGCAGGAGCCGAATGTCCGCGAGCTCGTCGAGGGGAACCTGCGACCCCGACGGGGTGGGCACCAGCACGCGACGGAGGCGGTCGAT
>JBEKXD010000050.1:0-40524 GCA_049512415.1 Polyangiaceae bacterium
GCTATCCGACCCCGGTGGACCGCCTCTTGACAAGAGGAAAGAGCGAGCTCTGGGTCAAGCGCGACGACCTCTCGCACCCGGACTACGGGGGCAACAAAGTACGCAAGCTCGAAGGGCTCCTCGCCGAGCTGCATGCGCGCGGAACACGCCGCATCGTGACAGTCGGCGCCGCCGGAAGTCACCACGTGCTCGCCACGACCTACTTCGGCCGCCGCGCCGGCCTCGATGTCGAAGCGGTCCTCGTCCCCCAGCCGCGCACTGAACACGCCGCGGAGGTCTTGCGCGCATCGATCGGACAAGGCGTGCGAGCGTTTCCGGTCGACCGGTGGTCTGCCGCTCCATGGGCGGTCGCGCGGCGGATTGCAACCGGCGCCCGCTATCTGCCGTTCGGAGGCTCGAGCGTGACGGGCGCCATGGGCTACGCGAACGCGGCACGCGAACTCGTCCGTCAAGTCCAGTCGGGAGTCCTTCCGGAGCCCTCGACCTGCGTGGTCGCGCTCGGCTCGGGCGGCACCGCCGCCGGCCTTGCTGCCGGGCTGGTCGCGACACCGCTCCGAACGCGCGTACTCGCCGTGTGCGTCTCGCCACCGGCCTGGGTTCTGCGGCTCGCTGCGCGCAGAATCGCGCGCGGCTGCGCCGCCAGACTGGGCCTGGAGGGCGCTCAAGCCGAGCTGGGGCGACGCCTGGTGTTCACGGGAGCGTTCATCGGGCCTGGTTACGGCCGCGCGACAGACGTCACGCGTCTGGCACAGGAGGAAGGACGGCTCTTTGGGCTCGAACTCGACCCGACGTACACCGCCAAGGCTTTCGCCGCCGCGCTCGCCGAACTCGATGCTACGCCCATGTCGGCGCCCGTGGTGCTTTACTGGCACACACTCTCCAGCGCTCCACTCGCGCCTCTCCTGAGACATGCGCCGTCCGAGTCCGACCTATCGACTTCGCTTCGCGAGCTTTTGGTCTAGCGCCCGCGCGGAGCCGGCGGATACTACTACCCACTGGGTTCGCTTCTCGCGGCTGAAACCGTATCTGGGTAGCACATGGCGAAGAATCGCTTCCCGCAAGAATCCGTCACTGCGGTCGACCGCACCGTGCCCGAACAGATCTCTTCTGGCCCGCGCGACGGGGAGAAGTCGGAGAAGCCAACTGTTCCGCCTCCCCGACTTCGTAGAGGTGCGGCGGCGCGAACGGATGGCGCCGCCGGACCCGGCCTGCGTCGCAGCGGAGTCAGGCCAACGCCCGGCGTGCTCGCAGCCACGGTCGACCTTGTCGTCGCCGACATGTCCAAGGACCCGCGACGCGAACGCGAGGGGTGACGTGCGCTGTGGCGCCCCGCTGGTCCTGTTCGATCTGGACGGCACGCTGCTCACGTTCGATCCGCCAGGGCCGGGGCCAGGCCGCGCGGCGCTCAAACGGGCGATGCGCGACCTCTTCGGGATCGAGGATGCGACCGAGGGCATTCGCCTGGAAGGAGCGACGGACGTGGGGGTCGTCGCGACCATGCTCGAGCGCGCAGCACAGACGCCTAGCGCCGACGCCATCTCACGCGTTCTGACACACTACATAGAGCACCTTGTGACAGAGCTCCAAACGCGGACATATCGACCGATCGGGGCCGTCGCGGCCACGGTCGCGGCGCTGCGCCATGGGGGAGCTCTGATCGGCCTCGGAACGGGAAACGTGCGCGAGGGAGCCCGCCTCAAGCTGCGAGCCGCCGGCCTCGAAGAGCTGTTCGACCTGGATCTAGGCGGATACGGCGGCGACTCGGCAGTCCGGGCCGAGATTCTGGAGGTCGCGCTCATGCGCTGCCACGCAGCCGCCGGCACGCCGGTCGTGGTGGTGGGAGACACGCGGCACGACGTGAGCGCCGCGAGAGCCATCGGAGCGAAGGTCATCGGAGTGGCCGCGACTCGGGATGCTTACGTCGAGCTTTCGCGCGCGGGGGCTGACCATATCGTCGAAGCTTGCGGTGACGAGCTCGTAGACTTCGTGCTCAACGCGTGATCGATGAGTCCGAAGCACGCGTCGAAGGCCCCGCTTCAATGGCTTGGTGTCCCTCGACCCAGGCCCGCCGCGGGGCTGCGGCCTTCGGTGCATGCTCTTGCCGCGCCCCGGACTTCCGGCCGGGGCAAGGATAACGACTCGTCGGCGAAAGACGTGTAAGAAGTGATAGACATTCCATGGCGCGCGAAGTGCGATGCGTGCTGGCGATGGCACCTGGGTGGTGTGCAATCTTGGCGTGGGTGTCGTGCCGAGCTCCGAATCGCCTCGAGGATACGGGCCATGGGCTGTCCTCCGAGACCGGGGTCGAGGCCGGGGTCGAGGCCGGGGTCGAGGCCGGGGCGAGCGGCCGGGCGGAGTGCCCCGACGACATGGTGCACGTGCGCGCCGACTACTGTCCGAGTGTCGAACGAACGTGCACTCTAGTGGAGCACGACGACAACAATCACCTCGAGATCTGCCACGCGTTCGCGCACGAGCAGCGGTGCCGAGTCCAGGCGCAGCCGATGTCCTTCTGCATTGACCGGTACGAGTATCCCAATCGCAAGTCGGAGCACCCTGCGCGGATGGTGACCTGGTATCAAGCTCAGGCTACGTGCGAAGCGTACGGCAAGCGACTCTGCTGGGCCCGGGAGTGGACGGCCGCTTGCGAGGGTCCGGAAGGCTCCCCGTTCCCCTACGGCTGGGAGCGCAACCCTTTAGCCTGCAACATGGACAACCTCTATATCAAGCCAAACCTCGCCGATGCAGGGCGCGAATTTCTCTTCTATTCCAAGGACCGCACCGTCGCCCTGCTGGAACTATCTCGCCTCGATCGCAGCGTCGCGAGCGGTTCGATGGAATCGTGCCGCAGCGGATTCGGCGTCTACGACCTCACGGGTAACGTGGACGAGTGGGTCGTGAGTGACCAGCCGCCGCGTGGCCGCTCGAAATGGGCCGGGCTCAAAGGGGGCGGGTGGGGCCACGTGCGGAGCCAGTGCCGCGCGATGACCGTCAGTCACGACCCTGGGTTCGCATATTACTCCATCGGCTTTCGATGTTGCCGCGACGTGGCCGACGCTTCGGACGGCGCAAGGACACCCGCACCGCAGGCGATGCGACCTCCCGACGTGCCCGCGCACGACTTCGTACCGGAATCGGTCCCTGTCGTAGGTGCGCCCGGACCGTCCCAGACGAAGTACGATTGGCGCGAGGATGAGCGTCGGCGTGCTCGCGTAGCTCGAGCGGCAGCGACAGCGACCGACAGCGAGTCCGTCCCGAACCCGTACGAGTGACATGGACAAGGGCGGCCGCCTCGTCGATCCCCTTCAGCTCTCGCTCCCGATGGACGAGTTCAGCCGGACTTGCGCCATGCGGGGACCGCCGCGCGAACGACGAATATTCTGCAACCGCAATCTGCGACTCGGCTCGATCGCGTGGGTCGGGTTTGACATGGACTACACGCTCGCCATCTACAAGCAGCGCGAGATTGACGACCTGTCGATTCGGGCCACGGTCGACAAACTCGTCCTACGCGGATACCCAGAGAGCATTCGCACCATTGCCTATCGGCTCGACTTCCCGGTGCGAGGCCTGCTCATCGACAAGCGATTCGGTCACGTCCTCAAGATGAACCGCTACAAGGCGGTCACGAGGGGCTACCACGGCCTTCGGGCCTTGGAGCCGGACGAGCTTCGCCGTCTCTATTGCGCTCGAAAGATCCGGCCGGCCACGCCCCGTTATCACTGGATCGATACCCTTTACGCGCTGAGCGAAGCGGCCCTCTACGCGGCCCTCATCCATGCCATGGAGGAGCGCGGCGATTCGGTCGACTTCGCCCGTCTCTTCGGCGACATTCGCGAGTGTATCGACGAATCCCATCGCGACGGGACGATCCTCGGCCAAGTCGCCCGGGATTTTCCCCGCTTCGTCGACCGAGACCCCGACCTGGCCGCTACGCTGCACAAGTTTCGAAGCGCCGGCAAGAAGCTCTTTCTCTTGACGAACTCGCGCTGGGAGTACACCGACGCGATGATGACGTTTCTTCTCGGCGACGCGTCGGCCGAGTACGACCACTGGCGCAATTTCTTCGACGTCGTCATCGTGGGGGCGACCAAGCCGGCCTTCTTTCAGGAGCATCGCCCCCTGCTGGAGCGCGACGGCGACCGGACGGTCCCCGCGGTGTTGCCCCTCGATCGCAGCAAGATCTACGAGGGAGGCAACCTGCGCGACCTCGAGCGGGCGCTGCGCATTGCGAGCGACGAGGTGCTCTACGTGGGAGACCACATTTACGGCGATATTCTGCGCAGCAAGAAGGACAGTGCCTGGCGGACGGCCATGATCATCCAGGAGCTGGAGCGCGAGGTCGCCGCCCACGATTCGTGTCGCGAAGATTTCGCCCGTGGAGGGCTCCTCGCGGAGGAGCGAGATGAGCTGGAAGACGAGCTGCGCTTTTTCCAGGCTCAGTTCAAGGAGCTGGCGCGCCGGGCGGACCACGCACGCTCGGCAGAGGACTCTGGCGCGCGTGAGCTCGAAGGGGAGAGGGTTCGCGCGAAACGCAGCATCGATCGGGTGCGCTCACGGCTCAGACAGGTCGATGCAGAGCTCGGGGCTCTGGAGATGCGCACGGCCCAGAGATTTCACCCGTTTTGGGGCTCGCTCCTCAAGGACGAAAACGAGGAGTCGAGCTTCGGCGCGCAAGTGGAGGAATATGCGTGCGTCTACACGTCGCGGGTCTCAAACTTCCTCTTCTACTCGCCGCAGCAGTATTTCAGGAGCCCGCGCGACGAGATGGCCCACGAGCTTGGATGACGGAGTCCGGTTCGTCCGCTTTCGTGGCGCCCGAGGCCGCCCGATGGCACATACGGGGCCCCAGATGGTATCCGCTCCACCTCGCGCACTCATCAAGAGCTGCCCGGAAGACTTCGTCGTCGAGGAAGTCCCTGCGTACGAGCCCAGTGGCCAAGGGGAACACGTCTTCGTGCGCTTTACCAAGCGCGGCCTGACCACGCTCGAAGCGGTCGCCCGTCTCGGCAAGGCTCTGGGCTGCGATCCGCGGGAGGCCGGCTTCGCAGGCATGAAGGACAAGCAGGCTGTCGCGACGCAGACGGTTTCCTTTCACGCGCCGCGCGGCATCGATCCGCGTGACATCGTCGCGAAGGCTCGAACGACGGCCGTCGAGGACATCACGGTGGCCGACGCGACCCCTCACCCACACAAGCTCAAGCCCGGACACCTGCGCGCAAACCGCTTTTCCATCGCACTCCGCGAGCTCGATCGGGCTCGCCTGCCCGAGATCGCGGCTGCGTTCGAACGGATCGCTCGGGAGGGAGTGCCCAATCGTTTCGGGCGGCAACGCTACGGGGCCCGCGGCGACAACGTAGCGCGCGCCCTGGCGTGGCTACGGGGCGAGGAGAGAGGGCCGCGGGACCCGCGGCGGATGCGACTGCTCTGGTCCGCGGTCCAATCCGAGGTGTTCGACGCCGTGCTCGCGGCCCGAGTCGCGGACGGGACCTGGACAGCCCCGCTCGCAGGAGACCTCCTGAAGCTCCACGAATCGGGTGGCATGTTCCCGTGCACCGATCCGTCCGTCGACCGGAGCCGCGCGGTCACGGGCGAACTGTCTCCGACAGGCCCGATCGTGGGGGCGCGGATGCGGTGGCCGGAGGGCGACGTTCTGGCCTTGGAGCGGCGGATATCGGCTTCGGTGCTCGGCGAGGGCTTCGACCTGGATCGGACGCGACGGCTCGGCGAAGGGACTCGGCGTGCGCTTCGGATGTGGGCACGAGACTTGCGTTTCGAGCCGGCACCATGTCATTCCATGGGCGACACTGGGCATAGGGCCCCGAGTATGTGGGTTCACTTTATGCTAACGAAAGGGGCCTACGCGACGACCGTATTGGAGGCCGCCGTGACCCCCGAAGAACCGGGTTCTGGCGACCGCGGCAACGTCGACCCCGAAGAAGCATCGGAACCGGTATCGGACGGGCCGTGAACGGGAGTGATATTAGCGTGAATTCTCTGATTGAACGTGTGAAGAGCGCGATGGTGGGGCTGGGGACCGGGTGGCTCCTGCTCCTGATGTTGGTGCTGAGCATCGTGTCGCTCGCCATCATGCTCGAACGGGCGTGGCTCTATTGGTCCCTCCGAGACGACATCGAAGTCCTGATGCGCGATTTCGGGCGCTTGCTCCGAGCGGGAGACCTGGCCGGTGCGCGGCGCCGGCTCGAGGCGTCCCGAAGCGCGGAGGCTGCCGTCGTCGTCGCTGGACTCGTCGAGGCCGACCGTGGGGCGGACGCCGCCGAGGAGTCGATGGATGGAGCGAGCGCCCTTCAGCGCCTCAAATTGGAAAAACGCCTCGCATACCTCGGTACGCTGGGCAATAACGCCCCGTTCATCGGACTGCTCGGAACCGTCATCGGGATCGTCGCGGCTTTCGACGAGCTCGCAAAGGTGAAGATGGCCACGGCAACGGGGTCGACGGCTCTCGCTCCCGAAGCGGTCATGGCGCGCATCTCCGAGGCCTTGGTCGCGACGGCGGTCGGCCTCCTCATCGCCATCCCGGCTGTCGCCGCGTACAACGCGTTCCAGCGCATCGTGCGCAGCATCTTGGCCAATACGGACGCGCTCGGGCACGTGCTCTTGGCCCATTTGAGAGCGCAACCAGCCGGCGTGGATCCGAGGCCAGCCACCCCCGAAATGCCCAGTGCGAGCTCCCCAACGTCCGGCAAGGCGCCCCCCACCGAGGATTCGGAGAGCAACTGACATGGGAGGCGGCGCAGCGCAGAACTCGGACGATTCCATCACCGGGATCAACGTGACGCCGCTCGTCGACGTCACGCTCGTGCTTCTCATTATCTTCATGGTCACGACGAAGATCGTGCTCAGCCAGACTGTGCCGCTCGACCTTCCCAAGGCGGCCACCGGGACCAGTGATGTCCAGGTCATTTTCAGCGTCATCCTCGCGGCCGATGGACGAACGCTGGTGGACAACCATCAGGTGGCGAACGACGACGCGATTCTTCAGCTAGCGCGCGACGCGCAGGCGCAGCACTCGGATCTGCGCGCGGTCATCAAGGCCGACTCCGCAGTGACGCACGGGCGCGTGATCCACGTGCTCGATCTGCTCAAACAGGCCCACGTAAACAAGATCGCGTTCGGCGTCTCACCGACGGCGGCGGCTCACTAGGTCCCCAGGAAGTCTGACCCATGGAAGCCAGCCAACCCTCGCGTCGCGCGCTCAACGGATCCACGCGAGACGACGTGCTCGGTTCTCCTTGGATTGCGGCGACGCCGGTGTCAGACCTCCTCTACGACGACCCGCTGAGCAAGGTGCTCGGGCTGGACGCCAAGACGTCGACGCTGCGGGCATGGTTCGGGTTCACCTCCGGGTCCACGGCGATGCTGGCGGCGTTCATGGTCTTCGCGAGTGCCCTCGCGTGGATGCAGGCGATGCGCGAGCGCGAGGCCGCGACGATTCCCATTGAAATGGACGTCGCGCACGAGGAGGCTCCGGCGCCCCCGCGGCCACCGGAGAAGACGGCCGAGCCGGAGACCGCGCCAGCACCAGCCCGCCCGGTGGCCCATCACGAAGCCGCCCAGGCCCCTCCGCCGACTCCCGCGCAAGCCGCTAAGGTGCTGACCCGGGAGGCCGACCCCAACGAGCCCGTCGACCTCACGGGGGACACCATCGTGCAAGGCGCCGCGGACTCGTACGCGGGCGGATTTACGAGTGGCGTCGGGACCAACCCCAACGCGGTGCGAACCGCCCCGAGCCCGACGGGCGCGGCGACGGGGACGGGCCCGGTCATGTCTCATCCGCAGCCCGTCGGCCCCGACCGATCGCGGCCAGCGTCCTGTGGAGGCGCCGGCACCGAATGGAACGTCCCCTTTCCGCCGGAAGCGGACTCCATGCAGATCGACGATGCGTTCGTCGTGCTTCAGATCGACGTGCGGCCGGACGGGACGACTTCGGCCGTTCGAGTCTTGAGCGAGACCGCGCCAGGCTTTGGCCGGGAGGCTAAGCGATATGCGCAGCATGAACACTGCGCGCCGGCGCTCGATCACGACGGAACGCAGATCGCGTGGACTGTCAAACAGCTGCGCGTTCACTTCACGCGGTAGGGTGGCCAATCTCCGTGACCGCGGACCTCCGATCCGAGCTGGCAGGCCTCGTTGCATCTGTCGGAGCCTACGTCGAGCTGCAGCGTGACACGGGCGCCTGGGGCTTTCCCAGGCAGCCCGGGGCGAGAACGGCCGCGGCGCCCGACGCCCAGCCCGCCTTAGCAGCCGTAGCCTCTGCGCCCGCCTCCCCACCGCAAGCAACCGCTACGCCTAGCACGATGCCGGACCGGACTGTTCGTCTTCCCGAACTCGCGCGCGAGGTCGCAGCGTGCACGCGCTGTGCGCTGCACTCGACTCGCACGCAGACCGTTTTCTCCCGCGGCAACGCACAAGCCGCGCTCTGTTTCGTCGGGGAGGCGCCCGGGGCTGAGGAAGACGAGCAGGGGCTGCCGTTCGTCGGCCGGGCGGGGCAGCTGCTAGACCGCATGATCGTCGCCATGGGAATTTCGCCCGAGCGCGACGTCTATGTCTGCAACATTCTCAAATGCCGGCCGCCCGGCAACAGGCGTCCGGAGCCGGAAGAAACGGCCACCTGCATCCCCTACCTCCATGAACAGCTCGCACTCGTTCACCCGCGTGTGATCGTCGCGCTCGGCAACACGGCCGTCGCGGCTCTGCTCGACACGAAGCTCGGCATCACCAAGCTCAGGGGAGTCTGGAAGCTCTATCGCGGGCGAACCCTCCTCATGCCGACGTACCACCCTTCGTATCTCCTGCGCCCGAGCGGCCAGCAGGCCGAAGCGAAGCGCCAGGCCTGGGAGGACCTTCAGCTAGTCATGAAAGAGCTCGGCCTCGTCGCCCCGAAGAAGTGAGTCGCCGGCGCCAGCCTCACTGCACGGAGATCGTATAGCTCTCCCATCCCGAGCCCCCGCGATCGTCCTGCAGGACGACCCAAAGGTGGACCGGGCCAGGTTGACTCGGCGCGTGCCACACGTTGTCGCTCGAAGTCGTCAAGTCGCTCTGGTCCCGTCCCGTGCTGTCATCGTCGAAGGTGCCGGCCGTTGCGTACCAGGCGACCTGCATCCCCTCGCGGTGGATCACGAGGGTCGCGGACGCGAGGTCCAGGTTGAGATACTCCTCGGCCCCCGTGCAGGGCTGCGCCGGACAATCGCTCTTGCAGGTTGCCGCCGTCTCGCTCGGATCGGGCCCGCACACGGCGTCGCCGCAGCTCGGCGGATTGCCGACCACAGGGCACGTGGCCCACGAGACTTGTAGGGGCTGTGCACTGCCGACCGCTGCGACATTGTTGGAGGCACCGGCATCCGAGTCGTCGGCGGACCAACTCGTCATCGATTGCGCCACGAGCATCGCTACCGCCGGATTCGTGTTCGGCAGGTACTGCTTGGCAAACTGCGTACTCTGAGCCGCCGTTCCGCCGGCGAGACCGCACGAGAGCCGCGTCTCGCCGATGGCGATGAGACCGTCCTGGGCCGCCCACAGTCGCACGGGCTGGTAGTATCCGCCGGTCGTATCGGGGTCGACGGGGCGCCCGGGAGGTTGGCCGGCCTGCGCCACGGGAACGGACGGACCGAACTCGCGGCACCCGATGTCCGGAATCGCACATTGCACTTCGACGCCATTCCCCACGTCCGTGAACCACGCCCCCTGCGTCTGCAAGCAGAGCGGGCTCACGGTGCCCAGCTCCGCCAGCGGCTTGGGCTGATTGCAAAACGCCCAGTCGATCGCGGCCGATGTGACCGTCCCGGTGGGATCGGCCATGAGCGCCGTGAGCATGACCTGCGCCTTGGGCGCGGCCTCCGCCGGCTGCGATTGCACCGCGAGGATGCGCGGACCGTCGATGAGCGACAGCCTGTCGGTCAAGTCCGGCTTACAGCCCACCGCGACTAGGGCGACGGCCACGGGGACGATGGGGACTTTCACCATGACCACCTCGCGCCGAGAACCGGCATGATGGGAAACCCGGTGATGTAGGCCTTCTGCGTGTATCGCGTGTCGTACACGATCTCTTCGGGATTGGAGTGATTGAACACGTTCTGCACGTCCAGGTAGACCTCGGCCTCGGTCCGAGCGATTTTGAACCGCTTCGAAACGCGGGCGTCGAGCGAAATGAACGGCGGAATTCGAATCGAGTTGTGGGCTCCGAACATGGGCTCGATCGCACCCGCCTTCGAGTCGTAGTAGCTCCCGATGACCGGCGTGCGCGGGTATCCCGTCGAAAACCGAAAGCGCAGACCGAATTCGTATCCGGCACCGAGGTCGTAGGACCCGAGCGCCGTGAACACGTGCGATTGGTCGTAGTCGAAGAGCCGCCAGTCCAGGCCGGGCGCGTCGCGGCGCTCGCTGCGGAGGATGCTGTAGCTCACCCATCCGAAGAACGGGCCGAGCTTCTGCTGCCGAAAAAGAAACTGGGTCCCGTACGAACGGCCGATGCCAACCTGGTCGAGCGCCTGGGCGACGTACGGGCTATCCGATTGGCTGCGCACGACGAGATCGCTCGACGTCGAGAGGAACCCGGTCATCTCGACCGAGAGCAGGTCGGTGAGCTGGAACGTGCCTCCGACGAGCCAGTGCTCCGCGGTCGAGAGCTCCAGCGTGGGAGTGCCGAATTGGGCGGACATGTCCTCGGGCTGGGGCGCCTGATGGTACACGCCGTACGCCGCCTTCATCGAAATGCGCGGGGTGAACGCGTAGCGCACGGCGATGCGCGGCTCGAGAACGGGCTCCTCGCGGCTGTACGCGATGTTCGGATTGCCAGGCAGCGGGGGCATCTGCCGGTTGGTGGCCGTGAAATAGGGCTCGAATCGGGCTCCGGGAATGACGTGCAGCGCGTCGTCCATCAGCGAGAGATCGCCTTCCACGTACGCGCCCACGCTCCCGACGACCGTCTTCCACGCGTCGGTGCTCACCTGACTGGGCGGAGCTTGCCCGAAGACGTAGATGTCGCCCTCGCGGGGCGGGAATCCGATCGAGCCCGACCTGTGGAGCGACGAGACGAGGACCTCTCCGTCGAGGCCCGCGCTCACCCGAAGAAAGCTCGTCGCAGGTCCTCGCCACCCGGCGCGAAGCTCGAAGAGATTGGAGTCGTTGTCGACGGTCGTCTGGGTCGGCCCGTATTGATTGACGAGCGAGCTCGAGTTGATGCCCCAAGAGGGGACGACGTCAATGATCGAACTGTCGGGCAAGTGGCGCTCGTATCGCAAGTAGATGCGCTGGAAGTCGAGACCTGTCGTCTGACTCGTGCTGAGCGCCGGGTCGGGGTTGATGAGATTTCTGGTCGTTCGGTCCGACGAGGCAAGTCCGCCGATTTCGATCGTTTCGTGCGGCGCGAGGTCGACGACGACGCGACCTTGACCGTCCCAGTAGCGCGGCACGGGCACGTACTGGCTGACGTCCTCCGACGTGACGGCCGAGAGAACGGAATCGAGCCAGCTCTTCCTCGCCGCGACCGCGACGTGCACGTGCTCGGCAAGCTTCGCTCGCACCGCCGCCGAGGCGTCGATCGTGTCGGCCGCCACGCTTCCGTGGAATGTCTCGTCGTCGAGCGGGCGGTAGGCCACGGTCACCAGTCCTCCGAGGCCGCGGCCGTAGGACGATCCGTACCCGCCGGGGACGAGCTCGACGGACTGGACGAAATCCGAGCTCACGATCGAGCGGTATCCGCCGTCGTGATAGAGCCGCGGCACGTGAACGCCATTGACGTAGACGCGCGTGTCCTGCGGCGCCGATCCCCAGACGACCAGCGTGCCTGCACCCGCAGCCGAGCGGGCGACCCCGGGCAGATTTTCGACCACCTTGAGGACGTCGCCTTGCGTACCCGGCACGCGCGTCGCCTGCTCGGCCTGGACTTCCGTCGACACGACCTGCTTCTTTAGTCGCGGGGCGGTGACGACGATCTCCTCTTCTTCTTCGTCGCTGCCGGACGTCTCCTTCTTGGGCTCGACCTCGTAGGTCGCGTCGATGCGCTTGGCGACGTCGAACGTCTCGGTGGTGCCGACTGTGGCCAGGTGCTCGCCGGACAGCGTCACCGCGTGCTCGCCCGGGGGGACGTCGGGGATGGAGAACGCCCCGCTGTCGTCCGTGAGCGCCTGCTGCCCGGTGTCGAGCGCCACGCGCACGTTCGCGAGCGGCGTCTTCGTGGCGCGGTCGCGCACGGTGCCGCCGAAGTCCGCGGTCGTGCGTTTGACCATCTTCTCGACGAACTTGAAGACGTATTGATAGGTGATCTTGACGGGGATCGGCCTGCCGCCGGAGGTAGCCGGCGTGAAGACGAACTGCCTGGCCGCCGCGTAAGCCGCCGCGTCAAACGCGGGACCCGCCGAACCCGTGACCTTCACTTCCGCGACGGCGCCGGTCTCCGTGATGGATATCTGGAGAACGACTGTCGCCCCGCGCCCGGCCGCCTGCTCGGAAGGCGGGAACTCCGCCTCGACGAAGTGAACGAGAGCGGGCGGCACGAGCGGGGGTTTCGGCGCCGAGGGCGTCTCGGCGGGCTGGGCGAAGGCCGAGGCCCGGGCGCCGAGCGCAGCCGTGAGGAACGCCAGAAGAGCCGCCACCGATCGCGTGGTGCGCGCCGCGCGGCTCATGTCAGGCTAAACCGGAACGCGACGATCTTGGTGCCGACGACGGGCTTGCCGCAGTGGGTCGCGGGCTCGAACGTCATGGCTTTGGCGGCGGCGATCGCGGATTCGTCGAGCCCGTACCCAAGGCCCGTGAGGACTCGGGCGGCGATCACCTTGCCCGACTCGTCCACGGTCACTTCCACACGCACGGGGCCTTCGATCTCGGCCTGGCGCGCCTGCATCGTGTACTTCGGCGTGATCGGAACCTTCGTCTTCGGCTTGGTGTCCGGCTCCGTGCACGACTGGGCGGGCGCCGCCTGGAGGTGCTCCACCTTGTGCGTCGCCGTGGCCTTCGGGGCGGCCGTTGCGGCGCTGGTCGGCATGGCGGCCGCCGCGCCCGGGACGGCGATCCCCACCCCGCCTGCGTTCCCGAGAGCGATCCCCAAGTCGGCGAACCCGTCCCCCGCCCCCGCCGATCCCGCCGTCTCCTGGGCAGGCGCCGCCTCGGCTTTGGCCTTCGCTTCGGCCTCGGGCGGCGGAGCCTCGAGATGCGGCTTGGGCTTGTTCTCTTGGGGCTTCGGAGCGGGAGGCTCCGGGGGCGGCTTGGGCGGCTCGGTCTTCTTCTTGATGTCGGCGAGCTCGATGGCGACGGTCTCGTACTTCTTGGTATTCGGCAGAAGCCCCGCCCCCATGCCGATGCCGAGGTGCAGCGCGACGCTGCCTCCGTAGACGGCGACCATGAACCAGGGGCTGGGACGATAACTCACGGCAACGCCAAGCGCGGCTACTGGGTTTGAACGTTGATCGCGAACTTGGTGATGCCCTGCTGCTTGGCGAGGTCGATCACGTGGACCACGTGGCCGTGCAGGGCCTCCGCGTCGGCGCTCACGACGAGAGCCGGTTCTCCGGCGGCTTCGCGGGCGCGCTGGAAGCGGGCGATGAGCACCTGTTCGTTCGGGACCAAGTCGCCATTGAGATAAATGAGATTGTCCTTGGTGACTGTCACCGTCAGGGGGCTCTGCGACGACTCGTCCGAGCTCGCGGTCTTCGGGAGTTCCACCTTGAGGGCACGCGACACGATGTACGTCGCCGCCACCATCATGATGACGAGGAGCACGAGCATGACGTCGACCATCGGCGTCACGTTGATCCCAGTGATGCCGGCCCTCCGGCCCCCGCGCGCGCTGCCGACCGAGGCACCCATCGGCTACTCCTCGGCGACCGGAGACGGCGTCTGTCCAGGATCCATCTTCGCGAGATCGCGCACGCTGTCCGCGGCGCGCTGGGCGATGCCGCGGCGACCGTTCGCGCGGACCTCGTCCGCCCGGGCCGCCCCCAGAAACGCGCAGAGGCGCTTTCCGATCGAAGCGATGTTGTCCTCGATGTCGCCGATCTTCTTTTGAAAGATGTTGTACGCGACGACGGCCGGAATCGCGACGAAGAGACCGACGCCCGTGGCGACGAGCGCCTCGGCGATGCCGCCCATCACCTTGTCCATCGCGACCTTGCTCGAACCGTCGGCGAGGTCGGCGAACGCGACGATGACGCCGATGACAGTCCCGAAGAGGCCGATGAACGGAGCGTTGTTGCCGAGCGTGCCGAGGACCAGCATTCCGCGCTCGATCTCGCGGCGGCGCTTCATCATCTGGCCGTCGATCGCGGCCGCGAGGGGCTCGGGTCCAGCTTGGGCCCACCGCAGCGACGCGAGCAGAACCTCGGCCTCGATGGTCGGACTCGCCCGCAGCAACCGGTCGGCCTTCTCGCGCTCGCCCTGCTCCAGCAGCTCGCAGAGAGCATCGCCGAGCTCCTCGCCGTGGCTGCCCCGCTTGCGAAAGTACCACCACCTCTCGACCATGACCCCGATGGACAGCACGGAGAGGGCCAGCAAGAGGTACATGACCCACGCGCTGCCGAGCAGCGCGATCCGGAGTAGGTACTTGATGATCACAGGAAGGTCCCTCGAGGCTTTAGGGGTTAGAATTGCTGCTCGACGACGAAGAGGCCGTCCGAGGTGCCCCCGTTGGCCTGCATCCCGAGGAGCTCCCCGGCGATCGGCGTGCCCGAGACGTGCAGGTTGCCGTCGTCGCCCAGAAGGTAGAGCGTAAACGTGAAGTGGACGTCGGCCTGCCCGCATGACGCGAAGGGATTCGCGTAGATGTCGTACAGGCCCGGGGGCGGCGGGGTCTGGAAGATGAGGTCTTCCTGGCGAAGGCCGTCGGGGACGCACCCGCCGAGCGAGTCGCGGTCTATGCGGCTGGGGTTCGACCCGGCGTCGACGACCGTGGGGTCGACGGTGAGCGGGTTCTTCGGGTTGACGTCGAGGCCGCCCGGAAGAATGACGTGAAGATCGACGTCGAAGTTCGTATCCCAGGCGAGGGTCATGACGGCCGCGGGGGCGGCGACGGCGGGGTTGCAGGAGTGGCCGTTGTCGGGGATGCGGGAGTCGACGCACAGCGAGATGTCGACCGCGGTGCCCGCGGTGCCGTTGTTGTCGATGGCGACAGCCCGGAGCGGGTGGCGCCCGGGGGGAATGGTCAGCGCGAAATCGGCGGAAAAACCGAACGTGAGCGCTCCCAACACCTCGCCGGAGGGAATGCCGAGCGGCACGACCCAATACCCCGTACCCATGTCCGCGAAGCGAATGCCGACGGACGACCCATCGTCCGTTGCCGCCCCCGTGAAGCTCTTTCCAAATTCGCCCGGCAGGACCGTCGAATTGTTGGCCGCGTTGAAACTCTTGACGGCAGGGTTCTCCACAGCGGAGCCCGCGTCCTGACCCAGCGGAGGATAGCCAGGAAGGTCACCGGTGAAAAACTGCACAGCCGGCACACCCGACGTCGATTGGGTCTGAGTCCCATGGACCACGATCGGCTCGGTGATGCCCGCCGTGGCCGTGGGGCCTACGGAGCATCCCCACGACGCCATGAGCGTCGAGGCCGTCAGGGCGCTCCACGCCCTCGACGGGATGCGGCCCACGCGACCAGAATCACGGATGCCGCGCGAAGGTCTCATAGTTGCACCTGCAGTCGCAGGGTCGCCACGTTGTCCTTGAGGTTCGTGGGAAGTCCATTGGCGCCCAGGGTGTACGCGTTGTGGATCGCGTCGTATTGAAAGACCAGCCGTGCCCGGTCGGGCAGGACGAGGCCGACGAGCGGCGACACCGTCGTGATCGCCTGCGAATACGGGATTTCGCGCCCGCCGTGGTTGTCGAACGCGTTCGAGTTGGGATCGTAGTAGTCGAGGCGAATCCCAGCTACACCCCAGCGGGTGATTTCCTGAACCACTCCGACGTAGGCGCCAAGCTCGCGTTGATCGATCCCCGATAGGACGGGGTCGGCGATGTAGAGACCTCGGTCGTAGTTCTGGGCGACGACGAGCTCGCCGTAGAACTTCGTCACGCCGAGAGACGTGCGCAGATGGGTCCTGAAATCGAGACCAACGGCCCAGCGGTCGAAGTTCTGGGACGGCGTCGCGGCCCGGGCAGGCACGGCCACGAGCTCGTTGTCCTCGACGACGCCGTTTTCGTTGGCGTCCACCCACTGAAGGCTCGCCTTGGTTGCGGGCGTCCCCGCGTGAAAGCCCTTCCCCTTGATGGCGGAGATGTCGCCCGCAATGTGGAAGGTCTCGAGCGGCGTGGCGTCGAAGCCGAGGCGCACGAACACGTCCTTGGCCTGGTTGGGATCCACGAGCGCAAAGCCCGAGGTCTCCCCGAGCGGCTCCCCGTTCTGCGCGGCGATAGTCCAGCGCAAAAAGCGCCAGGCTCCGGCGAGGCGGACCCCTAGATCGGGCTCGGAAGGAAAGAACGCGCGGGAGGCGGTCGACCTCTCCATGAAAAAACGTGTACGCGGGGATTCGACGAGTTCGTAGCCGAACGGGGCGTCGAAGAGACCGAGCGTCACGATGGCGAGGGGCGGCACCGCCCGGTCCGGCCGATACTGCAGCGACGCCTCCGCCTTGCGCAGGTCCACCTGCGGTCCACTTGTCGTGTTGGCATCGAGCTCGACCGCCATGGCGGCGTATTGCCATTCACCGAGGAGGCTGGCGCGCGCCCTTCGAATGGAAAACCGGTCTTTGTTGAGCGAAGTTCCGTCCTGCGCGAGCTGGTCCTGGGAATCGTCGTGCGCCTCGTACTGCGACTGAACGTAGGCCCCGGCGCTGATGCCCTCTGGCGGAGTGACCCATGGCCAAAAGGCTTCGTAGCCGAGCGGCCGTGGTGGCGCCGGCTTGGGCAGCGCCGCCCTCGCGCGGGCCTCGCGGTCCGCCTCCATCGAGGACCGTAAGGAGTTCACCTCGTCGCGGAGCGCTGCAATCTCAGCCGACTCATCCCCCTTCGGTCCAGCTGCGGGCTCCGCTGCGAGGGGCGGCCGCCAAGGCGCTATCGCGGAAGGCGCCGGCGATGGCGGCGACGCGGGAGGCACAGACGGTGCCGGCGCGTCCGCGGGTGACGTCGGGGCGTCAGATTGTGTGTCCGGCCCCGCCGCCGGTGGTGTTTGAGCAACTGCGAAACCCGGGCACACCGCTATCGCAATCACCGCGATGGCCGCGCGGCAGGCCTTGCCAGAATCCACTTCCGGAGTCCGTCAGCTTCACTGAACCGTGGGATGCGGCGGAACTGTCCCCGTGAAGGGCACACAGTTGGTCAACTGAGACCCGCACGAGTTGTAAAAGTAGTCCGCAGCGTCGGGCGTCGAGCACGAGTTGCAGAGTGTCGCATCCGAGATGCACGCTGGCGCGGAGTCACTTGCAGCGTCGCCGTTCGTGCCACCACCGTCGTCGCCCATTGTGGCGGCATCCATCGCCGCGTCGATACCGGGGCTAGTGCCCGTATCGATCGACCCGGAGTCCAGGTGAGAAGAAGGCCCCGTCGTCGAGTCGTCGCTGCAGCCCGTCGCGGACGCTGCACTCGCCAATACAAGGAGGGCGCCCAACTGAAGACCATATCGATGCGCGTTCATCAGTTAGCCTCGCAATAGCCATAACGGCAAACGGGAGTCGTAGGATCGGTGCATTCGGTGCCCGTCGGACAGGCGGTGCAGGGCGTCGTCGTGGCTCCCAGAGTGGTCTCGAAGTAGCACCCGCACGGTTCCAGCGGAGGATACGAACTCTCGGCCCCGATCTCCTCCGTGCGACTGACCTGCATCGCGCACCACGGAACGACTCCAGCGTTGGCTTCGGCCGCGATGAATGTCTGCTTGTCGGTGGCGCTGAGACCGCCATCAATCTGGCTTGCCTGAGGGGGCGTGGGCCCCGTGTCGATGAACGCGTTCATGAACGCTGTCAGCGCCGCGTTGGGCTGGCCGGTGTGGTCGACCGGATTGCCGTTGGCATCGACGTTCACGATGATGTGAACCGGCCCCCAAATGACGTAGCGGCCCTGGCGAACATTGATCATGTCGCGCGAGCTCACCGTCGCGTTCGGGTAATAGCCGCAGCCCTGACCGGTATGCTGGTAGGCGAGCATCTTCAGGGCGGAACTTGGCACGGTCGGAACGGTCAGCAGATCCTCCGCGGCAGCGATCCCGATTGCCGTCGTCGGGTCCGTGGCATTCGCCAGGTCAGTGAGGAGCTCTCCAGTGCTCCCCGTCGACGTGCCCTGCCACTTGGAAGACGCGAGGCCGATCGCTTTCGCGATCATGCCCTGCGTGCCCGAACTCGTGCTTCGGTGCCAGATCTCGGCGGCTGAGGTCCACGGATTGACCACGTAGCTACCACCAGCCCAGCCGAAGACGACGTATGCCGCGTCGGCGCTGATCGCACTCTGCGACTGGCTGCTCGGAACCCAGAATCCCATCGCCTGAATCGGTCCGAGGAATTCCTTTTGAGTCGCGGAGGGCAATCCGCTCGACGCATTGAGCGTACAGGTGCCCGGGTACACATCGGAAAAGGCCACGTCGATCGCTTGCCCTCCTGCTAGCGATGTACTTCCTGCCGAGCAAGACGCGGTGTAGCCCGTGTTGCCGCCGATCGACTGGATGGACCCGTCGACCTGGCTGAGCGGCCACGCGACAGACGTCAGCCCCTGGCCGACAGGCCCCGGACTCGTGGTCGTCCCGAGCACCGCCGTCAGTCCCTTGCACGAGCCGTTGGCGAAGTAGACGATGGTCGCCTGGGTGCCAAGCTGCACGGCTAGGGCCTGAAGCACCGGTTGGATCGCCGTAGATCCCGCCACGTAGACGGGATTCGGGAACGTGGGGTCGGCACATGTCGCCTGCGCCCTTGCTTGTCCCGGTACCGTCATCGCCGCGAGCGCAGCACCGGCTCCCGCCCATGCGATCCACGTATTATTCCTCATGTCCAAGGCCTCCAGCGCTCGTCAACGCGTGCAGGAGCGTCTCTGCTCCCATCGGTACAGGTGTACGCGGCGTTTACCGCGTCCCCATCTCGCCGTGGCGAAGACGGTGTGACTTTTGTGTTTCCATCGCGCGACGTTCGGAGGACGGTTGGGGCTCGGCTAGGTGGCGCAGAGGCGCGGAAGCGCTGGGGCATGGGGGTGGAGCACGTCCACTCGTCTCGGCTCCAACGACATCGCGTGGTCCACGACCACGTCCGAATCGTCGAATCTAACCGTCAGTCGCGTGTCGGACAGGCAAAGGCCCTCACCGCCCGGACGGCCCCTACACGGTGAAGCGACGACGACGCTTCCTGTTCAAAGCTGCGAAGCCGCCCAGGAGCAGGAGCGCACCCAGCAGAGGGGCCTCGTCTGCCATTGCGGGAGCGCTGGTCCCGCCGTCGGGCGTCGCCGGAGGTGGATTGATAACTGACTGGGGCACGAGTGCGTTGACGAAGACACTGTTGCTGAAGGGAGCTCCTACAAGTGCGGCGCTCCCGTCTGTCGCGATCGAAGTCCCAACATTTTCCTCGTAAATCGGCTGGTGGCCCATCTGTCCCTGCCACCACGTGGATGGGCTCACTGTGGTTCCGTTGACTCCAATCATCTCGTATGCACTACCAACACTGAATGAACCGTTGTTCCAATACGGCGCACCGGCGAGAACGAGTGGGGACGGCGCGTACGAAGGATATGCGGACGCTATCAAGGCGATTGAATATCCGAATTGACTGCCCGGCGAGGGGTTGTTATTGGTCACTTCTTGCCCGGGCAAGACGGCTGCCAGGGAGCCAGGGCGGTCTTGGTCGGCGACGGCAGCGAAGAGCCAGACGCTTCCGGCGTTGTTTCCTGTGCCGGACGACCCAGCGACCAAATAGCCCCCTTCAGGTCCCCCGGCGATTGTATAGCCCCCTCGAGGATCAAGCGCAACCGACTGGCCGAAGTGGTCATTCGCCCCCGCGCCTTGACCCTCTGCGATAGGCAAGTTTGGGTACCACGGGCTAAGCACGAGGCCGGGACCCCCCCCTCGCCCAAACACGTAGGCGCGCCCGCCACCACTGTGCTCAGGCGCGCCGACGATCGCGTACGGATAGCCCAAGAAGCTACTACCGACCGCCACCGAAGTCCCGAATCCGTCTGTCGTTTCGGGATCGATTATCATAGTGACCCCACTTTCCCTATGCACACGGTGAAACCGCATGCAGTCCCCTTGACCCCACGCGGCGCTCACACGAACAGCCACCGCGTATACTCGCCTCGAGCCGTGGGCGTTGCGAACACTCGGCTACTGTTTGGCTTCCATCGTGCGACCGCCGGGTCGACTACGGGGCGCTTGGGGGGCGGCATGCCGCCTCGCCGATACCTCGAGGGGCGCACGCGCGGCAGGGGCTGCTAGAGGCTGACGGAGGGGTGCGACTCGGATGCACGCCGGCGGCCGGACGGCCGGGGGTGCCTCCGGGCGAGGAGTAATCATCGGTGCCCCCCCGGACTCGAGCAAAAGCCGTGCGAGGGAGCGCCGATCCATCCCATGAGCAGCTTTCTTCTTGTCGCGGCGAGACAGAGCCTGCACGAGGACGGCCCGCGCCCCGCGGCGACGCCGAGAGCTCACCGGGAACGCCAAGGGCTGGACATGCCACCCTCCACGAGACACGCTTTATCCGTGCCCGCTTCATCTTCACGCGTGCGCGCCATCCTGGATCTAGTGTCCGAGCTCGACCAAGCCGAGCGCGACCAGCTGCGCGACGAACTTGACGTTGCCGAGACGCTGAGCCACGCCGACTGGGAACGCGCCTGGAACGGGGAGCTCTCGCGCCGAATCGAGCAGATCGAGCGCGGCGAGGCGCAGCTGCTCACGAAAGAGGAGTTCGTCAGGCAGCTCCGGGCCCGCTGAACGCTCCCAATGCGCGTCCATCCCGACGCCGCACGGGAGGCCCTGCGCGCAATCCCGGTACTACGCGAAACTCGACCCTCGAATGGGCGACCGTTTCGAACGCGTCACCCTGCGGGTGATCGAGCGCATCGACGAGGCTCCTCGGGAGTTCCAAAGACACGGGCTCATCTCGGAACTGGGCCCGGCTTGGTCGGGGCCTTTGCTCGTCGAGGTGCGCAGGGCGGTGCACCCGAGACCGTTTCCTTTTGTGACCTTCTACTACCTTTACGAAGGCGAGCCCCACGTCCTCGCCTTCGCGCATGCAAGGCGCCGACCCGGATATTGGTCGGAACGAGAGTTTTGATTCTTGCGGCTCTGCGTGGCGGCGCGAATCGTTTCGCAGCCTTGCCATGGTCGCTTCAGCCACGAGGCTGGAGCAGGTGGCACGCCGACCCTGCCCATCGAGCCGACGGCGCGAGTTTGATGTAGGCTGTCGCGGCATGCGGCTCCCATGTCGAATCGCGAAGGAGACATCATCGGTCGCCGATATCGGCTGACGGCCAGGCTCGGCAGCGGCGGGCAGGGAACGGTCTACCGCGGCGTCGATCTGCAGGATGGGGATGAAGTGGCGATCAAGGTTACGGAGCCGGTAACCGAGGATCCAGAATGGCGCGAACGGATATTTCGAGAGGCCCACGCCCTGACTGTCCTCACCGGAACCGCTGCGGTGCGCGTCCTGCATCAGGCTTGGACGGCGGACGGGGCGTTCTGCCTTGTCACAGAACTGCTCCACGGGACCGACTTGGAGGCTTTTCTACGCGAGCGGGAGGTGGCCGGGGAGACGCTGGACCCGCGACGCTTGCTCCCGGCGTTGTTGCCCATAGTGGACACCCTCGAGGTGGCCCACGCCGGTGGAATCCTGCACCGAGATCTCAAGCCGAGCAATATCTTTATCCTGCATGATGGGAGCGCGCGGCTCCTCGATTTCGGTTTTGCCAAGTTCACGCGTATGCCTCCCGTGACGCAGGCGGGAATGGTCGCGGGATCTCCCTATTACATTGCCCCGGAAATCTGGCAAAGCTCGAGAGTTCTTGGCCCTGGCATCGACGTGTACTCGCTCGGTGCAATTCTGTATCGGGCCCTGGCCGGCTTCCCCCCGTTCCAGGCCGAACACCTCCAAGACTTGCTGAGACTGGTCACGTCAGCGCCCCGCCCCAGTCTCCACGCCCTTCGGCCGGACCTTCCCGAGAAGATCGACGCGTGGGTCGCGCATGCCCTCGCTGTCTCGCCCCTGGATCGATTTTCGAGTCCGAGGGCCTTGCACAATGCCCTTGTCGTTGCCGTTCAGGCGGCCGGGTAGGCCGAGCGCCGAGCCGCCGTAAGGGACGAGCCGGCCGGGGCGCCGCGAGAGAGAGGCTGTGCTCCACGGGCGCTCAGCCTGAATCTACTCGACGATCTTGTTGAGCGGAAATTCGACGATGTCCTCGGCGCCGGCGTCCTTGAGGTCGGGGATCAGATCCCGGATCACATTCTCGTCTACCACTGTGCTGACGGCATACCAGCCCTCGGTCTGGAGCTTGGAGACGGTCGGCGACTTCATCGAGGGCAGAATCGCCTCGACGCGGCGAAGCGATGCCTCGGGGACATTGAGCAGAATACCGACCTTGCCTGCCGCCGCGAGGGCGGCCTTCAGGAGCATGGCGAGGCGGTCGATCTTCTTCTTCTTCCAGGGCTCGGCCAGGGCGCGCTTGTTGGCGATGAGCTGCGTCGTCGACTGCATGACTTCCGCGAGGATCCGCAGATTGTTGGCGCGCAGCGAGCTGCCGGTCTCAGTCACGTCGACGATGGCATCGGCGAGGTGCGGCGGCTTGACCTCGGTCGCGCCCCACGAGAACTGAACGTCCGCACGAATGCCGTTCCGGACGAGAAACTGGTTCGTGAGCTCGACCGCCTCCGTGGCAATGCGTTTGCCCTCGAGGTCCTTGAGGGTGACTATCGGCGATTTCTCGGGGACAGCGACAACCCAGCGGACGGGCCGTTTCAGCTGCTTCGAGTACACGAGATCCGCAATTCGGACGACGTCCCTGTCGAGAATCCAGTCGAGGCCGGTCAGCGCCGCGTCCATGACTCCGGCTTCGACGTACTGCGCAGCCTCCTGCGGCCGAATCAGCATGCACTCGATTTCGTCGTCGTCGATCGCCGGGAAGTAACTGCGGCTCGAGACGGTGATCGAGTACCCCGCCTTGCGGAATAGCTCGATGGTCGAGTCTTGGAGGCTGCCTTTCGGAAGCCCGATCTTGAGCGTGTTCACTTTTTCGCTCCGTACATCACCTCGGGATCCGCGAGGCGCTCGCGGTCGACGACGAGCGATCCGTCGGGACCCACGGTCCGAAAGAAACAACTCCGGTAACCCTCGTGGCACGCGGGACCGAGTTGCTTCACCTTGACGACCACTGCGTCGCAGTCGCAGTCCACGCGGAGTTCCTTCAACTCCTGCATGTTGCCGGACGACTCCCCCTTCTTCCAGAGCTTGTTCCGCGACCGTGAGAAATAGTGAACCCGGCCTGTCTCCAGCGTGAGGCGGAACGCCTCCTCGTTCATGAATGCGACCATCAGGACGTCCCCGGTGTCGGCATCGACGGTTACGGCGGTCACCAGGCCGTTCATCTTCGAGAAGTCGAGTTGCACCATGTTTCCAATCTCCGGGGGCCTGGTCGTAAGGAGAGACCAGGCCGAGCCTTTCCGCGTAGTCGCGCGCACGGTCAGAGTCAACGAGGAGCGGCTCGATGGGGCCGCTGACCGTGGCCCCGGGGAGGCCGGCGTCGAGCCGGCGGCGGAACGATGTGGGCATCGCGGACACGCTGCACCAGCGTCCGAAAGACGCGGCACAGGCCGACTTCGATGTCGGGAGACTCGCCGCACAAGGAGAGCGCGGCCGCGACAGATTCGAGCGTCGACACGTAATCGCGTCTAGGCTCGACGCGCAAGCTTCCATAAATGGACGGTTTCGTGGGCTTGAGCGTGAGGCGGCTTAGTTTGATAAGCCACGGATTGCGCCACCACAAAGTCTTTGCCTTGGACCAAGTTCCGTCGAGCACCACGATCCCTTCCAGCTCGGCCGGCTCGACGGCAACACCGCCGCGACCTTCGACCATGCCTCCTGGCGATTCCCGATTGGGGAAAACGACGGCCCACCGCCGAGGATCGACGCCATCCTCGCCCAGGGCGTCCGCGAGGTTGGGCCAACTGAGACCCACGACGAGCCTCGCCTTCGGGAGGCTGGCGACCACGATCTGCGCTGAACCCAGGACTGTGTCCTGCTCCTGCGGGTGTTGAAGGATGAGAACGCGGCGCTCGGTCGCGTACGATACGACGCGATCGCAAACGCACGCGACGGTCGGGCGATGGCACGTGTCACAGAGAGGGGCTTGAACCACCCGATGAATTTAGGACGGCTCTCCGGCGCTCGCACGCAGGAATCACGATCCCAGCTCGCACACGGTAACGGGCGGGACGAAGACCGAGCGCACTTCACCGCATGCGCAGGGAAGGTAGACGCTCTCTACGAACGCACCCATGTTTCGGCGGGCATGCAGCTGCTCACCCGTGGGAAACGTGACCACTACAGTGCGGGCTCGGAACGTCACCTCGAGTTCGTCGTTCTTGTGCCTCCCGACCCACGACGGGTGATCGAAGGCGCCGAGCAGCGTGAACAACCCCTCTTCGCGCAGTTTTTTTCGCGATGGCGATCGGAACGCTCGCGACAGGCGGAGGATGGGGTCGAGCCGATGCCCGTCGCCCTCGAGCGCAATCCTCTTGATCCGGCCGAGGCCTCGGTCCCCAAAGTAATGAATCCCCGGCCGTCCGTACAACCTGAAAAAGTATGGTATGTCGCCGCGGGACAATTGCTCGGCCTCGGCGTCGAGCAGCGGAGGCCACAGCGGTTCCGAGCGCGCGCGCACGTACTCGTCGGTGCCGCGAAGGCACACGCGAATGGGAGTCTCCCGCAAACCCGGCAGGCTCGCAAATACGTCGGCGATCGTGCTCGCGTGACGATCCAGAAGCGACAGCGTGCCCCTGTAGGCTCCCGCCATGGCGAGCAGGTCGTCCACGCCAACCGGCTTGCCGAGATAGGGAAGCACGCGGCGAACGCCGCACGCGTGACGGCACACCGCCGCGTATTCGGGATCGGCGTCGGGCAGCAGTTTGGTCTCGGTAGGCAGCGCCAGATCGCCCAGGATGATCTCGACGTCGAGAGGCGCAAACACGACCCCGCCACGAGCTCCGACTCCGAGAACGAGGTTCTCCCAGTGCAAGTCCGAGACCCCGAGCCAACTGAAGAGCGCCAGAGAACGGCCTACGATCTCGGCAAGCCCCCGCCGGCTCTCGGCAGACCGGACTCGGAGCGGGTCCAATCGGATCCGCTCCACTTCGCCACCGACTCGGTCTGCGGACGGGTAAAACCTGAGCTTCGGGAGAAAACCAAACGCTCGGCGTCCCAGTCCGTCACGGTCCGCCACATCCTCGAGGAGCCGCCGCAGTGGGCTGTCCGCGCCGAGGATCAGCCATTCCCATAGGATTGCACGCGGCTTGCGGACGCGCCGGGCGCCGACCGATACGCGCCTGCCGAAGTTGTGCGAATCGCCGACGTTCACGCGGGCGGTCATCGCCAGGGTCCCTCCGACAGATCCCCGAGCGCAAACTGCAGCACGGCCAGTCCCACGAGCACCGCAGTCTCCGCGCGAAGGACCCGACCGCCGAGCCGGAGGACCCGGGCGCCCTGCTTTTGCAGTAGCGAGCGCTCGGAGTCGGACCACCCACCTTCGGGGCCCACGGCAAAGGCCACCTCGACCGGGCCGTCTCGCCCGCGCGGGGGCCACGGGCCTGCGTCGCTCGTCGCGCGGTCGTCGAGCGCGTATCGAGCCGCCGCGTCTTGCCACGCGGGATCCTCGAAGACACGCTCCATCGGCACGGCTCTCCGCATCTCGGGGACACTCGCTCGACGACATTGTCGCGCCGCCCGAAGCGTCTGTCCTGGCCAGGCGTGAGCCTTCTCGTGCGCGAGCCCGGCGGGTCCGACGGAGTGCGTGCTGAAGACCGGGAGGATGCGAGCGACGCCGAGCTCCGTGGCCTTCTGCGCGACCATGAGCATTCGTTGGCGCGCGAGCACGGCGCACACGAGATTGATGCGCGCGTCGGACTCTGGCGAGGTCACCATGCGCTCGTACACCGCTACCTTCGCGCTCTCGGGAGCGAGCGAAAGGACGCTGGCGCGGAAATAGGCGCCGTCGCCATCGCGGAGTGTAAACGCTTCCTTCTCGTTGACCTCGCGGAATCGAAGGGACTTGGTCGCGCCTGCGTCGAGGAGAACCTCGGCGCCGACCTCGAGCTTCTTGGCAACGCGAATGGGCGCATGCGGATGGCGAAGCTCGGGCATCCCGGACCGATCTGCCACGGCAACGGACGGTTTACGAGCACGCCGTTGCGGTCTGCCACGTCCACACCGGCCGAGGCGCACGCCATTTTTTTGGCACACTCCTAGGATCCCTGCGAAGACTGCTTGTGTCGTCGCGCGCGGAGCGCCGAGCCTCGGTAGCGCTCGTCGCCTTCGGTGCGTCACTGTCGGAAGAGGTCACTGCCATGGCGAAGGGTCAAGAGAAGCCTAAGAAGAACAACAAGGAGAAGCTGACCACCAAGGAGAAGCAGCAAAAGAAGAAGGAGAAACAGGCGGCGAAGGGGAAGTGAGGGACAACCCGGGCACGCGTGTGAGCTCACGCGCAGGAGGCGTGGGCTCGTGCGCACTCCGCGGCGAGTCCCAGCACGCGAGGACGCCGCGGACTTCATCGGGCTGCGCGCCGACCGCCTGCCACCCGAGAAATCGGCCGACGACGCATCTATGGCCATCGGCGCGGGGCAATGGCACTCTGTGCCTGTGGATCGGGCCGCGAACGACCGGAACGGGAGGAGAACTCGGATGATGTGTCGATGGCGTACGGCGTGGGCAGCCGGGGGAGTCGGGGTTGCGGCAACCTTTTTGGGATGCAACTTCATCGTCGGCGTCGGCGACTACGAGGTGGGTGGAGACGGCGGTCTGGCCGATGACGCCATGGGCAGCGAAAGCGACGGGACATCCAACGACGTCCTCCAGCCGGACGTGCGCTCGGTCGACGCGGTCATCCCGGACGCGCACCCTGCCTCCGACTCGAGCGACGGCGCGGCGCACTACGTCGATGCGAGCTACGCGGACCAGGGCTACGGCGATGCTCCCCTCGTCCCCGATTCCGCCAATGGCGATGCCGCCTACGTCGACGTTCGCGCGGACCAAGCTAGCGACGCGGGCGCCGACCGCGAGCCCGTAGTGGATGCAGAATCCACCGACAGTGCCGCCGCGGACAGCGCGCCGGTCTCGTGCGGCTCGACCCTCCCGGGTGCTGACGATGCCGCGTTTCAGCAGCTGGTCAAGGCCTGCACTCTCGCCGTGAGCTGCGACCCCCAGTTCTTCGACGAAAACATCTCGAACTGCATCACGAACGACCTCTTTGCGTCGTCGACCTTCTACCAGTGCCTTCCCGCGATATCGACGTGCTCCGACTTCTTCGCCTGTTGGGGGGTAGGCTACCCGTCGACCAGCGACTCCAACAATGCGGACAACAACGGCGGGGCGATCTGCAACCAGCAGTACGCCATCAACGGCGAGACCAGCGGGCTGGGACAGTACGAATACAATTGCACGGTGCTCGGCGGCACCTGTCAGGTGTTCACGGACCCCGATGGCTACCAAACCGCCCGATGTGTCGTGGGCAACGGAAAATGCTCGGACGCCGACTATACGGTGAGCTGCACCGGGACGAGCAATTATGAGTGCATTGGAGGCGTGCCCTACGGCAAGGACTGCGCCAAGTTTGGCGGCACGTGTGTCAGCGGCACAGCGGGGACCGGGTGTCTCCCGCCGGGCAGTCCGTGTACGAGCGCCTCCGATGCGTCCGCGTTCGTATCCACGTGCAGCGGTACGACGCTCGTGAGCTGCGACACGGCATGGGGTGTCAGCTACCCGTGGGACTGCTCCGTGGCTCACGAGCAGTGCGCGGCCAGCGCGAACTTGTGCGTTTCCCCGGGGTGCTCCTCCACCGCAGTATTCACGGAGCGCTGCGACACAAGCAGCGGAGAGATCACTGTGTCGGTAGGCGGTGCGCCGTACGTCATCAACTGCAACACGATTGACGTGTTTGACGGGTTTAACAGTTGCAGCACGGATACGGACAGCTCCGGGAACGTGTATGCCTACTGCACGCTGCCTACCCAGTGACCTTCCGTCGGCCCCCCTGTGGAGCCCCTCATCCAAGAACACGCTTGGGGGCTCAGGAAGTCACCACGGTGAGCCACTCGACCAATGATGTCGCCTTCTTCGCTCGGTCGGCGAGCCATCCCACGAGCTTCGGTGACGTCAAGAGCCCCATCGGGAAGTCGGAGAATGTCACGCCTAGTCCTTTCTTCTTCAAGAGAGCGGCGCGTGGATGCTCCGGGTCGAATCCGCGCGGAACCTTCTTGAGCGTTTCCTCGCTCATGCTGTCGGTCTCGAAGCCTGCGCGTTTGAGCCTCTTGAGGATCGCTTCGAGTTCGGAGCCGTGTCGCTCGTCGACGACGGCGTCGCGGTAGCGCACGAGCGAGGGTCCGTCCATCCTGTAGAGGCCGGCGGCAGCGATCACCTCGGTGCCGACGTGAAAGTAGAGCGCCGCGGGCGTCTCGGTCACCTTCGCGCTGCGCGCTACGCTTAGGATCCCAGCTACGTGGGTCTTGTAGGGCGCCTTGTCCTTCGAGAACCGGACGTCGCGAAATATGCGGAACACCTTCGGCTCGTCTAGATCGCACCGCTCGTAGCACGAGTCGATGATGGACCGGACGTCGCCGAGCAGCGCCTTCATGGGCGTGCTCCATCCCTCCTCGTACTCCGTCTTGTGCGCCTGGAACCACGCGCGGTCCTGATGTTTTGCGAGGCGCTGAAAGAACCGCGCGTCCGTGTCGGCGAAGCCCGTGAAGTCACCCATGGGACCCTGTTCCTTGCTTTCCCATCGCTTCGGGAGAAGCGGCGCCGTTCGGGGCCCTCTCGACCCACGATGGTCGTCTCTTGGGCCCGGCGCGACAAGAGACCGTAGCGGAGGAGCGACCCCGTGAACAAGGTGTCGTTCACGCACCGGAAGACGGCCGCGTCGGGCATGGCGACGAAGAACCAGTGCCGGGGTCGGTGAGACAACGTGCGACCGAGCCCTAATGGGGATTGTCGATTGCGCCGTACGATCGTTTGCGCGAGCTGATTTTGTGGCAAAGTCGTATGAAGCAGGCCTCGTTTGCGCTGCGGCGTGGTGAGTGGGATGTCGAGACGTATAAGAATTGCGAACCTCCTGCGGACCTTGAACAACGACTATCAGTGCCTCCAGCGCGACGCCTGCCGTGATGCGGCGAAGCGACATCGATTGGCCCTCACTGAGCTCAGCGCTCGCAACGACGCCGAGCAGCAGTTGCAGCAGATCAAGGACTGCCTCGCCGAGCCCGAGGCGATCCGCCCGCGCGCTCTGCTCGTCCACCCGGTCGCGGAGGTGTCCTTGCGAGCCGTCGCCGAGCAGGCCGCGCGGTTGGGTGTAGCGTTCGTCTTGCTGAATCGATGGTGCGCCTACGTCGAGGAGCTGCGCGGCAGATACCCTCGAATCCCGATATTCTGTGTCGTGCCCGACCAGTGCGCGATCGGCCGAATCCAGGGGCAGCAGTTCAAGAAGCTCTTGCCTGACGGCGGAGAGCTCCTCTACATCACGGGGGCATTTTACACTTCGTCCGCTCAGCTCCGATTGGCGGCCGTCATGAGCGAGCTTGCCGAGACGGACATCGAGATGGTCATCAAGAACGGCGACTGGTCGGTCGCCAGTGGCACGTGGGCGGCCCAGGACTGGCTGCAAAAGGCGTGCGCGCCGGCCGCGTCAGGATGCGCCGTGGGCGCACAGAACGACAGGATGGCGGTGGGTGCCCGCGCGGCGCTCGTGTCGGCCGCGATCGAACTTCAGAGGCCGGGGCTCCTGGACATCCCCGTGGCCGGGTGCGACGGAACGGTCGCCGAGGGCCAGGCGTGCGTTCGGACGGGAGAGCTTTGCGCCACGGTGGTCATGCCGTCGACCGCGGACGCTGCGGTCGACCGACTGGT
Organism: Polyangiaceae bacterium; assembly: GCA_049512415.1. Lineage (GTDB taxonomy): Bacteria > Myxococcota_A > Polyangia > Polyangiales > Polyangiaceae > Palsa-1150. The sequence goes on from JBEKXD010000050.1 coordinate 30,009, forward strand.
CTGCGCATGGGACTCGGGAGAGATTCCTCCGGCGGAGATTTCAATGGAAGTGAGGTCGTTCCCGGATCTCTCCCTGGTGGCCAGGCCAGCCCCCGGCACTACCGAGCCGCGCCTCGGCACATCTCGCCCCAGGGCCACCGTGGCAACACGAGGTTCGAACTAGCGCGGTCTGCATGGGGTCGAGGCCATGGTTTCTCTCGACACTTTTTGTGCCACCCGCCGCTAATGGAAGGGGCACCATAGGCCGTACCCGAGTCTGGCATGATGATGAGCAGGCCGCCGACCCGGGCCAACGGAGACACAGCGACCGCGCCGCCGACTCGCTCGCGACCCGTATCGGTCACCTCCGACGAGCTGTCCGAACTCGGGATCGCCCACTTGACGGTCGACGCAGCCGGCGTCGTCGTCCACGTGGATGCGGCCGCTGCGGAGCTTCTTCGCGGGTCGCCGACCGACTGGGTGGGAAAGCCTGCGTGGAGTCTGTTCGGGGTCACGGAGCGACAGAGCCCGATCACTCGAGCGCTCGAGAGCGGACAGACCGCGCGGGGCGAAGTCGAGATTGAGCGGCCGGAACTCGCCGCGATGCGCCTGGTGGTAACGGCGACACCGCGAAAGAAGGGAGCCATCGCCGTTGTACAGTCCGCTCCCACTGGAGGGACGGCGGCGATATCATTTCTCGCCGCGCAAGCTCCGAAGCTCGTCGCGTGGGTGGACCAGGCGGCCCAAGGCGATTTCGCAGCCCGGTTGGAGCTCGACGAGGGAGCCGAGGACACGACCGTCGTGATCGACGCGCTCGACGCCATCGCGGAGGCCGTTCGCCGTCTGCGAAACAGCACAGTCGCCGTCATCACCGACGTTCGCAGGCTCGGATCGGCCGCGGTTCAGGGCAAACTCCAGACGCGGGCGAACGCCGAGGCGCACCACGGAGAGTTCCGGCGGGCGGTCGCGGGCATCAACGGAATTCTCGATGCCGTCGTCGGACCGCTCGGCCGGATTTGCGACGCGCTCAACGTGATCGGGCGAGGCGAACTCCCCGATCCGCTCGCCGAGGCACAGAACGGTGACTTCGAAGTCGTGCGCCAGAGTCTAAACCAGTGCATCGTCGGGCTTCGCGGCGTGGCCGAGGCCAATCGCATTCTCCAGGCCCTCGCGGTCAACAGGCTCGACGAGCGCGCCGAGGGCGAGTTCCCGGGAGTCTTCGGTGCGATGAACGCCGCCGTCAACGAGGTGCGCGGACGTCTGGTGGACCTGACGAGCGTGGCCGAGCACGTCGCCCAGGGCAACTTGGATGATCTCACTACCTTGCGCCAGCTCGGCAGCGGGCAAGGGCGCCTGTCCGAATACGACCAGCTCACACCCGCATTCGTGCGCATGATTGAGTCACTTCAACTCCTCGTCGGCGAGTCCCTTGCTCTCGCGGAGTCTTCGCGAGCCGGCCGGTTGGACTACCGGGCGAACCTCGGGTCGCTATCCGGCAAGTACCGAGAGGTTCTGGAAGGAATCAATGCGTCGCTCGACTTGCTCCTAGCGCCGGTCGGAGAAAGCCTGGACGCGCTTCAGCGCGTCGCGCGCCGTGATTTGCGCGCTCGGGTTCGCGGCGCCTTCGTGGGAGAACACGAACGACTGAAGAATGCCATCAACGGAGCGACCGAGGACCTCTGCGGGAGCTTCGCTCGGATCGCGGGGGAGAGCCGATGCGTCGCGGACACGGGGGAGAAACTGCTCGCGCTCACCGAGGGGGCCAGCGCAAACGCCGGCCACACCTCCGATCGTGCGCAGGCCGCCCTGGCAATCGCGTCGACGGTCAGCGAGCACGCTCAGAGCGTCGCGGCTGGAATCGAGGAAATGCGCGCCAGCATCACGGAGATCGCGCGCAACGCCGCGGACGCCACTCGCGTGGCCCAGGGGGCAGTCTCCCAGGCGGACCGCGCGACGACCGCCATCGAGCAGCTCAGCAACAGCAGCGAACAGATCGGACACGTCGTCAAGGTGATCTCTTCGATCGCGTCGCAGACCAACCTTCTGGCGCTCAACGCGACCATCGAGGCCGCCCGAGCGGGCGAAACGGGGAAGGGGTTCGCGGTGGTGGCCAGCGAGGTCAAGGAGCTCGCGAGAGAGACGGCTCGCGCCACCGAAGACATCGCAACTCGAATCGAGGCGATCCAGACGACGTCCCGCGCGGCAGTAGCGGTCATCCAGGGCATCGGCACCACGGTCCGAGGAATCAGCGCGACGCAGGGTGCGATTGCCAGCGCCGTCGAAGAACAGACGGCGACCGTTGGGGAGATCTCTCGCTCCGTGAGCGAGACCGCGAGTGGAAGTTCGGAGATCGCCACGGACATCGGTGAGGTCGCGCGGGCCGCGGCCGAAGCGAGAACCACCGCGGAGGCGGCTCGGACGTCCGCTTTTGCCCTGGGCGAGGTCGCCGGAAGACTCGAGGCCGTGCTCTCACAGTTTCTCTACTGAGAAGGTGACCAACTTCCCAAATCGCTTAATAGAGGAGCCTCGGCCCTCCACGAGTCGGCAGAAGCGCTCGTGCGACACGTGCGAACACCGCCTCGCATGCCCACGGATGCGAGGAGAGAATTACTGTTACGGCGCCATTGCTAGCGATGCGGATACGAGAGCGGCCTACGAGTGGACGGAGAGGAGCGAAGCCATGCATGATCTGATTCAGAAGTTGTCGATCACCAAGGGGCGTCGACAGGCATTGATCGACATTCTGGTCAATGACGGAGCGGCGCTGCTCGGAAGCAGCATCGCCTACTACGCCACGATGAACGACGCCGAGGACGTGCTGACCATGGTGGGGTGGTCCAAATCTGCGATGGAGATGTGCAAAGTGATCGACAAGCCCATCGTCTACCCACTCGACGAGACCGGGATGTGGGGAGACGCCGTTCGAGAGCGCAAGGCTGTCATTACGAACGACTATGAAGGATTGAAGAAGCCCACGAAGAAGGGCTACCCAGCCGGCCACGTCAAGGTCGTTCGCCACTTGAACGCGCCGATCTGGGAGGGAGGTCACATCGCAGGGGTGTTCGGCGTGGGCAACAAGCCGAACGACTACACGCCGGAGGACGCCGTGCTGATCGTCGAGCTCGGGAAGGCAGTCTGGCCGATCATCCAGCGCGCCAAGGAGTAGAAGGGCGAGGGGTCGTAGCGAGTGACCCAACGAAGGGGATCCAGGGCACGTCGTTGGCGTGGCTCCGAGGATGGGACCATTGGGCAGGACCTTGAGCGACTCGCTCGGCCGTCCTATGGCTAGGCCATAGACTCATGATTCGTCCCGGCCGGCCCGCTGACGCCTCCACGCTCGCTGAGCTCATTCGAGAGCTTGCCCGCTACGAACACCTCGAACACGAAGTCGCCGCGACGGCAGACGCGGTTCAGCAGCGGCTTTTCGAAACCCCGCACCACCCCGAGGTCCTGGTGGCCGAAGAGGAGGGTAAGGTCGTCGGCTATGCCGTGTATTTCGAGAACTTCTCGACGTTCCTGATGCGCCCGGGGATATTCCTCGAGGACGTCTTCGTGCTGCCTGCCCACCGGCGCAAAGGCTTGGGGCGGGCGCTGCTTTCAGCGGTGGCCCGAATCGCGGTGGATCGAGGGTGCGGGCGATTCGAGTGGATGGCCCTCGACTGGAACACGCCGGCGGACGAATTCTATCGAAGCCACGGCGCCGAACGTCTCGACCCATGGCGGATGTATCGAGTCACGGGGGCCGCGCTCGCGAAGCTGGCCGGTCGGGACTCGTAGAAATTGGGTTGGCGTATTCCGGCCTCCGCAGCGCTCGGGGTGGGCCGCGCGTCCCCTCGCCGCGGAGGAGCCCTGCCCCGCCCGCCAACCGAAGGTATCCCGCGCCTTGGGCCGGGACGCGACACGACCGTTGTTCGTCACCGTACAATATGGGTTGGGACTGTACCCAATCGTACGAAGGGTGCGGCCGAGCGCCGCTCGTCCGAGCCATCAGATAGTCAGTTTCCCGCGCGATCGACGCCTGGGCGGAGTCGGTTACCGAAGGCACAAGGCTTGCACTCCGCTGGGAGTGGACTCGCCGGACAGTCCAGCGCCCCCGACACACGGAGCCGGCCGAAGGCTTCAACCCTTAGCGACCACACGAGCATCCGGCGCCCTCGGAGCAGACGATGCAAGCCAACCAACTTCGGGCAATGCGCCACGAACCGTCTTGTGCGCACCGAGAATCGTCGCAAGCCGGTTGCGCGCGACCTCCTCCAGGCGCCACCCAGGGTGGCTGCTGCTTCGACGGTGCGCGCAACGCGCTCGTGCCCATCAGCGATGTCGCCCATATCGTGCATGGACCCATCGGCTGCTCGGGCTCATCTTGGGACACTCGCGGGTCGCGCTCGAGCGGGTCGGCGCTCTATCGCATCGGTCTGACGACAGCGCTCACCGACGTCGAGATGGTCATGGGAACTAGCGATCAGCGCCTGCTTCGCGCCATCCACGAAGCCATCTGCAGGTTCTCCCCCGCTGCCGTGTTCGTCTACGTCACGTGCGTTCCCGCGATGCACGGTGCGGACGTCGAGGCTGTGACTCGGTCCGCCCAAACGAAGTGGGGCGTTCCAGTCATCGCCATAGACTGCGCTGGGTACTATGGAAACAAGAACTTCGGGCAGCGGATCGCTGGCGACGCGCTCTTGCGCCATGTGATCGGGACACGGGACCCTGACCCCATTCCGGAGCACGCCAAGCGGCCCGACATTCGCACGCACGACGTGAATCTGATCGGCGAATGGAACGTAGGCGGAGAGTTCTGGAGTGTAGCGCCGCTGTTCGATGAGCTCGGCCTGCGAATACTCTGTACGCTGTCCGGCGACTCGCGCTTTCGCGACGTGCAGGCGATGCACCGCGCCGAAGCCAATATGGTCGTCTGTTCCAAAGCGCTGTTGCGCGTCGCGCATACGCTGAAGCAGACGTATGGAAGTCCGTTCTTCGAGGGCAGTTTCTACGGGATTCCCGCGACCTCGGCGGCGCTCCGCTCATTCGCCCTCGCGATTGACGATGCCGATCTGATCGCTCGCACCGAACACGTTGTGGCACGGGAAGAGCGGCGGGCCAGTCAGGCGTTGGCGCCCCTGCGTGCGCGATTGAAAGGCAAGCGAGCCCTGATCTTCACGGGCGGCTTCAAGTCTTGGTCGACAGTCTCGGCCGTGCAGGACCTGGGAATGACGGTGGTCGCGACGGGGATCGAAAAATCCACGGACGAGGACAAAGCCCGGATCCGGCAGCTCATGGGGCCCGATGCCCGAATGCTCGAGAACAACGACCAGGAGGCGCTTCTGCGCACGTTTGAAGAATTGCGCGCCGATATTCTGATTGCTGGTGACCGTTATATCTACCCTTCTCTCAAAGCGCGTGTTCCGTTCCTCGACCTGGATCATGTGCGAACCATCGGATACGCCGGCTATCCCGGTGCGGTCGAATTCGGGCGCCAAGTCGTGGCGGCCGTGGAGCACCCTATTTGGGCACAGGTTCGGCAACCGCCGCCGTGGGAACTCGATGGCTCCACGACGCGTGACCACGCGGCGTGACGAGGTTCGACACCATGGGCGAGTTCATTGATTCAATGAAAGCGCTTTGCGTCAATCCGCTCAAGGTGGACAAGAGCGCCGGCGTCGTGCTCGCGTTTCTTGGTCTGGCTCGGTGCTTTCCTCTCGAGCACGGAGTCCGCGGATGCGCTTCGTTCACGAAGCTCTTCTTCATGCGCCACTTCCAGGAGCCTATACCGCTCCAGACGACGGCCATCGACCACGGGGCAACCATTCTCGGAGCCGACGACAACCTCGTCGATGGGCTCCGCACTGTCATCGAGCGCCACCAGCCCGAGGTCGTTGGGATCGCCTTCACGACCATGACGGAGTTTCAGGGGGCGGACGCACTGCGCTCCGTGGCCGAGTTCCGCGACCGGTTTCCGGAGCACGCCCACGTTGCCGTCATCCCGGTGAGCACCACGGACGCACCCGATGGCCTTGAGGGCGGATACGCTCGCGCGGTCGAGGCGATCGTCGGAGCGCTCGTCCCGCCGACTCGCTCGGCAGGCGCGTGCGGCGCGCACATTAATATTCTCGCCTCTTCGATGTTGACCCCCGGCGACGTGGATACGCTAAAGGATTGGGTCCGCGCATTCGATCTCAGGCCGGTCGTCATTCCCGATCTTGGGGACTCGGTCGACGGCCATCTTCTCGCCCACGGGTTTTCGCCCCTGACGTACGGCGGCGTCGCACGTACCGAGGTAGAGCGAGCCGGCCAGAGCGCGGCCACAATCGTCGTCGGGCCCAGCCTCGGGCGCGCGGCGGACCTTCTCAAGGCCCGGACGCAAGTGCCTGACTTCCGCTTTCCGTCTCTCACGGGCCTGGAGGCCTGCGACGAGCTGACGACAGCCTTGCGCGATATCTCCGGACGCTCCGTACCCGATCGCCTGCGTCGTCAGCGTGACCAGCTCCTCGACGCCATGGTCGACTGCCACTTTCGCACGGCAGACACCAGTGCCATGGTGGCAGGGGACCCGGACCTCGCGGGCGCGCTGGTTCGCTTCGCAAGGAGCGTCGGCGTCCGCGTCCCGACGATTGTGACGACGGCAAAGGCACCGTCTCTCCGGCAATGCCTGTCGGATCGCATCGTCGTAGGCGACCTGGACGATCTGGAGCGCGAGGCCACAGAACACCCGGTCCAGTTGCTCATCGCCAATTCCCACGCCAACGCTCTGGCGGCTCGGCTCCGCGTCCCGCTCATGCGCGCGGGCTTTCCACAGCATGACGTACTCGGTGCGCACACCAAGTCGTGGATCGGCTACGCTGGGACACGCCAAACTCTTTTTGAAGTTGCCAACTTGCTGGCACGCTCGCAGCCCGAGGCATCTCCGTACTCGTCGATCTATGGGCAGCCGGCGGATCCATCGAAGGCTTCTGCCGCGCACGGACGGACGAGCCCTGACGAGAGGACGCTTCCATGATCCGAGTCGCGTTCGCCTCGGATGACCGCAGGTCCGTCAACCTTCACTTCGGCGCCGCAGAACAGTTCGTCCTCTACGACGTCGCGCCCGGGGTCGCGGAGCTCGTCGGGATTGGCCGCTTCGTGAAAGCACGCATGAAGGGCGTCAACGCCGAACGAGACCGAGAGGACACGCCGTCGCCCGAGCTCGAGGAGCGAATGACGGAGGACAAGGTCGTCGACAAGATCGAATTTCTCCGGTCGTGCGCCGGCGTCTACGCCGCCAAAATAGGAGTTTCTTCGATCAAGCGTCTCATGCAGGCCCACATTCAACCGATCATCGTCCCAAAAGGCTTTGCGATCGAGGAACTCCTGAACGAGGTCAGTCTGGCGTTGACCAGCGGAGGCCTGGCATGGGTCGAGCGCGCCGCGAGAACTCCAGAGAGGCGGGATCTCCCCATCCCGCCCCATTCCGCATCCGTCGGTTCCCCGGAGAGGTATTACCTCATTAAATCCATCGACGAGATCGCATGAACTCCCAGCCGACGCGCATTGAGACGCCCGCCGCTGCGGACGGGCCTGTGCGCACTCGGGCGTGTCCGAGCGGAGCCCAGGCACACGTTCATCGCCCTAGCCTGCGGAAGCTCTACGAGTTCACGTATTGCGATAGTGGAGAGTGCCGCGTCGGGGCACTGCCATTTCTCTACGAACTCAGTTCGGTAGGGATGGAGACCTGTGACCTCGCCCAGACGCTGGCGACGGTCCTCAAGCTAATGGAGCAGCGGATGAAGATCGTCCGCGGCATGGTGACGCTCTTCGACAGAAAGTCAGGAGAGATCTTTGTCCATCAGAGCTTCGGTCTGACGGACGAGCAAAATGCCCGGGGCGTCTACGCAGTGGGCGAAGGAATCACCGGGCTCGCGGTCGAGACCGGCGAGGTCGTCATCGTTCCTCGCATCGGCGATGAGCCGCGCTTCCTCAACCGAACCCTCAGCCGGTCGTCCGACACGGACGCGTCATTCCTCTGCGTGCCCATCGTACGCGGCAAGCGCGTCCTTGGAACGATCGGAGCCGAGCGGCTGTACGAGAACACGCTGCTGCTTCGCCAGGATGCCGAGCTTCTCGCGACTGTCGCCGCGATCATCGCCCCTTCGGTGGAGCTCTACCTGCTCGAAAATGAAAATTCTCGCCTTCGAACAGCGCTAAAAGAGCAGTTCCATCCTTCTAACTTAATCGGCAACTCCAAGCCCATGCAGGATGTTTACGGACTGGTTCAGCGGATTGCGCAGACGAAGACCACTGTCCTCGTTCTCGGCGAGAGCGGTGTCGGCAAGGAGCTCATCGCGAGCGCGATTCACTTCAACGGGCCCTGGGCCAACGGTCCATTCGTCAGGTTCAACTGCGCTTCTCTACCCGAGAATCTCGTGGAGAGTGAGCTCTTCGGCCACGAGCGGGGAGCCTTCACGGGAGCCTCGAGCCAGCGCAGGGGTCGCTTCGAGCTAGCCTCCGGAGGCACCGTCTTCCTCGATGAAGTCGGAGAGCTGTCGCTCGCCGCGCAGGCCAAACTCCTGCGCGTCCTTCAGGAGAGGACCTTCGAGCGAGTCGGCGGCACCCATTCGGTCACCGTCGACCTCCGCGTAATTGCTGCGACGAATCGGAACCTCGTCGAGATGGTCACCGATGGCCGCTTTCGAGAGGACCTCTACTACCGGCTTAGCGTCTTTCCCATCACCATCCCGCCCCTGCGCGACCGAGGAAGCGACGTCATCACGCTCGCGGACCACTTCGTGGCCCACTTCGCCGCGAAGTGCGAAAAGAGCATCAAGCGGATCTCGACGCCGGCTCTGAATATGCTCATGAGTTACCACTGGCCGGGCAACGTGCGTGAACTCGAGAACGTCATGGAGCGCGCCGTTATCCTCTCGGACGACGAGGTGATCCACCAGTACGACCTCCCCCCTTCCCTTCAGACGGCTACCGCAAGCGGCACCGCGTTCAATTGCAGCCTCGAGGCGAAGCTCGGAGCCGTCGAGCACGAAATGATCGTCGAGGCCCTGAAAACGCATCGCGGAAACATGAGCGCCGCAGCCAAAGAGCTCAATCTGACGCGCCGAATCCTCGGCCTTCGCATGGCCAAATACGGCATTCAGTATCAACCGTTTCGCCGCCAGCAGCCCTGACGCCGCGTCCGCTATCCCAGGCGCGACCGGTTCCGAGTCCGTGGACCCATCGCCCAAGGGCGGCTTTTGCCCCAAGAGGGCGCTCCGACGGCCCGCCAGGGTGTCTCGACCCCGATAGCGCCTCGGACCGATGGGCTGAACGCCATCGGGCTTTCCGCCCGACCCGACCGTTCCCATTCGTACGATCTTGCGAACAACGTACGATTGGGAACACCCACTCCTCGTCTCTTCACGCATTGGGTCCCACGGCCACTCGAGTTCCCAGCGACGCGCCCGACGCTCGCTGCCTGATTCGCTCTCGCTCCTACCGGCACGCGTCATGCATCGTCCCAGCTTCATACACCGAACGATGGGCTTAGTGATTCACGGACGCTCGACGTTCGCCTGCCCGAGGGAGTTGCCCCATGCCTATGGTGCTATTGCGTTGCGACAAAGACATCCCGGAACGGGAGAAGCACGTTTACCTGAAAGCGCCTGACGAGGACACTCGCGATTTTTTGCCTCTCGCCAACGCGCCGACCATTCCCGGCACGCTCTCCGAGAGGGGTTGCGCGTTCTGCGGCGCCAAACTTGTCATTGGCGGGGTTCTCAAAGACACCATCCAGATGATCCACGGGCCGATCGGCTGCGCCTACGACACGTGGCACACCAAGCGATATCCCAGCGACAATGGACACTTCCAGCTCAAGTACGTGTGGTCGACCAACATGAAGGAGTCTCACATCGTGTTCGGCGGCGAGAAGCGCCTCGAACAATCGATGAACGAGGCCTTCGACGAGATGCCGCACATCAAGCGGATGATCGTCTATACGACGTGTCCTACTGCGCTGATCGGCGATGACGTCAAGGCGGTATGCAAACGCGTGATGGAAGCGCGACCTGACGTAGACATCTTCACCGTAGAGTGCCCAGGCTTTGCCGGAGTCAGCCAATCGAAGGGGCACCACGTCCTCAACATCGGCTGGGTCAACGAGAAGGTCGGAACGGTCGAGCCGACCATCACCTCGGAGTACACGATCAACTTCATCGGCGACTACAACATCCAGGGAGACACAGATCTTCTCCAGCAGTACTGGAGTGCGCTCGGCATTCAGGTCATCGCGCATTTCACTGGAAATGCGAACTACGACGACCTCCGTGGGATGCACCGCGCGAAGCTCAGCGTCGTCAACTGCGCCCGTTCTGCCGGATACATCGCCAACGAGCTCAAGCGGCAATACGGCATTCCTCGCCTCGACATCGACTCGTGGGGCTTCAACTACACAGCCGAGGGCATCCGAAAGGTCTGCGCGTTCTTTGGCATCGAGCAGAAGGGCGAAGCGCTCATCGCGTCCGAGACCGCAAAGTGGAAGCCGCGTCTCGACTGGTACAAGGAGCGTCTCAAG
>JBEKXD010000051.1:0-40517 GCA_049512415.1 Polyangiaceae bacterium
CGGGTCGCCTCGGCTACGTCGACTTCGTCGAGATCGAAGGGGTCAGAATCGATCGTGCAGCGGGTGGCCGCGCGCGACATGCGTGGGGCATCGCCGAGGAGGACGTTTATCGGAATATGGATGGGATCGTTGTCGAAATGGTCATCGTGAAGGACGAGCGCCTCCTCGGCGGTGGCTGTACCCACGATCGCGAACGGGCATCGCTCGCGTCGACAGAGTGACTCGAACCTATCGACCCCCTCGTCCGAAAGAGCGAGCACATAGCGCTCCTGCGCCTCGTTGCACCAGATTTCGAGCGGCGACATTCCCGGTTCGTCGCTCGGAATTGCGCGCAGCGACAGGCTCGCGCCACGAGAACATTCGTGCACGAGCTCGGGCAGCGCGTTCGACAGACCGCCCGCTCCCACGTCGTGCACGGACAGGACGGGATTGTCGGGCCCGAGCGCCCAGCACGCGTCGATGACCTCCTGACAGCGCCGCTGCATCTCCGCGTTGTCCCGCTGCACAGAAGCGAAATCGAGGTCTTCGCTAGAGGCGCCGGTGGCGAGCGACGACGCTGCGCCGCCGCCCAATCCGATGCGCATGGCGGGACCGCCGAGCACGACCAGCTTCGCACCGCCCGGGATTTCTTTTTTTTGCACGTGCTCCAGACGGACGCTGCCCAGGCCACCCGCGAGCATGATGGGCTTCGCGTAGCCGCGCACTTCGCGTCCGTTGGCCCCCGGGACCTCAAGCTCGAACGTTCGAAAGTAACCGCAGATGCCGGGTCGGCCGAATTCGTTGTTGAATCCTGCCGCACCCAGGGGACCGCTCAGCATGATGTCCAGGACCGACGCGATTCGCTCCGGGCGGCCGTGATCGACCTCCCAAGGCTGGAGCCAGCCCGGCAAGAGCAGATTCGAAACACAGAAACCGGTGAGGCCAGCCTTGGGCTTCGATCCGCGCCCGGTCGCGCCCTCGTCGCGGATCTCTCCACCGGATCCCGTCGCCGCCCCGGGATACGGTGAAATCGCTGTCGGATGGTTGTGCGTCTCCACTTTCATGACCACGGCGATGGGCTCTCGGTGCGCGCGATAGGTTCGCCGCTCCGGATCCGGGAAGAATCGCCCGGCCTCGCACCCGACGATGACGGCAGCGTTGTCGCGATAGGCGGAGAGCACGCCCTCGGGACTCCTGTCGGTCGTATTGCGAATCATCTGAAAGAGCGATAGCGGTTGCCGCGTGCCGTCCACGGTAAACGCGGCGTTGAAGATCTTGTGCCGGCAGTGCTCGCTGTTGGCTTGTGCGAACATCATGAGTTCGACATCGGTCGGATTGCGGCCGAGGCCCCGAAAGCGATCGACTAGATATTCGATTTCGTCGGCCGCGAGCGCGAGGCCGAGCGCCCGGTCGGCTCGTTGCAGCGCCGTCGGACCCGAGCCGAGGACGTCGACCGTGGTGAAGGAGCGCGGCGCAGACCGCTCGAAGATGCGCTCGGCGTCGGCGGCGCATTCGAGGACCGACTCGGTCATCCGGTCGTGGAGCGCGGCGGCGAGAGCTTCCCGTCGGTCGACGGTGCCGACTGCCGTGTACACGAGACCGCGCTCGATGCGCCGTACGAGGTGCAGACCGCATCGGTGGGCGATCTCGGTAGCCTTCGAAGACCACGGTGAGATGGTACCGAGGCGCGGCACCACGAAGATGCGTTCGCCTTCGGCTTCGACCGGTCGGCCTCGCTTGGGACCGTACGTCAGGAGGGAAGTGAGCGCATCCCGGTCCGCGGTCGTGAGCGCTTGGGAAACGTCGACATAATGGATGAATTCGGCGGACAGCGCGGTGACGCGAGGGTTTCCCCGCTGGACGTCGCGCAGGCGCTTTTCGAGGCGAGCCGGGGAGAAGGCAGCGGAGGAAGGCCGAAGTTCGAGCATGCTGGGAGCGCTAGCCTCTACTCGATGACTCGTCCGGTTCAAGCGCGGTCTTCAATGGGGGTCGGTGGGTCCGGGTCAGCGCTCGACGGCGAGCGAACGGATGATCGACTCGCAAGTCGAGCGATAACGCTCGAAAGCCCCGGAGGCTGCTGCGCAGGTGGCTACCGTTCCGACTCCGTGGGACGCGAGGCTCACCTGCATGGTGCGGTAGCCCACTCTGGACGCCGTCGTGGGCGCCCAGCGCGACTCGATGACGAGCGTCGGGTCTCCGTCGATGATCTCCTCGCGTTCCACGTCCAAGGTGACGTTCGATCGGCCGCGGAGGCTGGCTTCTCCGGCACGGGCATAAGCGTAGGAATCTCGATCGAAGGGTTCGGTGAACACGTTGGCCGCCGCGTGGAAGTCGTCGACGGCCTGAGTGTCGGCCGCCGTGTAGACGCCGGTCTGTTGGACGCTGGAGGCCTTCCATGTCGACGGGACGGCGATTCGCCATCCAGGGGCACTGACGGTGACGAAGCCACCCGGAAGCGGTGGCGCGGTGAAGGACGCGATGTGCGAATGATTGGCGCGACGGCACCCCGGATGGGTCGCGACCGCCGCGACCATGACAGCCAGCCACCACACCCAGTGCGCGCCGAACGACCGTCTCACTGGACGGGCAAGATATCACTGCACCAAGAGTTCCGGGGGCGCGCGTGCGGTCCAACGTCGCTGGGCCGGGAGCCCCCGCCGCGGCCTCCGTCGAGAAGGCGGGTGTCTTTCGGACGAGCCCGAGCGAGGCCGGCGGCGAGTCGCGCGGAGCCTACTTCCCGTGGGCGAGCACGCTCGACGTCGGGATCGCGAAGAGATCGGCCGAAAGACACTGGCCTTCCACTCGTTCGACGATCCGACGCACGCCCTCTCGCAAGACCGATTCCGGCGTGAGCAGGCTGACAATGAGATACGCCTCCTCTTCGAAATCGAAAAAATGGCCCGGGTGGACGATCACGCGGTCAAGCTCCAGGAGATCCAGTGCCCAGGTTTCCTCGCTCTGCGTCCGCGGCAATCGCAGGGTCACATACCAGCCCCCCTCGACGTCGAGGGCAGACAGCGCCTTTCCGACGCAGGCTCCAGAGACGATGCCGAGGTTGCGGCGCACCCGGTCGAGCACCGCCCGCTCCACGGGGTGGCGGCTCGCCAGCCAGTGCGGCAGCGCAATCTGCGCGGGTGTGCCCACGGACAGATAGGTGTCGCCGATGAGCTCGAGCCGGTCGAGCGCCTCGTTTACCCGAGGCTTGTCGCCGGACACGACGATCCACGCGACTTTCATCTGGGGCAGTAGCGCGAGCTTGGAGAGCCCACCCAGGGAGAAGACGAGCGGCGCGTCCGCGGCGTCGAGAGCCGACTCAGCCCGCGACGCATCCTCTCGGAGGGGATAGGTGGCGAACACCTCATCACTTATCAGCGGCACTCCCAGGCCTGCGAGGGCGGCGAGTTCGTCGCGCTTGACGTACGAGCCCGTCGGATTGTTGGGATGGACCATCAGAATCGCGCGCGAGCGGGGAGTGATTCTCTGGCGAACCGAGTCGACGTCGACGTACCACACCCCGTCGTACGAGAGGCGATAGGGAACTGCGCGAACGGTCTCGAGCCGTGCCAGGTGCTCGAAGAGCGGATAACTTGGCGCGGGCACGAGTACCTCGTCGCCGGGATCCGCCAGCAGCTTGAAAAGGAAGGCATACGCTTCGCTCGTGCTGGAGGTCAGAACGATGTGCTCGGGATCCACGGCCCGCCCGCGAAGTCGCAAGTCCGCCGCGACCGCTTCGCGAGCCGAAAGGGTACCGAATGGGGCCGCGTCGTAGCGGAGCGAACGCGGATCGGAGAGCGGGCCTAGGACCCCATGGTGGTCGTAGAGGATCTCGGCTCGGGTCGGATTCGACTCCGTCAGGTCGAGAAGCGGTCGTCCCTCCGAGCGCGCGCGAGCCAGGGCGATCGAAATCCGGTTTGGTGACGCGTTGACCGATGCGCGAGTGGAAAGCATGCCTCAGGGCAGGCTGGGCAGGTCGTCCCATCCCGCGTCGAGGTCCGCCATCTCGTCGACCAGGCCTCCAGCGGCTGGCGGCACGGACGGACCAGGCCCCGGACCGTCCGGCGGCGCGGTGGGAGCCTGCGTCGTCGTGGCGGGCGGTCCACTCGCGGGGCGGGTGCGTGGCGATCGTGAACGTCGCTTAGACATCGATAAGCCTCCGGAAGTCCAATGCTTCACACATCCTACCGGGCCATTTCAGCCCTCGTAAGGTCTGCCGTCTCGAACGTGTGGATGTTCCTGTGTAAACGCCATTTTCACGGCGCATAAGAATTTTCATGGGCGGGTGGCTCCCGCGAGCTCTCCAAGGAGCACGCCGGCGGCGACCGCGACGTTGAGCGACTCGATCGCCCCGGTACCCCGGACGGCGACGAATGCCTCGCACTCTGCGCGCACACGCGCGCTGAGTCCTTCGCGCTCGTGGCCCACGACGAGCACCGCGGGTCTGGCGAATGGGTATCCGCGGGCGCTCGCACCGGCGTGCGCGTCGGCTCCAATCACGTGAACGCCGCGAGCCCGCAGGCGGGAGAGCGTGCTGGCAAGGTCGGTCGTGCGGCAGCATCGGAGATGCTCGACACCGCCTTCAGCGACTCGGACCGCAATCGGCGATAGCTCAGGACCTGGAGCCGGGGCTCCGCAGAGCAGGGCGTCGATGCCAAAGAAGGCCGCCGACCGGAGGATCGCGCCGACGTTGTACGGATTGCGCACACGGTCGAGCGCAATGGCCGTTGCATTATTGTATGCGAGCAGGTCGCCGAGATCGTGCGCCGGTAGCCATGGGCGCAATCGGGCGATTGTGCACAGACCTTCGTGGTGATCCGAGCCGGCAATACGATCGAGCTCGGCAGCCGTCACTTCGCTGCAAGGGACACCATGCCCCTTCGCCCAGCGGGACAGATCCTGAACCTCCGCTCGAACGAGGGCAGAGTGGGCGATGCGCACGATGTCGTGACGGCGCCGAGAGAATACCGCCAGCCCCGCACGAAGCCCATCGACGAGTTCCACTCCCGGGTGCGGTCTCGGGTCCGTGCGAGCGGCCGATGACGGTGGGCGAGGCTTGGTCCCAGCGCTACGGCGAGGTTTCGTGGGCATGAGCAGCGGCTAGCCTCCTGCGCTCGTGTAGCGCGCGACCGATATCTTCCACACGGCGCGCGAGACGGCGAGCGCCACACCCGCTCCGACGACGGCCGCAAGTGCGGAGCGCAGACTGAGCGTTCCGAGCAGAGCCTGTGCCGGCAAGGTCGTCATGACGGCGAGCGGGATGACGAAGGTCAGCACCATTCGGACGATCCCGTGGAATACCGAAATGGGCCACCGCGCCGCGTCGAAGATCGCGCTGAACAGATAAGTGAGGTTATCAATGCGTACGACATAGAAGGCTGTACTGACAGTTAGGATCCAGAGCGAATAAAGGACGGCAACGGCGACCACCATCATGAAAGCGGCCGCGAAGACGTCGGACGCGGACGGTCCTCGGCCGAGGAGCCTGAACCCGCAAGCGAACAGTCCCAGTGCGGTCACCACATTGATCGAGCGCCACGGCTGAAAGCGCGCCGTCGAGACGAGAAATTGCGAATCCGCGGGCTTTATCAGAACGAAATCGAGCGTGCCCTTCCGAATGTGCTCGACGACACTGACGAGGCTCGGATTGATGGCACCCTCGAGAACGCCCTCGAGGAAGGTGAACCAGCCCATGACCATCAGCGCCTCTCCGAGGCGCCATCCGGCGATGTTGGACCGTAGGCGATAGACAACCAGCAGCGGCACGATCGCCGTGGCCATCCAAAAGACTTCCACGGCCCCGTCGAGGATGAAGTCCGACCGATACTGCAGGGAGAGCAGGAGCGACGCCCGGAGCTGCACGCCGAGAAGGCGCATGTACCGCACGGCAGATCACCCTCCGAATGCAGCGAAACGCCGCAGTCCACGGAGCCAGGCCGCGCGCGTCGCGAGCAGAAGCACTGCGATCCACGCCCACTGGCGCGCGAGGTGGTCGATGGCCGAGATCCGCGAGTGGCCACCCGTCATGACTTCCACCGGAAATCCCACCTGATAGCGGAACGGAAGCTCCTCGACGATCCGTCGCAGTGTGGCAGGGAAGAGGTCGACGGGAATCAGATAGCCGCTTAGCACGAAGAAGAAGACCAAGTATAGGTCCATCAGTTTGACGCTGCTTTCGAGAAAGAACGCCGCGCAGCCGACGATGAGATTGGTGAGCAGCGTGAGAAGCCATGCGCCCGACACGGCCAGGGCGAAGATTGCCCACTCTGCGGGGTCGTGCGTGACGCACCGCGCTCCCACAGTCGCCAGCAGCACTGCTGCGACGGGCAGCGCAATCAGAAGCCGAAGCGGGATGGCCGCAAGGTTCTCGGCGGCATAGGCAAAGAGCGGATGAACGGGGCGAAGCAGGCGCGTGCCCAGGGTGCCGCTCTTGACGTCGGAGTTCATCTCCCAGAAAGCCCACGAGCCGGTCAGCTGGCGAACGATGAACGTCGATAGGAAGTATGCGGTGAACTGAGGTTGCCCGAACCGTCCGATCGGCGCCTGCTGCGCAACGCTCGACCAGAGCGCGAGCATGACGAGCGGGAGCGTCGTCGCAAGAGCCCACACGAGAAGCTCAGCGCGGTACGCTACGGCACCCGCGAGTCCAACGCGCAGCATCGTGGGTCCCGCGCGGACCGTGTTGCGAAGGCTCATCGCGGGCCAACCGGGTGCGCCGCGCGCTGACGAGCGAACAGCTCGCTCATCACTTCTTCGAGAGGGGCATTTTCCACCGTCATATCGCGCACGGGCATTTCGGCGAGGGCTCGCGTGACGATGGCGTTTACCGCATCCTTGTGAACGGCAAGCACGGTTTCCCCCGCGTCGTGCCGGACGACGCGCCCGAGCCCGCTCACCGAACCCAAGGAAACGGGAGCCGCAAAGCGGAAGACGACGCGCTTTTCGGGTCGGACTCGCGCGATGAGTTCCTCGAGCGCGCCATCGTAGACGAGTTTGCCTCGGTCGATGACGATCACGCGAGGGCAGAGCCGTTCTACGTCCGCCATGTAGTGGCTCGTGAGGAGGATCGTCGCCCCGTGCTGTTCGTTGTAGCGTCGCACGAAATCGCGCACGACGGCTTGCATCGAGACATCCAGCCCGATGGTCGGTTCGTCGAGAAAGAGCAGTCGAGGTCGATGAATCAGCGCCGCTGCGAGCTCGCATTTCATGCGCTCACCGAGCGACAGCGTGCGCGTAGGCTTGCGCACGAGGTCTGCAAGCTCGAGCAGCTCGGAGAGCTCGCGGAGCGTCTCCAAATAGGTTCCGCGCGAAACGCCGTAGACGGCGCGATTGAGCTCAAAGGTCTCGCTCGGGGGCAAGTCCCAGAGAAGCTGCTGCTTTTGGCCCAAGACGAGCATGATGCTCTTAAGGAACGCGTCGTCGCGTCGGCGCGGCTCGTGGCCCTCGACGAGCACTTCCCCGGCGGTCTGGTGAAGGAGCCCGGCCAATACCTTGAGCGTCGTGGTCTTGCCGGCGCCGTTCGGGCCGAGGAAGCCCACGCGCTCGCCAGGGCTGATGTCGAAGTCGATACCGTCGACGGCCGCCACCGTCGTGTAAGTTCGATGCAAAAGCGATCGTACGGCAGCCGCGACACCGGGAGCCCGCTGATGGACGCGGAAGTGCTTCCGTAAGGCGCGGACGCGGATCATGGACCGGGCTTGCTATACCCCGGAAGCCGACAGGAGAGCTACCGGCCCCACCCCAGTGGAGTGGCTGGCCCCGGGACGCTAGCCGCCGCACACTGAGCCCCCCTCGAGGCCAAGCCCGGTCCCAAAGAGTCGAACCCCTCGGGTGAGCCCATAGGGACCCAGACTGCCCTCGACCCTGTTGTTGCGGCTCTCCAATCGCACACGCCGACCCGGATGGGAGAGACTCTGAAATCGCCGCTGTGAATCGCCGCTGTGGATGAGGTCATCGAGACAGAATGCGTATACAATGAGCCTGCTACGCTCGAGCGGCATATTGTGGGGTCGCTGGGACCACACCACGGCCGCAATCGAGCCCGGAGGAGAGCCCCGTGAGTCAGCAGGGAGACACAACCGGCGAGGGCGCCGCGCGGCCGCTGGCGCAGTCCAGTCGGGCGGACGGCTTGCCGTCCTATCGCGAGGTGTTCGACGTCACGCACGACGCACTCTTCGTCCACGACGAAACCGGTCGCATCCTCGACGTCAACGAGCGCATGTGCTCGATGTTCCGCTGTCCGCGCAGCGTCGCGCTGACGCTGTCGCTCCATGACGTGAGCCTGGGAGAGAGCCCGTATTCGGAGGTGGAAGCGCGAGGCAAAATCGCTCTCGCGGTCGCCCGGGGATCGACGACCTTCGAGTGGCGGACGAAGCGGTGCGATTCAACCCTGTTTTGGTCGGAGGTGTCGCTCCACAGCGCGACCGTCTGCGGTGAGCGACGCGTCATCGCCTCCGTGCGCGACATCACGGCCCAGAGAGAGGCCGAGGACGCGCTCAGGCTCAGCGAGGAGCGGTTCCGCGCCCTGGCGTCCATGGCCCGCGAAGGCATCATGGTCCACGTCGACGGAGTGATTCTCGACGTGAACCAAGCGTTCGTCGAGATCGTCGGATTGGGCGCCCCGTCCGAACTCATAGGGAAGAACGGCTTGGACGCAGTTCCACTTACGGACGAGTCTCGCGAGCGGATTCGAGAGATGCGGCGCTCTTGCGAAACGAATCCCTATGACATCGAGCTCGTGCGACACGACGGCAAGCGCGTTTACGCCGAGACCGCGTCACGCGCGACCACGTATTTCGGGCGCCCTGCTCGTTTGGTATTCGTGCGGGACATCACCGACCGCCAGCGCGCCGAGCAGGCGTTGCGGCAGAGCGAGGAGCGATTCCGCCATCTTTTCGACGCCGGTGCGGATGCGATCTTCGTGGTGGATGACGAGGGGAAGATCACCGACGTCAACCGGGCGGCTTGCGAGACCTTGGGATATTCGAGGGAAGAACTCCTCCGGCTGATTGTCCTGGACATCGTCGCGAGCACGACTCGGGAGAGGCTCGCCCGCTTTTTCAAGGAGGTTCTCGAACGGGGACAAGTCGACGTCGAGGGAGTGCAGCGACGCCGCGACGGGACGCAATTCCCCGTCGACACGCGGGTGACCGCGTTTCGTACCGCCGAGGGCCCACGCTTCTTCGCCGCAGTCCGCGATATCACAGATCGCAAGCGGCAAGAGGAGGCGCGCCGCCAGAGCGAGCGCCGATTGACCATGGCCATTTCCGCGACCGCCGACGCGATCTGGGAGTGGAACGTGGCGACCAACGAGACGTACTACAGTCCGCGTTGGTATGAGATGCTCGGCTACCAGGACCAAGACTTTCCCATGAACCTGGAGGCCTGGAGCCGCCTCTGTCATCCGGAGGATCTCTCGGCGATGCGGGAGCGGCTCACGGCGGCGAACTCGGATGTCCGGTCGACGGCAGTCGCGATCGAGTTCCGCATGCGGGCGCGCGATGGGTCGTGGCGCTGGATACTGGGACGCGGCAGCGTAGTGGAACGGGACAGCGACGGGGCGCCGCTGCTGGTCTGCGGGACGATCACCGACGTCACGGAGCGCAAGCGCAACGAGGCCGAGCGAGCGAGGCTCGAGGAAAGTTTGCGGCACGCCCAGAAATTGGAATCCATGGGACGACTGGCGGGCGGAGTGGCCCACGACTTCAACAATTTCTTGACTGCCATTCGCGGCAATGTCTCGCTCGCCCTCCACGACGTTCAACCCAGGGATCCGCTCCACGAGCTCTTGATCGACGTGGACAAGGTCGCGGAGTCGGCAGCCAAGCTAACCCACCAGCTTCTGGCCTTCTCACGCAAACAGGTCATTTTGCCCAAAGTGGTCAGCCTGAACGACCTCATACTCCAGCTTCAGAAGATGCTGATGCGATTGCTCGGAGAGGATATCGCCCTCGAGACCAAGTTGGCCGCGGACTTGGCCTCGGTACGAATCGATCCTGGGCAGCTCGAACAGATCCTGGTCAATCTGGCGGTCAATGCCCGAGACGCCATGCCCGACGGAGGAAGGCTCACGATCGAGACGAGCAACGTGCACCTCGTCGAAGCGGCCACGACTGCCGAAGACGGAATCCCGCCCGGTCATTACGTCCGATTATCGATGTCCGACGAAGGCACCGGCATGACGGATGAGGTGCGAGCCCACCTTTTTGAGCCATTCTTCACGACGAAACAAGATGGCAGGGGAACCGGCCTCGGGTTGCCCATGGTCTATGGCGCCGTGAGGCAGAATCGGGGTCGTATCGAAGTTCGATCGGAAGTCGGGCGAGGCACCACGATCACAATGCACTTGCCCGCTCTGGCCGAGGTCGCCGAGCGGGTGTCGACGAGGCCACGTGTGGAGCTTGCGAGAGGAAGTGAGACGGTCGTCCTGGTCGAAGACGACGCCAGTGTGCGCTCGGTCGCCGTCCGCCTGCTCCAACGCCAAGGGTATACAGTTCGCGCCTACGCCAATGCCAGCGAAGCGCTGGTCGCAATCAGAGAGGCTAGCCTGAGTCCGAGCCGGGACGGCAGGGTCCACCTCCTTCTGACGGACGTCGTGATGCCGGGCATGAACGGCCGAGCACTGGCGGAAAAAGCGCGATCCCTGCTGCCAGATCTCAAGGTGCTTTTCACGTCCGGCTATCCGGAGGATACGGTAGCGCACCACGGAATTATCGAGCAAGGCATCGAGTTTCTGCCCAAGCCCTACACGCTGAGTGGTCTTGCGCAGCGCGTGCGCGAGGTGCTGGAGGCGTCTCCGGCTCGGGACGACGGATAGTCGGCGGGATGGACGGACGACTCGCGAGCCCCGCCACGCGCGCACCGCCCTGCTAACTCAAACCCAAAAGCGCACTCCGAAAAAGCTGCGCCTCGTCCCTCCGCCCCTCAACCTCCGCCCCGCTAGCCAGGCGTTCGAGCGTCTCCCGCACCCGCGGAACCAAGCGCGCCACCCGCTCCCCCGATGCATTGTCCAGACGCGCCCATAGGAGCGCCAGCAGTTCGTGGCCACGGCCCAATCGTTCCAAGAGAAGCGCGAGCTCATCGGCGACCTCGTCTTTGGACGGATCGGCGCGCAATCGTTCGGTGAGCTGCTCCACTCGGGCCGAGGCCTCCGCAACGTCTATCTCGCTCGGCGCCTTCCACCCCGTCGAGCGGGAGGCTAGGGCAGGCTGGAGGCGCACTTCTCCTAGGTGGCGGTACCTCGCCAGCACGTCCGGATCGCTCGGACTGAGCTTCAGCGCAACCTCGAGAAACCGCTGCGCCCCGCGGAGGTCCTTGATCCTTCGTTCGAACAGCTCGGCTCCCTCGACCAGCAGCTCGACGAGCGCGCGTCCGTGCGGATAACCCTCGAGCGGCGGGGCGAGGGACTCCGCGTGCTCTCGAAGTCGCTCAAACGCCAGCGAGGCGCCGACCGGATCGCCCAGCCTGACCCGCCAACGACCTTCGAAGCCGCGGGCCAACCCCCCTTCTGGGACCGTCGGTGGGATGCGCGACACATGAGCGATGGCGGTCGGCAAGTCGCCGAGCCGTTCGGCCAGGCACCGAGCGAGTTCCAGACGAAGGGTCTCGTCGGGCGCGCGCGCGCGCTCCGACAGCGTCAACGCCCTCGAGAGGAGCGCGACTCCCCGTCGATCGCGCCCATCTCCGGCCCTGGACGCATCCACCAGCGCAGCGCCAAGCCCAGCGAGGGCGACGGGATCGTCGGGCACGTATCGCAGCGAGCGTTCGAACAGCTCCCCAGCGTTGCGGCCGAGACCCGCGCTGCGCCACAGCGCGCCGGCCCTCATCCACGTGGCATGCTTGGCGCCCTTGCCGGCGACGAGTGCGTCGAGATGCTCCACGTCGGCCAGTGCATCGTCGACGCGTCCGAGCTCGAGCCGTTTCGCTACGCGCAGCCAACGCGCATCGAGCGAGCGAGGTTCGCGTGTCAGCGCTTCGTCGAGATGGCGCCCAGCCTCGCTCGGATCCGCGCAGAGGCTCGCAGCAAGACTGGCTGCCCGAGCGGATAGAGCGGGGCATCGCTCGGTAACGGCATAGCGATGCAGGCGCGCGACGGCTGAGGTGACATCGCCCGTTTCCGCCAAGAGCATGCCATAGACGAGGTCGCCGCCCGGAAGGTCCCCAGACGCTGCCTCCCGCGTCTCGTTCATCAGCGAGAGAGCTGCTTCCGCTCTCCCGCCCGCGCGGACGTCGATGTCGACGAGGCGTGAGACAATCGCGGGATGCCGCGGAGCCCTTTCGAGAGCCGCAAGGCAAAGGTCCCTAGCCGCCGTGTCATCGCCGCTCAAGAGTGCGTCGTCCGCATCTTGGAGCAGCAAGGCCAGCTCACGGGCTCGGAGTCCATCGGCGGACGGCGCATGCGGTACACCACCCGCAGCGGCGGCCAAGGCCCAGACGTCTCCCGATGCACCGATGGACGTCCACCGAACGTCGCGCACTGCGGGGGCTCGCGCGCCTGCTCGCGGGAATACGGCTCGGGCCAGCGAGCTTGCGCCGCGGACAATCGTGAAGATTGAACCGCTGCGTGTCGCGAAGGTACCGAAGAGCGCCTGCCCGCATGCGAGAGCGGCACCCATGGCGGAGCACGGGAGGTCCATGCCGCGCGCCCCGTGGACCACGATCCACAGATCCTCGTTGTCGGCGAGCAGCTCGATATCGAAGGCAAGCGTCGGCACGCCCCGTGGCCCGCCCCGCGCAATTCCACGAAACTCGGTGCAGACCGTCGCTCCCTCGGCTCGCACTCCAATCCACACGCGAGTAGCGTGCGATCCCAAAATTCCGCTGAGCCTTGCCTCGGCCCAGCGCTCGGCATCGCGCTCTCGGACCTCGATGGCAACGCGCTGGAGAAGCCCTCGGCGGTGCCGAAAGCGAGCGACGCCGCCACTGACATCGACCGGAAAACGCATCCCGATGAGGGACGAAACGAGTTCTACGACAGTGGCACACCCCACGCGGACCGGCGCGGCGAGCTCCACCCCAATCCCCGAGCGTCCGATGTCGAGGCGCACGGTGGCGTCCGGTGCCTCCGCGGCCGCCTGGCGAGCGCCGACGGGCTCGGCGTCGGACGGCAAGCGCATCTGAGCCACGCGTGTGTTGCCGCCGACCTTGTCATGGCCACCCGACCGAATACTGCTGGCACGCTGACCGAAGTCTTGACGCATCAAAGGGACGCCTTCTGGACTCGAGACGGGACCTACCAGGGTGACGACGACGAGGTGCGATGCAACATGGGCGCCGCCAACTTGCCGCGCGCGGAGCGCTTGACCGAGACGCGTGCGCGTGTGATTAGCCGTGTGGCGGGCGCTAAGGCGTTGAAGATCTCAAGAGATACGATATCGCTCGTGCGAGACCGGACGGATATCGCCGCGGTCATCTCGGAGAGCGTACCATCGCTCAAGAAGCACGGTCGGCGCATGGTCGGCCTGTGCCCGTTCCATGTCGAAAAAACTCCGAGCTTTCACGTCAACTCCGACAGTGGACTCTACTACTGTTTCGGGTGCAAGGAGAGCGGGGACGTGTTCCGATTCCTCGAGCGGGCCGAGGGATACACGTTCGTCGAAGCGGTCAAGGCGCTCGCCGAGCGCGCCGGCGTCGCTATCGAAGAGGACGCTGGCGGCGACCGAAGTGACGAGGAGCGTCGCAAGCGCGAACGCGAGGCGCTTCTCGAGGTACTCCAGCTTTGCGCGGCCTGGTATGAGGAGCAGCTTGCCCTGCACCCGTTGCGGGCGAGCGCGCTCGATGAGCTCCAGCGTCGAAGTCTCCGTGCCGACGACGAGGCCGTAAAGGCGTTTCGGGTCGGATATGCGCCCCCATCGTGGGATGCCCTGGCGACATTTCTAAAGCGACAGGGGATATCCCCAGCGGTTGGCGAGAGTCTAGGGCTACTCGTTCCGCGGGCGAACGCGAGCGGCTACTATGACCGATTTCGCAACCGACTCATGTTCGCGGTTGTCGACGCGCACGGACAAGTCGTGGCGTTCAGCGGTCGCGCTCTCCCTGCCTCGCCCGACGAAGTCCAGTCACGCGAGCCCCCGCCGAAGTACATCAATTCGCCGGAGAGCTCGGTCTACGTGAAAGGGGCCACGCTGTTTGGGCTCTGGCAGGCCCGCCATGCGATTCGCAAACAGGAGCGCGCCGTGCTCGTCGAGGGAAACTTTGACGTCGTCAGTCTCCACGCGCGGGGCCTGACCCACGTTGTCGCCCCTCTCGGCACCGCGTTTACGATCGACCAGGCAAAGCTCCTCCGACGCTACGCGCCGGCAGTTACACTGTTGTTCGACGGCGACGCCGCGGGCCGGAAAGCGACTCGCGCGGCGGAGGATCCGTGCTTTCAGGCCGGTCTCGACGCCAATGTCGCGCTATTGCCTGACCGAACGGACCCCGACGAGTTCGTGCGTACGAAAGGTCACGACGCGCTCTCGCACGTGCTCTCGACGGCCCGTGGCCTCCTTGAGTATCTCCTCGACGTCGAGCTCGATCCGTCGTTTGGCGCCGCCAACGCACTCGACCGCGCCGCGCGCGTGGAGCGAGTCGCCAGTCTTCTGGCGCGACAGAATGACCCGGTCGTCCGCGGAATGCTGAAAGGCTACGCAGACTACGCGGCGAGCCGCCTCGATCTGGTACGGTCGGCGCCGAATGCCTTTGAAGCTCTCGAGCGGAAAGTCTTCAGCGCTGCTAGAGGTGCACGCGTGAATCATGGACCGAGGCCGTTCGAAGCGCGGATCGTGCCAGCGGGTGTGCCGGGGCGTGGCGAGCGAAAGGCGATCGTAGGCGCCGTGATTGAATTTCCGGCGCTGCTGGAGGATTCGGACGTCCAAGAGGCGTTGACGCTGCTCGAGGGCGAGTCGGCACGGATCGTGGCGGGCGTGAGGCAGGCCTTGCGGCGCACCGAGCGCGGAGAAAACGTGATCGACGTTGCTGAATTCCTTGCGCAAATGCCGAAGGCGATCCAAGCCTTCGCCACTGCGCGATTGGCGGCCCCGGCCCACGACACGCTGGAAGACGCGCGAGCGACCGTCACGGCGAACGCAAGAAAGCTTCGAGAGACGAACGTTGCCCAAGAAGCAAACGAAATGGTTCGGGAGCAACATCGAGTGGTCGGCGACTGGGATGCGGAGCTAGCGCTGGCGAAGCAAGTCCATACGCTCGTCTCGCAGCGCCAAGGCGTCAGTCGCAAGGAGTAACGAGATTCCAAGGCGGCCCTTGTCGGGGCCGTCAACGCGTGGTTGCGGCAGAAGCACCGAGGGAACGATGGCGACGAAGAACCGTGATCGGAAAGAGGTCCAGCAGCTCATCGAGATTGGCAAATCGAAGGGCTTTCTCACCTACGACGAGGTGAACGACGCACTTCCGGCGGACATGGTCGCCGACCAGATGGACGACGTTCTCGGGGTGCTGGGAGACGAAGACATCGAGATTGTCGATGCCGCCACTCAGGTGAAAATCGCTCCGAAGCGGATCGTCGAGGAGCAAGCCGAACAGAAGGGCTCGCGCGAGCGCGATCAGGCTCCGTCCAGCACGAAGTCGGAGGAGGAGCTCGAGGGGTACTATTCGAAGAGCAACGACCCCGTGCGTATGTACCTGCGCAAGATGGGGAGCGTCTCGCTCCTCACGCGCGAGGGCGAAGTCGAGATTGCGAAGCGCATCGAGGATGGCGAACACACGATCCTGTCGGCGATTCTAAATTCGCCCGTTGCGGTGCGCGAGATCATCGACCTCGGCGACAAGCTACGAAAGCGCAAGATTCGAGTCCGCGACCTCATTCGGGATGGGGAGGACGAGAACGCGGAGTTCGACGAGGAAGAGGCCGATCGACGCGTCCTCCGGCTGATCGACAAGGTGCGTCACCTCGACAAGGTGGCCGA
Source organism: Polyangiaceae bacterium (assembly GCA_049512415.1). Lineage (GTDB taxonomy): Bacteria > Myxococcota_A > Polyangia > Polyangiales > Polyangiaceae > Palsa-1150. Next base: position 15,876 of record JBEKXD010000051.1, read on the forward strand.
GGACCTGACGGCCGGGGTGCGCGACGGCTCGCCAGCGCGCAAAAAGGCGCTCGACGCCGAGCTCGAGGCGAACCGCCAGAAGATGGTCGAGACGCTGGAAGAAATGCGGCTCAATAAGAAGACGATTGACCGAGTCGTCGCCAAGCTTAGGGCGCTCATCCAAAAGATCGAACGAGCGGAGACCGGCATCATAGGTCTGGCGCGTCAAGCTGGAGTCGAGGTCGACCAGCTGCGCAAGGAGGCGCGACAGGTGCGCGGCGACGCGACCGCGGAGCGCAAGTACAAGCGCAAGTACGGCCTGGCGTCAGATGACGTCCTCGGCGCCCACTCGGCCGCCCAAAAGAACCTGAAGAAGGTCGAAGAGGAGCTCCAGCTCGACGTCAAGGAGCTCCGCGCGAGCTACGAGGCCATCCGCCAGGGTGAGTTTCGTGCAGACCGAGCGAAGGCCGAGCTCGTGGAAGCGAACTTGCGGTTGGTGGTCAGCATCGCCAAAAAGTACACCAACCGGGGGCTCCAGTTTCTCGACCTGATTCAGGAGGGCAACATCGGCCTGATGAAGGCCGTCGACAAGTTCGAGTACAAGCGCGGCTACAAGTTTTCCACGTACGCGACGTGGTGGATTCGGCAGGCCATCACGCGAGCGATCGCCGATCAGGCGCGGACGATCCGCATCCCCGTCCACATGATCGAGACGATCAACAAGCTCATTCGCACAAGCCGCTACCTCGTGCAGGAGTACGGCCGCGAGCCCACGCCCGAGGAAATCGCGGAAAAGATGGAGCTACCGCTCGACAAGGTGCGCAAGGTCCTAAAGATCGCCAAGGAGCCGATCAGCCTCGAGACGCCGATCGGCGAGGAGGAAGACTCCCATCTCGGAGACTTCATCGAGGACAAGAGCGTCGTGTCGCCGGCCGAAGCCGTCATCAACATGAACCTCGCCGAACAGACGAGAAGGGTGCTCAAGACTCTCACGCCGCGCGAAGAGAAGGTCCTCAGGATGCGCTTCGGCATTGGTGAGAAGAGCGACCACACGCTGGAAGAGGTGGGGCAAGACTTCGAGGTCACTCGGGAGCGCATAAGGCAGATCGAAGCCAAGGCGCTGCGCAAGCTCCGTCACCCTTCCCGAAGCAAGCAGCTAAAGAGCTTCATAGAGAGCTAAGGCGTACGCCGGACCTCAGCCATTTGCATGGGACCCTCGGGGGGCGCCCCCCGGCGGCACGCCGGAATCACGGGTGGGGGACGCGGTGCGGAGCCGCGGCCATTCGAGGACTCTTGGGATGCGCCCTGATCGCCCACCGACGGCCGGCATCTCAATGCCATCTGTCATCGAATCGACGCTCTGCTGTTTCCGCGGCGTGCGTTGCCGGCCTGAGGCGATGCTATCCGATGGATTTCACGCGTGAATGGTCGAGCGAGTGGCGCTCGTGCTGCGAGGGCGAATCATGACTGATTTGTCGCAGATGTTGCCCGTGCGACACGCGAAGTGGCATTCGCAATTCTATGCTTACGTTATCGCCGTGCTGAAGAGAGGCGCACTTCTCGGCATCGATCGTTCGCTTCGGCGGTGACGCTGCTCCCTCAGGCGGGAATTGGTCCACGTAGCCCCGTTATGGGGATTGATATTTCCTGGCTCGTGATTTGCTTAAACCAGTGAAGCTTCTCAATGGACAAGCGTTGAACGAACAGGGCGGCTACGGCGCGGAGGCGATCCGGCACGTTCGGTAGCATCCGCTGGCCGGGCTGGCGAAACGGCACGCGGTTCGAAAAGCGTGCGGATGGGCACTCTCATGCGTCGCAGTCGAGGCCTCATAGGCAGTGCATGCGTTCTAACGGTGGTCGCCCTGGCCGGGGCCAGCACGCGGTCGCACGCGGCTTCCCCCGCGGGTACGGTGAGCCAGTCCCTAGGGGATGCTCCGCAGGACGTGGCGGCACTCGAGAGTCGCGGACCCGAACTGGTGCCCGTCCCCCTCGAGCGCGAAACGCCGAAGCTATTCGGCGCGTTCCTAGTACCAAGTCATCTGTCGCACTCCGTTCCGATTCAGGGGGCCTGCTCGAGCGACATGGTGGAGGTTGAGGGGGACTACTGCCCCTACGTGACAGAAACGTGCCTGCGGTGGCTCGATCCCGAGACGAAGCTGAGGTGCGCACAGTTCGCGCATCTGTCCGACTCGGGGAAGTGTGTCGCGAAGACGGACCACAAGCGTTACTGCATGGACCGCTACGAATGGCCAAACAAGGAGGGAGCGGTCCCCGTCCAAATGGCGAGCTGGAACGAGGCTACGGCGTCGTGTAGTGCGATTGGAAAGAGGCTCTGCACGGACACCGAGTGGACTCTGGCGTGCGAGGGGCCGGAGCGCACACCGTATCCGTACGGCGACGGTTACACGCGCGACGAACAAGCCTGTAACATCGACAAGCCATACATCTGGCCGGAACCGTCGAAACTTTTCGATACGTCGACACGAAGCGAGGAGCTCGCCCGGCTCGACCAGCGAGAGGCGAGTGGGTCGCGCACGCAGTGCGTGAGCGCCTTCGGCGTGCATGACATGACGGGCAACGTCGACGAGTGGGTCCTCAACGAATCCCAAGGGGGCCGGCCGTACCGCAGCGGGCTAAAGGGCGGCTACTGGGGGCCCGTGCGGACACGGTGTCGTCCGATGACTACGGCGCACAACGAATCCTTCAAATACTATCAAATCGGTTTTCGGTGCTGCGCGGATGCCCATACAGTGGACGTAGGCGCGCTGCCGCTCGCCCAGACACCATAGGGCCCCGGGCTTCCTCGGCCGTCAGTCCTCGGCAGCGTCCGCGCCACCGTCAGCGACTGGAGCCCTGGGACGTTCCGGAGGCGGGCCGTATTCGCGGCGCATCTTGGCGGCGAGGTCATCGATGAGGACCTGTTCGTGGTAGCGCGGCATCTGGGAAAGTCGTGCGACGACGCGCACCGGCTCGCTGGCGTCCGTACCGCGCGCTAGCTCAAAGGATCCGGGAGTGCCCTTTGGACTATCGGATGACCGATACTCAAAGAGCAGGTACCCGCTCGCGTCGTCCTTCTCGGTAACCTTCCATCCGTTGTCGACGCGCACGAGACGAACTGCCGCGTTCCACGTGCGGTCGTAACCGTATCGGGACTCGTATGTGGCGGTCGCGCTCGCGACTGGAATCGAGCACAGAGCCGTCGCTGCGACACCCGCGGTGAATGCGCCGACCGCCCTACGGGACCTCGACGTCGACCACGCCATGATGCCATGCTTTAGCGGATACCGGCGGCAAGGCCAAGATTCTACGCTCTCGCACATGCCCGACTCCGAACGCTCGACGCTCTGGTACCCGTACGCCCAAATGCGCGGCTTGGAGGAGCCGCTGGAGGTGGTGGCCGCCAAGGGTTCGACCCTGACCTTGGCCGATGGGCGGATGCTCGTCGACGCCATCGCGAGTTGGTGGTGCGTCATTCACGGCTACAATCACCCTGAGCTCAGCGCCGTCGTTCACGCGCAAATCGATGCGTTCGCCCACGTGATGCTCGGCGGGCTCACGCACGCTCCAGCAAAACGCCTTGCGGACAAGCTCGTCGAGATTGCGCCCGACGGTCTCGCCCACGTCTTTTTCGCGGACAGCGGCAGCGTGGGAATGGAGGTGGCCATGAAGATGGCGCTCCAGTTTCACCGGAATCGAGGAGTCGCAGGGCGGACCAGGTTTCTATCGCTCGTTGGCGCCTATCATGGCGACACGAGCGGCGTGATGAGCCTCGGGGACCCAATCGACGGAATGCACCACCTCTTTCGCGGATACCTTCCCGCGCAGTTGTTTGTCCGCCCGCCCCTGCGCTCCGCCGGCCCGTCTCTCGACGAAGCCGTTCGCGAACTGCGGTCTGCCCTGCAAGCACACCACGCTTGCCTCGCCGCAATGGTGTTGGAGCCCGTCATGCAGGGTGCCGGAGGCTTTCGCGTGTACGAGCCGGATTATCTGCGCGAGGTCCGGGTCCTTTGCGACCGCTACGACGTGCCGCTCATCTTCGACGAAGTGGCGACCGGTTTTGGGCGCACGGGGAAGCTGTTCGCGGCGGAGCATGCCCAGGTGAGCCCAGATATCATGGTGCTCGGAAAGGGACTGACCGCGGGCTACTTCGGAATGAGCGCTACACTGGCCAGCGAGCGCATCTACGACGCCTTTTTGGGCGAGGGGCCCGACACGGCCTTCATGCACGGGCCGACTTTCATGGGGCATGCCACCGCGGCGGTGGTCGCGCTCAAGAGCATCGAGGTCTTCAGGCGCGACCGTTACCTTGACAGGATCGCCGGGATCGAAGCGCAGCTAAGACGCGACTTGCTTCCGCTTGAAGCCCCCGGCATCGTGGCGACCCGCGTGTTCGGTGCGGTCGGCGTAGTAGAGGTCGATTCGCCCGCCCGGTACGCGGGCCTGCAAAGATTCGCCGTCGACCGCGGGGTATGGCTGCGGCCGTTCGGGCGGGTCGTCTATACGGCTCCTCCATACGTGATCACGTCCGACGAGCTGGGGCGTGTCATCGGGACCCTTGCCGAATGGTTTCGTAGATGACTTGGGCCGTCTCCGCGATCCGCCGTGGCTTCCCACTCAGGCTGGAAGCTCCGCTCCCGCTTCTGACGCCTCCGCGTCGCGTAGCTCCACCAAGCCCCCGGGTAGACCCCGGCTTCCACCTTCGACCGCAAGGCCCCAAACGCCCAGGCTCACTTGGGACAGGACCTGTATGGCGTAGAGGAGAAACACGTACGCGGCTCCCTCTCCGATCACGATTGAAGTCGGGAAGAACATCGTCATCCCGGCGTAGATCCCGGCTTGGAACACCCCCAAGAGACCGGGCGGTCCCGGAATCAGAATGGCGCATCCCAGCATGCCCATCAGCGCGCACGTTTCGCCGAACGTGATGGCCGATCCGTCGGCATGCACGACGCCGCACCCCCACGCCATCAGCCACATCCCGCAGACGTTGAGCCCCCAGTAGAGAGTCGTCTCGACAAGGAAGGGGACCGCATCGCGAGGCCGACCGAAGACGTGCAAGCCATCGGCCAGCTTCTCGGCCATACCAGCCAGACGCTCGGCCAGCGGCGCCGATACTCGACCGATCACGGAGAGGGTGGTGCGGCGAGCCCAATCGCGGGCGATGTAGAATACGATGATGGTTGAAATCGCCACGCAGGATACGGCCAGCATGACAAACCCGCTCTGTCGGACGGTAGCCACCGACACTGGCAGTCCGACCACATGGTCGGGCAGCGGATGCACGGTGGGAACGAGGAGCAGACTCACGGCGAGCACGACACTGAGATAGAAGAGATCGATGACGCGCTCTGCCACGACAGAGCTGGTTGCAGTAGTCAACGTGAGCGCGGGGAAGCCTTCCCTGCGATCGGCCGGACGCGTTCGGATCATATAGGGGCGGACGATTTCACCAATGCGGAATGGCATGATCAGGATCGCGGCGAATCCTACGCAGGAGACCGCGAACAGGCGCTTTCTTGGCACGTCAGCGATGGCACGGAGAAGAAACCGCCAGCGGATGGCGCGAAACCAGTTCATCGCCAGCAGCGAGACGAAGTAGACGGGTATCGTCCACGTCCGTACGTGCTTGAAGTCCCCGCCCTCGGGCAAGAACTTGAGGCCCCCTTTCTGGACCGTATACACGATGCCACACGTGATAATCAAAGAAGCCAGCAGCTTGCCGGCGTGTCGCCGAAGCAGCGATCGGACGGCTGGGGTTGGTCTCGTAAGCGAAGCCTTCGGATCCATCGGGGATGCTTGTGTCACGGCGCAGCTCGTATAGCACGCCAAGGGCGGGCACCCTCGAGCATGCGGCGGGAGAAGACGCACGATCTGTGCCTTGCATTGCCGTCGACGAGGTCACGGGGTGAATGGCCGTGCGCGACACCGTCTCGTTGCGCAGACGTCGGGCGCAGCGCCCGAGCGCAGCGCGACTGTGCGATCCTGGAGCTGTGCCAGGCGACACACGACGCTGCCCTCGTGCCTCCTTCGTGTAAAGCTCCGTGTTATGTCGGATACTTGTATCTAAGATCTCAGAATGAATTGATTAATTCATGAACGCTCCCGCATCGCTCGCGACTCCGTAGGAAGCTTGGGGTACGGAACCGAGCGCGGGCGACCCCAACGGGAGAATTGCTCGCATCTGTTGTACGGAGTCCAGCCTCGCTGGACGGAGTCCAGGAACGACAGAAGACCGTTCGTTGGCTCGGGTCTCAACCGAGCAGAGGCGACCCCAATGGGAATTGCTCGTTTCTGTACGGAGTCCAGCCTCGCTGGACGGAGTCCAGGAACGACAGAAGACCGTTGGTTGGCTCGGGTCTCAACCGAGCAGAGGCGACCCCAATGGGAATTGAACCCATGTTACCGACGTGAGAAGCCGATGTCCTAACCGCTAGACGATGGGGCCCGGAACGCGCGAACGGATGAACTTGAAGGCGACTCTGGCGCGCGCCTTTGAGCTGGGGGACAAGGATTCGAACCTTGATAAGCGGAGCCAGAATCCGCTGTCCTGCCATTAGACGATCCCCCAAAGTTGCGGGAAACCTGGTGAATTTGACCGCCTAGGGCCGGGCGGCACAGCCATTGGGCCGGCGAACAGTATCCAGGAGCGCCGGCTTGTCAAGTACGACCGGCACTCTCTCATGAGCGAGGGGTTGGCCGGTAGCGATGAGAAACCACTCCGATGTATGGGCTTGCCCCTTGACCGCGCCACCAGGAGGCTTAGCTTCCGCGCGGCTAGCGCTCGGCGTCGTCGAGTGCCAACACCTCGCCGCTCGGGTACGGTCCCGGGCGCGAACGGGAGGTTTTATTCATGAAGATTCGTCCGCTCGCCGACCGCGTCGTGGTCAAACGTTTGGAACAAGAGCAGAGGACCAAGGGAGGCATCATCATCCCCGACACGGCCAAGGAGAAGCCGCTGGAGGCGCTCATAGTGGCCGTGGGCCACGGCAAGACGCTCAAGAACGGCAAAGTCCACCCGCTCGACGTTAAGGCGGGCGATAGGGTGCTGATCGGCAAGTACTCCGGTACCGAGTTCAAGCTCGACGACGTGGAGCACGTGATCTTGGGTGAGGACGACATCCTCGCGGTGGTGAGCTGAGGACAGTGACCCGATTCTGGGGAGGGGGCAGGAGAGGGGAGACCCTCTTCACAACAACACGGATTGTCATAGGTCGCCGGCCATCGCCGAGCGGACGTCGAGAGGAGACATCGTACACATGACAGCAAAGCAAATCGCCTACGGTCGCAGCGCCCGGCGGGCGATCCTGACCGGCGTCAACACCCTTGCAAACGCGGTCAAGGTCACGCTGGGGCCCAAGGGGCGCAACGTGGTCATAGAGAAGAGCTACGGGCCGCCGGTCGTGACCAAGGATGGCGTCACCGTAGCCAAGGAGATTGAGCTGAAGGGCAAACTCGAGAACATCGGAGCCCAGATGGTTCGCGAAGTCGCCGCGCGTACGAGCGACAAGGCCGGCGACGGTACGACCACCGCCACGGTGCTGGCTCAGTCGATCTACGTCGAGGGCTTGAAGCTCGTCGAGGCCGGCGCTAGTCCGATGGGGCTGAAGCGGGGGATCGACGCCGCGGTCGCCCGAGTCATCGAGCAGGTCAAGAAGTCCTCCACCCCCACAAAGGACAAGGCGACCATCGCTCAGGTTGGAACCGTGAGTGCGAATGGCGACGCCGCGATCGGGACGATGCTGGCCGATGCGATGGAGAAGGTCGGCAAGGAGGGCGTGATCACGGTGGAGGAGGCCAAGGGCACCGAGTCGCAGCTAGACATCGTAGAAGGCATGCAGTTCGATCGCGGCTACTTGTCCCCGTACTTCGTGACCAACCAGGAGAAGATGGTTGCAGAGCTGGACGATGCGCTGGTTCTCATCAGCGAGAAGAAGATCTCGAGCCTGCATGATATGTTGCCGCTGCTCGAGCAGGTCGCCCGCGACGGTCGCCCGTTCCTCGTCATCGCCGAGGACGTGGAGGGCGAGGCGCTCGCCACGCTCGTGGTGAACAAGCTGAGAGGGCTGCTCAAGGTCACGGCCGTCAAGGCTCCGGGCTACGGCGATCGACGCAAGGAGATGTTGAAGGACATCGCGGTTCTCACCGGCGGGCAGGTCGTGAGCGACGACGTCGGCGTCAAGCTCGAGAACGTACAGCTTGGGGACCTCGGCCGCGCCAAGCGCATCAAGGTCGACAAGGACAACACGACCATCATCGACGGCGCCGGCGATGGCAAGCAGATCAAGGGTCGCATCGAGACGATTCGAAAGGAAATCCAGAAAACGACCAGCGACTACGACCGGGAGAAGCTCGAGGAGAGACTGGCCAAACTCGCGGGCGGTGTCGCCGTACTCAAGGTCGGAGCTCACACCGAAACGGAAATGAAGGAGCGAAAGGCGCGTGTAGAGGATGCGCTGCACGCGACCCGCGCTGCCGTCGAAGAGGGCATCGTCGCGGGTGGCGGCGTGGCGCTTCTTCGCGCGGCTTCGGCTCTCGACTCCCTCAACATGGAGGGGGACGAGGGGACCGGTGTCCGTCTCGTGAGGCGCGCGCTCGAAGAACCGATTCGGCAGATCGCGGCGAATGCCGGGTGCGAAGGATCGGTCGTCGTGGAAAAGGTTCGTGCCGGTCAGGGGGCCTTCGGGTTCAACGCTGCCACGGAACAGTATGAGGACTTGCTCAAGGCCGGCGTCATCGATCCAGCGAAGGTCGTACGCATGGCCCTCGAGCACGCGTCCAGCGTCGCGTCGATGATGTTGACCACAGAGGCCGCTATCGCCGAGCAACCCAAGCGCGAAAAAGCCGCCGCTGGTGGCATGGGAGGTGGAGGCATGGGCGGAATGGGAGGCATGGGCGGAATGGGAGGCATGGGCGGAATGGGAGGCATGGGCGGAATGGGAGGCATGGGCGACGACGATTTCGGAATGGACTGAAGTCGAGACGATGGCCCGTGGTGGTGGCCCTGGCAGGGGGGACGAAGTTCCCCCCGGGGGTCGCCGGCAGATTCGCGGAGTCCGCACCGGGGCCTGCTGCATGCGGCGAGATCGATTCGCTTCTGGCGCGCCGCCGGTGCACTCGCTCCGGGCCGAGCCGGACGTGCGATTCGCGGGGGGCGTCGGACGACGAATGCGACGAAGCGGGCTGCGTGGCTTGGTCATGCGGCTTGCGTTTCGTCGCCGGGCGCAGCATGAGAGAGTCCCTGGCTCTCACTGACCGACATGTCGCCCGCGAACTCCGGCCCCAGTGATCCCTCTGCCGTGCTCGGCTTGGAGAGCGACTCCGACGGGACGCGTATCGTAGCGGAGGAGCGGCATCTGCTCGCCACGGTTCTCGATGCGCTCAAGTCGGCCGCCGTGTCGGACCGGGCAGCGGTTCGAGAAAGAGCACGCGACGACGGGCAACTTCTGGAGCTGCGGGACGACGTCTCGTCGGCTAAGCCAGACGACCTGCCGGCTCTGTTTGAACAGATGCATCACCTGGGGGCTCTCCGGGCTCAACGGGGCCGCAGCGTCATAGGTTCTGTCGATCGCGCAACACCGTACTTCGGCCACATGCGGCTCGAGGAAACGCAACGCCCCGAGATCAGGCGGGCGGACGGCGGGGCGAAGCGTCGCCGCGACGTTCTCGTGGGCTCGAGGTCCTACGTCGACCGCGGGGTGCGAATCGTCGACTGGCGTCACGCTCCCGTCAGTCGCCTGTACTATCGGTATGCCGAGGGAGACTCCTACGAAGAGATGCTCGGCGACCGTCTCGTGGAGGGGTGCGTCGTCGCTCGCCGTGGCGTGAGCATCGTCGGTGGAGAGCTGGTCCGCGTGTCGTCTCCGCAAGGAACCTTCGTGCGAGGGCAGGACGGATCTTGGCGACGCGTAGCGGACAGGCGTGCTCGGCTTCAGACCGAGCAGGCTTGGTCGACCCGAGTGGGCGTTGCAAAGGACGCCCGCCTTGGCGTCGGGGCAGACGGCCAGATGCGCCAAGACAAGCATCTCCCAGCCATCGCTGCGATGCTCGACGAGCGTCAATTCGAGCTCATCTCGAGGGAAGAGTCCGGGCTCGTCGTCGTTCAGGGCAGCGCTGGCAGCGGGAAGACCACCGTGGGACTGCACCGCGTAGCCTACTTGGCGTTTCGCAACCCGCAGCGATTCAGGCCCGATCGCATGATCGTCGTCGTTCCCAACGAAGCCCTGGTCCACTACGTCGCGCACGTCCTGCCGTCCCTCGGCGTGGAGGGAGTTCGAATCACGACGTTTGCCGAGTTTGCCGCGCGCCTCGTGGCGCTGGCTCTCCCGCGCCTTCCCACCAAGCTCATGGAAGAGACGCCTCCTGTCGTGTCGCGGGCCAAATCGCACGGCGCAATGTTGCGAGGGATTGAGCGCCTCGTGGCGCAAACGACCGACGAGCTTTCGTCTCGAATCCGCGCTGCCGCCGCGCGCTGGCCCGCCGGAGAGCAGGCCGTAGCCGCGTGGGAGGCGACCGGCCTTGGGTCGCAGGCTCCCGACCAGCGGCTCATCGCGCTCGGGCAGTGGCTCGGCGCCCAGAGGACCCTTGCCGGCGTAACCTCGTCGGCGACACTTCCGGCGGTGACCCGTGCGGCGTTCGAGCCGCTCATAGCCCAGCTGCGACATCGCTGGACTCGGTCTGCGGCGGCCCTGTGGGACGAACTCCTGACCTCGCGACCACTGCTGGACGAGGTGTTTCGCGGGGAGGCAGGCTTCGGTCCCGGTCAGCTGGATCAAGTTCACGCGTGGTGCGTGCGTCAGGCGCGCATTCGCTCGGAAGGAGACCGCGACGGAGAGGTGCCAACGCTCGATGCGGAGGATCTGGCGCTGCTGCTTCGATGCGCGCAGGCCCTACGGGGTCCGGTGCTGGACGTCGACGAACGACCGGTTCGCTTCGCGCACATGCTCGTCGACGAGGTGCAGGACGCGACCCCGATCGAACTGCGAGTTCTTCTCGACCTGGCCGGACCCGAGCGATGCGTGACCTTCGCCGGCGACCCGGCACAGCGAATGTTGGACGACGACGACGACCGCCGAGAGCTTGATTGGCACGAACTATTGGCCGATCTCGGCGTTTCCCACACAAACGTCGAACCACTCAAGGTGAGCTACCGCTCTACCGCCGAAATTACCGAGTTCGCCCGGTCGGTCCTCGGACCTTTGGCTCACCAGGACATTCCAGCGACGACGCGGCACGGTCCCCCGGTCGAGCTCTTCGAGTTTGCGGCTCCGGGTGAAGCCGTGGCCTGGCTAGCCGATGTGCTCAGGCAGCTCGCGCGCGACGAACCGTGTGCGAACGTGGCCGTGGTCGCTCGATTCCCGCAGCAGGCTGAACTCTACTTCGAAGGTCTGTCGCGGGCCGACGTGCCGAATGTCCGCTGGATTGCCGAACAGAACTTCTCTTGGGAGGCCGGCGTCGACGTCACGCACTTGCGGCAGACCAAGGGTCTCGAGTTCGACGAGGTGGTTCTTCTCGAGACGACCGCTACGAGTTTCCCCGCGACGGCAGCCGGTCGGCACGCGCTGTACGTTGGCGCTACGCGAGCGGCTCACCAGCTCTGGTGTGTCTCGAGCGATGTTCCGTCGACGCTCGTCACGGGTGCACTCGGTGGCAGCAGTTCACCGCGGTCGATCCCGTCGGCCGTGGTCACATAATGCTTCTTATCGGCGGCTCGCCAGCGACCGGACGGGCCTCTCCGGGCTCCTACCCATTGACGCTCATGATGTGGGAAAGCTTCATCAGGAGCCCGGGGTGAAACAGCATGCCATGGAAATGCAGTTCGCCCTTGCGCAATGCGCGTACGACATCGCGAACGACTGAGACGGCCTGCGGGTCGCGGGGATCGGGAATCGGAAGAGCCAGGCGCGTGGCCAGAGGCATGTTGGAGAGCGCCATGATGACTTCGCCCGCGCCGCGAATCGTCACGTCCGGAACGCCTACGATGCCATCGTGGATTGTGAGCTTGCCGCCGCGCTCGAAGCGCATCGTGAGCGCGACGCACGCATCGTCGGCCACGATGGCAATCGAGCCGGAGAGCGCATCGAAGTCGACCTTCTTGTGGGGCTTGGCTTCGATGTTCTCACGAACCAGCTGGGCCAACATGTTGGCCAACCCGTTCTCCTCTGCGCCAGGTGCAAGGCGAATGTCGACGCAAGCGCGAGCTTGGTTCATGGGAGCGTTTCCTCGAGTTTCCGTCTACTTGGACAGAATGTTACCTTCTTCGTCCCGCGGCTCGGACGCAGGAAGCCCGGCGGCAACGAGCATGGCGGACACCTTGACCCTGGGTCCAACGACCACGATCAGCGCGTCCTTCGGATTGTAGAATTGCGCCGCCAACCGGTCGAGTTCGGTCTTGTCTGCCGCGTCGCACGCTGCACTGCGAACCGCATCTGCGTCCGGGGCGAGTCCGACCGACGCGTTCGCAGCCAACCGTCGCGCAATGCTTTCGACGGACTCGTACGTGCTGACCAGGTCCTGACGCGCCTGTGACCGAGTGCGCTCCATCTCGGTTTGGGTCAATCCGTCGCGCGCGAACGTTCCAAGGTCTGCCAGCATGGCCGCGAGGGCGTCTCCCGTCTTCTCCGTGACGACGCTGGCGTACGAGATGACCTGTCCGACCCCTCGCGACAGAGAGTATCGCGAACTGGCTCCGTAGGTGTATCCGTGGTCCTCGCGAAGATCCTGGTTGAGCCGCGAGGTGAATCCCCCCCCGATGGCATCATTGACGCGCCACATGGGCCCGGCGTCCGGGCTTGCTGCGGACAAGCCCGGTGCGACGACAGCGATGACGGACTGAGGCGCGTCCGGCCGGTCGACGAGCACAAGTTTGGGCCACGGACCCCTGGGCGCTGGCGGCGTGACAATCGCTTGCGACGCAGTTGCACCGGGCGTCCAAGATCCGAAATACTGCTGGACGAGCGTCGTAAGCTCGCCAGGGGCCACGTCCCCTGCGCATACGAGCGTGGCCTGGCCAGGCCGCCAAGCACTCGCATAAAACCGGCGGACGTCATCCAGGGAAACACTGTGGGCGGAGCGCACAGTGCCGTCCCAGGGGTGCCCGTAAGCATGCGCGGTTCCGAAGAGCGCGACGCGCCCAACGACTCGAGCCGTGGCGCCCGGGTCCCTGGCCCGCTGCTTGAGTTCGTTGATCCATAGGTCTTTGACCCGTTTGAACTCTCCGCCATCGAGGCGCGGGCGTAAAGCGGTGTCCGCAAACAGAGAGAAGGCTTTTGGCAGGTGGCGCCGTAGCACTGTCAGGGAGACGAAGCTGGCGTCGGCATTCGCATCCGTCGTCAGATGGGCGCCGAGCGAGTCGAGCGCGCGAGCCATGTCGATCGCACCGAGAGTCCCCGCTCCTTCGTCGAGCATGTTGGCCGTCACGTAGGCCAGCCCGGCTTTTCCAATAGGGTCGCTAGACGCTCCCACGGCAACGGCGAGATCGCACGAGACGATGGGGACGCTGTGACGTTCGAGCAGCCACACCTTCATACCCGTGGGCATGGCCAAGACCGTGGGCGTGGGCGGAACGAACGGCGACGGCGCCTCGAGAGTCGGCCTCGGTCCGAGCGGGTCTTCGCTCGGCCCCGCATCCGCTGCGGTTAGCGTTGTCGCCGCGGGCACCGAAGCCGGACGAACTCGGACGGGCGCGATCGCCCGCCCGCAAGCCGTGAGTGTCGCCGCAGCGAGTAGAACCTGCCCGAGCGCTCGAACCTCGATCATCGAACCCCATGCTCCTTCTTGGGAACGACGGTGATAACGACCACGGCTTCCGGCACAAGGACCCGCCTTGCGGCGTCGAGGAGAGCGTCCGACGTGGCCGCCTGATAGCGCCCCAGGTCCTGTCCGACATATCCCGGATCGCCTACCTCCGCCTCGTACATGTTGAGTACCGACGCGCGCTCCTCCACGCGCTGCAGTCGCTCGACGAATGCCATCTCATATTCGTTTTTCGCACGGTCGAGTTCTTCGGAGCTCACCGGTGCCGCTCGAATCTTGTCCACCTGCTCGAGCACCGCACGCTCCACGACCGAGGGATCCACGGACGGGCGCACCGTGACGTCGATGCAGAACTCCGAGCCGAGTGCGCGCGACTGCTGCGATGCGCTCACATCCTGGGCGATCTTGCGGTCGTAGACGAGACTCTTGTAGAGCCGGCTGGCCTTGCCGCTCGCCAGCACACTCGCCACAAGGTCAAGCTCGGCGTCGCCCGGCGCAAAGTGGCGGGGCGATCGCCACGCCATCACGACCTTGGGAAGCTCCACGTTGTCAGGCACCGTCCGACGCACTCCCGTCGCAGGCGTGCTCGCCATCGCGAGGACGGACGGCGCGGTGGACGGATCTTCCGGCTTTCCGCGGCCGACAATCGTCCCGAACAGGCGCTCGACTTCACTGCGGACGCGCCCGGGATCGACATCGCCCGCCACGACGATCGAGGCGTTCGACGGATTGTAGTAGGTGTCGAAAAACTCCCGAACGTCTTGAACCGACGCCGCATCGAGATCGCGGTGCGATCCAATGATCGGGTGATGGTAGGGGTGGGAAGCTGGCCAGAGGAGAGAAGGAAGCTCGAGTTCGACGACCCCGTAGGGTCGGTTCTCGATGCTCTGGCGCCGCTCATTGCGCACGACCTCCCGCTGAAGATCGAGCTTGTCTTGATCGATCAGATGACCCAGGTCGCGCATGCGATCGGCCTCGAGCCAAAGCAAGAGCGGCAAGGCGGTCGGGGGTGCAATGTCGAAGTAATCCGTGCGATCTTCCGCAGTCCACGCGTTGTTTCTGCCCCCGGCCTCCTCCATCCAAGCGTCGAATGCCTTGGTCGGCACTCGGCGCGTGCCCATGAACATGAGGTGCTCAAAAAGATGGGCGAAACCGGTGCGTCCGGGGCGCTCCATCCGAGAGCCCACGCCGTACGAGATATTGACGGCGATCTCAGGAACGGTCGTGTCCGAACTGATGATCAGCACGATCCCGTTGGAAAGCGTGTACTTCTCGAACGGGATCGTCACAGACGTCGCTGGAGGCGTCCCTCGCGAGTTCACGGAATCCGCCGCGAACGAGGAGGAAGGAGCGATCGCGACCCCCGCGCAGACGGCAAACACGGAGCAGCGCATGCGGCGAAGGTAGTGACCCCGCAGCCAAACGCCAAGCGATGAGTGTACCCTCGGCGGGGCCCCGATGATTCGACCACACCCTTCATGGCTGGCCGTTCCGGACGCGTCGAGATCGCAAGGCTCCGCGGACGTGCGCTTGGGCCAGCCGTGGCGCGCCCGACAGCGCGTGAAAAACGATCTGCTCTATTGGCTGATATCGGTGGCCCTCCTCCTGGCCCGCCTGCTTCCCCTTCGTGCGCTTCGCGCGGCGGGTGTCGTCGTTGGCCGAATCGCCTACGTGCTCCTTGGCCGTGCTCGGAGAATCGCGCTTGCCAATGTCGCGCGGGTCTACCCTCGCATGACCGCCGAGGAGCGCACGAATTTCGTCCGTCGGTGCTTCGACACGCACGGCGCATGGCTCGGCGAAGCCGTTGCGCTCCTGCGGCCTGGCGTGGGGTTGCCTGCGTTGCGTATCTCCGCGCACGCGCGCAGTCTGTTCGCGGAAGCCCACGCGGCGAAACAAGCCGTGATCTTCGCCTCTGGCCACCTGGGTCCGTGGGAGCTCGTCGCGGCTTCGCTCGTTGCAGCCCGAATTCCGCTCGTGACCCTAGCGCGGGAGAGTTACGATCCTAGACTGACGCGGCTCTACGAGCGCCTTCGCGCACGGCACGGTGTCCGCGTCATTTGGCGCGACCGACCGGGATCGGTGGCGCGGATCGTCCGAACCCTTCGCACGGGAGGCGTCCTAGGCGTGCCCATGGACCTCAAGGCTCGCGTGCCGTCCTGCGACGCGGTGTTCTTGGGATCGGCGGCCCCGACGGCGGTGGGTCCGGCGCGTCTGGCGCTGCGTGCGCGCGCGTGTGTGCTCGTCGGGACCATCGCTCCTGCGGACGACGGCGGTGTCGAAGTAACGGCGACATCCATCGAAACCGCTGATCTTCAAACGGATGACGATGGCGCACACGTGCTCACCGGCCGCATCAACGCGGAGCTATCGCGCCGGATCCTCGCGATGCCCCATGCCTGGGTGTGGATGCACGAGCGCTGGCCAAATGAAAACCGTATATGATGGTACCCACATGGACGGCGCGTCGTGAGTGACGGGGCCCAGACATCTTCTGTTCGCTCCGAAGGCTCGTCCGACGACGCCGATGCAGCGGCGCTCGCCGAGGATGTGGACCTCGACGCGAATTCACGGCGTCGGATCCTAGCCACGCACCGCGACTTGTCGCAGCTCGACCACTACGCCTTGTTGGCCGTGGACCGCACGGCGGACCGCAAGGCGATCAAGCGAGCGTACTTCGATGCGGCCGCGCTCTATCATCCGGACCGGTACTTTCGCAAGCGCCTGGGGTCTTTCAAGGGACGCCTAGAGGCCATCTTCTCGCGCATCACCCTCGCCCACGACACACTCGCCGACGCGGACAAGCGCAGCGAGTATGACATCTACCTCCGCGCCCGCGAGCGGACGCGAAGCATTGAGAGCGCTCTCTCAGACGCGGCCGTAGAAGCCGAACGGGCCCGGGCGATCGCCGAACGCGAAGCGGCCGTCGAAGTGGAGCAGGAGCAGATCACGTCGGAGCCGGCCCCCCTGGGCTCCGCGCTTTCTGCGGCTGGCCCTGCGCCACCGACCGTCGCCGCCGCCGCTCGGCGCGATGCGTTCGCCCGCAGACTTCTCGGGGGGCGCCGTCGTTCGTCGAGTCAACCTCCATCACCCGCTCGCGAATCGCATTCGCCCTCGGGGTCTCTCTCGACCGCCGATGCGATGGCCGTCATCAAGCAGCGCTACGAGCAGACGGTCGCCAATGCCCGGCTCAAGCACGCCCGCCACTACGTGGCACGAGGCGAAGCATCGCTCGCCTCCGGAGACGCAGTTTCTGCCGCCAATGCCCTGCGGGTCGCGGTGGGTCTGAGCCCCGGAGACCCAGAGCTCGAGCGCAAGGCGCGCGATGCACAGGACGGCGCCGAGGCCCTACTACGTGAAGCCTACGCGAGGCAGGCTGGATACGAAGAGAAGACTGGACAGTATGCCGAGGCAGCGCGTTCGTGGATGCGCGTCTGCGAGATCGCGAGCGACGATGCCGACGCGCACGAGCGCGCTGCGGCCGCGCTTCTCCAGGCTGGGGGCGATCTGGACGTCGCGGGCAACCTCGCTCGCCGCGCTTGCGCAATCGACCCGAACGTCGCTCATCGTCGCGTCACGCTCGCCGACGTCTACATTGCCGCAGGTCTCACCGGGAAGGCCAGGCAGGAGATCGAGACGGCGCTGCAGCTTTTTCCCTCGGATGGTACGATACTCGCCATGATGAAGAGGATTGGAGTGTCCGGGTGACGACGTCGGGCCGCCGGGTGCCGACCAGCCCGGCGTGATCACGGTGGAGGGGGAACCTACCTACTTAGGAGACGCGGGCGGATGGAGAAAGTGATCGGCATCGATCTGGGCACGACCAACTCGTGCGTTGCCATCGTCGAAAATGGGGTCCCCACGGTGATTCCCAACCGCGGTGGATACAAGACAACGCCTTCGATGGTCGCTGTGACCGAGGCAGGAAAGCGCCTCGTGGGTCACATCGCGAAGCGCCAGGCCATCACGAATGCCGAGAATACGGTGTACGCGGCCAAACGACTTATCGGTCGAAAGTGGGATTCTCCCCAAGTAAAAAACGCGATCGCCACATCGAGCTACCGCATCGTTCGCGGTCCTCATGCCGACGTGCGCATCGTGCTACGAGACAAGGAGTACAGCGTCCCCGAAGTGAGCGCAATGGTGCTCCAGGAGATGAAGCTCATCGCGGAAGACTACCTGGGCAAGACCGTCGGCAAGGCGGTTATCACGGTGCCCGCGTACTTCAATGACAACCAGCGACAAGCGACCAAGGACGCGGGCGAAATCGCCGGACTCGACGTCATCCGAATCATCAACGAGCCCACCGCGGCGGCCCTATCGTATGGGTTCGGCAAGAACGTCGAGCGCACGATCGCGGTGTACGACTTCGGAGGGGGCACGTTCGACATATCCATACTCGAGATCGGTTCGAGCGGCGTTTTCAAAGTCATCGCCACGGCAGGCGACACGTTCCTCGGGGGCGAGGACGTCGACGCACGGATCATCGACTGGCTCGTACAAGGGTTCAAGGACGAACACGGGATCGATCTGCGGCAGGATCGCATGGCCCTCCAGCGCCTGAAGGACGCCGCCGAGAAAGCGAAGTGTGAACTATCGAGTGTGCGAGAGACGGAGGTCAACCTTCCCTTTATCATCTCGAGCGGGCGCAACGAGGCGCTGCACTTGCAGCGATCGATCGACCGCGAAACCCTCGACGATCTATCGTCGGATCTCGTCGAGCGCACGATCGACATCTGCCGACAGACTCTGTCGGACGCCAGGCTCCGGAAGGAGGACATCGCCGAAGTGCTCCTCGTGGGCGGCATGACCCGCATGCCGAAAATCCAACTGACGGTTGCGGAGTTCTTCGAGCGCGAGCCCTGCAAAGGCGTGCACCCCGACGAGAGCGTCGCACTGGGGGCTGCCATCCAAGGTTCGGCCTTGGTGGACGACAAGCAGGAGATGGTCCTTCTCGACGTCACTCCGCACGCGCTCGGAATCATGACGCAAGGGGGGAACTTCGAGGAGCTTATCCCACAAAATACGACAGTGCCGACACAGCGCGCGAAGATCTTCACGACAAGCCGCGACAATCAGACCGCTGTCAAAATCGTGGTCATGCAGGGCGAGAGCGAACGGGCCCAAGACAATGAGCTCTTGGGCGAATTTATCCTCACAGGGCTAAAGCGAGCAGCGAAAGGGAGCGTCGAGATCGAGGTGACCTTCGAAATTAACGCCGACGGAATCGTCAGCGTTCACGCCAAGGACCTGGAGACCGGGAAAGAGCAGTCCATCGAGGTCACTGCATCGAGCGGACTGACGCGCGAGGAAATCACGAACATGATGGAAGGCGCTCGGGACTACATGGTGGAACGCCGCTCCACCGAGGAGTTCGAAGCGGCGCGCCAGGATGCCGAGCGGGTGGCGGCTGAAATAGAGCGATTGTTTCCCCAGGTGGAGCAGATCGTGGCGTCGAGCGACTTCGGTCGCGACGCCATCGAAAAAGCTCGTGGAATCGTCGCCAAGACGCGCGCCGCCATCGCCAAGCGCGATGCGGCCGCCGTAAAGGCTGAGCTCGACGGTTTGGCTCGAACTCACCGCATGTTCAAAGGGGTGGTGGCCAAGACCCACTAGGCAAGCGCCGTGACCGACGAACGCCAGAAGACTCGAGCAACCCTCCGCGAACTGCAAGGCGTCAGCAAGAACGACCGTCCGACCGAGAGTCCACCGTTCGATCTCCAGGCCCTGGCGCGAGCGACCGCGTTCTCCCGACCGCCGAAGGACGAGCCGCTACGAACGGGAGCCTCTTGCACGTCAGGCGCGCCCGCAAACACGAACCCAGCCGTCCGGGGCGAGGAGATCACGCTCACCGATGAAGTGGAGCTCGAACGCGCCAGGATTGCGTCCGCGGCGGGGCGCGAGGGGTTCCGTGCCCCAGCCACCACGAGCGTACTCTCGATGGCCAACGCGGCGGCTCGGAGCGCGCCAGCAGGTCCGGCTTCGAATCCGTCCGATCGCCCGTCGGCTGCGACCGGCGCGCGAGCGACCGTCTGCAGCACGGTGCATGCCGGAGCAAGCCCCGAGATCACTCAGCGCATTATCGACGACCCGGCAGCCGAGATGCACGAACGATTCTCGCTCGGCGACTACACGGGAGCGCTCGAACTCGCGGAGCTGATCTTGGCAGACGACTCCACGAACCTGGATGCCGCCGAGTGTTGCGAAAACTGCCGCACAGTGCTCGAGAACATGTACTCCGCACGCCTGGGGCCCCCCGGCAGCGTGCCCTTCGTGGTCGTGCCCAACGCTCACATGCGATGGCTATCCATGGACCACCGAGCGGGATTTGTCCTGTCGTTGATCGATGGCAAATCGACGCTTGACACAATACTCGATCTGTGCGGAATGCCTCGCCTGGACGCACTCCACATTTTGCATGACCTCGTCGAGCAGAAGGTGGTGAACGTCAAGTGAATGTTTCGCGCGGGCGGGGGAGATTCTCCAGGACCCTCGGCCGCAGACGCATTGCGCGTACGAATTCCGGAAGCTACACCGATATCTGAGTGATGGATGCGAAACCGGAGCACCCGAGCGAGCTGCGCCAACACATCGAGCGAAAGCTCGCGCGTGCGGTCGATCCCAGGAGCGTGCTTCCCCTGCTCCATCGGCTGGCGCGATTGGCCGACGAGGAGTCCGACGACGCGTTTTTCGCTCAGCTCCTGCTCGCGGAACTTCTGGTAGAGCGGCATCCATGGCGGGCCGCCCTTCACGCTCGGCGTGTCGTCGCCCGCCGACCCGCCGACGATCGCGGTTGGGCGACTGTCGCGCTCTGCCATGCCCTCCTCGGCAACTACCGGTCGGCCGTGGCGGCCTACCGGCGCGCGCTCGACCGCGCCCCGAACAATCCGTGGTATGCCCACAATCTCGGACATCTGCTCGATGTAGCGCTCCATCGGGGGGATGAGGCCGCGGCCATCCTCAGCCGGGCGTACCGCCGCGCGCCCCATTGCGGTGACGTAGCGGCGAGCTATGCGCACGCTCTCGCGCGGACCGGCAAGCTCGCGGAAGCCCGGAAGGTTGTGCACCGAGCTCTCAGACGCAGTCCGTCTCACGAACACGCCGCGCTGCTCGAGTGGTTGGACGCCGGTGCACCGTTGGATGGCGACCAAACGGTTTCGGGGGTCGCAGCCATGCACGCGCCGTACGCAAAATACAGCCTTGCTAGAGTGGTCGTACGATATCCGAGAGTGCAGTGCTCTCCGCCGGATAGAGGGACGTCGCCCGGCGTCGACCCGAGATTGCAAGACATTCTCTCGCGAGGCCTCGAGAGACTCCCGCTCGACGCGAACCAGCGAGAGAGGGCGCGATCGCTCGCCCGGGACACCTCGGGGCAGTGGGCGCGCCCCTCGGGATTGGGGACTGCCTGCTACGGTCGCAGGTCGAGTCGCTCCGGAATTTCCGCGCTGGCAGCGGCTGTCGCCTATGCGATCGTATTCGTCGATCGCGTTCCGCTCAGTCAGTCCGAAGTCGCGGCGTGTTTCCGCGTCGGCGTCGCGAGCGTTCGTGCGCGCTTCGTGGAGCTGCGGTCGCACCTCGATCTCCTGCCTGGCGATGCACGGTATCGAACGGTTCGCCGACATTAGTCAACGCTTTGCCAGCTAGAAGGGATCGCCCTGCACGCGCGCCTTCGTGCGAGCCACCAATTGGGCTACCGACAGGGGCATGCGCCCCTTTGGTTGGTTCTCCGTACTCTTGCTCGTGGTGCCCCAGATGGCACTCGCGCAATCTGCCTCGTCGCCTGCCACGACCGGGCCTTTGCCGTCGGCTCCAGTCGTCGACGATCCGTTGCTTGCTCCCCCACCCCCACCGAAGCGATGGCTCTCCTCTTGGGAGGAAGGACTCGCTTTTCTGCGCACGCGTTCGACCGACCTGAAGATGGCGCTCGACCAAGTCCTTCAGGCTGAAGCACAGACCAGAATTGCACTGGCGCAGTATCTGCCATGGATCAATGCGAACAACGCGGGCGGGGCCACCTATGTCCACCAGCTTCTCACGCGCGCTCTCGCGAACGGAACCTCGCTCAGTGCCTATGGTGTCGTCTCGACGACCCAGGTTCCCGTACCCGACACACTGAGTGGAAGCCTGCAGCTCCAGCAAGCGCTCATCAACGTTCCGGCATTCGATCAGATCAGCATCAACGAACTCGGGGAAGACGCTTCTCGCCTATCGGTCGCGGCCGAGAAGAGAACGCTGGCCTTGAGCCTCGCCAATCAGATCGTCGCGGTCGTCACGGCCGAGAGAGCCGCCGAGATCAATCGCGTAGGGCTCCGGGTCGCCCTGGAGCAGCTAGACATCACGGTCCGAAAACGAGCTCTGGGCGCCGCTACGGGTCTCGACGTCGTTCGTGCCCAGCAGAACGCCGCAAATGCACGGGCCTCGCTCGTGACCGGGGACGAGTCTCTGCGAGAAGCCCGCGAGGCGCTCGGTTTGGCTATTGGGATTCCCGAGGAGACCGGCGTCGCCCCCAACGTCAACATCAACGGCATTGCGCAGAGCGCCCTGGAGTCCTGTCACCCCGTCGCGCGTCTGGACCAGAGATCCGACATCGCCGCGGCCCAGATGCAGCTCGACGTGGCCAAGCGAAACCTGCAAAACGTTTGGTACACATTCTTGCCAACGCTCGGCCTCGGGAGCGCCCTGCTCGCATCCTCTCCTGCGTCTTCCGGATTCCCGAATCCGCTCTGGACCGTAACGCTCAACCTCGAGGTGCCGATCTGGGACGGCGGTACCCGTTACGGAAACCTCCGCAATGCTCGCGCCGCCGAGGACATCGCAGCCCAGCAGCTCGAAGCGCTGCGGCGTCAGGCGATCATTCAGGTCCAGCAGGCGCAGCGGGGCCTCGAGGTCGCGCAACAGTCCGACAAGGTGGCGACCGAACAGCGAGACCTCGCCGCGCAGAATGACACGATGACACAGACGGCCTACATGGCGGGCCAGGGGACGAGCCTCGAGCTCGTCACGGCGTCCGAAGCCCACCGCCAGGCAGAGATAAACCTCGCGCTCCAGGACTTCAACGTCGTAAAAGCTCGCATCTTGGCTGTATTGGCGCTCGCGACATGCCCCTGGTAGCTCGTCGGAGCCGCCATCGGTTCTCCCCAGCATCGCGCTCGCGGCATGGCCGAGATGCCGCGCTCACTCGAATTCGCGAATGCGGATCACGCGCAGGATGCCCTGATGGCGTTCCACGTCCGCCGTGGCCCACCGGTCTCGCCAGCGCGTCAGCAATTCCGCGCTTGCCGCTACGACTTGCGTCCGCTCCTCGCATCGATCGTAGACCACCTCGAAGGCCATGCCAGGCGCAGCGAGCTCGAGGAGAGGTGCGCCGAGGTCCGCGTAATGGCGTGACAGGTACATTGCGTTCGTTCGGACGCGCTCCATCGAATATCCGGAGTTGGATCTTGACACTTCGACCCGGGTGCCTGACATGGCTTGCGCGAAGAGAGCCGAAGGGGTCGCATTGCCTGGACAGGGGGGCGAGGATTGAGCCCATCGGGCTGGAAAAAACGCGCTCCCAGCCACCGCGACCAGCGCCCCGAAGGCCCAGACCGGCGGAGCGAACCCGGCTCGCCGGGGCGCCGGCCTGCGGGCTTGCGCGCCGAGATTGCCTATCGAACAAGCCGCGAAGGCCACGACGAAAGGTAGGGTCGAGCTCTGGAGCTGTTCGCCTTCGGTGATCCACGGAGGCGTGAATGCCGATGACAGGACCACCCCGAGAAACACGTATCGGCAGAGCCGCTCCGCTGACTCGGAAGGTCGACGCACGACTGCGAGGCCGAGAGCGTAGACAAACGCCAGGGTACAGGCGCACGCCGCGAGGAGCATCGTCACATAGCTGATCACACGGTACGCCCCAATGCTGCCGACCAGCCCGAAGACCATCCGTCCTGCGGGAAGCGGCGACTCGAGGTGGATGTCGTCTGGGTCGTAGAGCACGAGCGAGAGCAATCCGTGCGGCAGGAACAGAAAGCTCGCCAGAGAGCGAACTGGACCCACGATCGCGAGCATCGGGCGCTGTCCTAGCTCCGACAAGACGATACGAAGGATGGCTGACCCTCGCTCTGCCATCGGGAGCGCTGACACCTCCGGATGCGCGGTCGTGATGAACGTAAAGTCTTCTCCATGAAGCATTCCGTAGAGGATTGGCCCGTAGTCGCCCATCGCGACCCCGGGCTCCCGGATCGTCGCGATCAGCCAAGCGTCCGCGCCAAGCACGAGAGCCCACGCGCACGCGACCATCGCGGCTCGCGCGTATTGGCGACGAATCGCAAAGCAAACCACGGTCGTCCCGACGACAAATAGCGGTCCCATTCGCGTAGCGAGGCCGAGCGCGAAGAGGATCGTACCGGCGAAGAGATCCAGAGCCGACGGTCCCGACCGGAACATCACCAGGAACGCGGCCGAGCCGAAAATGAACCCGAGCGATTCGGTGGACAGGGCGAAGGCGTGGCGCCGGACGAACGAGTAGATGATGGCTAGCGCAAGCGCCACACCCCACGGGCAGGCCCTCTCCGCGATTCGAGCCGCTACCAGGCCTCCCATGACGGAGCCGGCGAGAGCCATCAGAGCCACCACCGCTCGCACGTGATTGCCGCTCACGCGAAGGAGCGCCGACAGGACGACGAGATAGATGGGTCTGCGCGCGCCTTGACTGAGCAGCAGGCCGTAGTTACGCCGCGTGGCGTCTGACAGGAATCCTCCGGCATCGGACCAGGGAATGACGTCTCCGAGCAACCCCTGGCGGTCGACGACGCCTCCGTACGACCACCACATGTTCAGAAGGCCGCCCACCGTAACGATGCCAAAGAAACCGATGTAGAGAGCCGCGCGTCGAGCCCCGGTCGGCTGGCGGACGTGTGCGATGCACGCGCAAAG